>CAWJYO010000008.1:0-342334 GCA_963847085.1 uncultured Chitinophagaceae bacterium | reverse complement strand
GGCTTCTACCGTCATTACAATTTTGTTGCTCACAACAGAAGCTGGCGTAGCACAGGCTTCGTTCGTTGTAAGAAAACAACTGATAACATCTCTGTCGCTAATGTTTCCATCGCTATAAACGGTAGTGTCTTTTCCTACATCCACATCCTGTTTTTTCCATTGAAAAAAAGTGTTTTGAAGCGGTGTAGAAACACATGCCGTAAAGGTTGCCGTATCTTGTTTACAAATGTTGTTGGAAGCGGTAGTAATCGTTACAGAAGGCGTAAAATAAGGAAGTACAACAAGCGTTGCAGGCGCGGAATACACATTGCAACAAGCCGTGCTCAAATAGCATCGGTATTGATAATTGTTCATGCCAGCATCAGTATTGGAAATGCTTAAACTATCACTCATTGGACCGGAATACTGGTTGTTATCGGTAGTGTTTTGCCAGGTTCCTCCTTCATTTACCTGCCACTGAAACGTAGCACCCGCAACCACATGTACCGTAAAATTAGCATTGCCGGTATTGCATATAGTATCGGGTAAAGGTTGCGAATAAATCATCATACCAAGAGGCGGAACTTTTGAAAGATAAAAAGCCATCAAACGCCATATAAGCCTGGTTTGTACCCGCAGAAGCGATGATGGTAATAACTGTATCTGTAGCGGTAATTGTTCCAAAATAAGTGTTCCATTGAAATAATTTTTCTGCTGCTGGATTTGCATATCCATTCGCACCAACAAAAGTAACGGACGGAGGAAATGGCGTGGCAATGTCAGGCGTAGGAGGCCCGGCAGTAATACCCTGTGAAGTATAGTAGTATTTAAAATAATACACGTCTCCAGTGGTAATATTCTTTATATCCTGCGCAAAATTTTCTCCCGTAAATACGTTTTGCCATGTGCGTCCATCCGGAGAAGACACTGGTGTTCCATCAGCCCATACATAACCTGTGTTGTATTTACACCACCCGCAGAATCGTTAATATCGGGCGTATTGGCATTGGCGTAATTAGAATACTTGTACCATCCAGGCGCAACGACATCAGCGCCTTTGGCACTATTCATAGAACCATTGATGATGAGATTTTGTGCCAAAACAGGCGTCACCTTCTATGCAAAAAGGAAAAGAAGAAAACACAATCGTTTGGCGAATTGACTCATTACTTTCTCTCAAAGCCCTTGATTTATAACAGGGATGCGTTATCGTTAGTTATGCAGCGGCAGCAACAAAAATATAATTTTTGAAACAAGCATTTCACATCAATTCTATTCCTTTACATTGTTGTTAAATGTTCCTGTTTCTTTACGGATTAGTGAAATGTATTCTGATACATACATTTGTTTTTGCCACTCTTTCTATCAACATCAACATCCTATCAAACGGCAGAGGAAATATTCATTGTTTTATTTTATAAGATTATGCTTTGCTGCAAAAGCAGCTACTTCTGCCATATTTTTTACGTGCAATTTTCTGAAAATATTTTTTCTATGCGTCTCAACTGTCAGATAGCTTAGATTTCGTTTTGCAGCAATCATTTTTGTGGAATCTCCATGTGTGATGAGTTGTATAATTTCAATTTCAGTTCTGGTTAACTTAAATGCTCTCATGTGTTCACTTTCTGAAGAGAGTTGTGCTTCATCAGGCTCGGTTGAATGGAGTGGCGGAACAACAATTTTGTGACCTGCAATCACATTTTGTATTGCTTCTTTTAGTAATGAAAAGTTTACAGTTTTACTTACAAAACCATCAATATCGTACTTGTGAAGAAAGGTTTTATATGAAGTGTCGTAAGTCATGCTTATAAATATAATTTTTATATCAGGAAGCCGTTTTTTAATGGCTGTTGCCGTTTCCAGACCATCCATCAATGGCATGTGAATATCCAATAAAATCAAATCCGGCGTTAACCTATTAAGCGTTTGCATCAGCAATTTGCCATTATCTACACGCGCAATAATTTCGAAACCAGGTGTATTGTTGAGTATTTGTTCCAAACCTTCTGCAAAAAGCCCATGATCGTCGGCTATCATAATTTTTATTATAGAGGATTCGCTGGCTGGCATAGTGATAATTGTTATAGGGGTAATTGTTTAATAGTATAGGTACCGTTCTTTTTGCCTTCTATGAAAATATTTACTTTTAAAAATTCAATGCGTCTTTTTATATTTTTGAGTCCAATTCCTTCATTTATTTTATCAATATCAAAACCAATTCCATCATCTTCCGATTATAAGTAACTTCCTGTCCGTTTCGTAAATATAAAGACGCTGATAGATAAAATTTCCTTGCTTCAGGTAAGCAGAATAAAAAAGTAAATAAAAAGTGATAAAAACAAACCAAATAAAAGGTAGCTGAAGCCAATCATCCTTTTTATTCAGTTTGATTCTTTTCACAGTCGGGGTATCTATTCAAACAAGGTTAAGTAAAGGTTTTGCTATTTTATATACCTGTAAACAGGTATATACATTTGGCATTTTGCTGTTATAAATTTATAAAATAAAACAGCAGAGAATAATATTCTTTTTTCTTTGCCAACCTTCAGATAGCACTTCATCAAATTTATAAAGGAAAAAACCTATTTCATTCGCCTTAATTCTTCATTATAACAACAATAAAACCTCCTGTTATGAAAAATCTACTCTTTATACTCTTTTTGTTTTTGTGCATAAATAACCTCAGTGCACAAAGCGTTGCTAAAAAAATTGCTAACACCAGTGGTCATTTAGATAGTACAAACAATTCTCTAAATAGCGCTTCAAACACCATTAATGGCACTTCCGGTGCAATAACAAATACAGCCAATGCCGTAAAGAATTTAGGAACTGTGTTTGGCATTCATGGTGGCAAAAAAAACAAGCCGCAGGAACAAGCAGTTACAAAAGATTCTTTAGCCGGTTTCAACCCGATTACCATTTCTATATCAGGCATTAATTACGACAAATTAGAGATCACACAAGACAGTATTCAGGCATTGCAAGGCGTCAAGTCTGTTGACATGAATTATAATGCCACCGGCTCAACCATCAATGTGTTGTACAACGGAAAAACCAGCCAGTTGTGGCATTCCTTATCGCCTGCTATAAAAAGTATGTTTGAAGTTCAAACCCAGGATGCTACTTCCATCACTGTGCAGTATAAAAAATAGGCTACAAACAAAACTACGAGAAAGTATATTGTTGCTTTGTTGTAAAAGGACAAACAACACAAAAGAAAATGTTTGTAAAAGAGTAAAAATGTAATTTTAGAAATGTCCAACCCGAAACAGATTGGACATTTCTATTTATACCATTGTTTCATATACAAGGACGCAAAAAGAAGCAAAAACAAAGATGATGTCAGATGAAGCTTTTCATTACATAACGTAACCTTTATACTTTCCTATACAATAAACAAATCTCCTGATTTACTTCTACCCCCTATCGTCCACGTTTCTAATGTGCTCATTCAAATTGTAATCTTTATCAAACCTTCTCTATATAGAATTATTCAAATTAAATCACTCGTTTGCCTTCTTCATCATTCCTTATTTTGTGTTGCCAACTGTTGGCTTAATGCTTTCATATAAGCCAAACCTTTCTTCCGCGCAAACGCAATGTTTCGTACCGGGATAGAGGTAGCTGAGCCCGGGTAATGGTCAATTGCTTTCGCTACACTTTCTTCACGTAGCAATTGCAACATCGGATAAGGCGACCTGTTGGTATAATTTGCAGCATCGTTTGCCGATGCACCCCTGAAACGATATAGTGGATGAAAGCTGGCTAACTGGTAAATGCCTTCGTACCCGTTTTGTTGTAATCGCTTTTCAGACAAAGCAATCAATTTGAGGAAACTGTCAAACAAGGGAACGGCATTAGGCAAAATTACAAAGGTAGTTTCAATAGTTCTATCCGTTTGAAGCCGATTGCATTCCTGCAGAAGCGCATCTATACAGGTGGCTTTGTTGTTGCTTTCTTCAACTCTGTACTCAATAGAATTCCGTTCCACTTCGCGTGCAGCAAACGGGCAGAAGTTGCAACTGATAACAACATCTGCAATCCATTTTTTGGTAATAGAAATTATTTCTTCGCTTTGCATAAAGTAAAGGTGAAATAAAAATTGTTTGAAGCATCCTGAAAAAATATGAGCAAAAACAAAAGTGCTTTTGGTGAATTGAGATATGATTACAAAGGAATAGTGCAATCATGGACTGGTCTACAATTTAAAGCAGGGTTGTAAGCAACTTTTATAAGTTTAGTATATCGTTTGGTATTTATTAAACAACTATTTCGCAATAAATCAGTTGCAATAAAAGCTGGTATCAAAACAACCTCTTTTTGTTGTGGCACAATGTATTCTTAAGAGACAATGGCATCTTTATATCACCAATACTTATTCCTTAATATTGTAGCATGACCATTCTTCCTCCTTACCTGCAATCGGGTGATATTATTGGCGTTGTTTGTCCATCGGGTTTTATGCCTTATGAAAGGATGCAAACTTGTTTACAAACGTTGCGGCAATGGGGTTTTAGAGTAAAAGAAGGAACTACTTTGCACTCGCAGTTCAATTATTTTTCAGGAACAGATGAAGAGAGATTAAATGATTTACAAACGATGATGGATGATGCCAGCATCAAAGCCATTCTTTGCGCGAGAGGTGGTTATGGCTTGAGCCGGATCATTGATAAACTCAATTTTGCAACATTTATGAAACATCCCAAATGGATGGTTGGTTTTAGCGATATTACCATGCTGCATTCTCACTTGTTTCAAAATTATCAAATGGCTTCTTTGCATTCGCCAATGGCAGCAGCGTTTAACGATGGAGGCAGCGAAAACGAATATGTGCAGTCATTACGCAAAGCCTTGCTGGGATTGGATTATAACTATCATTCCGCAGCGCATCCTCTCAATAAAAATGGTAAGGCATCAGGCGAATTGGTGGGTGGAAATTTGTGTTTAATAGCGCATCTCATTGGCTCAAAAAGCAGCGTAAAAACAAAAGGAAGAATTTTGTTTATTGAAGATGTGGGCGAATACATTTATAATATTGACCGCCTGATGATGCAACTGAAAAGAGCAGGCAGGTTGGATGAATTGGCTGGCTTATTAGTTGGCTCTTTTACCGACATGAAGGATACTACTATTTCATTCGGGCAATCGGTGTATGAAGTGATTGCGGATAAAGTGAAGGAGTATAATTATCCGGTTGGTTATAGTTTTCCGGTTGGTCATGCAAAAGAAAACTTTGCGTTGAAGCATGGCATTATGCACACATTAGAAGTGAATGAAAAAGGAACGGTTTTAAAAAGCGACTTTGCTTCGCAGGGATAAAAGATATGAACCATGAAGACACGGAGAAAAGAAGTTACACGAAGTTTTCTTTTCATTCTTTTTGTGCTTCTTTGTATTCTTCGGGCTTTAGTGGTTTAAGCCATCTTTTAAAACGTTTTGGTTTTACACAAAAAAATTAATCACAAACACACCAATCAAACCAACCACTGAAACAATGGTTTCCATAATTGACCATGTTTTTAAGGTGTCTTTTACCGATAAATTGAAATACTCTTTAAACAACCAGAAGCCAGGATCATTCACATGCGAAAACATAAGGCTTCCGGCGCCGGTTGCCAGCACCATTAAGTTGGCATTAACGCCGGTAGTTGCAATCATTGGTGCAACAATGCCAGCCGTTGTTAAACCCGCAACAGTTGCGGATCCTACACACACACGAATGATTGCGCTGATGCTCCATGCAAGAAGCAATGGGTGAATGGATAAATGACTTAAACCGGCCCCAATTTGTGCACTGATGCCGGTATCGGTTAGCACTTGTTTTAAAGCTCCGGCTCCCCCAATGATACAGATAATCATAGCAACATCTTTTACCGCTTCTCCCATGGTTGCCATTACGGCACTCAGCCTTTTTCCGTTTCTGGTGCCCAATGTAAAGGTGGCAAACAAAACGCTGATCAGCATGGCAACCACAGGGTCGCCAATTGCTTTTATCAATCGGACTATTCCATTTTGTGATGAGGTTAGATAAGAAATGAGTGAGCTAACACTGATTAAAATAACCGGCAAGAAAGAAGCCATGATGCTGATGGAAAGAGAAGGCAGTTTGCTTTCTTCCATGTCTTTAGAAGCAAATGCCTGCAAGGGTTCGTTTTTATATTTTTTGAGCGTAGTTGCAAACACCGGACCTGCCAATATAATAGCAGGAATGGCAATGATAACGCCATACAACAACGTCACGCCCATGTTGGCCTTTAACTGCTGCACCAATGCCACGGGCGAAGGATGCGGCGGCAAATAGCCATGCGTAACCGATAGCGCAGATAAAGCGGGCAAACCAATGTACACAGCCGGAATTTTGTATCGCGCAGCAATGGTTATTACCAACGGAACCGCCAGCACAAATGCCACGTTATAAAAAAGCGGAATGCCAATAATGAAACAAGTAAGCACCAACGCCCACACAATGTACTGTTTTCCAAAAGCATTGATTAACCCTGTAGAAATACGCAACGCTGCACCGCTGTCAGCAACCAGTTTACCTAACATGGCGCCCAATGCAATGATAATAAGCAAACTGCTTAAAATATCACCAAGACCTTTTTGTATGGAAGTAACAACCGATGCCACAGGCAAGCCGCCAAACAAGCCAATAAACATTGCCACCAAAAGAAAAGCGATGAACGCATTAAAACGGGCCCACGCAATGAGAATGATAAGCAATGCAATGCCGGCAATGAGTAAGATGTATGACATACAATAAAGATAGGAGTTGGAAAGACACAAGAAAAAGATTCAGCAATCAAGGGATAAGAAGCAACACAATTAACCATTAACAATATTCAATACTCAATCTTTACTCGCCCACTCTTTCGGGTGCAAACAAACTTGCAGCAATTTATCTTCTTCACTACCAGGCGATGGTTGGTAATTGTATTCAAAGCGCACGGTGGGCGGGAGGCTCATTAAAATGCTTTCTGTTCTGCCAGCCGTTTTTAAGCCAAACAAAGTGCCTCTGTCATGCACTAAATTAAACTCAACATAACGCCCTCGTCTTATCTCCTGCCAACGCTTATGATATTCGCTAAAAGGTTTGTTTTTATGCTTATTTGCAATTGGCAAATAAGCGTCCATAAACGCATAACCACAGGCTTCCGCAACGTTCATCCAAAAGGCAGCATCGTGTTGTGCATCAGCTTTTTTATAATCGTAAAAAATGCCGCCGATGCCACGCCGTTCATTATTCCGATGCGTGTTTACAAAGTAATCGTCGCAATGTTTTTTAAAATGGGGATATAGATTTTTATCAAACGCATCCAGGGTATTTTTATAGGTTTGATGAAAGTGTATTGCATCCTCTTCAAACAAATAATAGGGAGTTAAATCGGTGCCGCCGCCCCACCATCTGTCAATCACATTGCCTTCTTCATCATACAATTCAAACATGCGGTAATTGGCGTGAACCGTTGGCACAAACGGATTGCGGGGATGAATGACTAAACTCAGGCCGCAGGCAAACCATTTGTCGCCATCAATTGTAAGTGCAGTACGCATTTGCGGCGTTACATTTCCAAACACAACCGATGTATTCACCCCGCCTTTTTCCCATACATTTCCGTTGGCAATGACTCTTGTTTTGCCACCACCGCCTTCTTCTCTTTGCCAGAAATCTTCTTTAAAAAAGGCAGCGCCATCGCAGGCTTCCAAAGCTGCGCAAATATCATCTTGTAAAGTATGAATCAACTGAATCCATTGTTGTTTGATAGTAGTTTTCAACATGATTGAATTTGATTTTTTTAACCGCGAAGACACGGAGGCGCGAAGTTTGTTTTTGTCCATATTTTAACCGCAGAGAAAAGAGGTGAATGAGTTCTCGCAGAAACTCTTAGCGCCTTTGTGTCTTAGCGGTTGAATTAGCACTCGCTTACAAGCTCAATTCTTTTCAGAACGTATAAGACTGATTCTTTTATCTTTTTACTTAAAAAAAGAAAAAGAACAAATCTTCGATTGTAACAGACGATCAACAAGAATTACTACAGCCTGGTACATAAAACTGTATTTTGTATTTTCTGCTCGTAAAAAGTTCCGAACCTTTTAAAGGTTCGGAACTTTTGTTTTTGCCCAAATTTTCAGACATCCCTGCATTAAATGCGTGTCATCTGTGTTCCATCGGGCGACGTGGAAATTACCGTTGGATTGCCTGTTGATGGATGTATTCTCTTTGGGAAGAACCTTTTTTGCCATAACAAAATGGCAATTACACCAACCGAAATGGAAGCATCGGCAATATTAAAAACAGGACTAAAAAATTCAAACTCTTCGCCACCCCAAATGGGCATCCAGGAAGGGAAGTGCGAGTCTATCAAAGGGAAATACAGCATGTCAACCACCTGCCCATGAAGAAAGCCTGCATAGCCGCCGCCTCGCGGAAACAGTACTGCAATATTGCGTATAAAGAAATCGCTATTGTTGAAAATCATACCGTAAAACATGCTGTCAATTAAGTTGCCCGCAGCACCTGCAAAAATGAGCGCCGCGCATATAATAAAGCCGGGATGATATTTTTTATGGATGATGCTGCGCAAATAAAAAATGCCAAGAATAACTGCCACCAACCGAAAGAGTGTAAGTATGAGTTTACCCCAGTCGCCGCCAAACTTCCAGCCCCAGGCCATACCGGGATTTTCAACAAAATGCAAGCGGAAAAAACGACCGAGTACATTGTGTTCTTCACCCAAATAATAATGCGTTTTGATATAAATTTTTAATACCTGATCGGCTAAGAGAATGAGAAAAATAAACAAGGCAACCTGCCATCCTTTTTTCATTGAACAAATGTATATGCCGCGAAGATAATTTTTTTGAGGAAAGTGCTTTGCAGCTACAAATACGATGAATGTTAAATGTTCTTTTTATAACTGCGGTTATTAAACCAATCGTTAAACAAAACGTTTCAGCATTGATGAAATAAAGACATTATGAAAAAGATTGTTTATGCTGTTGTTTGCTCCTTATTAATAACATCACTATACAGTTGTTACGGCGGTTATTATGTATCGTCGCCTCCGCCGCCAGTGGCCTATGCACAACCTATGGCACCGGGTCCCGGCTATGTTTGGATTGGCGGTGAGTATTACTGGAGCGGCGGTCGTTACCTGTACCGCAACGGCTATTGGGCGCGTCCGCATGGGGGCAGAACGTATGCACCCGGAGGTTGGGAACATGGTTCGCGCGGCTACTATTGGCGTCGTGGCGGCTGGAGATAACTCGAGAGAAGAAGCTTCGAGCTATTAGCTACAAGCTGCAAGTAAAATAGAAAGCGTTTACACAACGAAAATCTTGCAGCACATTGCGGTCAAAAATCAAAACCGTTTATTGTTCTATCAGCGCATCATCAATTTTGTATGCCTCTGCTTCCGTTAACGAAGCGGGGGCATCTTCTTTATCCACCGTTATCTCCATTCGTTTTGCACTCACAGTTGGAAAGGTGAGAATGCGTTTATTGCCGATGGTTGTAGCATTGATTGTTTTCAAGGCATTGTTGTTTTCGTCGTAAAAAGTAACATGGCATTGCGCAATGCTTTGACCTTGCAGCAGATATTCTCTTAGTACAACGCAATTGATACTGGTTGATTGAGGAAACTGGATGCTGATTGGCTCGGCCTCTTTTACACCAAAAAAGCTGTTATTGTTGCCGTCGGTAAGCTCTTTTGTTTTGCCCCTTTTTGATGAAGTAACCACGATTCCCTTACAAAAATTATTGGCAAAGCTTTCGTCTCTCAATTTTTTAAAATTCATCAGTGCAGAAGAATCATAAGATGTAAATAAACCTCTTCTGTCGGGCGGTACATTTAGCAATAATGATGCGCCTCTTCCTACCGATTTTAAATACAAATTAAAAAGCTGGCCGCGGCGTTTTTACAGCCGTATCTTCGGCAGCATGATAAAACCATCCCGGGCGGATGCTCACATCGCATTCAGCAGGTATCCATGCAGCACCATAACGGTTGCCCTTATTCAAAGTATCCTGTGGTGGCGCACCTGCTCCACGGCTAAAGCCAGCCGTATCTAAGGTATTCCAGTTTGTTGTGTCGGCAAAGCCCCGTTCATTTCCCACCCAGCGAATATCTGGGCCAATGTCACTAAACAAAGCTGTGTTAGGTGCCATCTTTCTCATTGTTGCAATAAACTTCTTCCACTCATATACCTGCTTCTTGCCATTTGGTCCTTCACCATTGGCGCCATCCCACCAAAATTCAAAGAAGGGCCCATAACGGCTCACCACTTCTTTCATCATATTTATAAATACTTCATTGTATTCGGCAGTGCCGTATTTCGGATGGTTTCTGTCCCAGGGCGATAAGTAAACACCCATCTTTAAACCGTACTCTTTACAAGCATCGGAAAGCTCTTTCAACACATCTCCTTTTCCGTTTCGCCAGGTACTTTCTTTTACCGTATGCGTACTGTATTGGCTGGGCCATAAACAAAAGCCATCGTGATGTTTTGCCGTGATGATAATGCCTTTGGCACCGGCTGCTTTGGCAATGCGACACCATTGTTTGCAATCTAAGTTTGTGGGATTAAACACTTCTTCCTTTTCGCTGCCTTTACCCCATTCCAAATCGGTAAATGTGTTAGGACCGAAATGAGTAAATAAGTAAAACTCCATCTGCATCCACTGTTGCTGCACAGGCGATGGCTTAGGACGTTGTGTTGATTGCGAAAAAGAAGCTTTGCGCCATTAAAAAAAGAGGCAAAAACAAAAGAACAATGATTCGGTTCAGCATGATGAAATTTAATTTTGATGTTCCTGAGTTTGAAAATATTGTTGCCCGCAGATGACGCAGATGAATACAATGTATATTTTCCACATTGTACATAGAATCATTCTTCAATGTAAATGCGTTTCACACGCTGGCTAATGCCCGTTAAAATTTCGTAAGCAATGGTACCACATTGTTTGGCAACTTCCTGTACCGGAATATTACTGCCAAACACTTCTACCTCATCACCTTCCTGCACACTTTCAACATCAGTAACATCCACCATCGTCATATCCATACAAACATTACCAATTACAGGCACTTTTTTACCCCGCAAATAAACAAACCCATTTCCATTGCTCAATCGCCTGCTAAAACCATCGGCATAGCCAATGCGAATGGTGGCAATAAGCGAATCTCTGTGCAACACACCTCGCCTGTTGTACCCAACCGTATCTTCTTTTTTTACATTACGAAGTTGTGCAATAGTAGTTTTTAAAGTGCAAACCGTTTGCAGTTGAAGCTGATGTTCATTGGCACTGTCAACACCGTACATGCCAATTCCCAATCGCACCATATCCAACTGAATAGCCGGATGCCGAAAGATGGCAGCCGAGTTAGCAATATGCCTGATGAAATGATAGCCTAAAGCGGCTTCAATTTCATTGCAACAACGATTGAAAACTTCATATTGATGCAAAGTGAACTCGTCTTCTTCATGCGCTTCGCTTGCCGCCAAATGACTCAACACCGATTTTACGGCCAGCCTTTTGGTGCTTTGTAAAAATGAAATAAGCTGCGGAACATCTCCTTCTTCAAAACCCAAACGGTGCATTCCCGTATCTAATTTTATGTGCACCGGATATTGCTGAATGCCTTGCTGCAGCAAGTATTCATCGAACTTAAAAATTATGGCGAAAGAAAACAATTCGGGTTCCAAATTGTTTTCGATGATGGTTTCGAACGCAGCTTCATCTACATTCAAAACCATTACGGGCAAACGAATGCTGGCTTTGCGCAATTCGGTGCCTTCATCGGCATAAGCCACCGCCACATAATCTACTTTGTGAAACTGCAACACGTTGGCAACTTCAGCACTGCCGCTGCCATAGCCACCAGCTTTTATCATTGCCATTAACTTAGTTCCGGGCTGTAATTGTTGTTGGTATTGTTTGAGATTATGAGCGAGCGCGGTTAAGTTAATTTCCATCACCGTGCGATGCACTTTTTCTTCTAACTGTGCCACAATGTTTTCAAAACCAAACCTACGTGCACCTTTTAATAAAATGGCTTCATTATGAAATGGTACAGCATTCAATTCCTGAATGAAAGATTGTGTAGTAAGGAAATGATGCGTTTGCTCAGTTTTGTGAAGCAAACTTTTCAGGCGAAACCAAACTTCACCAACCGTAATTATCCGAGTTGATTTTTTTGCTATGTAAAACATCTGCAATCTGCTTGATAAATTTTATCATCAACTGCGACCGCAAAGTCGGAAATGATAACTGTTTTTTTTGCGTATTGATTTTGCTGTAATAAAAAATCGAGAGCAATATTGAATGAATAAATATCAAAGCTGTAACTGTCGTTAATGAGTGAACATCCATTGATTGCCTTTACCAATTGCAATCGCATATTCATTGCATGCAACTGCTGAAAGCCTTGCTGCCATTCGCTTTCACTCAAATCAAAATACAGGCACACACACCAGCAGGTAATAGCATTTTCGATAGAAGCATCATCGGTAAAAGGAATGGTTAAGTTGATATTCTTGTTTTGATAAACTGCTGTTATGACTGTTTGTTTTGCCTCTTTTTTAACCGATACAATCTGAAGCTGATTGTTATTAGTTGAACTTCCCCACGAAAACAAACGCGGGTTTGTAAGCAGCGCCATTTCTTTTTGAATGATGGCATTATCACTGTTGTAAAACACCATTTCCGAATGGGCAAACAGCTTTATTTTTTCTCTCGTTTTTTGTTCTTTACTTCTTAAAGTTTTCGCTGTGCACTTCACCAATATTGGTAAGAATGCCAATGGTAGGTTGAATGATGTTCTGCAGTGAATCCATTTCATCAGGCATCGAAATACCAGCTTCAAAAATGGCAAGATTATGTTCGGCTGTCATCTGCCAAACACTTAACGGAACACCAATTTGCGAGTTGTAGCTTCTGGGGCTTCTTACAATGTTATATTGAGAGGATAACAATTGATACAGCCATTCTTTCACAATGGTTTTTCCGTTGCTGCCGGTAATGCCAATCACCGGATATTGAAAATGATTTCGATGCCAGGCTGCCAGCTCTTGTAAGGCAGAGCAATGTGTTATCAACGAATAAAAAATTAGCATTTGGAAATGCAGCTTTTTCGAACGTATGTTTTACTACAAAACTTCGAACACCTTGCCGGTACAATTCTTCAATAAAATTGTGTCCATCGCGGCGCGAAGACGTTAGTGCGAAAAATAAAGAAGTAGAAGGAAAAGCAATGCGCCGGCTATCTGTAAGCAAATGTTCAATATGTAGCAGAATCGTTTGCCAGTGCGGCTTTCGCATTGATAACTTCGGCAATGTTGGCAATAGTGTACAATCTTTTTTTTACAAAGAAAAGGGAATTGGTTATACAACCTTGAATGCGATTTGTTGTGTCATTACATCGCATCATGAATAAAAAAAGCAGCAAAACCAAACCGGCTGCTGCTTTCTATGCAAAAACAAATAATCTATTTATTTACCGAAAACTTACCCGACTCGATGATGTTGCCACCTTTATCACGAAGCTGAAATACATACAAGCCTCTATAATAATCGGTAAGTGTAATCGTTATTATGTTGTTGTTTACATTACTCAGGGGCACTTCCGTCATTTTCTTACCCACGAAACTAAAAACAAACAACGTGTTGGTTTTATCTAAATTTTTAGGAAACTCAAAGTTTACAAATGAAGTAGCCGGGTTGGGATAACATTTTACTACCTGCACGTTGGCAGAAGGAATTTGATCCTCTTTAAAACTAATAGCAAAAAAACAAAACATTGCTATCAGCAGAAGAGTGCCGGTTTTATGTAAAAAAGTAAAATTATGATGTAAATTTTTTTTCATCGTTCATGCTAAATTATAACGAAACCAAATGTTTGCCAAATTATAACATTTAAAAAAGATTAAATCTCACTTAAGCTTTCACACACAAAGGAACGAAGAAATAAAGCTACACGAAGTATTCTTTATTCACCCTTTATAAACCTTTGTCTTCGCTCCTTTTTGGACCGAACCATTCGTTGCAAAAAGTTTATTAAAAGTGTGGACACAATACAGCATTCTTGCTTGAATTGTCTCTGTCTAAAAATCCAAGATAGGAAATGGACAATTCAAAACCACCGCGCGACTGACTTGCTGTTTGTAATGCAGAGGTGGTTACATCATAACTTAATGCAACAGAAAAAGGGTGATAATCTAATTTTACAACAGGTATAAACGCATCTTTATAGCGTACATATCCGCCGAAATGAACGGTGTACATAGGGTGCTCATAATCAGTTCCGATTTTACGCGAAAACATCAACCCGCCAATAAATTCTTTATTCACCGATTGCTGGCTGTAATCGGCTTCCAGCGTGAGATACGAGGTTTCATCCACCGGGAATTTAATGCCGCCTGATACTACCGTTTTCGGTGAGATGGGAAGCGTATAATCGTCGTAAAAAGAAGCGTGAGGTTTATTGAAATGATGATACGCAAGACCAACAAAATATGTAGTTTGTCCTTCGTCGCCCAAGGTTGAATTGAACGACATACCGGCGCTTCCATCTAAGTAACCATATTTTGTATTGGCAAAGGTTTCGCCATCACCACCATGCGTGTAAGTAGCATCAGTTGTTATTTTCGAACGGTCAATACTGCGCTGCACGTAACCACCCATAAAACCCAACGAAAGGTAAGTTGATTTATCAGCACTCAATGCTTTGTGATAGTTGATGGCAGGATAAACATTGGTTGTGGTTAATGCCGTTGTGCCTGCCTGGTCGTGCAGAATTTGCATACCTGCAGTAACAAAATCGTTGCTGTTGCCAATGGGCATTTTGTACTCGGCATTGATGGATTGTGTAACAAACGGAACCGTTACACTTTGCCACTGCGTGCGATACACGCCCTGCACACGAACATCGCCTGCAAACAAACCTGCCAGCGATGGATTGCGCAATAACGGCGTTTCAAAAAATTGAGAGAAATGAACATCTTGTGCGAACAAAGAAGTGGTAAATGCTAACAAAAGCATTCCTGCAAGGAGTAAATTTTTTTTCATGATATTGGATATTGTGCGAATGGGGTTCGCGGTAAGTATCTCTTGATAAGAGAGATAACTGATATTGAATGACAGCGTAAAACTAAGCTGCGTGTTTGAAATGATAAATTAGAAAACGATTAAGAAAACGCTTTGCACATTAATATTTTTTAAGGCAAAAACAAACAACAAAATACAGTTTTATGTACCCAACTTTTGTGCCTCCTATTAATCTTCTCTTGCGTCGCACTCTTCAACGCTTTGAAAATGAATTGAACATTCTTTTGAACCATAAGGAATGAAAGAACACAAAGCATCACAAAGACATTTTAAAAATTCGTGCAAAAACAAACTCATGCACAAACCATCAAACAAAATATAAAACCTGTTACACGCAAAGGCGCGCAGGCATGGACGGATGCGCGGAGCGATCATGCCGTCCTTGATCTTTTTTGTTACTTTTTTCCATCAAGGGAAAAAAGTAAGAGAAGATAATTGCTAATATTTAAACGGTTCTATCGTTCAACGGCGAAAGCGCAAAAAGTTCTTAGTGAAACTTTGTTCTCTTCGATTCTTCATGGTTCAAAAAAAGCCAAAAACAAAAAGGCGCAATGGTAAACCATTGCACCTTACTTCACCATCACAAAAAACCTCTTATCGCAACAACGTTACGTTGCCTTTAAACGGAATCACCGAATTGTTTTCGCAGATAATTTCCAACATATACACATATACATCCGACTCGAGCGGCTTACCATTGAATTTACCATCCCAGCCTGCACTTTCATCATTGGCAGTAAAGTTGGTTCGGGTAAACACTTCCTGCCCCCAGCGATTAAAAATGCGCAACGACTTAATATTGAACACGCCCGTTCCATGCGGGAAGAATCTATCATTCACACCATCACCGTTGGGAGAGAAAGTATTCGGCACAAACAAATTAGCACCATTACACATTACATGCACCGTTACCTGGTCGCGGGCAAAGCAGCTACCGTTGTTGGTTGCCACACAACTGTATGTGATAGTTTGCCTTGGCGATGCAACCGGGCTTGCAATACGTGCATCACTTAAAAAAGCCTGTGGTTCCCAACGCCATTGTGTAACGTCTGAAGAGCTTGTTGTAGCCAGTTTTACCGAAAAACCAACGTTCAGATTAATGTCGTGTTCCGAAATTTCAATGTGCGGAATCGGGTACACTTTTACTGCCATTGTTTTGGTATCAGTAAAACATTTCTTTCTGTCTGTTCCGGTTACCGTATAAATAATGGTTGTGTCTTTTGCAGCATAAAATTGAGGAGCAGATGAATTAGGATTGTCTAAATACAAAGCCGGTGACCATGAATAATTATCTGCGCCGGAAACTTGCAGCGTTGCGTTTTCACCCATACAAAGCGTATCGTTGCTAACCGTTATTGTTTGCGGATTGATAACTTCTACTGCAACCGAATCCTGCGCTACGCAACCAAATTTATTTTTACCAACTACACTGTACAAAGTGTTTACAGAAGGCGCAGCCAACGGCGTTGCGCAATTGATACAACTCAATGTGCTATTGGCTTTCCAGCTATACGTTGCCGCACCTGTTGCATTTAGCATAATAGCGCCGCCTTTGCAAACAAATGAATCCAATCCTGCAGAAACATTCGGCAAGGCAATCACATTTAAAATGCGTGTGGCCGTATCGGCGCAACCGCTTGGCGTAGTTACTATCGCAGCCACATTATAAGTGCCGCCATTGCTAAAAGTATGCTGTGTATGGTTTGCACTATTGTCTGCTGTATTATCACCAAAGTTCCATTGCCAGCTACTTCCAGGCTCGTTCAGCTTATCCGATCCGGTGTAAGCAACCTGCGTAGCCGCACAAACAGAATCGGGTGCAGCGATGCTCACTATTGGCGTTTTATGAACCACAACATCAATGGGATAACTGATAGAATCGGTACAGCCACCTTTTGTTTTTATCCATAATTTGGTTTGATAATTACCCGATGTTTTGTAGTAGTGCATAGGCACCTGATCTGACGAAATTGTACCATCACCAAAGTTCCATTGATACGATTGAATCTGGTCAAAATAAGGCACCGATGTTTGTACAAATGCGGCCAGCGAAGAATCACATGCAGCCTGCGAAGTAGCTACAAAGTTTGCTTTTGCACCGCTTATATAAAGTGTATCTAAATTTTCTAAACCAACAAAGCAGCCATCTTTATCCGTGAGTAACAGCTTAGGCAAATATTGACCCTGATTTTTATACACATGCGTTGCATTATTACTGCCGCTGTCCTGTTGCACTACACCATCATTAAAATCCCAGGTTACTTTTACTGCATCTTTGGTTTCGCACACAAAAGAAACCGTGGATGGATTGCAATGCAGCAATGGATTGTAAGTAAACTTACCGGAAGGTCCTTTTAAATTAATAGCTTGGTGAGCGGTATCGTAACATTCGCCATATCCTTTTGCGACAAGCATCAAATCGTAATTGCCACCCATGATGTAGTTGTGAGAAGGTGTATCTATTTTAGAAATACCTCCATCACCAAAGCTCCATGATAACGATGTGTAACGAACCGATTGATTTTGTGGCTTTACCAATAAGGGCGGGCATGTAGTTGAGGTAGGTCCGTTAATCAACATAACGGCTTTTGGATTGGATATGATAACGCCGTTTTGTTTTGTGGCAACGGATGTGCATTTGTATTTATCACTAATTGTCAGCGACACAGAATATATGCCTTCGGCCGTATAAGAATGTGTGATGGTTGATGAGGTATCAGTTGACGTTGTACCATCACCAAAGTCCCATACATACTTTGCGTTTTTACCCGTTGAACTGTTGGAAAAGCTTAGTTTGTTTTTGGAGCATTTTATAGAGTCGAGGGTTGAAAACTGAGCTACCGGAGCTGTTACTTCTACCGTTTTTGTTTTTACTACAGAATCTTTACAGCCATACGAATCAAACACCATCAATTTAATATCATACAAACCGGCAGAAGTATATTGATGCGTGTAGGATGCAGCACTGGTATAGGTTTGCGTTACAGCAGGCTCATACGTCCATAACCATTTCTGTATCGGATGTGTGCCATCTGTTTTAGATGAATCGTAAAAATTTGCCGTTGCGTTGATGCACAAACCTGTATCATTGCTGAAGGCCGCTTTCGGACCGTAAACTGTTGTTTTTGTATTGTTCGTTACCGTATCCATGCAACCCAAAACATCCTGTGTAATCAGCGTTGGTGTAAACATACCTGTTTTTGTATAAGTATGAGTAAGGTAAGCGCCGCTCGAAACAAAACCTGTTGCTGTATTGTCGCCAAAGTTCCAGTTGTAAGCGTTGATATTATTCGCATTTACATTCGTAACATTAAAAGTAACCGCATCGTTGCGGCAGGCAGCAGTAGCCTGTGCAGAAGTTGTAAAATTCGGATGCTCGTCAACCACCTGCATCTTCACCTGCAGCGTATCAAAACATTGGCTGTTGGTTACTTTTAGTTTTACCAGATAAGTTCCGGGCTTTGGAAATGTATGTGTTGGATTTTGTGATGTACTGCTGCCACCATCACCAAAATCCCATTGCCATGTGTGTGCATCAATGGATTGATCGGTAAACACACGATTGTAAGGTTGTGAACAATTGAATGCCGTATTGTAATTGGCAACCGGAGCTTTTATATTTACATAATTTTTCTTCACAATGGTGTCTTTACAACCATTGAAGCCTGCTATCAGCGTTACTGTAAACCAACCCGTATCCATGTAATGATGCTGCGTATTTTTCAGGTTCGATTCTCCCCCATCGCCAAACTTCCACAACCAGGTATTGGCTGCACCCTGCGATGCATCAGCAAAACTTACTGATATTCTTGCGCAAGTGTTCAGCGGATCGGCAGCAAAATCAGCTTTCGGTGCAACGCCCACCACCATTGGCTTTTTAGTCACAAAGGTATCGCTGCAACCACCGGCTGTAGCCACAATTAACGACACTGTGTAAGAGCCCGTTTGTGTGTAACTATGAGTAGGTGTTACTTCCGATGAAGCCGTACTGTTGTCTCCCCAAATCCATTGATAAGTGGCAATGGGTTCAGCCGATCTTACAAAAGCAACCGGACTGATTGTTTGCGGAACGCAGCCCACTGCAAACAGATTTTGAATGGAATCAATAATGGGCGGACCTACTTTCACAGCACTTTGTATAATGCTTGTATCAGAGCAACCAATGCCTGCGGTGGCTATCAGCTTCACATCAAAAAAACCGCCTTTCGTATAAGTATGACCTGGGTTTTGAGAAGACGAAGTTGCCGTATCGCCAAAACTCCATTGATAGGAAGAAGCGCCTGAAGAAGTATTGTTGAAAATTACGTTATACGGCAGTTTGCACACGCTGGATGCAGATGCAGTGAACGACGATTTAGGACGATTAACTACCGTAACTCTGTTTGGTAATGGTTCCTACGCAGGTTCCAAAATTGGCTTGCAAAGTAACGTTGTAAGTGCCTGCAGCCGCGAAGCTATGTTGTGGCGAAATGGCATTGGCAGTTGTGCCATCACCAAAGGTCCACACTGATGAAACCGGAACTGCAGATGAAGAATCGGAAAACTGTACTACACTGTTTGCGCAAGTATTACCAAAACTAAAATCGGCACCTGCTTTTCCGATGGTTATATTTTGCAAAAGTGTATCGGCACAACCTTCTGAATTGGTTGCAATCAACTGTACTTTGTAAGTGCCTTTGTTAGCAAATGTATGCGTTGGCGAGCCGCTGCCATCGCTGCTGCCATCACCAAAATTCCAGTTATAATTTACAATATTGGAAGCCGATTGAGATGCATTTTGAAACGTAATGGGTGCGGGCGATTGGCAGATATTATTATACTGATAATTGAAAGCCGCATGAACCGTATCGAGTACATGTACCGGTATTGCGCCATTTGCCGTTTGCTTACAACCGAAACTATTCACTACCGACAGCGAAACATTGTAAGTGCTTGAATAATGATACGTGGCAGTAGGGTTTTGTTTTGTAGATAATGCACCTTCACCAAAGTCCCACAACCAACTGGTAATAGTGCCCGAACCTGCTTTGGAAGCATCGGTGAATTTTACATCAAATGGAGGACATCCTTGTGTAACATCTGAAGTAAACACAACTTTCGGAGTGGCGTATACCGTAATGTAACTTTTCTTTGTAACCGAATCGTTGCCCTTACTGCTTTTTATTACCAATTTGATGGTGTACGTAACGCTTCCGCTGCCAGGATTTAAGAACAATGCAGAAGGATTTTGCTGTTGTGCAGGTGTGCTTCCATTTCCCAAATCCCAATAATAAGTAGTAGCGCTGTCAACGCCCGTTGATAAATTTTTAAAGTTCACCAGCAGGGGCGAACAGCCATTTTGCACATCGCTTGAAAAAGCTGCTTTTACCTGCGCTGTTGCCTTTTGAGCAAACAAAAACAAGATGGCAACAATTGTGATTTTGGATAAATGTAAAACAGGTTTCAAAATTTGGATATTGGATGATCAAGAATTTGCTTTCTCTGGCTGCCTCTGTGTTGCAACCGCTTAACAAAATTGTTCAATAATAACCATTGAAGCAACCGCTATCCACAATTTTAAGGCAGATATAATGTGATTTTAGATTTATGATTTCGGATTTATGATGGCTGAAAGCCTCGTCAGCAAAGTATTTCAGCACTTATAGACCTACAACTAAACAATTGAAATTGATATAAACGGCTTTTATCTTTCTTTAATTTCCAAGTAGATGAATAGTTTGGTTTTAAGGTATTTTTAAGTAGTGTCTCAGTTTGAAAATACAGTGTCCCGCAGATGACGTAAATAGCAGCAGATTCATATAGTTTATCAGCGCAGATCGGCGACATCTGCGGGACAAATTCAAAGTGATACACTACCTATTTTTAAGCTCATGGCATGGGCTTTATTTTTACTACATAGGATCATAGAAACATAGGGAACGCACATAGAAAAACTATGTGAAACCTATGACTCTACTGTGTCTATGTGTTTCAATTTTTCCGGCAAAAACAAACTATGCCGGTACATGCAAAATGTACTTTTCTTTAAAGAAATCTTCTTTAAAAATTTGCTCAATTTCGTACATGTGCGGCCGGGTTCCGCTGTCGGCAATTTCTTTCGCCAGATCGCCGCCTTTTAAGCAAATTAAGCCGTTAGAAAGTTGTTGTGTATTCCCTTTTTTCAGCAAGGGTTTGCTCCATTGCCATAAATCTTTTAACGGCGCAACGGCACGCGACACGGCAAAATCAAACTTGCGGTTTTTGATGTCTTCGGCACGTGTATGTTGCGTGGTAACGTTTTGCAAGCCAATGGCAGATGCAACTTCTTTTACAACAATTAGTTTTTTAGCAATGCTATCTACCAAATGAAACTGTACTTCCGGAAAAAAAATAGCCAATGGAATGCCTGGAAAACCGCCGCCGGTGCCAATGTCAATGATGTTTGTTTTTGCACTAAAAGTAACAATGGTAGCAATACTTAACGAATGCAAAACATGCTTCTCGTATAATGCATCAATGTCTTTCCGGGAGATGACATTGATTTTACTATTCCAATCGTTATAAATCTCCTGCAAAGCATTCAATTGCTCAATTTGTTGCGGAGAAATATCATCGAAATATTTGAGAATTGCCTGCATGGAGATTTGGGTAGATTGATAGAACACCGATGACACGGATTTCATGCACGGATGTTCCGGATTTGGTTTTGTATGGTTTTTAGAAATCGGCTATCACACCTTTACTCAGCATTCACAATTGACAATTAACCATATTCAATTATAAATTCCCTTCCACCCTTTCATCTTCTGCATTGGCAAGAATGCGCCCGCTCATTCGGCGAACCGGATTGCTATGAGATTCTTCGTAACTATTTCTGCGACGAATAATATCTATGCAATTAAAAATTGCAGACATCATCGAAGTGGCATCAGCCACCGCTTTCCCTGCAATATCAAAGGCGGTTCCATGGTCAGGGCTGGTGCGCACGGCAGGCAAGCCGGCTGTATAATTTACCGTATCTCCCGTGGCTAACGATTTAAAAGGAATCAATCCCTGGTCGTGATACATTGCCAGCACGGCATCAAATTTTTCGTAGGTACCACGTGCAAAAAACGCATCAGCACTGTACGGACCAAACACCATCATGTTGTTTTGTTTCGCTTCTTTAATAGCAGGCTTAATAATGGTTTCTTCTTCACTGCCAATCAAACCTTCGTCGCCCGCATGAGGGTTTAGCCCCAACACGGCAATTTTGGGTTTGTTGATGTCAAAATCTTTTTGCAGGCTTGCGTTGAGAATTTTCAGCTTGCGCAAAATGTTCTCTTTGGTAACGTACTGAACAATGTCTTTTACGGGTACATGTTCTGTTAAGGGAGCCACACGCATATTTTCGGCAGCGAGTATCATCACCACATCTTCAACGCCAAAGAAAGATTTTAAAAAGGGAGTATGACCACTAAAATTGAACTCTTCGCTTTGGATGTTTTTCTTATGAATCGGTGCCGTTACCAAACCCTGAATGTGGCCATCCTTCAATGCCTGCGTTGCCTGTTGCAACGAACGCCAGGCATATTTACCACCATTATCCGTCAGCTTGCCGGGTTCTATTAGTACGTCTTCTTCCCAACAGGAAATGAGGCTGATTTGTTTTTGCGGCAATTTGGTAAAATCTTTTACTACACCAAAATGGATGTTGTTTTCCGGTATCGTTTTTTTATAGAAAAGTAGGCTTTTCTGGCTCGCAAAAATAACCGGCACACACATCTCAAGAATCATATTGCTGCTTAAAGCTTTGATGATAATTTCAAGACCAATGCCATTGATGTCGCCGCTTGAAAAACCAATGATGGGCTTTTGTAATTCCTGGCTCATAGTGAAAATAGTAAGCGCCAAAGATAGCAAATGCAAAAGCGATTTAGGGCAATGGAAGGTGAACAACAAAATGTTATATTGAAAAAAGGGCAAAACCAAAAGAAGCCATTGAAATAATCAATGGCTTCTTTTGGTTTTATTGAAAAATAAGTCTAATCCAATGCCAATGCGCCTTCAACCAGTACGGTAGTTCTGTTATTGAACACTTCTACAAATCCGCCTTCGATGGAAAATCGCTCGGTAGTATTTTTATTCTGCAACACTTTAATGTTGCCTTTCCCCAATGCGCTTACCAGCGGTGCATGTTTGTCAAGCACTTCAAACAAACCATCAATACCAGGCAGCTGAACCCCATACACGTCGCCGCTGTACAATCGTTTTTCCGGCGTTAGTATTTCTAATGTCATAATAAATTGAAATTAATTTATCCCTGCGCCTGTGCAATTAGTTTTTTGCCTTTTTCTATCGCATCTTCAATGGTGCCAACTAAGTTAAAGGCAGTTTCAGGATATTCGTCCACTTCGCCATCCATAATAGCATTAAAGCCTTTAATGGTATCGCTAATGTCAACAAACACACCTTTCAAACCAGTAAATTGTTCTGCCACAAAGAAAGGCTGCGATAAAAAGCGCTGCACTTTGCGTGCGCGTTGAACGGTCATTTTATCTTCATCGCTCAGTTCATCAATACCTAAGATGGCGATAATATCCTGCAGCTCTTTATAACGCTGTAAAATCAATTTCACACGGTTGGCGCAATCATAATGCTTATCACCAACAATGGTTGGCGTAAGAATACGCGAAGTTGAATCCAATGGATCAACCGCCGGGTAAATGCCAAGATCAGATATTTTGCGGCTTAATGCTGTGGTAGCATCTAAGTGCGCAAACGTGGTAGCCGGTGCCGGGTCGGTATAATCATCAGCAGGCACATAAACCGCCTGTACAGAGGTGATAGAACCATTTTTGGTAGAAGTAATGCGTTCCTGCATCAAACCCATTTCGGTAGCCAGCGTTGGCTGGTAACCCACCGCAGAAGGCATACGACCCAATAAAGCTGATAACTTCGGAGCCTGCCTGTGTAAAACGGAAGATATTATCAACGAAAAACAAAATGTCTCTGCCTTTTCCGGTGCCATCTCCATCGCGGAAATATTCGGCAACGGTAAGTCCACTCAGCGCAACGCGGGCACGTGCACCGGGCGGTTCGTTCATTTGTCCAAATACAAATGTGGCTTTCGACTCTTTTAAGCCTTCCATATTCACAAGGCTTAAATCCCAGCCGCCTTCTTCCATGCTGTGCTTGAATTTATCGCCATAGTTCATAATACCGGCTTCAATCATTTCGCGCAGCAAATCGTTTCCTTCGCGCGTTCTTTCGCCCACACCGGCAAATACAGATAAACCGCCGTAGCCTTTGGCAATGTTGTTTATCAGTTCCTGAATCAACACCGTTTTGCCTACACCCGCACCGCCAAACAAACCAATCTTTCCGCCTTTTGCATACGGCTCAATCAGGTCAATTACTTTAATGCCGGTAAATAAAATTTCAGAGGCTGTACTTAAATCCTCAAAGCGCGGCGGCAACGCATGTATGGGGCGGGAATGCTCTTTACTAACCGGGGGCAAACCATCAATCGGGTCGCCGGTTACATTAAACAACCGTCCGTTTATGCCGTCGCCGGTAGGCATTGAAATGGGAATACCGGTGTCGGTTACATCCATGCCGCGCATCAAGCCTTCGGTACCATCCATCGCAATGGTGCGCACACTGTCTTCGCCCAAATGCTGCTGCACTTCAAGCACCAGCTTGTCGCCATTGTCTCTTTTCAATTCCAGTGCGTTGTAAATTTCGGGAAGCTGCCCTTCCTCAAATTGCACATCTACCACAGCACCAATAATTTGTTTTACTTTACCTGTTGTTGCCATATTTATTTTATGGTTGAATGGAATATGAAGTTGAAAAAATTCTGGCCGCGAAGGTAAGGGATAGAACGGTTTTTTGAGAAGATAAGAGAAAGAATATTGATAAGAAATTGTTGATTGTTAGACCTCAAAATTTTTGTTCCTGTTCCTCAAATTGAGCAGACCGGTGCAGTAAAAAAAGGATAAAACCAAAAGCAAACCTGCCTGGTTGTACAAAAACCTGCAAAACCAAATCAGCCGTAACCATCTGTATCACTGCAAAAGACAGCATGCCAAACACGAATTTCATAAGTAAAGAATATCGTATTGTTGCAAAAAAGCAATATCATAATCACATCATTTAACCAGCAGTTTCATGGATTGGTACGAAGAGGAAGTAAAAGGATTGATACAAAGAAGAGATGAATTACCATATAAGCCGCAAACCGTTTTTTACGGCAGTTCTTCCATCAGAATGTGGGAAAGTTTGTATGATGATTTCAAACCATTCTTTCCTGTTAACTTAGGCTTTGGCGGCTCAACACTGGAAGCCTGTGTGTATTTTTTTGACAGAATTGTTGCACCGGTGCAAAATGCACAAAAGCTGATTGTGTATGCCGGTGATAACGATTTAGGCGATGGCAAATCGCCGGACGACGTGCTCCATTTTTTTAAGCAATTACAAACACTGATACACCAACATTTTGCCAACATCAATTGCTATTATATTTCCATTAAGCCGAGCATCAGCCGTTGGAATATCAACGAGAAAATAAAGCAAACCAATGCTTTGGTAAATGATAAAATCAATAAAAACAAGCAATTTGTTTTTGTTGATATTTACGATGCGATGTTGAATGATGAAGGATATCCGGATAAAGATTATTTCGAAGAAGATGGATTGCACCTGAGCAAAAAAGGATATGAGCTTTGGAAACAAATTTTACTGCAACGCATTTTTGCTTTTGCATAATAAACAGCGATTTTCATTTTTTACCCTATAGGAAAACAAAACATGAAACGAGAATACCACCGTTGGTATAGCAAGCATCTAAACAAAGAAATCGAACTGCTGGTGTTTGGCGATGCCGGTGTGCCCGTATTGTTTTTTCCAACACGCACAGCACGGTTTTATGATTATGAAAACTGGAAGATAATCGAAGCAATGCAGGATAAAATTAACGCCGGTTACCTCCAGGTATATTGTGTGGACAGTACCGATATTGACAGCTTTTACAATGCTAACATTCATCCGGCAGAACGCATCGCGCGATACGCCCAGTATGAAAAATATATTTTGCACGAGGTGTTGCCGTTTATCAAAAAAAAGAACAAAAACAAATACCGCATTGTAGCAGGATGCAGCCTGGGCGCCTATCACGCCATGAATATCGGACTCAAACATCCAAAGCAGTTTAGTAAAATTGTAGGCATGAGCGGGCGGTACGATTTAACCAAAGCGGTTCAAAATTTCAGAGATTTGTTTGATGGTTATATTGATGAGAACATCTACTTCAACACGCCAACCATGTTCATCCCAAACCTAAAAGACGAAACCATTATACGTTCATTGAAAAAGGTGAACATAGTGTTTGTAATTGGCAAAGAAGATCCTTTTTTTGATAGCAATGTAGCATTGAGCAATGCGCTTTCGGAAAAAGGAATTTGCAACACTTTGTATGTCTGGAACGAAGAAGCGCATCGCCCACGCCACTGGCGAATAATGGTGCAGATGTATTTGTAAGAAATTGTTGAATGCCTATTCATCTGGCTGTAAGACTTATACTGTAAGACCTATAAGGTTTCGGAAACCTTATAGGTCTTTTTATAAACCGGTAAAGCATAAAGAAGCATGCAATCCATTAATGGCAATGACCCAATGCCCAGTAAATAGCAACAAAAATAAGGATAGTGCTTAGGCAGCCACCGCCCCAGCGATAAGCTCCATAGCCTGCAATTAAAGTTCGTAACCAGTCGCGCATGTGTTGATAATTTTATTAATACATTTTATTGAATGAATAGCAAACGTTAGGCTAAAATAGTTGTTTGAAACAAATTTCTATGTTTCCGTTTTTTCTGTTGCTGCTTCGGCAATAATTTTTCGTTTGCTTTTTGGTTTTTTCTCTTCATCGCCCAACAATAAACCCCAGGGTTGCAAAGTATCTACCCGGTCGAAAATAATTTTTGCTATAGCAATTACAGGTATAGATAAAAACATACCGGCAATGCCCCATGTCATTTCTCCTCCTATCACTCCCAACACCGTAATCAATGCGTTGATGCGCACCTTTGAGCCTACTATTAGGGGCAATAAAATATTGCTGTCAATTAAATGAACAACAATGTAAACAGTAGCTACCAGCAATACTTTTGTGGCTGTTGCACCGGCAGCAAAAGTGATGAACGTACCCAGCAACAAAGAAGTAAAAATACCTATGTAAGGAATCACATTGAAGATACCTGTCATAATACCTAAGAGCAATGCATACTTAACGCCCAAAATTAAAAAAGCAATGCACAAAACCGTTGATACAATCAGCATTTCGAGCAACATACCCAAAATGTATTTGCGAACAATGTATTGCACCTGTTGCGCAATGTCGTACACAGTAACTGAGTTTTCTTCCTTACAAACAGCAATTAAAAATTTAAGCAGATGATGCCTGTAAAAAATGAGAAAGAACGTGTAAATCATAGTAAGTACAATGAAGAACAAGATAGATGAAAGTGATGCCACCGTTGTACCAATAACGCTTGAGCTGGAATTAATAACTTGCGTTGTAGCCTTATTCACATACTTCATTTGTTCTCTTATACCAATATTCAGTTTTGCATCAATCCATTCCTGAATATTTTTTATAGTAACATCCATCTGGCTTTGAAACTGAGGCCAGTCCTGCGCCAGACGACTGATTTGTGAGCCTAAAAAATAAAACAGCGAAAACAAAACAATCACTAATAAAATAACCGAAACGCCGGCTGCCATGCCTCCGGGAAAGTGAGCCCTTTTTTCAAAAAAATTAACCAGTGGAAGCAAAGCCACCGAAAAAAGAAGCGCAAAAATGAGTGGAGAAAGCACTTCTTTTATTTCAATGGCAATAAACCACAATGCAATTAAGCTAAATAAAATAAGAGATAATTTTACATAAAAAGGGATTGCTTTTGGTAAGGAGGTATTCATAAAAAGTTGTAATGAAATGGTTTAAAAAGCAATGATAAAGCTATACAAATTGATTGCAACCTGCTGTTCAATTTTAAAGCCATCTTTTTGTAAATAGAAAAACAAGTTGTTCGCTTTGTTTGGTTTTGCAGCTTTTTGTTTTGCGATGGTTTCATTACTACATTCGTTTATCTTTTTTACTTCAATTAAAAAATATGAAAAGCATTCTATTCACCATTCTTTTATTTATGAGCTTTACCTATTTACACGCACAAATGGCCGCCTGTTGTGTAAAAGCCACCGATCAGTTTGCTGCCTTGGGCAAAGACAAGGCATTTGTTATGTCGCATGACGAACCGCTTCCTTTTGTGTATGAAAGTACAAAGGGCAAAGACATCAATTACAAGTTGCCTGATGGCACAACGGCACATGCATTTGAAATAAAAGCCGATAAGGAAACGCCTTATTATTTGTTTGTGATTCATGAATACTGGGGCTTGAACGATTATGTAAAGCAACAGTCGGAACGGCTTTCTGCAGAATTGGGCGTGAATGTTCTTGCGCTTGATTTGTACGATGGCAAAGTATCTACCAACCGCGATTCTGCTGCGAAGCTTATGCAGTCGGTTGACAATAACCGGGCTATTACTATCATCAAAGGCGCCTTTAGTTATGCAGGCAGCAATGCCAAAGTATTTACGCTGGGCTGGTGCTTTGGCGGCGGCTGGAGTTTGCAGGCTGCACTGCTTGGCGGCAGCCAGGTAAAGGGTTGTGTAATGTATTATGGTATGCCAGAAAAAGATGTGAACCGTTTGAAAACATTGAATTGCGATGTGATTGGTTTTTTTGCAAAACAAGACCAATGGATAAACCCTGAAGTGGTAAAACAATTTGAAGATAACATGAAAGCTGCCGGCAAAAAAGTAACCACTTATGAATACGATGCCAACCATGCGTTTGCCAATCCAAGCAATCCGGTTTATAACAAAGAAGCCGCTACTGATGCCAATGCAAAAGCAACCGCTTTTATAAAAGAAAGAATGAAGTAAAATCTAATTTTCTTTGTAAAACAAAACCCATTACACTTTGTAATGGGTTTTGTGTTTTAATAAAGAAAATACAGGCAAAACCAAAAGCTGTATGTAGTAATACCACATTTAAAAAAGCAATCTTATAGAGAAAATCAGAAAGGTTGAAAATCAAAATAAGGATGTGTTGGGCATAAATAATGGTTCGCACGGAGACAACAAAACCAACAAAGAATCCTATTTTCCTCTGTTAGTTCTTTTATCTCTGTGCGCCAAATCTTACATTTTGGAAAACAAAACTCATTAATGAAATTTTAACCCAAACAGAAGCCGCTTAAAATACGATTAAGAATGCGAAAAGCAAGGAAGGGCAAGCATTGCGGGCCTTTTTATCTTATATTTTTATGGCTCAAAATTGTTTATGAATCCAAAATTACTTTTCTCCTGGGTAATCTTACTTTTCAGCTTACTCATTACATCTTCGGCGTTTTCTCAAAACGCATACATCACCAATCGCAACGATAACACTATATCTGTTATCAACACACAAACCAATACGGTAATTGCAACCATTCCGGTTACTTATCAACATCCCAGCGGTGTTATTGTAAGTCATGATGGCTTGCGGGCTTATGTGAGTTATTATACAAGTACGGATGCCAATGCAGTAACGGTAATTAATACAGTAACCAATAAGATTATCGGAGAATTACCTTTGAATACAGGTGCCACTTTCGGGGGTATATTAGACATTAGTCCTGATGGCAACACCATTTATGCTGGTTGTAAAGACACGGTGGTGGTGATTGATGCCGCAACACTTACCGTCAAAAGAAAAATACTCACTGAAACAGGAAATTCAATTCAAGGCATCGCTATTTCACCGGATGGATTGCATGTGTATGTAAATGGTTATGCTAAAATCATTGATATAAGTACACAAACCAATTCTGTGTATAGCACTTTGGTAGCTTCGGGCGCCAACTTTCTTCAGCTTGCTATAAACTACCAAAATACCAAGTTGTATGCAGCCGATAAGCTCAATGGCAACCTTAATATTTTCGATCTGCAAAGCAGAACCAATAAAGCCTTATCGCTAAGTAATACAGCTACGGATTGCGTTTGCGTTAGTCCTGATGGAACGAGAGTATACGCCACTAATTACCAGGATAGCACAGTATGTATTGTAGATGGCAATGCAGACACGCTCATCAAAAAAATAAAGTTGCCATACATGCACCCTTATGGCGTTGCCATTACGCCCGATGGAAGCAAGGTATATGCGGTTTGTTTTGTTGATGGAAAAGTTGCGGTAATCAATACATCAACCAATCAGGTAACTACCTATATTAAAGTAGGATTCAATCCCGTTGCCATTGGCAGATTCATTGGTAGCAACGGTGTGCTTCCTGTAACACTAACACGCTTTACGGCTTCGCAGGTAAACAACAATATACAGCTTCAATGGCAAACTGCTAATGAAGTGAATACGTCTTCTTATACTGTTGAGCGTAGCACTGATGGTATTCATTTCTCTTCTATCGGCTCTGTTGCAGCCGCAGGAAGCAATGCTCATTCCTATCAATACAATGATGGCACTGCAATAGGTTTGCAAAACGTAAAATCTATTTATTACAGGCTTACCATAACCGATAAAAATGGTGCGAGTACTACCAGTTATATTGTTGCTTTTACGGCAAAAACAAACGCTACAGCATTGCTTCTGTTACCCAATCCCGTAAGGAATCAATTGAAGATTAAGGTTACCAACTTTAGTGGTAAGGCAACGTTTACCGTTGTTGATATGACTGGCAAAACATGGTATCAGCAAAGTGGTTCAATAGTAAGCGGAGCCAATGTTTCCTTCAATACTTCTGCCTTGCCCGCAGGCACTTATGTACTCCGCTTTACAGGCGATAACGGCACTACATCAGAGAAGAAGTTTATTAAACTATAAAACAAAAAAGGACAAAAACAAACCTGCCGCTTCTTTTGCAAGCGGCAGGTTTTTTATTTATAAAATCTTCTTACGCATTAACACTTCATTACTAAACGCAACAGCACAATTCATATCTCATATTCATCACTTTTAAAACGACAGAATATGAAAAAGTTATTTACCTTATTGATGAGTTTGATGGCTTTCTCCGCTCTTTTTGCGCAATACCAAAAGCCCAACGACAACCGCTATTATAACGATCAGAATGCAACTTATAATAGCAGAAATTACAACGACAATAATGGCAATTATGCGCCTCAGCAAGACGCACGTATGCACAATGATGGCAATTACTTACCAGAGCAAGGTGCTCAAATACGCAATGATGGTGCTTATGAGCGCTATGGTCGTAAAGACGATTTTGATCGCCGGAGGGTTGACGGCGACCGCATGGATAATTTTCATCGCGATCATGATTTTGGTTATCACGACAGAGACGATTGGAGAAGAAGTCATCACAGGGGTTTGGGTTTATTAGTACCTGGTTTGATTGTAGGAGGTGTAATTGGTGCAGTGATAGTAGCCCATTAGTAAACCATTAATTGTTTTACTGTTTAACAAGGCCCTGCAAACGCGGGGCTTTGTTGTTGATTAGGGTATTGCTTACGAATGAAAAATTGCTAAAGAAGATTGTTGTTACAGTTGCTACATTTGACCGCAAAAAGGCTTATGCTGGTTGCAGGCGTTGTTATTTTGTATTACCCCGATAATACGGTACTGCAAAACATACAATCGTATCTGCCTTATATTGAAAAGCTGTATGTAGCCGATAATACAGAAGGGAAAATAAGTGATGTTGCCTTGCAATTAAAAGCACAAAACAAAACACAGATACTGTACGATGGCAACAACGAAGGCATTGCCAAACGTTTAAATGAGGCCGCAGCTTTGGCGATAGAAGAAGGCTTTCAATGGTTGTTGACAATGGATCAGGATTCGCGGTTTGAAGAAGGTGCATTAGAGAACTATTTTTCCTGCGCAGACAATTATTTGGGCAAAAACAAAACCGCCATGTTTGGGGTGGAACATGAGGAGAAATCCTCCTTACTCGAATGCATTGCAAAGGAAAAAGTTCAACTGATTACTTCGGGAAGTATTGTAAACTTAAATGTATTCGACGTTGTCGGTGGGTTTGATGAGGCACTTTTTATTGATGAAGTTGATTTGGAATATTGTTATAAAGCCATTGTGAAAGGATATAAGATTATTCAATTTCCAAATATTTTTTTACATCACCATTTGGGAATTGTTAGCTATCATAAATCATTAAAGAATCTGGCAATTACACCAAGAGTTTTACATTCGCCGGTACGATTGTATTACATGATTAGGAACTATTTATACGTACAAAAGAAATATGGAAATCAATTTGCCGAAAATGACAAATACAGGCGCGAAGCATTGTTGAACAGGATAAAGAATAATTTGTTGTATGGTAAGCAGAGAATAAAAACAATTCGCAACATCATCGAAGGAATTGTTGATTGCAAAAAGGGAAACATGGGAAAATTTAAAACTTGATTTAATTACGAAATGAGTAGCTTTTATAAAAATTTAAAAAGAGACATTCAATCAAAGTTCAGTTTACTGTTTTCAAACAAGTATAAAAGTTTTGGTTTAAAGTGGGCTGAAGTTAAGAAAATCCGTGCTATCCAAGATGGAGAGATTCATGCACAGGAATTCTTAAATGGAAAGATTTATTTCAGAAATGGCAATGAAATATTGCATGGACTTGATGAGATCTTTGTAGACGAAGTTTATAAAATTTCACTTCCAAGAAATGCTTATATCATTGATTGCGGTTCGCACATTGGATTAAGCGTAATTTATTTTAAAAATAAATATCCAGATGCAACCATTATTGCGTTTGAGCCAGATGCTACAAACTTTGATTTATTAAAGAGAAATGTAGAGTCATTCAATTTAAAAAATGTTATATTAAGAAATGAAGCCGTTTGGAAAGAAGACACGATTATTAGCTTTTCGTATGATGGAAACATGAGTAGTAAAATTGACATAACGAATGAATCTAACAAAAATCAATCATCAATTAAAGCGATTAAGCTTTTTGATGTTATTGATCGATCAGTTGATTTCTTAAAGTTAGATATAGAGGGTGCAGAATATTTAGTATTAATAGACATCTATCCTAAACTTGACATCATTCAATCCATGTTTATTGAATATCACGGTTCATTTAAACAAAACAATGAATTGAATCAAATACTTCAAATGATTACTGAAAAAGACTTTAAATATTACATAAAAGAAGCCTCACCCATTTATAATACTCCTTTTAGCCGCGATAACAATAAACATGATTATGATATCCAATTAAACATCTTTTGTTTTAGATAAAAGCCAAAATAAATTACTCTGGCTTACCTAATCAATACAAAGGTGTTCACTTTTTCAACAATGCTGCAATCTGTTTCTGCATGTATCTTATAAACATAGGAGCCATTGGGTTCCTTGTTTCCTTTATAGTTTCCGTCCCAGCAATCAGAGGTTTTGTTTGTATGAAATAATAAACTACCCCAACGATCATAAATTGAGAAATCAAACAGCTTAATGTACTTCCAATTTCCTACCCCAAAGCAATCATTTAAACCATCATTGTTTGGAGTGAAAGCAGATGGAATACCGTATTTATTTTTGCCACCAGTAACTACAAAAAGCTGTATTGAATCTGTTGCCGTACAACCATTTTCACTCATTACTTTCACAGTATAATTCATATTTTTTTCTGGTGTGGCTAAAGTAAGTGAGTCATTTGGATTAGATAATCCGGATGTTGGTGACCAGGTATAATGAATCCCACCCGATGCTAAGAGTATTGCTGAATCTTTTGAACAAGTAATATCATTTGATTTTACTGCTGATACAATCGGACTTGGTAATACAGTAATATTTATCTGTTCTTCACCTGTTATATTACATACTGTGTCGGTTATATTTACCGTATAAATAGCAGATGTATTTGGCGTAATTACGCCAGAGCCTTCCAATGGTTGTTGTACTGTTTCAGAGGGCTTCCAGTTATATGAATTTCCACCGGTTGCACTAACTAAAATGGTGCTGCCTTTACATATAGTTGTATCAGTTGTACTGATCGCAAATACAGGCTTTGGTAATGACCTTATTTTAATAGAATCTGTATCGCTACATCCATACATATCCGTACCAATTACTTTATAAGTAATACCATTCGCTAAGTAAGCTATCGGGTTTGAAATATTTGGATCGGACAATCCTGTTCCTGGAAACCATTGATAACGTACGCCACCAAATGCATTCAATTGTAAAGATGATGCTCCGCAAACAGTTGTATCATTTCCTGCAAAAACCTTAGTCATAATTACATTTACATTCACCGTATCTTTTGTTTGGCAGCCTTTATTTAAAGCAGTAACTATATAAGTTATTGGATGATTTGGACTGGCAGAAGGGCTTTCTATAATCGTACTTGTTAAGCTAATACTGGGTTGCCATTGTATATTATCGGCATGTTGGATGGTTGATTGCAAAACGACAGATGAATGGTTGCATATAGATGTATCCCCTATTGTTTTTATTATAGGTTTGGCTACAACTGCAACGGTAATACTATCCTTAGTAACACATTTATTGGCATTTCTAATATTCACAAAATATTGGGTTGTATCTTTTGGAAAGGCAATGGGATTATTAACTGTAGTATCTGATAGTGTAGTAGCATATCGCCATAAAAAAACATTGTCATTACCAGTTGCGGAAACTATTAATTGTATTGAATCACCAGCACAAATTGTTTTATCGGATATACTAGTTACCAGAGGGGAAGCATAATCAGCAATATGAATAGAATCAGATACAGAACAGCCGGATACACTTGTAACTTTTACAGAATAATTGCCACCTTTTGTAACGTTGTAAGTACTTTGTGTTGAACCATCTTGCCACAAATAAGTACTACCTGCATTTGTTGCATTTAAAAGTAATGATTGCTTAGCACATAAACCCGTATCGGCACCTAAGTTTAGAACGATATGGCTACTTCCTATTACATTAAAAGTGTCTGCAGATGTACAATCGAATCCTTTATTAAACTGAACCCAATATTTTCCCGGCGTAGTAATAACAATAGAACTATCTGTAGAACCCGTATTCCATAAGTAAGTTACGTTTGAATACGAGCGTGCCAATTTCAAAGATTGACTTTCGCAAAAAGAAGTATCTTTATTTGGAAGATGTTGTGGCTTAGCTAACACCACAATTTGCTTGCAATACGTAGTCTGCGTTGGCAAACCTTCATCTACCGATAGTAGAATGTTATAAATTCCTGGTGTATTATAAGAAATTTGTGGCGGTGTAACGCCTTCAAAATTTGCTATATTGGAACTATTGCAACCAGAAAACTTAAGCCTTGTGATTGTATTGTTGTAAACATTGGCAACGAAAGAATATAAATCATTACCAACCCTAAATAACTTTGAGATAGAATGTGGAAAGCTATAGCTACCGTTGTTGCCTAATGAAGTTGCTGTTGGTGTACCTGAAACATTGTTGTGAAAGTCGAGTTTTATAAGTTCCTGCACACTAGGACTCCCATTTACCAAATATCCAATTAAGCTGTTGCAAGACTTCATGATTGATATGTCGCGTGGCGAATTCAAAACACTTCCCAAATTTCCTAAATCTGTTGCATTTGCAGTATTTAATAAAGAAGTTCCAAAGTCTAATCTTACTAAATTATTTCCATAAGCGTTGGTTACAAAAAGATGCCAATTTCCGTCATCGTTGATTGGATATAGACCAGTGGGATAGTTGAATACACCGTTAAAACCGCCTAAATTCTCTCCGGTAGGTGTCTGATCGAAATCACTACCAAAATTAAACCTTGTAATAGTACTGCTTTCTGAATTGGCTGTGTAGCCATACCAGTTTCCACTTTCATAAAAAACATACAAATCAGTTGGAAAGGAAAGGTTTCCAATATTTCCCCAATTTGTTGCAACAGGAGATGTGTTTGTAATGTTTGTTCCAAAATCTATTTTTATGATTCTTGGAACTTCATTATTCATAACACTTCCACCAACTATGATGGCATACCATTTCCCGTTGTTCTTAACTATTTGAATGCCTTCTGCACCATATTTGGGAGGAATAATCCCGTTAAAATTGCCGAGATTGGTTACGGTTGGAATATTTAAATAACTGTTTCCAAAATCAAGTCTGATAAGGCTTCCGGGATAATGATCAACAAGAAATCCATAGTAATTATTGCCATCGTGAACCAAATCCATAAACACGGGGAACGAAATACCTCCATTCAAATTTCCTACATTGACAGCTTCCGGAGTGGCTGTGTTTAGATCGGTAGAACAGAAACTCCAGTAATTGCTTGTGGCACCAAGAGAGGTATTGGATAAATTAATAGGAGTGTTTACACAAACTGTATCCGGTGCAGTAAAACCTGCTATTACATTAGTTGATAGAATGGGAGTAACTATTACATTACATGAATCTGCTACAAAAGATGAACAGGTTGGATTCATTTGATTGATCTGTGCATTGTTAAGTAAATGCCCATCCCATTGGCTATTCCCTTGCTTGTTTTTTAAATCATCAAATGTATAATAAGCCAACAAGCCATTCTGTGTAGTAGGATTAGGAAGTGTAGAATTCATGTAAGTTCTGATGTGATCTTGTGATCGAGCAACATTCCAGATTCTAACTTCATTGATATATCCCTTTAAAGCATCCTTATATTCGCCGGGATTGTATGCAAAATTTCCAACTAAAGCCACTAAATCATTTGTAATTAAATCTCCAGTACATGGAACAGATGATAATAAAAATCCATTACGATAAAACTTTAATTCTACACCATTATAAACAAGAGCTACATGATAGGTTTTATATAAGGGTAGTGCACAACTTGCTGAGGCTACAAAATGTCCATTTGTCGTTGTAACCTGTGCTCTATCTGCCCTAAGTATATAGTTGGCGTTGGTTGGATCAGTATGCTTGGAAACTATCTCCCCTTTTCCATTAGTGACAGAATCTAAACGAGGACTAATTGAAGTTCTATTAAATAGAGCTTCAACAGTTATTTCATGCCCAGTAACATCTAAATCTCCAATCTGAAATGCGGATTGATCATCTTTTACTTCTAGCCAATTATTTGTACAAGATAAAATACTATTGCTTTTTCGCTTTGAATTGAATGATTTTTCTTTTCGGGATTGCGCTTTTAAAAATATTGGAATGCTTAAAAACATGATGTAAAACACCACTCTACAAAATCTCATAAATGCAATTAGTTCAGGGCTATAAAATAATCTCCAAATTGGACTCTAAAAATTAATTTTGGAAGGCATAATTTTAATTATACCGTTTTCAACGGCTCTGAAAACAAACAAAAGCTTTCCTGTATTTTCATCGCTCGGTTTGTAGAGGAAGCGCCTTTTATGGTAGTTTCATAATAATAAGCGGAAAATGAGTTTTAAAGCTGAAAATTCAGTAGCATCTTAGTTTGAAAACACATTGTCCCGCAGATTTCGCTCATTTGCGCTATCTGCGGGACAACTAAAGTGATAATCTACCTGAAATTCATTAACTCATAAACATTCCAACAATTCTTTCATCTCATACGTTATTGTACCTTATCCAATGAAAAGCTTGCTTCATAAATACTGTTCTTGACGCCATCCTGAGTAATAATTCCAGATAACTTATAATTTGTACTATCGTAAGTTCCCGTAACAGTTTCTTCAGTACCAGCATCGCTTAAATTTGTGGTTAGTATATGAGCAGAAAAATTGACACCACTTAAACTCCATGTACCTAAAGCATAATTCGTTTGACCTAGCCCTCCTGTACCTACCATTTGTATAGTGCTATCTTTATGCAATTCATAACTGTAATACACATTTTGATTACCCGTTACAGGGCCTTGGGTAACACTATAAGTACCGATCCATAAACCTAATATCGTTTTAGGATTTTTGACATAAACAGTATCGGTCCTGGGTGGAGTGTGCTCTTTCTGGCAAGATTGGTTAGTAAAAGCAATCAGAAAACAAAGGGATAGTAAAGTAAATGCAAGTTTCATAAGCGTTTTTTTAGCGAATTTATAAATTATTGAATTAAAAGCAAAGAATTAGAAACATTTTATTTATAGAGTGAAACTCACTATAAAATGAGATTCTCCGATTGAAGAAGGTACCGTTTTTAGATCTCGAAAACGGTTTATTTGTATGTTAATATACATCTTTCAACAGCTCCAAAAACAATTGCAAGCCTTTTCTTTTTTCAACCGTTAGCTCATAACTGATATTCTCTGTATAATACGTTCTCAACGAATAAGCAGTAAACGGGTTTTCTTTTATCACATTCTCCAACTGCTGCAGGCCAATGCCATTTGCTTCATTAAATTCAGTAGAAAAATCAGCTGGCAATTCTTTGTTGGCAATCCAGGCAGCAAACACAAAAGGCAAGCCCGTAAAGGTTTTCCACGCTCCGGCCAAATCATAAATATACTTCGATTGATGTCGTTGTTGCAACGCTCTGTCGCCAATCACCACACCTGCAGTTGTGCCTTTAATATGATTGCGAAAATCTTCTTTTGCATCCTGTAACTGCGGATTTATTTTCCAGTAATTCTTCAATAAAACCTTACAAAGATTTACGGATGTACGACTTTGATAATCCAGCAAAATGGTGTCAATTTCTTCCAACGGCACATCACTAAACAAACAAACGCTTGCCACATCGCCTTCTGCACCAATGCAATAATCACCAACAATAAAATGCTGCTGCATTTTGGGTATTACAGCCACAGGAACCAATCCTATATCTATCTTATCTTCCAGCAACATTTTGGCAATAGAAGAAGGATAATCAGTAATCAATTCTATCCTGTTCATCAGCGTTTCACTTCTTTCAATGCCGTATAACAACGGCTTCGTGTTTAAATAACTTACTGCGCCTACTTTTATCTTCTTCAATCCTGTTATTTTTGCGTGCAAAGAAACAGCAATCGGCTTTTCGTTCCATCATCTTATTTATTGTTGAAATGAATTTACAACCTCTTACTGCCATCTCTCCTATTGACGGACGTTATCACCATCAAACCAAACATTTATCGCAATGGTTTTCCGAATGGGCTTTGATAAAATACCGCGTGCATATTGAAGTTGAATATTTCATTTTTTTGGCCGAAAACAAATTCTTTTCATTCACAAAAAACGAAGCTCAACAGCTACGCGATGTGGTAGCTAATTTTAGTATTGCTGATGCAGAGGAAATAAAGAAAACTGAACTCATTACCAACCACGATGTAAAAGCAGTTGAATATTTTGTAAAAGAAAAAATAACCAGTTCGGGAAGAAGCGATGTAAAAGAATGGGTACATTTTGGATTAACCTCACAAGACATTAACAACACTGCCATTCCGTTGCTTTGGAAAGATTATATTGAAAAAGAATATCTGCCTTCCCTACAATTGGTGCAAAAACAAATCGAAGAACTTGCAGCACAGTGGAAAAGGCGTGCCCATGCTTGCCAGAACCCACGGCCAGCCTGCATCGCCAACCATTTTAGGTAAAGAAATGATGGTGTTTGTTGAACGTATCCAAAACCAAATATTATCATTTCAAAACATTCCATTTGCCGCAAAATTTGGTGGCGCAACGGGCAATTTTAATGCACACAAAATTGCATTTCCGGCCTTCGATTGGATAGCATTTGCTAACCATTTTGTGAATGATATTTTAGGCCTGCAACGCAAACAGTTTACAACGCAAATTGAACACTACGATTCATTGGCTGCACATTTCGATGCCATGAAAAGAATCAACACAATTTTGATTGATTTATGCAGAGATCTGTGGACATACATCAGCCTTGATTATTTTAAACAACAAACAAAGCGGGGTGAAGTTGGCTCTTCAGCAATGCCACACAAAGTGAACCCGATTGATTTTGAAAATGCAGAAGGAAACTTAGGTCTGGCAAATGCAATACTGGAGCATCTTTCCGCTAAATTGCCCATCAGCCGCTTACAAAGAGACTTAACAGATTCAACCGTTTTACGCAACATTGGTGTGCCCGCTGCGCATATTGCCATTGCCATAAAATCGTTACAAAAAGGGGCATCGAAACTGGTGTTGAATGAAGCCAAACTGAACGACGATTTAGAAAACTAATTGGGCGGTAGTGGCAGAAGCCATTCAAACCATTTTGCGAAGAGAAAATTATCCCAACCCTTATGAAGCGTTGAAAGAATTAACACGTGGAAATAATGCCATAAACAAAGAAGCGATTCACCAGTTTATTGAAGGATTAGATGTAAGTGATGATGTAAAAAATGAATTGAAAAACATTACACCGCAAAGTTATACAGGTGTTCAACCAGCTTACGAATAAAAGATGTCGTTTAAGTCAATTTCTAAACTGGGGAAGGCAACGCTGTTGAATCGCTGACCGTTTACAAACAAGCCTTTCTGTTGATATTTACCTTCTGACAAAAAATATTGATTAATGGCGTTGCTATCAGGAAAAACAATCCAATACTCTTTCACACCGTTTTCCTCATACAACCTGTATTTATAATCAATGTCTTTTTTTGCCGTAGATGGCGAAATGATTTCAATAATTAAATCAGGAGACCCGGCATAACCGCGATCATCCATTTTACTCATATCGCATATCACACAAATGTCAGGCTGTACTACCGTAAACACGTCTTTATCTTCTTTCCGTTCCTTTACTAACCGTACATCAAATGGGGCAAAATACGAACGACATGAATGTTTGCGAAAATGATTTGAAATATCTCTGTGCAAATTACTCGCAATGAGTTGATGCCGGTGAGCAGGCGCAGGAGAATTGATAAATAATTTTCCTTTTATCAGTTCTACCATATCTTCAAACTGCCAGGTCAAATAATCAGCGTAAGAGTATGTTTTATTGGGATCAAGCTGCGAAATATCTGTAATCATAACAACATCATTTCTTACAAATATAAACGAAGCCGCTTGTATCATTTTCAATTGAAAAGACAGACATCAACATTCAATAAAATTATTTACTGCTGCGCCTTTCAACAATCACAATTCATAAATCACAAATCCAAAATCAACCTACTTGTTTATCTCGCTTGTAAAATGAAATTGTATGTCGGGATTGTTCTGAATTTCGGTGTTTAAAAACCATTCGCTTTGCGCTAAATAAACAGGATTGCCATCTTTATCTGCCGCGGAATTTTGTTGTTTGAAACGAAGGAAATCTTCCAGCTTTTTGGGATCGTTGCTCGTTAACCAGCAAGCTTTATAAAATGGCAACGTTCTAAATTCGCAAGCCGCACCATATTCGTGCAGTAAACGATATTGGATTACTTCAAACTGCAAATCGCCAACGCAACCAATGATTTTTTTATTGCCGCCAAACTGTGTAAACAACTGCGCTACGCCTTCATCCGTTAGTTGCGAAATGCCTTTTTCCAACTGTTTTGTTTTCATCGGATCTTTGTTCACCAGCTCTTTAAAAATTTCAGGTGAAAACGAAGGAATACCTGTAAAATAAAAGTCTTCACCTTCGGTTAAAGTATCACCGATTTTAAAATTGCCGGTATCAAACAATCCCACCACATCGCCGGGATAAGCATCTTCAATTACATCTTTGCTGCGCGCCATAAAACTATACGGATTGCTAAAGCGAACATCCTTTTCCAACCGCACATGATGATAATAATGATTGCGTTCGAACCTGCCGCTGCAAACGCGCAGAAACGCAATCCTGTCGCGGTGCTTAGGATCGAGGTTCGCATGAATTTTAAACACAAAGCCGCTGAACTTTTCTTCATCCACTCCTACTTCACGTTCATTCGTTTCGCGGTCGCGTGGCACAGGTGCAATGTTGATGAAAGTATCCAGCATTTCTTTTACACCAAAATTGTTTACGGCACTGCCAAAAAATACAGGAGCAACTTCTGCGTTTAAGTAATCCTCAATATTCAGCTTGCCATAGACGCCATCAATCAGTTCAACATCTTCACGCAATGTTGCTGCATCGCGTTCGCCGATTTTTTCATCAAGAATCGCATTGTTGATGTCATCAATCGAAATCACATCTTCCTCATCAGCTTTGGTATTGGCAGTAAAAAGACGAAGACTTTGGTTATCTAAATTGTAAACGCCTTTAAAATCTTTACCGCTGTTAATAGGCCATGTCATCGGATGCAGGCTGATGTTCAGTTCCTTTTCAATTTCTTCCAGTAAATCAAAACGATTCTTGCCATCACGGTCCATTTTATTAACAAAAACAATCACAGGTGTATCGCGCATCCGGCACACTTCCATCAGGCGGCGCGTTTGCTCTTCCACACCGTTTACGCTATCAATTACCAACACAACGCTATCCACTGCTGTTAGTGTCCGATATGTATCTTCCGCAAAGTCTTTGTGGCCGGGTGTATCCAATAAATTAATGAGAAAATCTTTATATTGAAACGTCATTACGCTGGTGGCAACGGAAATACCGCGCTGGCGTTCTATCTCCATAAAATCGCTGGTGGCGTGCTTTTTTATTTTATTGCTTTTTACCGCACCGGCAACCTGGATGGCGCCGCCAAACAGCAACAACTTTTCGGTTAATGTGGTTTTACCGGCATCGGGGTGAGAGATGATGGCAAATGTTTTACGCCGGGCTATTTCTTTTTCGTACTTCATAATTTTTCAGGCGTGCAAAGGTACTAATTGCTATGCTGAAAGAAAAGTTTGTAAGACTTAAATGAATGATAAGAATGGTTGATGATTAACAAATCAGACGTTTGTTTTTGCCTATATTTTTTTCCCTTTCAACGCTTCGCTTACGGCTTTGTCCATCGCACGTTCGGCAAATGGTTTGGTTACTTCATTTAACTCTTCGGTTTTGGTATGAATGAGATTTTTATCGGTCATCGTTAGTGCCATTTGTAAGGCTTGCATGGCCAATGCGGTTGCCGTCATTTCATCTGGCGTTAGCAACGATGCGTTCTTGGTAATGAATGCTTCTGTAGTTTGCAACAACTGTTCGCCTTCGCTGCGAGCCTCTATCAGCGCGCGTTCCAGCATGTCGGCCTTTGCATGAGTGATACTGTCGAGCAACATTTTTTCCACTTCGCTATCGGTTAAGCCATATTGCGGTTTCACTTCAATTTGTTGTTCAACACCGCTGCGCAACTCTTTTGCTTTTACCGATAAAATGCCATCAGCATTAATTAAAAAACTCACTTCTACTTTGGGCAAACCGGCTGGCATTCCAGGTATGCCGGTTAGGTTAAATTCAGCCAGTTTACGGTTGTCTTTTACTAAATCTCTTTCGCCCTGAAACACTGAAATCCTCATGCTGCCCTGCCCATCTTTTTGCGTAGTATATTGCCGTCCGGCTTTCGATGGTATCTTGCTGTTTCGCGGAATCAACACATCCATCAAACCGCCCATTGTTTCTATACCCAAACTCAAAGGCGTAATATCAAGAAGCAATAATTCTTTATTGTTACCTGCTAAAATATCAGCTTGCACCGCAGCACCTAACGCTACTACTTCATCAGGGTTTACTTCAACATTAACAGGCTTCCCAAAAAAGTTGCTAACAGCATTTTTTACAGCCGGAACGCGTGTGCTGCCACCTACCATTACAATCACATTAATATCGGTTGTTTGCAGGTTAGCATCTTTTAAAGCAGCACGACAGCTATCAATGGTTTTATCAATTAGGGGCTGAATCAATTCTTCAAACTTTTTGCGCGAAATATCCAACGTAACACCATCAACACTGGTGATGAAACCGTCATCCATGCTCAAGCCTTTTTTAGCTTCTTCAGCCGCTAATCGTAAGGTTTGAAGCAATGCATTGTTTCTTTCAAAATCTTCTTTTGCAAACACGTTTTGTCCCAACCAATACTGCACAATCAATCTATCAAAATCATCGCCGCCCAAATACGTATCGCCGTTGGTGCTTAGCACTTCAAAAATGCCATTATTGATTTTAAGTATTGAAATATCAAACGTACCACCACCTAAATCGTACACGGCAATTGTTTTTTCTTCATCCTTATGTAAGCCTAAACCATACGCTAAACTGGCTGCAGTTGGCTCGTTCACAATGCGCAGCACATCAAGCCCGGCAAGCTTTCCGGCATCGCGCGTGGCTTGCCGTTGTGCATCATTAAAATAAGCGGGAACTGTAATCACAGCGCGGCTTACCGGTGTTTTCAAAATATGCTCAGCACGTTCTTTCAATTCTTTTAAAATAAAAGACGACAACTCAACCGGCGAATAAAACGTGTTGCCAACCTGCACTTTTACAAGGCTTTCTTCCTTATCATCAATAATTTTATAACTGTAAAAATTAGCGTGCTCTTTCAGGTCGTTATAACTTTTTCCCATCAATCTTTTTGCACTGAAAATCGTGTTCGCAGGATCGGTTTCTAAATATTGTTTGGCTTCATTTCCAACTACAACATTTCCGTTATTAAAATGAACAACACTGGGTACCAAACTACTGCTGTCGTGTTCTTTTAAAGCTACAGGTTTTCCGGTATCCGGATGAATAATGGCAACCAAACTATTGGTGGTTCCCAAGTCAATGCCCACAATCATTTCCTCTTTTTGCAAGCTGCCGGTAGCTATGTTAATTCCAATTTTTGCCATAAAAACAAATAAGGCGCAAAGGTAAGCGGGATAAAAAAACTGAGTTGTTATTTTAAAGTCGTATCCCGCAGATAGCGTAGATTTTCGCAGAAGTCTTTTGCAGTGTATCTGCGTATTTCTGCGTTATATGCAGGAAGGATATGCTTTGATTGGCTGTCTTACAAAACTGCTTGTGTAAGATTTGACATAATATAGAAAGCTCTTTACTGACAAGTATTTCAGCTCTTACTAATCATACATTTGACATCCGACATCTAACATCGTACATCGAATTACATCTTCATCAGTTTCGGCCGAATTTCTACATAAACCTGTCCGCTCATCGGCGCTTTCCCATATAAGCTTTGCAACGATGGCGGAGGAAGATTCACAGACGATTGCAAACCGCCAATCCATTCAAATTTTCCGAGCGAAAACAGGTGCCGGTTGGTGCCAAGAGTAAGCTTATGAATGTCAAAACTTCCCTCTCTATACCGACCTTCAAGATTCAATTCTTCAGTTGATTTTTGTACAAATTCATACCTGCCATAAATCGCTTGCTTTTGCAATTGTTGCGTACCTTCTGCCAAAAAAGAGTTTTCCTTATGCCCATCTGCGCCTTCAACATTCATTCCCCACACTGCAGCCGAAGAAAAGAAGCTTCCTTTTACAGTAACCGGCGTGCTATATAAAACTGATGCAGTATAGCGCATTACATCTTCTGCTGGATGCAAAGCTTCAGGGCTTTTTATAAATGCCTGCGAAACCTGGAAAGCCAATGCTTTAGAAGGATTGAACGATAATCGCCATGAATAGCTGTCGAAATTTGGCTTATCAAAATCATACCGATTTTCATCCGGCTCACGCCCGGTAAACGATGAAAATTCGCCCTTAAATTTTCCTGCTCTAACGCCTGCTGTTAGCCACGCCATACGTAATGTGTGTAGCATCCTGCCAGTGATGACTGAGTGGCGCATCAGGGTCGTTCAGGGCAATGGTTCGATGCATGAAAGCAGGTGCGCTGATTGGCGGTTCGCCGGGATAACCTAAGTAAGCAAACACATCAACCGTTTTACTTAACCGTTGCGTGTAACCGATGCTTAAACCGGAAAACAAATCGTGCGGATGCTGCCGGTCAACCAACGGCTGTCCTTTGTAGGATTCGCCCGATTGAAACAATAAAGGATAACCTCTTTCTGTAACCGTTATTGCATCAAGACTTAGCATGGCAGAAAAATTGAACAAACCATTTTTACCAACGGGTCGGTTGTACATTGCCATGAACCAGTTGGGTGCATCAAACTGTGCTCCGCTGCGTGATGTTTTTTTGGTTAATTGCTGATCATCATATCTTATAAAAAGGCTTCCATGAAACATCCACATGCCTTTTTTTGTGTGCTTCATTATCATATACATTGGATTGTTATCCGACGACCATGAAGTGCCCGAACCATCACGCGTCATAGGAAGTGAGCGCGAAAAAGAATGGCTCATACCCGGCATGGTTTCTTCGTCATCGCCATTCATATCCATATCATCCATGTTCATGTTCATCATAGAATCATGACCGGCGTTTATCTGCGTTGTATCGGTGTTTTTGTGTTGATGTTGCGCAATAATATTTGCTGTTGCAAACAGGAGTATAGATAACAATAAAATGTATTTCATTGTAAAAAATTAAAAGAGGAAAAATAAAAAAATGGGCAAAAACAAATGCAATATTTGTCTTGCATTGTTCATATAAAAAATTTAAGCAAAAACAAACGGGCTCAAATGCGATAAACGCATTGCACCTGATACAAAGGCACGGGCGGGCTGGGGTTTACGCTTTTGTTTTTGTAAGAAAAATGATATGAATTCGAAAGTTGGAAAATTGATTGATGACGATGGTTTATCAGTGCAACAAAGTCATTGTCAAAAGAAGCTTTTTGAGCCGCTGCTTCGTGCTGACCGCTCCCTTTTAAAACGGCTTGTCTGTCATCACAACAAGCTTTTTCCTTCTTTTCGCAGGATTGGCACTCTTTGTCTTTATAGGGTTTATCAAAGCTTACCGAAGCAACAGAGTTCATGCAATAATGCACTGTTACTGTTACACCCGTAAAAGCGGTTAAGTACAAACAACATAACAACAAAGCAACGCAGTTTCTCATGCAAAACATATAGCTTTCAAAATAAGGCAAAAGTAAAATAACACTTCATCAGGCTGCCATTGCACTACATTCATTTGCACATTTTTCGCAAGCAGTCGCACATTCCCGGCAGTGTTCCATTTGTGTATGTTTTGCACACTCTTCGCCACAGGCTTTACATAAGTCGGCGCAAATGCGGCACATCTCTTTTGCCTTGCTGCTTCCCAGACTCATCAATTCCGCAGCAGCATAACAAGCAACAGCACATTCCATATCAAGCTGAATACAATGCGCCATCATTTTCACATCTTCTTCTCCTGTGCAGGAAGAAGCACAATGATTACAAATAGCGGCACAGGCAAGGCAGGTTTCGATACAAGATTTATATTGGTGATAACCGTTCATAAATAAGTGTTTTATATTTTGAAAAAAGGCATTCATAAAATAAAACTGACAATCATTATGCCGCTCATTGCTATCATTAATCCGTCTTCAATAATGGTTACAGTGCTCATAGGCAAATTAAATACGGTTCCTAAACAGGCGCACTGTATTTTTCTTTTGCTCAACACACTTTGTAAAACGCCAACCATACTAACCAGCATTACTACAAATGCAATTGTATTGGTAAGGAGAGGTTCAAAATTGATTGCATAAGCTACTCCCAAAGCCAGTTCAACAAAAGCATACACAAAACCCCATCCTGCAAAACGTTTGGCAATGATGTCGTAAGAAGAATAGTTCTCAGCAAACGCTTTTAAATTGAGCATTTTAAAACATGAAAATGTAAGAAAGAAAACACATATAAAGACGTAAGCCAAAATGACCATTTATCCTAACAATAACATAAATATTCATCAAACCAATTTTTTGGGCAAAACCAAAAGCAATAAAAATCCGTAACACTATTGTTACTCTTATTATCCATGTTCCGACTTAAATAACACTTAAAAAATAATTCCATGCTTTTACCTGACAGTAAAAAAGTTGCCTCCAAATTAAAATTAACCAAAGAAGAAAATACAAAACAAACAATTGAAGTAAAACAAAAGCTACAACATTATGTGCAAAACCATAACAATGCAAAAGACAAGTGGTTACTATGTTCCCACGCGCATTGTTTTGTTTGCTTGTCGTAGAGTAAAAGGGTTCGGAACCTTCAGAGGTTCCGAACCCTGACTTACTGCCAAGGCGAAGATTTGAAATATACCTTATCCAATCACCTGATCTATTTTAACACACTTGTTTACGAATGTTCCTTTTCTCGCAAACCCTCTGCTGTTGTCCTTTCTTATTTTTGTAGATTGAAATCAAAATACATTGACTGGCAAACAGGTAAACATTGCGTTGGTTGGCAACCCGAACTGCGGCAAAACATCTTTATTCAATTCACTCACAGGTTTAAACCAAAAGGTAGGTAATTTTCCGGGTGTAACCGTTGATAAAAAAACGGGCACAACCACGTTGGAAGATGACTTTGATGCGAAAATCATTGACCTTCCGGGGACATATAGCTTGTATCCGCGCCGCGCTGATGAATGGGTAGCTTATAAAGTAATGATGAATGTGGATGAAATAAAACCCGACATCATTCTTGCCGTTGCCGATGCCAGCAATTTAAAACGAAACCTTCTGTTTTGCAGCCAGGTAATTGATTTGAAACGTCCTGTTGTCATTGCCCTCACCATGATGGACATTGCACGCAGCAAGGGTTTCAGCATTGATGTATCGCAACTCGAACGTGAATTGGGTGTGCCGGTTATCCCTGTAAATCCACGCAAAAACAAAGGCATCCAGCAATTAAAAAAAGCTCTTGCACAAACAGCAAAACAAGCCTTTACCGCACCGCAATTTGATTTTATTCCGAATAAAGAACTGGCACCTTTCGCTATTGAAGGTGCAAAAAAATTAGTGCCGCATATCAGCAATTATGCAGCGGTGCACTATCTCATCAACCACGAAAATTTTCCGCTCGATACTATAACGCAAAATGCCATCGAGCATGTTGAAGTAACTAACGATTTCAATCCTACCAAAACGCAGGCAGATGAAATTGTGCAACGCTATTCGCGCATCCGGCAGATTATGCAGCAAAGCGTGGTAGAACCTGATCCGCTGCAAAAAAAACTATTTACCGAAAAACTGGATAACGTTCTTCTGCACCGCGTTTGGGGAAATGTGATTTTACTGGTGGTTTTGTTCCTCCTCTTTCAAAGCATTTTTTGGTTAGCCCAATTTCCGATGAATGCTATTGACTGGAGCTTTTCAAAAGTAAGCGGATGGATAGGCGATACATTACCGCAGGCGTGGTGGAGCAATTTGCTGGTGAATGGCTTACTGGCTGGCTTGAGTGGCATTCTTGTTTTTGTGCCACAAATCATGATTTTATTTGGATTAATTACCATGCTGGAAGATGTTGGTTATATGGCGCGCATTTCGTTTTTAAGCGATAAACTGATGCGAAAAGTTGGGCTGAACGGAAAGAGCGTAATGCCCATGATCAGTGGCTTTGCCTGCGCCGTGCCTGCGATAATGAGCACGCGAAACATAGAAAACCGAAAAGAGCGTTTACTAACCATTTTGGTTACGCCCCTGATGAGTTGTAGTGCACGTTTGCCAGTCTATACCATTCTCATTGCGCTGGTGGTTCCCAACCATTATTACTTACATTTTTTAAGTGAGCAAGGATTGGTAATGATGGCTTTGTACATGGTAGGCATTGTAATGGCGCTAATTGTTAGCTATGTGTTGAAGTGGATCATCAATATAAAAGAAAAAAGCTTTTTCATTTTAGAGTTGCCCGTGTATCGTGCGCCGCGCTGGAAAAACGTTGGCATAACAATGATTGAAAAAGCGAAAATATTTGTCTCAGATGCTGGCAGAATAATCATTCTCATCAGTTTGCTGCTTTGGTTTTTAAGTAGCTATGGTCCTTCCTCCAGAATGAAAACCATTGATGCAAAATATGCAAGGATAGAAGGAGCTGCAACGCCTGCTAATAAAGATGTTTTGGAAAAACAATACAAAACCGAAAAGCTGCAAAATTCATTTGCCGGTATCGCCGGAAGAGCCATCGAGCCGGTAATAAAACCGCTTGGTTTCGACTGGAAAATAGGTATCGCACTTATTACTTCGTTTGCTGCGCGCGAAGTGTTTGTAGGCACAATGGCAACGCTGTACAGCGTTGATGAAAAAGACGACGCCACCTTAAAAGAAAAAATGCACAATGCAAAGCGGGAAGATGGCACACCGGTTTATACGCTGGCAACGGCTTTATCGCTGATGATGTTTTATGTACTGGCCATGCAGTGCATGAGTACGCTTGCTATTACCAAACGCGAAACGCGAACCTGGAAGTGGCCTGTTGTTCAGTTTGTTTATATGACAGGGCTGGCATATTTAATGAGTTTCGCCGTATATCATATCTTTTAAATTTATCATCTTACAACCTCTATAATTATTTCAAAAAGAAGCTTGGAATCGTTCTGATTTTATTAGAAACCAGTAACTTGCACACACTATGCCGGCAGCTAACATACCGACTAACGAGCAGGAAAGGCTTAACAATTTGTACAGCTATGAACTGCTGGATAGTCTACCAGAAAAAGACTATGATGACATAACGAAGCTGGCTTCTTTTATCTGCCATACTCCCGTTTCTTTAATTACATTGGTTGATAAAGACAGGCAGTGGATGAAATCGGCTCACGGTATTCATTTAGAGGAAACGCTTCGGGAACATGCGTTTTGTGCACATGCCATTTTAGAACCCGATGAAATGATGATTGTGCCTGATGCTGAAAAAGATGAACGATTTTTCAACAATCCTTTGGTAACCGGAGAGCCTCATATCCTGTTTTATGCAGGTGTGCCTTTGCTTACAGAAGAGGGCTATCCGATTGGCAGTTTGTGTGTAATAGACAATAAGCCGGGACATCTTACCGAAAGTCAGCGCGATGCTTTGAAAACTCTGGCCAATCAAACCATACGCTTGATGGAGCTTCACAAGAAAACAAAGGAGTTAATTCACAGCCGGCAATTGCTGCAGGAAATAAATAACGAATTGGAGAATTTTGCGCAAAACGCTGCCGAAAATTTAAAGCAACCCTGCGATAATGCTATTGAATTTACTAATATCATTCAGGATAAATTTTCAGACGTGCTGGATACGGATGGAAAGCAAATTTTATCGCTCATTACCTATTCCTGCGAAAGCATAAAAACAACCGTGGATGATACGTTGCAAAAAGCTGCACGGTTAAGCTTTCTACAGGAAACAAAATCGCTGTTTACGTTTACCAGCATCATGCAGGATTTAAAACAAATGTTGCCTTTATCAACAGGCAGCATTTCTATTGGCAATCATCCTGAAAACGATTCGATTTTCTTTTTTAAAAATTTATTACTGCAAGCACTTACGCACATCATAATAGCTTCGGCAACATTTAATAACAAATCCAATCAGGTGATTGAAATTTCTTTTCAGCCAACCAAACAGGCTTATCTTTTTATCATTGTTGATAATGGGAATGGCATTCCCGTAATTTCGAGCGGCGGCGAACTAAAATTGCTACAATACGGGAATTTGAATGATAGCGAAAAACAATACATTAAATACCTTACTTCTGCAAAGCAAATTGTTACTTCCCTGGCCGGCACGCTTGACATGAATTTTGATGAAAACAAAAGCACTGTTTTCACGATAAAATTTCCAAAGTAAACTTCTTCTATTGCTTAGAAAGATTGTGCCGCCGAATACATTTCAACTTCACTTTCTTTATACAAACTCTGTAAGCCGGTTAACACAGAACCTGTTGTTGAAGATGGCTTGCGCTTGTTTGTCCCCCAATGAGCTATGGATAAAAAACTGATTGAAAAAAGGCCCAAACCGATCATCCAAAAGATCGCGAGGAATGGATTGAAACAAGCATTTATAATGAGGCAAAAAATGGCCAAAAACAAACTTGCAAACAAAGGAAGCTGCAGCAATTGCAAACCCGACAAAAACAAATTTCTGTCAAAGCAAATAATGCCTTTGAAAAGCAGTTGTGAGTTGTTCCAAAGCTTTTGAATCTGAACATTTATCGTTTGCAAAGAGCGCATTTCATCAGGTTGAGCATCACTTGCATTTTCTTCAACTATGATTGCATTTTTAGCAAACGCAACCTGGAAGTTTTGTTGAGCCAACATGGTTTGTACTGAGTCTGCAATGCCCGCTGTCATTGTGTTTAAGGATTGCAGGTATGTTTTATAAAACGAAACAGTAAATGCAACGCCGTTATTATTTACAGTTGCAGAAGAACCCAATTCAAATAAAACATAATTATAAAAAAAGCGGTTATAAGCATTGCGCAGCGCATACAATTGGCTAGTAAATCCGCTAATTGTTTTTGTTGTAATCATACTTTGCACCACTTGAAAACCCTGGTGAAAACAAACGTTCAAACCATTTAAAAAATCGGCATCGGCAATACAATTTTCATCCAATACAACAGCATGTGTGTGCGAACGTTTGAAGCTATCGATTGCATACTGCCGCAACCGGAATGGTTGCTTAACAAACTCGGAAGAGGTTAACCAAACAATCCGTTCATCGTCGGTGTAAAAACGGGGATTGATGTTTTTGTTCGTTACAATATACACAAGATAATTGGTGTACTGCAATTGCAGTAAAGAGTCAATCACTCGATTTATCTTTTCTCCTGAATGGCTAACAGAAACGATGATGGCAAAATCTTTCTCTTCAAACAATTCTTCGCTTACCGAAGTTTGTTTTTGCCTCTTTTTTTGTAAATAAAAAACGGAATGTAAAATGAATGGCAACAGCAAGCTGAGAGCGATAATTGCCTGCGCCGTTTGCCAGGCAATGTGAGTGATAAAAGAAAACATGATATTGGATTTTAAAACGGAGTGTAACCTCTATTGATATTGAAATGTATAAGTTTTATTGGGTTGAATGCAACGAATAAAAATACTGTTTCACTGTGCAACAAACGAAACGAAATCCGACCTGAACAGCAATGTACAAAAGCAATAACATACTTATAAACCAGTTAACTTTTTTCATGATATTGGAATTAAAAATTGACAGGGTAAAAGTAAACTGGCGGTGAATAACAACGGGTTTAAAATCTTTTAATCTACCTGAACATTCCATTAATTTTTGCAACATTAATCAACTGCGGCTTTTGGAACGCCTATTAAATAAGCTATGCGAATGCTAATTCGATTCACTGCAATTCCAGCTTTCCATTGATATAAACACTCGCCCTTTTTGGTTTCATTTGCCAGTTGCAACATCTCGTTCGGCGTGTATAAACGCAACACCGATGCAATGCCATCCCAAATGGTGCAAAAGGGAACAACAGGCAATAAATAAGTAAACAACAAACGCTTTACAGAAAACGGTTTTATAAAAGGCGTAAATAACAGGAAAGCGATCGGATGAAACAGCAAAATCAAAACAGTAAACCATACGCTTCGGCTGCCACCATCAAAAATAGCAATGCCTTCCTGTGCATCCACAGCGTTTTGCAACAGGTTGACGGCAGCTTTTTTATCAAAATGATGAAAGCCCGAGAACAATGTACGAAAGCCCGCTAATGCAGTTGGAACGCAGGTTGCATCAACGGGCTCCTTATAAAAAAGAATATTTCCGCCGGTTTGTTTTTGCAACAATTTATAAGCATCTATGTTGGGAAATAAATCGGTTAAAACAAAAGGAATGCTTTTGCCGGTGGCTTTTTTTATATTGTTTTGAACCGATACAACGGCGCCGCCTGCACCCGAACAAAGGTCAATAACAACATTCTTTTTTGTTTGTTGTAAGCCTTCAATCAAAACAGAGGTAATAGGTTCATACAAGTTTCCTTTTTGCAAAATAAATCGCAAAAAATCGGTCATGTACTGTCGTAAAAAAAAAGGAAACCAAGGCTGATCTTCCCATTCAAATGCGTTTCTTCTTTTCATGCTTTATCAATTACAACTTTTGTAGTCATGCTTCTTTAGCCTGTCCAAGAAAATTTATTTTTTTAAGGAAATGCGTTACAACAATACAAAATTCAAAAGTGAATGCTTTTGTATTTTGCCAAAAGGGATTTTCATTTTACATTTGCAGCCCGCTAAACGGCTGCGTAGCTCAACTGAATAGAGCATCTGACTACGGATCAGAAGGTTTCAGGTTTGAATCCTGACGCGGTCACTTCTAAAAAAGCACTTTTGAAAATCTTTTCAAAAGTGCTTTTTTATTTGCACCAAAGTTTGCATACAAATTATTTTTATAGAAGTTGAATAGCCGGATCTGTATTTTGGTAGATATTATTTTTCTTCAAACGAATCGCTCTACTCTTTTCAATTCGTAAGTTTTCTTTACAGAAATACCAATGATATCATCAAAGTGCCCAGTTTGCTGCCACCAATAAGTACAATCTTCCTATCAATATTTTTGACGGATTGTTTTACAGTGTAAGGTTATGTAGAAATAGTTATATAATGCCCTTTGCTCTTTTTGCTTCCTGAAATAAATCGTCTTTTCAAATAAAGTTTTGCCCAACCAAGTCTGTTACTACTTATAGATTGTTTAGCGCCTGGTAATAATTCTGCCAGCCACGGGTTTCAGTTCTTACTCTGTTTGTTCATAAACACGAACAGCTTTTTAATAAAATGAATTACTTTAATAAGGATAAGAAATATATGACTCTTTGCACATTAATTTCTAATATTTCTTAGCTCACGATTAACATTTTTTTGACATTTCTTTCACAATGTTCTATATTTGTTCCTAAGCAACAAAACAAATAGCACATGAGAAAAAAAACACTATTGGTTTTTTGTGCCTTCTTGGTATTGTTTAATGCCATTGCACAAACTAATGCAGTTACAGGTAAGGTCACAGATGACAAGGGACTGCCGGTTCAGATGGCCACCATCTCCACAAAGAAATCGAAGAAGGTTTTAGCATTAACAGGCAATGATGGCACCTTTAAGGCTTCCATTCCTGCCAGCGATGTATTAGTAATTTCAGCAGTTGGTTATATTACGCAAGAGGTACCAGCCAATGACAATGTGTCTGTGGCATTGAAAACGGATGTAAACAACCTCGCTGAAGTAGTTGTAACTGGTGTGGGCATAGCTACCAGTAAAAAGAGATTGGGCATTGCGGTAGAATCTATTTCTTCTGACAAACTTCCACAAACACCAACCGCTTCCATTGACCAGGCATTGATTGGTAAAGTTCCCGGAGCCCAAATCTCTTCTGTAAGTGGTAATCCGGGCGACCCTGTAAATATTGTGTTGCGGGGGATTAATACCCTGCAGGGAGGAACAAGGCCTTTGATCATTATGGACGGAGTTGAAGTAAGATCAACCGATTTAAATTCTCTTGATTTAAGTAACATTGATCGTGTAGAAATTGTTCAGGGCGCGGCTTCTGCCACCCTATACGGAGCGCAGGGCGCCAATGGCGTAATTCAAATCTTTACCAAAAAGGGTAAAAAAGGTGCTACTTCCGTTAACTATAACACGAGTTATTCTTTCAATAATTTTTTGAATAACGGTCATGTTCATAAAGCTGATAAACACGGGCTGTTGACAGATGCCAACAACAATATTATTAATTATGTTACCGGCCAGCCTGTACAATATGATGCTGTTGGCTCTATAGATTCAATTGCTTATCAATATGGTGGAGACAATGGAACACCTGGACCTGGCAGATATTATATATTAGACACCAACAATGTAGACAATAAGCCTTACAATGCAAATTTGAAATATTATGATCATTTCAAACAGGTGTTTCAAACAGGCTATACATTCAATAATAGTATAAGCATTTCAGGGGCTGGCGATAAAAGCGATTATGCATTAACTGTTTCAAATAACCACACTGTTTCTCCCATTTTGAAGAATGGTTATGTTGATAGAACCAACCTTTCGGCAAACATTGGAACAGAACTGTTCAAGGGTTTCAAGATTAGGTCAATTACTGAGTTGATTTATACAAAGAATACACTTCATCCGCAGATGGGAGCTGGCGCCGGGCTATTAACATCAAATGGTTTAGGTTCAACTAATCGTGTGTATGGATTTTTAAATACATCTCCTTTCTTTGATTTATCAAGAAAGCTGTCGGATGGAACTTATCCTTTTTATCAGACAGCCGATTTTTTAAGTGTAAATGCTACTAATCCTTTTTACCAGGATGAATATACAGATGGTAATGATAATAAGGTTGACATCATTCAAAACTTTGATGCCGATTATACGGTGAACCGATTTGTTGAGCTGGATGCAAAATATGGTATTAACTACGACACGAGAAATGCTCGATATACTTATTATAATCAGTCGGAAAACCTAAATTCAAATTATTATGCGCCCAACTTCACAGGAAATTATGCGCAGGATAATACAGGTGAGATAAACAATTACCAGGTAAACAGTGTGTTTCAAAACTTCCTGGCTACCGCTTATATACGTACCGATTTTCAAAAAGACTTTAATATAAATCTTCCTATCCAAACGAGTACAGAATTAGCCTATGATTACAGGAAGAACCAGTATAAGGAATATGATAGTTATGGATTGGGATTACCTCTTGTGCCGCCCATTAACTTACAATCAACTTCAACACAAGCGGTATCTTACGACTATGTTGAGCCATTCATAACTTATGGCTATTTAATAAACCAGAAAATTGACTTTGGCGATTACGGTGGCATTACAGGAGGCTTTAGAAGCGATTATTCATCGGCATTTGGTGAGGGTTCAAAACCATTTACATTTCCACATTTTGACGGACATGTATTGCTGAACAGCTTTTTTGGAAATGGCGCATTTTCTAATGCCATTCCTTATCTAAAAATAAGAGCTGCTTATGGAGAAGCGGGTATTCAGCCAGGTACTTTCCAACGTTATCCAACTTTAACCCAGCAAAACTTAGGAACATCCCTGGTGTACACATTGCCAACAACCAATCTCAATCCTGATTTGCATGTAGAGGTTACAAAGGAAACAGAAATAGGAACTGACTTTAGTATCAATTTAAATAAAAACGGTAATTGGCTGAAAGCTATTAATGGTTCATTTTCCTATTGGACAAGAAAAAGCAGCAACGTAATTTTTACGGTTAGCATTCCACCTTCTACAGGTGCTTCTTCTTTTACCAACAATGCAATTGATTTGTCTTCACATGGCTACCAGTTTTCTGTAAATATTCCGATAGCCAATACAAGGAACTTCAACTGGGATTTCACCACCAATTATGGTCACCAGGTTTCTGTTATTGATAGGATTAATGGTCCCGATATTATCTTAACCAGTGCGGCTGCCAACGCAGATGCTTCAATTGTTTTAACACCTGGCCATAAAATAGGAGAAATTTATGGTTACAAAGCGTTAACCAGCCTTGATTACACACACCCGGATGGAACGAGATATATTGCAAAAGAAGATGAAGGCAATTATGAAATAGTTGACGGACGTGTGGTAGATAAGAGAACCTACCAGATACAGTTTACACAAAACAAATATCCTTTGGGCGATCCCAACCCTAAATTTAATGTCTCTTTCATCAATTCATTAAGCTATAAAGGCATTGTTACTTTATCATTCCAGTTTGATTGGGTTTATGGAAGTCATTTGTACAACCAAACAAAAGAATGGATGTATCGTGATGGCATTAGCGGCGACTTCACAAAGCCGGTTACTATTGATGGAAGAACGGGAGCTTTCACTGCTTATTGGTCCAGTCCTTACTACAACATCTTTGGTTCAACGCATGGTGCAGATAACGATGGAACGAGAGATTTCTTTTACGAAAATGCCTCCTTCCTCCGTTTGCGGAATCTTTCTCTTGGTTTTGATTTGGCAAAATTGTTAAACGTGAGCTATTTTAAAAGATGCCAATTAATTCTTACAGGACGAAACATTTTAACGGTAACCAAGTACACAGGCTATGATCCTGAAATCAGTTCCGGCGGTGCCAATTCTGCTTTTGACCGAGGTGTTGATCAAAGCACGTTACCCAATATAAAATCTTACCAGGTTGGTTTGAATATCGGGTTCTAATTATTCAATTCATAAAACAAAAAGATGAAAAACAAACTGCTTTATATACTCATTTTACTCATTCCGGTTTCGTTCAGCCAAAGCTGCAAAAAACAATTGGATGTTGGCAATCCAAACTCGCCAACCATACAAGGCAACGTAACCAATGAAACAAGCTTAATTGGTTTAGCCCGGGGCGGCACTTATATCAATGGATTTTATAACGGAGATGCCTGGCTGGGCGATAGCTATTTTTCTTTACCATGGGGATTTATTGAATTGATGGCAGATAACTTAGGCGCTGAAGCATCAAACAACCAAATCTCAACCATTGGTGTGCCCGATTATGTTATTTTAGATGATGGCACCAAGCTGGTTAATAATGCGCCACAGGTTTCTATTATTAAAACTTTCAATACACGTGCATCTACGGGCGCAAACAATAATCCTGTGTACAATCAGTGGCAGAATATGTATGCACTAAACGACGTGTGCAATACCGTTTTGTCATTAGTTGATAATATCAAGTTTAGTGGAGATGCTACCACCCGTGCCAATACAATAAAAGCATGGTGTTATTGGTGGAAGGGATATGCTTACGCATCAATAGGAACGATGTATTATTCCGGTGTGATAACGGATACAGCCGGTGCTACCAACAACAAATATGTTTTACACGATGCAATTATTAACGAATCAAACAAAAACTTCAATGCTGCCGCTGACATACTAAAATCAATATCCAGCATCTCTGATTATTCCGATGTGTTAGGACAATTGATTCCTTCTTTCTGTCAGGTAGGTCATGGTGGTGTATTGACACCTGATATGTGGACAAGGAATATCAACACCATGCTGGCACGTAATATTTTGCTGAACAAATTAGCACCATTTGTAAACGGCAATTTAAATGCAACCATTGCTAAGTCTGCCACAACAGCCATGACCTCGGCAGATTGGAATAGTGTACTTTCATTAGCCAGCAACGGGATACAAGAAGGCGATTATGTTTTTACCGGAAGATCGGCTCAGTCAAATGGTTTCTTCACAGCCGCTTATGGAACAGTAGCTGCGATGACAACCGGACCTATCAAATCAAATACTTACAAAATAAGCGAGCGTTTTATACAAAATTTTAAACCGGGAGATAAAAGGTTTGCCAACAATTTTGTTGATACATCCTTATTCACAAATGACTACACTTTTGCTACAAGATTTACCATGGTAGATGGGGGTTTGGGTTTACCAAACGTATACGTATACGGCAGCCAGTCTGTAGGTGATTATGAAGTGTATATTGGCGGCAGCTATGAAGAAAACGAACTGATGCTGGCTGAAGCTAACATCAGATCAGGGAATACGGAAACAGGATTGGGGCATATTGATGCAGTAAGAAATTATATGGGTGCAGGAATTGCAGCCGTAGCCGGAACAGGTTTGTCGCAACAGGCAGCTATGAAAGAACTAACTATGGAGCGGCGTGTGGCACTTGTTTTCAGAGGAATTTCTTTTTATGATAACAGAAGATGGGGATGGGTTTACGACATAACCAATGGCGGTGGCAGCTATGGCAATCATATCTACAATTCAACTACAGGACATTTGTACACCAACACTACCATCAATTACAATTTTATGGATTATTGGGATGTTCCTGCTGATGAATCGGACATCAATCCACCTGGCAGTGGGGCTGCTTCCGCTAAAAATCCAGACTATTAAGGTAAGATCGTTTGGAATGCTAATATCAACCCAGAGTTGAATAAATCCTCCAGCCGTTTTATTAAAAAATAAAGCAAAAACAAAGAATGAGCTTGTAACAAAATTTACAAGCTCATTCTTTGTTTTTAATACATTTTTTGATTTGCAGAATTGAATTCAAAGAATCTGTGTCACCAAAACAATAATCACTCCTTATCAGAGATGGCAACTTTCTACAAGAAAATAGTAAAATCAAATTTTTTTTAAATCTGCTGTAGCGCCTGCTCAATATCACTTAACAAATCGTCCACGTTCTCTATGCCAACCGAATAGCGAATCAAGCCTTCCGGTATGCCCAAATGTTTGCGTTGTTCTTCCGTTAATTCAACATGACTTGTGGTACGTGGCGGGCCAGCCAATGTACTTACCGAACCCAGGCTGGCAGCGAGATGCACGAGTTTCAATGAGGGTAAAAACTTCTTCACGGCAGTCCATCCGCTTTGTAAAGAAAAGCTCATCATACCACCAAAACCGCGCATTTGTTTTTGCGCAATTTCATGCCCTTTGTGTGTTTCGAGTCCCGGATAAAACACATCACTTACTTTATGGTGCGCTTTTAAATAGCGGGCAATTTGCAAGGTTGATGCATTCTGTCTTTCTATTCTTAACTCTAATGTTTTCATGCCGCGTGCAATCATATACGCAGGATCGGCCTGTAAGCTTGCGCCATTGATTTCCCTGAATTGAAAAACCTTCTGTACAAGCTCTTTTTTACCGGCAATCAATCCGCCCATTGCATCTGAATGTCCGTTTAAAAATTTAGTTGCACTATGCAAAACCAAATCTGCACCAAGCTGTAAAGGATTTTGATTGATAGGTGTTGCAAATGTGTTATCAACCATCACTATTGCGCCGACTGCTTTTGCGGCTTTGCTGAGTCGTTCTATATCTATAATTTTTAAAGTCGGGTTGGTTGGTGTTTCCAGATACACAACATCGCAACGCTTTGCAATCGCTGCTTCCAGCGCATCGTGATCTGTTGTATCGCAAAGCTCAACTTCAATATTATACTTTGGTAAAAAGTCTAAGAATAATTTGCTGGTGCCACCGTAAGAATCTTTTATAGAAACCACTTTTTTGCCTGCTGTTAAAAAAGTGAACAAGCTATTGCTAATGGCAGCCATGCCGGTTGCAAATGATGTTGCTGCTTCAGCACCTTCCAGCACACGAATTTTTTCTTCCAACGCAGCTACTGTTGGGTTGGTGTTGCGGCTGTATATATAACCTTCTTTGTTACCATTTGATACTTCGTACCATTCATCTAAATCAGTATAAGAAAAGGCAACACTGTTTACAATGGGCGTTGTTGCTGCGCCTTTGGTATTTACATTGCCTTCACCGGCCCAAACGGCTTCTGTTCCTTTGTTGTATGATGTGATCATGTTATTTTGTTTTAGTAAAAATTAAATCAGAAAAATCCATGTCAGTGTCGGGATCAATGGGTGTCAGCCTGCAACTTTCTGCGTTACCATCCGGCGATAATGTAAAAGTCAAATATCCGTCTGATCGTGAACAGGCGTTATTAAAAGTAGCTTTGAATGTTTGGTATTGAAATGGCTCAAGTCTGCCAACGAATAATGGAGTTTGATTAAACTGAAATTGTAAGTTGGATGAAGCTCTGGTGATCGTTAAATTACCATAAAATGTATTGTGATATTTGCCTGCATATTTATCAATGTTAGCTGGCTTTGGTGCAGACGGATCAGGCTTAACAACAGCGCTGTCATAATCTCGCTGCCATTGCACCATTGATGAATCGAGTAAGGCTTTATAACCCTTTACCCAGTTAAAGTTTGGGTTCTGCAAATAATAATCAAGCAGGTGATAAATGATGCTCCAATATGCACCGGTTGATTGCTGGTTGGTAAGAACAGTGATACCAAGTTTCAAATCGGGCACCAACAAAACATGCGATACAAAACCATCCAATGTACCACCATGACTAACGATTTTGTTTTTGCCATAATTATATACTCGCACACCCAATGCATAACCATAGCTTATCATTTGCGAAGGCTTTAGAGATTGGGGAACAGTGCTCACAGAAATAGGTGTAATAACTTTCCAAAGCTGGTTGATATCGCTTGACTTTATCAACGAATCATGATTGGATGTTTTGCCGGAATCAAGTTCCGTCATCATCCATTTTGCTATATCTGTTGCATTGCTTGTAATGCCACCGGCAGCATCAGCAATGTCGCCAATATCTTCCTGTGCAAAAGCATCAACAGGCGTTACTATGTTATGTAATAATATGTGGCCTGTCGCTATATTTTCTTTCTTTCCAACATCACTAAACGTAGCATTCGATTCAGTCATTCCAACTTTATCAAAGATGTTTGTTTTTATAAAATCTTCCCAGCTCATTCCGCTAACAGCCGTTATCAGCTCACCTGCGGTTACGTATAAAATGTTATCATACGCATAAGTGGTTCTAAAACTATTTTTGATGGGAATGTCTTTTAGTTTTTCTATTACTTCTTTTCTTGTATAAGTTGATGGTGGAAACAGCAATATATCACCTGCAAAAGCGGGAATGCCGCTGTGATGAACCAGCAGATCACGTATTGTAATTTGTGATGTAACCCATGCATCGCTCATTCTGAACCACGGCAAATAGTTGATGACAGGATCATCCCAATGAATCTTTCCTTCATCTACCAATTTTGCCAGTGCCATTGCTGTAAAAGCTTTTGTATTTGACGCAATGGGAAATAAAGTGTGCGCATCAATCTTTGCCGTATCGTTCAAATGCTTGTTACCATAACCTTTTAGGAGCAATACTTTGTCATCTTTTACTACTGCAATGCTTACGCCTGGTACATGAAAAGTAGCCAACACTGTATCCACATATTGGTCAAAATTTTTAGGTAGCTGACAATAAGAATGTTGTAAAAACAACATGCAAAAACAAGTAAGGAAATATTGCTTTATTCTGTTTAGAATTACTTTACTGTTCACAACAACAATTGCGCTTTGGTTTTGACTTTTGGTGAATGAGATGCGTGAAAGATATACAATTATTTATTTACAATAATTGCCTTTATGTTCTTTACTGATATTTGATTGAAACTATTATTTTGCAAACTATCTTAACAACTTCTTTGTACGTTATCACCACTTTTATATGAAACCATTACAGCTTTCTGCCCAATTTTTATGTTTGATATTATTATGTTCTTATAGCAAAGCAAATGCACAGGAGCAACCAACCGAAGCACGTATAGATAGCCTGATGCAACATTATAAAATGGTGGGTATTTCCGTAGCTGTGGTTAAGAAAGAACAAATCATATATACACACGCATTTGGTTTGCAAAATATAGCAACCAACACACCTTTAAATGACAGTAGTCTATTTCGCATTGCTTCCATTTCAAAATCGTTTTCTGCAACAGCCATCATGCAACTGGTACAGGCGAAAAAACTTTCACTAAATGATGATGTAAGTAAACTAATAGGCTTCCCCGTGCGTAATCCAAAGTTTCCTCAAAAAGTGATAACACTGAGAATGCTGATGTCGCATACTTCATCTATTAACGACAGCCAGGGATATTTTACTTATGATTCTATTAATCCGGCTAAAAGTAATAACTGGGCAAAATGCTACAACAACTATGCACCCGGAGAAGGTTATGAATACTGTAATTACAATTATAACATGGTCGGTGCAATTATAGAGAAAGTATTCGGAGAGCGGTTTGACCAATATATAAAAACTCATATTCTCGATCCCTCTTCACTTATATGGCGGGTATGAAGTTGCAGCGCTTGATTCAGCAAGGTTTGCAACTTTATATGAGTATGATTCTACTACAAAGAAATTTACTCCTGCAGAGGATGCCTATCATCAAAACAGAAATACAATTGATCATTACACAATGGGTGTAAGCACACCTGTGTTTTCACCAACCGGCGGTATGAAGATATCGGCTGCTGACCTGGCAAAGTATATGACGATGCACATGTATTTTGGTAAATACAAAGGCACAAGAATCATCACCCGTAAAAGCGCAAAAACAATGCAGCACAAGGTTTCAGACGGTGATGGCGGCTATGGGCTTGCCATTGAAACAAAAAACGACTTGCTCCCGGGCAAAACCATGAAAGGCCATACCGGCTCTGCTTATGGGTTGTACAGCATTATGTTTTTTCAGCCAAAAGAAAAATTTGGAATCGTGGCTATTACAAACGGTATAAATCTGGTGGTTGATGATGGTTATAATGATGTTACGAGGGCGGTAGTAAATATTTTGTATGAAGGTTTTATTAAATAACAATTAACGGTATAGCAATTCATTTAAAAATAGTGCAAAAACAAACCTATACTTTTTTCAATCATTATCTAATCAGTGTAACCGTACCTTTTGTTTTTACCTCATTTTCAACACCTCTTTTTTTATATTCACAAAACCAAATGTAAATTCCGTTGCCCGCTGGCTTGCCATTAATGAAACCATCCCAACCTTTGGCTTCTTTAAACGATTCAAATATTTTCCGTCCCCAGCGGCTATACAACACAAAATGATAGTAAGATAGATTGTATCCGTTCACTACTTTAAACACATCGTTCAGACCATCACCGTTAGGTGTAAAAGCCGAAGGAAACGCCACATTGCAAACCTGTTCAGCAACTTTTATCTGCTTTGTTGCGCTGCCACATTGGTTGCTTACGATCACCGAATACAGACCACCTTTTGTAAGCGTAAAATGATTGGACGTTGAGCCATCCTGCCATAAATATGTGTCCCACACACCTGGAGAAATAATGAGAGAATCGCCGCTGCAAAGGGTTGTATCATTCCATACTTTCCGGTTGATATCAGGCAATACAGTTAAGTTAATTGTATGAACCGAATCGCAGCCATTGCTGCCGGTAAATGTTTGTTGGTAAACACCCGATACCGCATAACCTTTATAGCTATTTCCAAAGCAAATGACAGTATCTTCTGAAGTGATTGATTTTGGATTTACAGTAAGTGTAAGAATGCGTATACTGTCGCAGCCATTGCTGCCGCTAAAAGTATCAGTGTAAGTTCCACTTTTTGTATAATTAGCATACGCATTTCCTTCGCAAATCGTTTGGCTAACAGCAATCGTTTGTTTCTTTCCAACGGTTATCGCAATACTGTTTGAAGTTGCCGGTGAATTGCAGGGAAGGCTGCTGGCAAAAATGCAGTTTACTACATCGCCGGTAGTTAATGCACGGGTTGTAAAAGTGGGCGCATTTGTTCCGGCTGTATTGCCATTGATCTGCCATTGATAAAAAGGTGCATTGCCGCCATTAGTGGTTTGTGCAGTAAACGTTACTGGGTTGCCTTCACAAATGCTGGCCACATTTTTAGTAATACTGATTGTACGTACATTATCTGCATAAACTATTACAACAAATGGCTTTGAGGTAATGCGACAAGTAGTAACACCAATGTTATTCTGCTCGGCAACGGAAAGCCGGTACCAGTATATGCCTGCACCTGTTGTTAGCCTTGTATAAACAGCACTTGTTGCACCTGATATATCTTCCCAACTTGCGCCTTTATCTTTACTTAGCTGCCATTGATAAGCAGTAACTGCGTAGCATTGTTCAACCGAAGAAGTCAATTGCAAAGGGCTTGTATTGCTGGCACATAACGAAGCGGTATCGCCACTTATGCTTGCAGCGTTGTATGGCAACAGAAGGACCAATGGGACGAAACGTTATATCATCCAGACCAACATCGTTACCTACGCCGCCAGGTGCGTTGTTGCGCATTCTCAACACCACAGTTGAAACGTTGGCTGGTGTTGAAAACGAAAACCCATATTGCTTCCATGTTAGCGGATTGATGATAGGAATATCACCTGTTTGATAGGATTGCAAAATGGTACCGTCTGATTTTTCAATCGTCATGGTTATATTGGGCAAACCGCCGGTAACACTGCACATATTTAGCAGCCAGGCAGCAAACTGGTACTGCGTTCCTTCACACAAACCCGTTACGGTTTGAATGTAAAAATCGCTTGGCTGGTATGATGCATTTATCAACATAAAATAACCATTGGAGTTTCCACTGTGATCATGTGCTGTATGCCATACCACATCGCTTGCCCAGCAGCCTGTTGTATAATTGGTAATGGCATAATTGCCATCGGTTGGGCAGTTGGCTGCCTGATACGATAAACTGCTGGTAGAACCCGGCGGCAGCGGTGGACCAAACTGGTTGGTTCCCGAACCAAACGTAACATTCACAATCGGATCGCCTACAGAACCAGTGCAGGTTTGTGAAAAAGCATTTGCTGTGATGGTAAAAAAGAAAACAAGAAAGAAAATTTTCAAGGAATCAATTTTAATAAAACCAAACCTCTTTCATCAGTATGCTTTGATGAAATAAGCTGCTGCCAAAAATAAAGACTACAGTTTTTGTTTTTACTTAAAAACAGGCCCTTTATGCGGCGTAAAACTTGGCTGATTGTTGAGAATATAAGGCCAGCTATCAATCCATTCAATCTTATCTAACAGCATCATTCGTTTGTAGCCTTTGTCTTTATCAAAAGCATGATAAAGCATCCATGTATCACCGGCATCATCGGTAAAAATATCGCCGTTATGACCGGGCCCAACAAAGCCTTGCTGCGCCATCATTGCCTTGCAGCAACAGCGTTCCACCACCTTCCAGCAATGGCTTTCCATCTTTATCTACATAAGGACCTTTGAAAGAAGTTGCTCTGCCTACTAATACTTTATAAGTGCTTTTTACGCCTTCGCAGCAAGTGCCGGTGGAACCGAAATAGTAATAATATTTTCCGCGTTTATAAATAAAAGAACCTTCAAATTGATTACCGCTGATTTTAAAAGTATCACCTGTTACTTTGCTTCCATCATCGCTTAAGGGAATACAATAAATACCATGAAAGCTGCCCCATACCAGATACAGTTTATTGTTATCTACTTCTAAAAACGGGTCAATCGAATTGTCCACACCAACTTCTTTGCTGAACAACACTTTGCCTTTATCAACAAAGGCTCCTCCCGGTTTTGTACTCACCGCAAAGCCAACGCCCGGGTTTGGATCGCCCCAGGTAGAATAAGAATAATACAGGTAATACCTGCCTTTGTACAACGTAACATCGGGCGCCCAAATGCCACCTTCTTTTTTCCAGGTAGGTTTGGTTTTCAGTGCATCGCCAACATAGGTCCAATGCACTAAATCTTTCGAGCGAAGGATGGGAATGATGTGCGTGCTATCAGGCAAGCTATCACGTTTCCAGTTCGATTGTGTAGAGTAAGCATAAAAATATCCATCAGTTGCTTTTACGAGATTGGGATCAGGAAAATCATGTGCGAAAACAGGATTTTGGTAAACGTTTGTTTTTGTGCTGATTTGGCTAAAACCATTTTGCCGAATGAATAAAAACAAGGAGAAAAAAATGGGAATGAAGCGTACGATTCTTTGCATAACAAAACAATGAATAAACTACAATGATAAATCTATCGCGTCAATCTATTTATTTCTACTCGGCAAAAAAGACAGAATTATGTGCAAACCGTTTATGTCAAAAGTTGCACTGATGATACCTGTTTTAACTTGTTGAAAAAGATTTCTTTTCTTGCAGAATTATTGGCTGCATTCAAGAAATAAAGTACACTTGTGTTTGCCATTTTGAACCTTCACTACACCGTTATTATGCAACGACACTTTTCTACTTTTATATTTCTTATTGCGTTTGTTTTTGCCCCTTTTTTTGAAGGCTTTGCCCAGCAAAACAAAACATTATTTCACCTTCTTCCCTCTTCACAAACCGGTATTACATTCGACAATCAACTCACTGAAAGTGATTCGCTTAATATTTTAAACCAGGCAAATATTTATAACGGTGGCGGCGTGGGCATTGGCGATTTTAATGGCGATGGTTTGATGGATATTTATTTTGCGGGCAACATGGTTTCCAACAAGCTTTATTTAAATAAAGGCAATATGAAGTTTGAGGATATAACCAACGTTGCCAATGTTGCAGGCGACGGCAGATGGTGCACCGGTGTATCGGTAGTTGATATTAATTCTGATGGCTTACCCGATATTTATGTATCGTGTTCGTTTCGTAAAGATAAAAATCAACGCACCAATTTGTTGTACATAAATCAGGGCAAAAACAAAGACGGTATACCAACTTTTAAAGAGTCGGCGGCGGCCTATCATTTAGCCGATACAGGCTTTAGCACACAGGCTTATTTTTTTGATTATGATAAAGATGGCGATCTGGATATGTACCAGGTAACAAACGAATTGTACGATCCAAAAACGCCCATAAAATTTCGTGCAAAAGTGAGGGACGGCAGTGCCAAAAATACTGATCGCTTATACCGCAATAATGGTGATGGTACATTTACCAACGTTTCAAAAGAAGCCGGTATCACCATCGAAGGATGGGGACATGCGGCTTGCATTACCGACATTAATGGCGATGGCTGGCCTGACATTTATGTAGCCAATGATTTTGTATCGAATGACCTTTGTTTTATCAACAATCATGATGGAACTTTCACTGATAAATTAGGTGAATACTTTAAGCATACCGCATGGAACGCGATGGGCACAGATGCAGTGGACATCAACAATGATGGGCTGATTGATTTTGTTTCGCTCGAAATGTTGCCTGAAGATAACCTGCGCAAAAAACGAATGCTGAGCGGCAACGAATATTACAACTATACCAATGCTGCGAAAGTGGGGTTATACGCATCAGTATGTGCGCAATATGCTGCAATTGAACAGTGGTATGACACCGTTGGGTCATCCTATTTTTAACGACATTGGTTACATGGCCGGTGTGTATCAAACCGACTGGAGCTGGTGCCCGCTGGTGGCAGATTTTGACAACGATGGCTTGCGCGATATGATTATTTCAAATGGCTTGCCGCGCGATGTTACCGATCTTGATTATGTTGATTATGGCAATGGTTTGGGTGGCAGAAATACAACAGCAACTACTTACACTTTATCTATGACTGAACCATTGCCTGTTGTGAAGCTGGCAGACTATGCTTTTAAAAATAACAACGGACTTACGTTTACCAATGTTTCCAAAGATTGGGGATTTACGCAACCCAACTTTTCCAATGGTGCAGTATATGTTGATTTAGACAACGACGGCGATTTAGACGTTGTTATCAACAGCATTAATGATACGGCTTTCATCTATCAAAACACATTGAATGATGATAACAAGAACCAACATTATCTTACCGTAAATATAAAAGGTACAGACAAAAATACGGCTGGCTTGGGTGCGCATTTATGGGCTTATTTTGATGGCGGAAAGCTATTGTATTACGAACATCAACCTTGCCGCGGTTATCTTTCTACCGACGATCCGCGTGCGCATTTTGGCTTGGGAAATGCAACCGGAATTGATTCGCTGAAAATAGCATGGCCAGATGGCAAACAACAAATATTGACCAATGTAAAAGCTGACCAACAGATAACGATTTCTTACGCGGATGCCACGAATATAAAACCATTGCAACCGCATGTTGATTCATCCATTTTTATCAATGCAAATAACAAATACAATATTCATTTCAAACCAAAAGAAAGAGACTTTGTTGATTACAATATTCAGGCTTCCATGCCGCACAAATTAAGTCAGTATGGCCCTGGCATTGCCGTTGGAGACATTGATGGCAATGGCTTTGATGATTTTTATGTAGGCGGCACATCAGGCAATCGCGGTATGTTTTTTATGCAGAATGCCGAGGGCAAATTCACATTGGATTCAACAAGATTTATACAAAAAGATGACGAGTTGTATGAAGACATGGGCGCCATTTTATTTGATGCCGATGGTGATAAAGATTTGGATTTGTATCTCGTGAGTGGCAGCTATGAAATTCCACCGCTGAATGAAATCAGTAACGACCGTTTGTTCATCAATAATGGCAAGGGAAGATTTACCAAAGCCACTAATTTATTGCCTCTGGATTCTACCAATGGCTCGTGTGTTCGTGCTGCTGATTTTGATGGCGATGGTGATTTGGATTTGTTTGTAGGCGGTCGTGTAATATCAGGTGCGTATCCTTCCGCACCGCATAGTTTTTTGTACGAAAACAGGGGTGGAAAGTTTGTTGATGTTACCGACAAATGGTGCCCGCAATTGAAAAACATGGGTATGATAACCGATGCCCTGTTTTCCGATTTTGATGGCGATGGCAAGGTTGATTTGGTGCTTACCGGCGAATGGATGCCCGTTACTTTTTTAAAGAACACAGGTAAAAAATTTGTGCAAAACCAAACCGGTATTGAAGACCATATTGGCTGGTGGAACAGCCTCGTAGCAGGTGATTTTGATAACGATGGTAAGATTGATTATATCGCAGGTAACTTGGGGTTGAACAGCAATTATACCGCATCTCCAAAACAGCCGTTGACTATTTATGCAAAAGATTTCGACAACAATGGCTTGCTCGACCCGATGGTGTTTTGCTACATGAAAGCGCCGGACGGTTCTATGAAATCCTACCCGATGACCAACAAAGACGATCTTGTTGCACAAATGATTTCGACGCGAAAAAAATATCCTACTTACAAAGCTTATGGTATGGCAACGATGGACGATATGTGGAGTGCAAAAGACAAGGAAGGAGCACTCATTATGCAAGCCACCGATATGCAAACGAGCTTTATAAAAAATGAAGGCAACGGAAAATTTTCCATTCATCCATTTCCCTTGCAAGTGCAGGAAGCCCCGGTGTATGGAATGCAATGCGAAGACGTAAACGGCGATGGCAATTTGGATGTGTTGATGGTAGGTAACGATTATAGCATGGAGCCTTACAGCGGCAGGCACGATGCGTTTATGGGCTTATACCTGCAGGGCGATGGAAAAGGAAATTTTACTCCGGTTAGTCTGCAAAAAAGCGGCTTCTTTGTGCCCGGCGATGCCAAAGGTTTGGCAACGGTTCATACGGCTAAAAATGAAGATATTATTGTGGCTACGCAAAACCAGGATAGCTTGCTTTCGTTTAGAAAAACGGCTTCTTATCAAAACAATATCGTGAAATGGATTTCATTGCGCAGCGATGATTTTTGCGCCGACGTTACTTATAAAAACGGCACCAAACGGCATCAGGAATTTTATTATGGTTCTACATACTTATCTCAATCATCGCGTAAGCTTCCGGCAGAAAAAGACGCAATAAAAATTATCATCACCAATTTTAAAGGAATAAAAAGAGAAGTGTTATGAAGAAAAAAATGATGCTCTTACATTTTCTTTTCCTTTTTGGTTTTGCCCCTTTTTTAGAAGCACAAAACTGGCGCGATAAAACAGAGAAGGCCGAGTTCATTCATCGGGCAATAAAAGAAGTAACCGATGTAATGGTGTACGACATTTATTCGCCGCCCGTTACCAGCCGTACGTATGCTTATATTGCTGTTGCAGGCTATGAAGCGATCGTTCCTTCGGGCAAAGAATATATATCGCTTGCGGGGCAGTTGCATGGCTTAACCCCGTTACCAAAACCTGATGCAGGAAAGGAAATGAGTTATACGCTGGCAGCCGTTTATGCGATACTCACAACTGGGAAAGCCCTTGTAATTTCAGAAGAAAGAATTGATACTTTTCAAACCCAGATTAAGGCAGAATTTATGGCTGCCGGAATGCCGGAGGAAGTAATAACAAACTCGCTTCATTTCGGGCAGAAAATTGCACAAAGCATTCTTGCCTGGGCTGCAAAAGATAAATACAGGGAAACCCGCGCCCTGCCTAAGTTTGCGGTTGCTGATGAAGACCCTGCCACATGGAAACCAACGCCGCCGGCTTACATCAAAGCAGTTGAGCCCAACTGGAATAAAATGCGCACGTTTGTGATTGATTCGGCATCACAGTTTAAACCGGACCGGCCACCCCATTTTTCTACCGATACGGGCAGTATGTTTTACAAAGAAGCCATCACCGTTTATAAGGCAGGTGTGAATCAAACAAAAGAAGAAAATGAGATTGCTAATTTTTGGGATTGCAATCCGTTTAAGGTGAATGTAAAAGGGCACGTTATGTATGCCACAAAAAAGATTTCGCCCAACGGTCATTGGGAAAATATAACGCGTTTGATTTGCACAAAAAAAGGAGCTGATGCAGTGGAATCAGCAGCAGCTTATGCCTGCCTTTCGGTAGCCCTGGCAGATTGTTTGATTTCATGCTGGGATGAAAAATACCGCAGCATAGTCATACGCCCTGAAACCTACATCAACCAATACATTGATGCTGATTGGGTGCCTACTTTGCAAACACCGCCTTTTCCCGAATACACCAGCGGGCACAGTGTAATTTCATCTGTAGCCGCGACGGTGCTTACGGGGATGTTTGGCGACAATGTTTCTTTCACCGATTCTACTGAAAGTGAATTCGACCTGAAGCCCCGCCACTTTACCTCATTCCATGAAGCTGCCAATGAAGCCGCCATCAGCCGTTTTTATGGCGGCATTCATTACCGCGCTGCCATCAACACAGGTCTTACCGAAGGCAAGCTGATTGGTGAATTTGTAACGAACAAATTGAAGATGAGAAGGAGTGATTCGTTACAAAGTAAAGTAGAGTAATGAGGCGTTTGTTTTTGCATACTTTTTCGATACAATAACCCACTCATTTTTGTTTTTATGCTAAAATCCATTGCTTTTGTTTTATCAATTGTAGCTTCAACTTTTGTTTTTGCACAACCAGTAAATAATGATTACAGGCAACACATTCGCGCTATTCAAAACAATATCAACCAATATTTTTATGATGAAAAAACTGGCTTGTACATTGAAACAAATGACAGCAGTAAAAACGAACATCCACATTCGTATTTATGGCCTTTGTGCGCACTGATACAAGCTACCAATGAAGTGGACGCAATGGCTACAGATAATACGATGCAGCCGGTTATCAAAGCCATTGATCAATATTACAGCCCGCGTCCACCTGCAGCCGGTTATCAGGCTTATGTAACGGCAGAGAAACGAGACACCCGTTTTTACGACGATAACCAATGGATTGCCATTGCTTATTTGGATGCTTACAACCGGCTGCACCAACCTTTTTGTTTAGACAAGAGCAAAGAGATAGAACGCTTTATGATGACGGGTTTTGATACGCTTTCAGGCGGTGGTTTGTACTGGGAAGAAGATCATAAAACGAGTAAGAATACGTGCAGCAACGGACCTGGCATTTTGATTTTGCTGCAATTGTATAACATCACAAAACAAAAGCCTTATTTAGACACTGCTTTGTTGTTGTACACTTGGGCAAACAAGCACCTGCAATCGCCGGAAGGTTTGTATTACGATAACATTAAAATTCCTTCATTAGAAATCAGTCCGGCATTGTACACTTACAACACCGGAACGATGCTGCAGGCGAATGTATTGTTGTATAAAATCACGCAAAAACAAACCTATCTTACCGAAGCGGAACGCATTGCTAAAGCAGCAAAAGAACAGTTTTATAAGAACGGAAAATTACCCGACAACTACTGGTTCAATGCGGTGTTATTAAGAGGTTTTATTGAACTGTATAAAGTGGATAAAAACAAAGGGCAACTTCAATTTTTCATAGATGATGCTGACCGCATTTGGAAGGAAGAACGCGATGAAAATAATTTATTAGGCAAGAAGAAAGCGAAGTCGTTGATAGACCAGGCAGCGATGATGGAAATTTATGCGCGGCTGGCGGTGTTATGAACCAATAATTTTATTGATTCATAACATTTATATTTTAAAAATCAACTAAAACAAAAAAAACGCAGATAAGACTATCCGCGTTTTAAAACTAACTGCTTGTATAAAATGGTGTAGCGCAAACCTATAAGGTTTTAAAAACCTTATAAGTTTGCGGCATAAGTTTATCAGTTGTTATTTCTCGCCGAAGCACCGCCATGCATTTTGTCATCCACCAACTTCATAAAATAACCACCTACAACGCTTCTTGCCTGAAAGCCAACCTGCTTACCATCTGTGGTTTCGTGCCAATCGCTAAGCGGTACACGCGTTGGCGTTTCAGTAGCATATTTGTATACCGGATCAACCAACTTCTTAAAATCGTTTTCGTTGTTGGCCATTGTTGCAGTCCACAAAATCCAGTCGCTTTTGGTGTAAGTTTTCCGGCTGTCTAACGGCAAGCCAAATTCATTCTGTTTGGTAAGGTAAAAATTGATTTCTTTATCAAACACAGCTTTGCGGAAATAAGGTGCAAATCCAAAACCTTATCCCATACCAAATTGTATTTCTGGCTCCAGGTATTTTTATCACTGAATGTAAGCGCATAGTGGTTGCCATCATCCGCCATTTGCTGCCATCTGCCTGCCATCGCTACGGCACTGTCGTGGTATTTTTGTGCGGTGGTTGTATCGCCCATCATATCAGCCAGCATTGCATAAGCGCCAATGCCTTCAATGGCTTTACCAGATAAGTTTGCATTGCGCGCAAGATGCCCGGCAAAGTCGTCCGTGCACAATTGATTGGCAGGATCAAAACCGTTTTGCATCAGGTAATTTACCCATGTGGTTAAGGTTTGCCAGTGCTTCTTTGCATAGTCTGCCTTGCCTTCACGCTTGCATATTGCAGCCGTTGTTATCAGCATATTGCCGCTTTCTTCCACCGGCATTCCTTCGCCGTATGTTTGTCCGTTTGCCAAGGGGTAAGTTCCCAAATCGTGTGCAGCAAAATCATGCTTCCATACTCCGCTTTCGCTGTAATAGAAAATACCATTCAACATACCTTTTAAAAGGTCAGGATTATAAATCAAATACAAGGGCGCAGAAGGATAAGTTACATCTACCGTATTGATAGAACCATTGCTGAAATTTTCTTTTGAAAGAAACAAAATTTCACCCTGCGGACTCATCAATAATTTATGCGCCGAAATGCTTTGCCGGTAAGCTGCCACACACAGTTTTGCATAGTCTTCACCGCCTGCTTTTTGCGCATCGTTGTACATCTGCTTGTTAAACGCATCGCATTGCTGCATTACATCATCATAACTTTTTTGGGCAAAACCAAACTGTTGTTCTATTGAGCTTTTTCCGCCCCCATTCCAGTAAGGGCGCAGGTTCTGATGAAAATATTGAATTGAATAAATATCATCATAACCCATCATGATGTATTTCGTTTGCTCTTCCTTAGAAATTGGGGCAAAACCAAACGTTGTGTTCAGCATCAGGCTTTTGCCTTGTGCTGCAGGCTTTCCTGCTTTAGCACTATTTACGAAGCTTGTAATGGCATCTTCATTTGAAGTGATAAGCTGTGTTCCTTTTTCGCTTTGTGGAATAGCAACATATACATAACCCCAGTCAATGCGAAGGTCGTCGCCTTTCTTTTGCAACACAGGCTGCGCAACGGTTCCGGCTTTCAGTAAGCTCAGATTGCCCGATGTATATTGGGTAGCTTTTACTTCCTCAGAAGGCACATTCACTGCAAGATCGGACGATACGCCAAGATAAAGTTGCGCGTTGTGCGTTTTGTTATCGGTTGATTTTACTGCAAAAGAAAGATAAGATACCGGACGCGAGATCAGCATCAAATCGTTCATCAAAAGGGGCGAAGTAAAAGTCAGTTGCAGGTTCACATCACCACACTCAAAACCATAGATGGTTTGTGTGGCGTTCATTACCACGCTTGTTTGTTTTGCTTTCTCAATGCTGCTGTTTGTTTTTGCCACTTTTTCGGTTGACAAACCAGCATCCAACCAGGCATTACCACCGGTGTTCACAACATGTATCGCCAATACATTGGTACCTTTTTTTAGTTTTTCATTGATTGGCTGATAAGCTATTTTGTTGATCACATGCTGAACATCATACACCTTTTCACCATTCAGATAAGCTTCGCAATTGTCGTCATGCTGTATTTTCAGAAACAGTTGTTTGTCGTTTACATCAGTAACCTTAAATGTTCTTCTTATCCAAATGTCTTTGCTGTCCCAAGCCGTTTTACCAGCGCCTCCACTATTGCCAAATGGTGCAGTTCCCGTCTTCCACGATGCATCATTGAAGTTTGGCTTCATCCAGTCATCACCGGGTTCCGACTCTGTATATTTAACGCTATAAGGTTTTTCGTCACCGGCAGCAATTACACTCTTATACGTCTTTCCCATATCGCCCATAAAGCGATATACAGTGCCATCTACTTTCAGTAAACCAATCAGTGATTGATCTGCACCCGTCCAATGCTTTGTAGCACTGGCGTTCAGCTCATCGGTAAACGACCATATACTAAAATAAGGATCGTGGTTGATTAAAGGATAAGCAGGTGCTTTTTGCAGTTGTGAAAACGCATTATACATCTGCATAGCAACAATCAAGAGCAGTAACAGCTTCTTCATATTTTGTTTGATTATTTTATTGATTAATGATATCATGAATACACAAAGCGAGACCTTTTTTTAGTTATAAAAACACAGATGATACATAGAATTAGCAAACTGCTTTTATTTTGTCATTTTACTGTCCCTCGTGTGTCTTAATATGTTTGTTGCAACAATTATTTAATGCTGTATAATCTTGTATTTTCTGCGTTTAATTTTTCCAATGGCATCTTCATTACTTTCCTATCGTAGGTCATAAAGCCGTTCACTTCACCTTCTACATCGGTAGTTTGTGTATAAACTGCTGCCGATAAACCGTGAGGTATCAATTCTGCCAGCTTATTGGTTAAGGTTTGGTAACGCATAAACATAGTATCGCTGTTTTTAAAGCTTTGATAACCCCAGTTGCGTTGCTGCCAGGTATGACCATCGAGCGGCAACCCAAGGCCGCCAAACTCACCACATACCAGGGCTTCTTTGGTTCCAAACAAGTCGGGACGCGGCATAGCGGGATCTGGATAACTGTGCAGGTCAACAATGTCGCCCACATTATAAAAGTTGCCTCCGCTGGCACTGTTCACTAAGCGAGAAGGATCTTTTTGTTTTGTCCAGTTAGCAATTTCGACCGTTTTAAATTGCCCCCACGCTTCGTTAAACGGCGTCCAAACTACAATGCAGGGGAAGTTGTGCAGCGCATCCATAATAGCATTCCACTCTTTGTGATAATAACCTTCTGATTCGGGTGTGCGGTCTTTGTCGGTAGCTCGCCCCAGTACGCCGGGGCGGTTCTCCCAATGATTACCCAAATCGCCGCTTGGCATATCCTGCCATACCACAATGCCCAATTCATCACAGTAGCGATACCAGCGGGCAGGTTCTACTTTAATATGTTTGCGAATCATATTAAAGCCCATGTCTTTTGTTTTCTGAATATCGAACTTTAAAGCCGCATCTGTAGGTGCTGTGTACAAGCCATCAGGCCACCAGCCCTGATCGAGCGGGCCAAACTGAAACAGGAACTGATTGTTCAGCATCATTCGCTGAACGCCATTAGCATCAGGTGCTATAGAAATTTTTCGCATGGCGAAATAGCTTTTCACTTCGTCAATCACTTTGCCATTGCGCAGTATGGCAATGCTCAAATCGTAGAGGTGCGGATGCGATGGCGACCACAAATCAGGATTGGTAATTGACAATGAAGCAGCGGTATCTTTTACAGTTTGTGATGCCACCGTTTGTCCTTCCATTCGTTGCGGTAAAACGAACTTCATCGCCAGGTTGAAGATTGGCTACGTGTGCACTAATTTGAAGCGTATTCTTGTCAATGTCAGGCGTTTGTTTGGTTGATGCAATGTATGTTTTGGGAACGGCTTCCAGCCATACCGTTTGCCAGATGCCGGTAACCGGTGTGTACCAGATGCCTTCCGGCTTAATGCGTTGTTTGCCGGTTGGTTGCGGGCCATCATCTGTTGGATCCCATACACAGATAGCAAGGTTTTGTTTTGCCCCTTTTTTAATGGCAGAAGTAATGTCAACCGTAAACGGATCGTAGCCGCCTTCGTGCGTAAACACCTTTGTTCCGTTTACATAAATATCGCTTCGCCAGTCTATTGCGCCAAAGTGCAATAAGATCGTTTTATTTGAATTGTTTGAAGGGATGGCAATGTCTCTTTTATACCAAAGCACGCTGTCTTTTCCAACTGTTTTGCCTACACCGGAAAGAGCAGATTCTACTGCAAATGGAACCAGTATATTACCTTGAAATTGAGCAGGGATGCGGCTTTCTTCACTCTTTGGTAAAATAGAATATTGCCATAAACCGTTCAGGTTCGTCCAGTTGGCGCGCTGCAATTGCGGGCGCGGATAATCGGGCAAAACGCTGGCCACATTTACGCTGTCGGCCCAGGGAGATTTGATTTTATCACCTGCGATATGCCATGGTAAATTTTGTGCAAAAACAAATGTTTGAATGAGATAGAAGAGAACTTAAAAAAATCAATTGTCGCTTCATAAGTTGACTGTTTTTTGAACCACGGAGTAAACGGACAAGGGAAGGGAGTAAAACCTCCTTATTACTTCGTGGTTATGAAAAGATAATTACTGAATGTTTCCAAATCTAAGCTGTACGGCAGTGCCACCTTCCGGTCGCTTTTCAGCACTTACTGCTCCGATGGTATTGTTATTAAATTGATATAAAGCAGGCCACAACGATTGCTCAAACGCTTTGTTCGCTGTTTGCCAGTGAGCGCCATAGTCTTCGCTTATTGAAATGTTGCTGCTGTTAGATGTTACTATTAAATTACCATTAGATAATGATAGAATATAAGGCGCGCCTAACTGATCTTTTATCGGACTGCCTAAGCCTTTCTCCCAATGAATGCCATCTTTACTTATCTTGTTATAAATGCCACATTTTTCCGGTCCGCACACTTCATACACAACTATGTAATCTCCATTTTTCATCTTCGTCCAAACCGGCATTCCGGGTCGCGATGCGTTGTGTCCTTCTTCTTAAGCTACCCATATTTCTTTGCCCCAGCTTTTACCCTCATCGTTTGATATTTTTTGCGAGATAATCTGGCTGTAAGATGGTGTTTCCGTTACGTGTTTTTCATTCGCATACATTACAGATAATCTGCCATCATCCAGCACATAAAAATGAGGTTCGTAAATGCCTTTATCGGGCTTGCCCAATTCGCCCGGTTTCCCTTCGTTGTTATCAATGGTGCTTAAATACGCCCATGTTTTTCCGTTATCTGTGCTTTTATAAACCTTCAACCGATACGATTCCTGCCAGCGAACAGAGCGGCAAGCCAACAAGATGGAACCGTCTTTTAATTGAACCAGTTGTGCATTGTCCAAATCTCTTCCTTCCTCTTTAAGCGAAGACAAAACTGCCCAGTGTTTGCCGTTATCGCTGCTCTGCGAAACCTGTAGTTGCAAACCACCACTCGTTTGTTTTTGATAACCTTTGTTGGGAGCAATAGTATAACCTGCAAGCCAGGTTCCGTTCTCTAATTTCAGCAATCTCGCGTATTGCGAACCATAGTGCTGATGATAACCCCATGTGCTATCGGCGTCTGTTGGTATCGGCTCGTTACTGATGGTAACAGTTTGCTGCCATGCAATGCTGTCGGTTTTGTTTTGCGCAAAAACAGCATTGCTAATAAATACGGCAAAAACAAACCAAAGCCTTTGTGTGATAAAATACATTACGATTGTACAAGTTGATTCAGTAAACTGAAATAATGAAAAAGCCGCCCCGCCTTATAAGCAGGACGGCTTTTTGTGCAATTTTACATTTGAACTTTATAAAGTGGTGAAAAGATCAAATCTTCAACATTGGCAATTTTAACGCCGATGCGTGCGAACATGTAACTCTGCTTTGTAGCTAAAGCAGGAACATGAACACCCAATTGTATGTTGTTCATATCGGTAATGGCAGAACCTGTAAGGGAAGCAGAGGCTATATTGTTGGAGCCGGCAACAAATTGTGTGTTGTTAACATACAATGCTACATACTCAATATCCTTTGCGTTAACTGAATCGGTGATGATTTTTTGCAATTGGCAGGAGGCCGCAATGCTATCTGTTCCTGATGCAGCAATCTGTGATGACTTTACCAAATAGTAAGGTGTTACCTGCAAATCAACCGTTTGATTGCCTTTTACACTTACTGCAATAGAATCGGGAACGCCTGGTGTAGTTTGTTTCCACATAAACGGCCCCTGACCGACAGGCACGACAATCTTATAATCGCCATTGAACAACGCTACAGAATAACCACCACTTTGATCGAACGCCGGAGTAACCGATGGAACGCCGAAACTGTTTTGTGAAACAGAACCAACCGGACCAATTTTGCCAAAGCCGGATTGGAAAACCAGAATAGGAACCTGTCCTGCTTCAACATAAATCGTGTCTTGCTGATAGAGTAGATGACCGCTTAATATCGAAGGCGGCGGCGTAAGATTATCCTTTTTGCAAGCGAAAAACGAGCTTACAAAAAAGAGAACAATTGCCACACATAAAAATGAATTTTTCATACTGATAATTTTAATCGAATTATTGATTCGGTTGTTGAATTATTTTTGGATTTGCACCTATCACACCGGGATCAATCTGTGAATAATAGTTACCAAATAAAAAGCGATTGGCGCCGGTAGCAAGGGCAGGCAAAGTTTCTTTAAAAATCCATTTGCCATTATTTGCACTACCCGGATTGTAAATTTTATAAGGCCATAATCCCCAGGGCTGTGTGCTTCTTTTTGTAGCACTGCCAATATTACTCAACAAATCAGCTTTGGTAGTAGGCACACCGTCCCATACAATATGTGCCAGACGCCAGCGCTTCATATCATAAAAAATATGACCTTCAAACGCAAGCTCCACGCGGCGTTCATGCACAATTCTGTCAAATGTAATATCGCTTGCCGCCAAAGGAATGGTTAAGCCGGCACGGGCGCGTACCTGGTTCATGTAACCAGCGGCTGTTGCAGCATCACCTAATTCAAAAGAAGCTTCAGCAGCATTGAGTAAAACTTCAGCATAGCGATAGCGAATAAAAGCTACCGTACTGCCCTGTCCTCTTCTGCCGGAGCCCACTGTCGGATCAATATACTTACGAATATAAAAGCCGCTTTGTGTCCTCAATTCAAGACCATTTACAGGTCCATCTGCACCCACTACCTGCACATTGGTTGTAGTACCAGGTAAAGGCTTTAAATGGTCGGATTCATCACTGGTTAAGATGCTACCATCGGCCAATTGATAACCAGCCCAAATATCAACCGTCCTTCCTTTATACGTACCACTTGGCAATAAAATGGTACCGGCTAAACGGGCGTCTCTTCCGGCAAAAATATCCTGCTGATTCGTGTAAGCAATCTGGTTACCAGAACCATCGGTTGTTGCAAAAGGCGCATAAGTATTGTCTAATTTTTCATAATTCTTCGCAAGATTTAATGAAGGGTCTAACCGGCCAGCGTCACCGCCTTCGTCCGATAAAGAATAAGGCTGATCGTTGGTAGTGAATGGATGTGTTTTACCACCAATTTTATAATCTTCGAAAAAGATGGTTTCCGGACTGCTCTTATCTAAGAAAAGACCTGCAAAGTTATCAGACAATGCGGAAGGAGAAGCGCCAGCGGCGGCAGTATATAACTGATAAGAACCGGCACTGCCGCTTATAATTTCCTGCGCAGCCCGTAAAGCAATGGTATAATAACCGGTTGCTTTAGCCGCATCAATGCCTGCTTCACCCCCTGGCAACGAAATAGCGGGAGTTCGTAAAGCGCCATATTTTGCAATAGAACCAGCATACAAAGCTGCCCTTGACTCCATGGCCAAAGCCGCACCCTTTGTGGCCCTAGATTTTTCACTTGCGCTGGCAGGCAAAATATTCTTAATGGCCTCAGCTTCATTAATTACAAAATCATAAATATCTGATTCTTTAGCACGGGGCTGTTGAAGATAATTGGGATTGCCTTTGTAATCGTAAGTCAAAGTAGTGGTTACCAATGGAACGCCGCCCATGCGTTTTACCAATTCAAAGTATAAATTGGCTCTTAAAAAACGACCTTCTGCAGAAAACTCGGCTTTATCTGTTGCGGCTAAAGCAGTGGAAGCACTATCTCTTTCCAAAAACAGGTTCAGATCACGGATGTAAGTATAAGTACCAGCCCAGTCTATGCCCCACTGGTTATAGGGCCAACCTGTGCGCTGGACAATATATGCGCTACCATTTTCTGATGGAAAAGTTTCACTGAAATCAGCAAAACTTGCCCAGCCATTATCAAAGCTGGAAAAATCTATCTGCCGGTTATATAAATCTGCCAGAACTGATGTTACTAACGCCGGATCAGAAAATACCTGATCGGTGGTTAAGAAAGCCGTTGGCTGCGGGCTTAAAAATTCGCTGTCAGTTTTTTTACAACTCCATAGCCCTGCAATGAGGAAGGTAGTTATAGTTATTAAAAATATCTTTTTCATTGAAATCAATTTATTGGTAATTGTATTACAGGGATAAATTAATACCGAAGTTGATTACCCTGTTTTGCGGAAACTGTAAGCCGTTATCGTCCACTGTTTCGGGATCAACATTGTATTGTGCAAGATTATCAATTGAGAACAGGTTATAAGCATTTACGTAAACCCGTGCTCTTTGAATTTTAGCTTTATCCAATATTGATTTTGGAATGTTGTATCCCAATTCAATGGTTCTGGCTCTTACATAATGCACATTGTGCAGCCAAAACGTAGATTGAACGGCATAATCGCTATGACCAGTGCCGGGATTGTAACGGTTAGCAGGATATTTGCCTGGAATCCATGCGCTATTGGGATCGTAAATATTTGACACGATGCCATCTGTCTTCAAATATGGCATTTAGATTTCCATTGTTTTGAAACGCCCATCGTTGCTCCCAGTTCTGATACCAGGTATAACCGGCTGCGCCAGAGAAATCAGCATGAAAATCGAACCCTTTGTAAGCGGCGCTGATAGTAAATCCAAAGTTAATAGTTGGCTGCGTTCCATAACCATAACCAATAGGTCGTTGGTCCTGTGCATCTATTTTACCATCTCCATTTACATCTTTGTAAATCAAATCGCCGGGAAGAAGTGTTCTGTTGCCATGCCCGTCAATATCAACTTTGTAACTGTTAATTTGGTCTTGCGATTGGAATTGACCAATGCAGACATATCCCCAGCCCAAATTTGAAAACCTTTGTTCCAGCGAATTATCATATTGGTCAACTGAATTTAAAAACCTGTTGTTTGCGTTGTACAAAGATCTTGAGCGGCTGAATGATAAATTACCGCCTAACAGAGAAAGAGAACCTTTCCAATTTTACTATTGTAAGCAATAGAACCTTCTTCACCATATTGCGCATCAGAATTTAAATTTTCCTGTGCCAGTCCGTAGCCTACTTCCAAGGGAAGTACTACTGCTTGGTTTTGAGCAGCAATGCCTGTTCTTTTACGATAAAAATAATCAAACGTACCTGTGATTTTTCCATTTAAGAAACTGTAATCTAAACCTACATCTGTTATCTTACTTCTTGTCCAGGATACGGTAGTAATAGGTACGCCTTTATCTCTTGAACCTGTTACAGCATTCCCATCTAAAATGGCTGGTGTTTGTCCATAATTGTATCCAGGTAAAAAAGCATACTCTGGAACTACTGGCTGTGTAGCATCATAAGGATTTCTGTCATCACCTAATGTTCCATAAGAGCCTCTGAACTTAAGGTCGCTCAATACATTGGTTCTATTATTTAATAAGCTTTTGAACCAAGGCTCTTCTGTAATCCTCCAACCGGCAGAAACACCCGGGAAATAACCAACCCGATAAGCCGGTGCAAAGAGATAAGAAGCATCCCGTCTTCCGGAGAAATCAATAAAATAACGGTTGGCATAGCTATACGAGACACGAGCCACATAACCAACACGCGCCTGGGTTTGATCGGCATCCTGGTATTGGTCTGTAATATTGAAATAAACCAGAGGCAAATCGTTAGACTGAGGCGAAGCGTGTAACCAGTTTCTTGTATAATGTTGTTGTATTCTTTCAGAAACAAGAGTTGCGCTTATTGTATTCTTTCCAAAGGTGTTATTATAACTTCCCTGTACCTGTACGTCAGTATTAATTTGCTTAATTTGCTCTCTGTCGCGCCATGGGTTGGTACTGCCTCCGGTAACTACATACTGACTATCCTTGTAGGTATAAGCCTTGTAAGTATATTCCTGGTTGTTTTCCAGTTCGTCAGCCATGTAATAAGAAGCTAAAGCTCTGAAAGAAAGTCCTTTTACCCAGGGCACATCCCAATCAATATGGAAGTTGGTTTGCAACACGCGCCAGTCGGAACGGAAGTGACCGGATAATTTATTGTTCAAAAAAGCATAGTTTGATTCAAGATGCGGGCCCAAATCATTCAAATAATTTGGATTGTCGTTGGCATAAGGTCGTTCCATCGGCGTATTTCTTAACACAGCCAAACGTGCTAAAAAGTAATCATCGCCACCTGGTACACCTGGGTTCTTTCCTGGTTTCCACACGACCGTTAATGTCAAATCCAACACGCAATCCATTGCTTAATTTTGCCGTTACGTTTGATTGAATATTGGTGCGGTTGAAATTGTATTCTTTACCTAATTCAGAGTTTTGATACAGATTGGTACCTGATACATAATAATTCACCTTATCAGAGCCACCGCTGATGTTTACATTTACCGAATTGAGCGGAGCGTTTTTATTACCCAACACATAATTTCGCCAGTCGAAAGTTCTGTATTGCGGGTCAGTACCTTTTTTGGCAGCATCCAAAACATCTTGCGTAATGCTGGTGCTACCATAACTGTTCATCTCAGCATCTGCCCGGTAGTACAAATAATCGGGTGTACTATTCACCACCTTTGGAAAGCGAAAAAAGTTTTGATAACCAGTATAAGCATCAACATTGATGCTATTACGACCTGTAGTTCCTTTTTTGGTGGTAACCAGCACAACACCGTTGGCAGCGCGTACACCATAAATGGCGGCAGAAGCATCTTTCAATACGGTAATGCTTTCGATATCGTTAGGCGCTAAATTGTTAAACTGACCTTCATCCTGCTGCACACCATCTATTACATACAATGCAGCTCCGAAGTTGCGGATTTGAATGGAAGCAGAAGCACCTGGTCTACCCTCACCCTGTCGGAAAGTTACACCCGGCAGTTTACCCGCCAGTGTTGTACTGGCAGTAGAGCCGCCATGCACGCGATCTATATCCTGGCTGGTAACCGTGGCAACAGAGCCGGTAATGGCCTGCTTTTTCTTAGTACCATAGCCAACTACTACCACATCATTCAAACCTGTAACGTCGGTTTTCATAGTGATGGCATAATTGGTTGAACCATTGATAGGTTGTGTAACTGTTTTTAAACCTACATAAGTAAATACAAGGTTTTTGTCTCTCGATGCAACCTTAATGCTAAAAAAACCCTGGTCATCGGTAAGCGCATTCTTTTTAGAAACATCGGTGCTTATGCTCACACCGGACAATGGACGCGACGCAGAATCGGTTACCGAACCGGTAACAGTTGTTTCCTGCGCCTTACTTAAAAACGGCAGCAAAAAAAGCAAACAAAAAAACAGTGTTTTGGGAGGCAAATGCCACCTCCAAACAGGTGATGAGTGACTACTCATACCTGGGCTTGTGTGCAAGCAGGTTTTCATAATGGAAGTTTTGTTTTGAGTGATGATTAAAAAATGTTTCAAATACTGACTTTTTTCAATTTATTTTATGATAGAATAGTAGTTCCTCCTTCGGTGTTGGTGATGTAAGCTTTTGCTTCCCTGTGCATTTCTTTTTGATAAGCTTCTGTTACCTGTTCAACCAGTTTATTTACGGCTTCTTCTCTTACCAGATTGATGGTACAGCCACCAAAGCCGCCTCCCATCATCCTTGCGCCTAACACGTCTTTATTTCCTCTTACCTGACTAACCAGAAAGTCAAGCTCCTTACAGCTTACTTCATATTTCTTGCTTAACCCCTCATGCGACTGGTACATCTTTTTTCCAAAAGCCTCCAGATCGCCGTTTTCCAGGTAATCGCAGGCAGTTAGCAATCGTTCATTTTCTTCCAGCACATAGCTGCAGCGTTTGTAAATGAGTTCATTGTAAGGTTGCACATATTGCTTCAGCATCTCCATCGTTACATCTCTGAGCGACCTTACTTCAGGATGATGCTTCTGTACCATTGCTACCCCTTCTTCACACTCTTCCCTGCGGTTGTTGTAGCCTGTTTCGTTTAACGAATGCTTTACCTGTGTATCAATCAAAAGGATAGTGAAGCCTTCCATCTGCAGAGGCTCATACTTATATTCCAGTGAACGGCAATCCAGTTTGATCACATGGTTCTTCTTGCCGAACATGCTGGCAAACATGTCCATGATGCCACACATCACACCCGGATAAGTATGCTCCGCCTCCTGCGATATTTTTACAAGAGAAAGCTTATCTATATCCGTTTTAAGCGATTCGTTCAATGCCATTCCAATAGCATTTTCAATGGCAGCCGAAGACGACAAACCTGCGCCAATGGGCACATCTGCCGTAAGGGCAGCCTCAAAGCCCCTGGTTAGTAAGCCCCGCTGTCTGAACTGATTTGCAACACCCAAAATGTAATTGGGCCATGATTCTTTTGTTGGCGAAAAGTCTTTAATGTTAGATGAATACTGGTCGTTTAAATCCAGCGAAAACAAATTGATAGTTTCATCTTCTCTTGGAGTAAAAGCAAGATAGGCCGCTTTGTCAATCGCTGCAGGCAACACAAAACCTTCGTTATAATCGGTATGCTCACCAATCAGATTGATTCTGCCGGGCGAGCGCACCAAAAGAGTTTTATCCCCGATAAATTCCTTTAATTTTTTACCTATTTGCGAATTGATAACAGCAATCGGTATCATTTTGCTTTGTATTATTTTCCGGTTAATGATTTTATCAAACTCACTTCCTGCTGGCTGTAAGGAGCTCCGTCTTGCCTGAATATCTCATGAAACCAAACCTTGGGCTCACCCCCAGATGGCATCGGCGTATCAATTGTTTGCTGATGAACCATTATAGATTATCATGATAGGTAGATTGTTTATTGTTGGTACTATTATGTGTTTCTTACCAGAAAAGCAGACATGTACAAAAGCGTGCTCTCGGAATCAATCTGGTGTTCTTAGTTAGTGTTGCCACAATTATCAGGCTTTGCAGCAGCGTATTACACAATCCATTTTGATTAGTCTTTCAGTAGTTTTATTGCATATCGTGTAACGGGTAATGTATAACCCTAATCATCGTGACTTTTTAACCAATAAAGCATTTACGGTTAACATAGCACTTGTTTTGAATATATTAAGAAGCAGAATTCAAACGACAAGTGCACGAAAAGTTGGCTGCTCATTTTGTTTAAAGCAAACGATTGCACAGATTGCACATAAAAGTGATTCTTTTTGTTTTCCTTATTTCAATGTTTGTTTTTGAGTTGATTGTCTAAAACAGGGTACCGGTTCCAGAATAACGCTTACTTTTTTTTGGTGGTTTAAATCCTTTTCTTCAATCTGGTCAAGCAACAATTTAAACGCCTCTCTTCCCATTAATACAGTTTGCTGGTCAATGGACGATAAGCTTGGTGTAATGTGTTCATCAAACGATTCATTGGCAAATCCAATCACTCCTAATTCATACGGTATTTTGATATTTTTTTCCCTTGCGGCTTTTATAACCCCTAATGCAGTAAAATCTTCCACTGCGAAAATTCCATCCGGTGGTTGGACCAGGCTATAATAATATTCCATTGCATCTTTACCCGCCTGAATAGAAACATTTCCGCTATAAATAAAAGACTCCTCTACTTCCATTCCTGCTGCATGGAGTGCATATTTATATCCTTCTAACCGATCTTTAAATATTTTCAAATGCTGCTGTCCCGAAATATGTGCAATACGCTTGTAGCCTTGTTGCAGTAAGTGTTCTGTAGCCATATAGCCGCCCTTAAAATCATCAACCATAACCGAAGGAATGCTTACCATGTTAACGCTTCTGTCGAAGAAAACGAGTGGGATTCCTTTCTTTTTCAGCTCCAGGTAATGCGATATATCACGTGTATCTTTTGCAATAGAAGCCAGCACGCCATCTACCTGAACATCACTAAAGGTATCAATAGCTTTTCTTTCATACTCTGCCTCTTCGTTCGATTGATACAATAAAATATTATAACCTTTTTCGTTGGCAATGCTCTCAATGCCATGTACCACCGAACCAAAAAAATTAATCTCGGCACTGGGTATAATTACACCGATTGTATGGGTTTTGCCAGAGCGTAAAGACGATGCAATCCTGTTGCGGCGGTAGTTCATTTTATCCGCAAGTGCCAATACTGTTTTTTTGGTAGCCTCGCTAATGCGGGGATGATTGTTCAACGCCCGGGAAACAGTAGCTGTGGTTATATTTAGTTCTTCAGCAAGGTGTTTTATCGTAACTTTTGGTGACAATTAGCAATACAAACGTTTGCACAAATCTATACAGTTCTTTTGATCTGCCAAACTTTTCTTTAACATTTCAAAAACTTCTACAAAATCCCTTTTTTATTCAAAATCTGAGAATGACAACGGGTCAGCCATTTAGAATCTTTACCAACAAAAGGTACTTCCGGTTTGTAAGAAAAAGCAACGCTAATACCCATGCCTACTAAAGTATCGTTTGCTTTTGCACAAAAAACATCACGTATTGTTTTGTTGCCGTATCGTACAAAACATGCAGCGCCCAGAAGCTTTGCCAATTACTTGTCCAGGCAGGTTTTTGTGGAAGTGCATCACCCAAATAATTCCATGTAAATATTCTTTGGAAGAAGCTATCCGAATGTTTATCATTTTTCCGTTGTGCGTAGATTGCGTAGCATACGCATAATACGATCCATTTGCATTAGTCACCGTTGGATTGTCAAAGTCGGCATACAGTAACGGGTTTTTGTTTTCCAATAACTTTTTTTCTGAAGGGGATTGTGCGTTTACGTTTTGTAGGCAAAAACAAGAGGCAACAATATTAAGGAAGCAGTAAGTATAAGTTCGATCCATGCTGAGATGAAAGCTTTGTTTTACTCCTTATTGAGAGAAGTAATTAGATCCGTTAAAAAATATTCATCAACAGGATCATCGCTGTGCTGGTTGAAATAAGCTTTCACTTTTTCTTTTTCCGCTACCAGTATGTTTTTAATATCGCTCGGTTTGAAAACAATCCGGCCCGTTTCTTCATTCGGTCTTATAATGTAATACTGGCTCTCATCAATATATTCATCGTTTGGATTACCGCTTTGTATAATGCCATCATTGCGATAATTGGACTTTACAAATCTCACTTTACATTCTTTATAAAGAGCATACATGCCATCGCCACCGGCAAGCCGAAGATAAAACCGTGTAGAATCAATAGCTCCAATATGTGCAAAAGCATATTGCTTACCCCTGTATTCTAACGTAAAAGATTTCAGCGCACCCGGCGTAACAGACAAAATATCTTTCTTGTTTTCTGTTGCCAGCAAGCTACCTGTCAGCTCATCATAATTGAACAGATAAGAACTGATGTTCATTGGCTGCCCTTGCTTATCACTCACATTACTGCCTGTTGCCCATGTGTTAAACAGAAAGCGTCTTCCTTTTGTGTTTTCAACGTTATTGAATTCTTCAAGCGGTTCGGTTGTGCCTTTATCGGCTGTGCCATCTACCGACGATAACCTTAAATACTGTGCAAAGTTGCTTTCTGCGTTTGTTTTGTTTAAAGGTCCGGTGAGTTGAGCAGACGCTGTTGCTGCAGTTATAAAAATGGATAATAAAAGAGCAATCGTTTTTTTCATGGCATTTTTGTTTCGCATTCAAATACAGAATATTTTATAACTCATGGCAGTCAAAAATCAAACGGCTCGTCGCGCAATGTAGTTAAAGTGCTTCCTTTATAAATCAACTGGCCACTTGTATAGAAGATTGTTTTGCGCAGAAATATCGGCAAAAACAAAAAGGAATATTATGAGCCAGCAAGCGTTTGTTTTCATGGCAAAACAAAAGAAGATTGTATTAGAACTATGGTTTTGATGTATAAAGTTTTATGCTGTCAATTTCGGGTTGATGATACGCTGAGAAATCTCCCTTGTACAAATCGTGCTGCCAAACGGAAGGTAGCGGGTCGCCGGGACGATGACCCCAAGGTAAATCAGTTTAGTCTTTTCCATTCACCAAACCCCACAGCATACAACCTACTTTTTCGTTATAAAAAACGGGAAGATTTTCGCTGATAATGGAACGGTTGGGACGGTTCATCCACTCGGTGCAAATCAAAGGGCGATTGTACTTTTTCAAATCATTGATTTGTTGTTGCAGCTCTGCTTTATTGCCATAATTGTGAAAGGTAATTACGTCGGATGATGCAAGTACAATATCATTCAAACGCTGGTTTCTATCAAAGATGTCAATCGTCAAAGGCTGACTGGGAGCCGCTTTGCGGGCTGCTGCCACTACTTTTTTCAAAAGAGGAAATGTGGTAGAACCCAAACCACCGTTAGTGGGTTCGTTGTATAAATCCCAAAGCAAAATACGCGGGTCGTTTTTAAAATGTGTGATGATTGCTGTTACATATTGTTCCAGTTTTGGATAGGTAGTGGTATCCGTTACCATACTATGCCCCGGGCTTGGCGACCATGCCCATGCATACCACCCCTTTAAAGGTTCGGGTTGCTTGCCGATTTTAGGATCCGAATTAATGCCAAAGGAACAATCATCAAACAAAGCAGGCACAAATTTGATTTTGTGCTTTTCGCATATTGACAAGAACTTATCAAGAGTGCTTATAAAATAGGCAGGGTCATCGGCATACACAGCATACTGTAGCACAGCACGCAATACGTTCATACCATCTTTTTCGGCAAGCGATAATTCTTTGTCTATCGCAATGGGATCAAACGAAGTTTTATCCCACATTGCGGTATAATTGATAGCATAAGCAGGAATATAATTAAACCCGCAAAGCCACGGTTGTTTGTTATACCAATCCCAAGCTTTCTGATTCGACCAGCGCAACGCTGAATCCTGTGCCTGCATTGAAAAATGGCCAAAAACAAACAATACAATAAAGAAGAAAGAAAGGGTAGTTTTAATTTTCATACGGCAGAGTAAGATGGTACAATAAGAAGTAAAAATGAACAAAAACAAACATCCCTATAACACAAGCGGATTGTGCACTGAAGCCGCTTTGCTGCCGGGTTGTAAACCACCGAGCCATTTGTTACGGTCATTCTCCTGGTGCTTGTTTTGCGGCTCGGTAACATCGGCACCATCAGCAAAATAAATGATGGTCATTACCTCGCGTGTTGTAGTGTCCGACTTATTACCTGGTGCCGAATGAAGCGTCCAGCCATAGTGAAAAGTAGCATCGCCTGCATTCATGGTTTTGGCCCGCGTTATTTCAAAGCCTTTGTCTTTAATAAAGTTTTGAAGCAATGCTTCCGATTTATCACTGATTTCTATGTTTTCCACAAAGCCTGCGTTTTGCGAATGAGAAGCAAACGTAAGCATACCCATATCTTCATCAATGTCAATTAAAGGCATCCACATCGTTACCGTATTGTTGGTACTGAGTGGCCAATAATATTGGTCCTGATGCCAGGGCGTAAAGCCGCCACCGGGTTCTTTATACAAAGCCTGGTCGTGATAAATGCGAACATTATCTACACCCAGCAAACCGGCAGCGATTTTACCAAAGCGCTTTGCCAGCGTGAATTCGCGCACGCTCTCATCTACTTCCCACAAATTCATAATTTGTAAAAAAGCTTTGCCATAAGTATCGCGTTCTTCCATCTTTCTTGTTTCTGTATTGTATTGATAAGCCGCTTCGTTAATGGCTTCGCGATACGCTTTTACTTCATCTTGTGTAAGAATATTTTTGATGAGTACATGTCCCTTGTTTCTGAATTCGTCAATCTGTGTTTGTGATACAGTAACGCTATCATCTAATAATGGCAGGCTTTCGTTGTTCATACAAATCGTTTTCGTTTTTACAAAAAAACGACATTTCGCAAGTTCATAACACCTTTAAGCAAGAATAATATCAGTCCTTCAAAATAACAGAATAAATTTTCAAAGAAGTAATCTTTAAACGCAACAGTGAAGCGTTTTAGCTTAGGGTAAAAGATGCTGTGAAATTGTCAGGTAAATCACCTTGCCATTTCTACATTCGCTTCCTTAATGCGATTGCAAAAAGCGGTAAGGTTGTGTTCCTTCTGCCTTTTCATTTTCGTACAACAGCTGTTCGTTATCGGACAGCTATTGTCGTTTGTAATTGGTCAAATGTAGTATGGCAAAGGCTTTCAGGATTGGTATAGGCGTTGGAACAGCAAGAAGGATGCTTGCGTAACAATTTAAAACTGATAAACGTGATTCAAAACTATTTTCTTCTTGCCATAAGAAATATGCGCAAAAACAAACTGCATACATTTATAAATATTGGTGGCATGAGCGTAGCTTTTGCTTGCAGCATTTTTATTCTGTTGTTGGTATATCGTCATCTTACGTTTGATGCTTTTGAGCTAAACAGAAACCATATTTATAAAGTTTATAATTATGCAATCGGGCCCAACGGAGAAGAAACCAGCACATCTATGGCTTATCCCTTAACGCAGGCATTGCGTAAAGAAAACATCGGCATTGACAAAGTAACAAGCATTAATACAAGAGGAAGGCTTGCGCGATATGGCAATAAAACACTTGATATGTCAACCACAATGGTTGAACCGGATTTTCTTCAGATGTTTACTTTTCCGGTTGTAAAAGGCAATGCAGTCAATCCATTAAGCAGCATAAGCAATGCCGTACTTACACAAAACGCTGCTGATAAGCTGTATGGTAAAGAAAACCCAATTGGAAAACCCGTTGAAGTTAAGATTGGAGGCGAATGGCATCGCCTTATTGTATCGGCTGTAGTGAAAGATTTTCCAGACAATTCAACAATAAAATTTTCTTTACTGGCCCGCACAGAATTAGACCCGGACTATGCATCCATCAGCAATTTGTGGGATAATCAAAATCATCCGGTATATGTTCAATTGAAAAACAATGTAACACAACAGGAGGCAGAACGCAGCTTACGATTTCTCGCTAAAAAATACAGACCGGAAGATGCTGCGAGTGAAAATAAAAGCGGTTACATCGCAGATAAAAATGGCGATTATCACAGCTTTCGTTTGCTGCCGCTTACGCAGGAACATTTTTCACCGGGCCTAAGCAACACAGGCTCTGTGCCCAAAGTATTTTTATATGTATTGATATTGATAAGCTGCGTTATTGTTTTAATTGCGTCATTCAACTTCGTAAACCTGAATGTTGGTTTATCGTTTACAAGAACAAAAGAAATTGGCATTCGCAAATGCCTTGGTGCTGGTAAACAACAAATCTGGTTACAGGTGTGGGGAGAAAGCTTTATGATGGTTTTCATTTCGATGTTACTGGCCATCATATTCGTTGCACTGCTTGTCAGAAATTTTAGCAGCGCATTTGATGGTGCTATTGATGCCGGATTGTTGCTAAATCCTATAATCATTGGTATTTTATTTATGCTGATGATAATGGTTTCATTTATTGCATCGGGATATCCTTCGTCAATCATGGCAAAACTAAAAACAGTTGAAATCTTAAAAGGAAAAATTGCCTTAAAGAAACCCGGTGCTTTACGAAACGGATTGATCATAACTCAATTTGCGATTGCCATTGTGCTCATGTGCTGCACCATTATCATCTTTCAACAATTTAATTATTTGCGTTCCGCGCCATTAGGATATAACACAACGTCGTTAATTAGTATTCCCATAAAAAATGATGAGAACGGCCGCCACATTGTAGCGCAAATGCGCACAAGGCTTGCTACGCAGGCTTCTATACTTGCTGTAACAGGCAGCGATGTGAACCTTGGCATTGGTGCAGATCGCAGCTCAAGCACTTCAGTTACCTGTTTTACGTATGGCGATAAACCGATTTGCGGGCAAACTATTAACGTAGATTATGATTTCTTAAAAACATTACACATTACACCAGTAAGCGGTCATGATTTCTCTACCAATTATGCCGCAGATTCAAGTCCAATGATAATAGCAACGCAGAGTTATGCAAACCAGTTTAGTAAAAATACGGTTGCAGGATTTTCATATTATGCCGATAGTTCACTACCTAAAATAACGATAGCTGGTATTATTCCCGACATACGTTTGAAATCTTTTAACGAAGAGCAAAAGCCATTGGCAATTTTTTTAAGCAAAACCAAAAATATGAGCTATGTATGGATAAGAGTAAACACAAATAATACGGCTGCAACCATGGATCTCATTAAGAAAACATACGCGGGAATTGAACCCGGTGTTGAGTTCAATGGTTCTTATGTAAGCGAAAATATTGACCGCATGTATCGCTCAGAACAAACAATGGCCAACTTGTTTTCTGTTGCCGCCGGTATTGCCATTGTGCTTTCCTGCATGGGTTTGTTTGGAATTGCATCTATCGTAATTCGCCAGCGGTTTAAAGAAATTGGGGTGCGAAAAGTGTTGGGTGCAACTACAGTAAGCATCGTAGCATTGGTAAGCAAAGAATTTTTAAAGCCGATAATTATTGCATTAGTAATTGCTATTCCCATAGCATGGTGGTTGATGAGCAAATGGCTGCAGGATTATGCACTGCGTGTAAACATTGAGTGGTGGGTATTTGTGTTGGCAGCCATTGCAGCCATATTGGTAACAGCGCTTACCGTTAGTTTTCAATCCATCAAAGCAGCGATAGCCAATCCTGTGAAGAGTTTGAGAACCGAATAAAATATAACAATGAAAAATACGATCGCTATTGTTTGCTGTGCAATCATACCAACTGTTGTTTTTGCACAAAAACAAACCCCGCAATTATTACATCAACCTGATAACTGGCAATTTGAAAGATTTGCATTGCCACCGCAGTTTGCACCGAACATCCATTATAAAGGTGCAGAAGAGCTAAGGTTTTCTCCCGGTATGTTTGTGAAAGATTCGGCTACCTATTTCACCTACGCTTTTGTAGCAGAGCTGGATAACACCCTCTCTGTTTTGCAAGACGATATTAAACAATACCTGCTCGATTATTTTAAAGGATTATGCAGCAGCACAGCTAAGCAGCGAAAGCTTTCAATAGACACGTCACAGATTTCAGTAGCAATTAACAAGGAGAAAAATGCAGAAGCAGATATAATTTTTAATGTAAAACTGCACATATTTGGTGTTTTTACAGATGGCGCTCCGGTAAATTTAAATATGCTAATAAAAGTGCTGACTGATAAGCAGACATCAAAAACTTATATAGTTTTTATTGCTTCGCCGCTTGATACAACAAATGGGGTACGGAAACAGTTGCATTCGATTCAAAACAATTTTACAATGCCTTCGCAGCCATGATAAATATGGTAAAGAGTTTGAATGAATAACAAATACAACTGTAACAAATGAGCACTAATCAATTTGATAAGTTTCAAAATTTCTCTCCCGATCAGCCGTTCACAGCTTATTATGAAGTCAACGGGCAGCGGCATAATGTTGTCATTCAATGGATGGGTGAAGGCAAAGGTGTTGCGCCAGCTTATTACGTGTTTGCAGGTGAAGAATACACAGATCAAACCGAATATCCAGTCATTACTCCTGAAGAGTGGGCATCTCTCACAGATGAACAATTAGAAGAGATATATCCTGACGAGAAAGAACCCGATCCCGCTAAAGCCATATTTGTAATTGATTATCCAAACGACGGCATTGGATGGACCGAAAGAGGCAAAGGCAAAACAGAATGTTCGGAAGCCATTGGGAAAGCAATTGAGAAAAGATTCTCCTAACTTTACTGTATGTGCAGAAATAAGGGCTATACACCAGACAAAGAACAACACATCACTCGTTGGGAAATTGATAGTAGTAAGAGTTATGAAGATGCTTACGCCACTTCTTACATGCAATCGGCATTAACGGCAGGCATTCCAATTATCCTACGCAATGAAGAGGGAAGCAATATTTCTGTAGATGCTTTTTGGGGTATCCTGCCACCGTGGAAGCATACATTTAAAGAAGCCGTTACGGCTGCTTCTAATCTTGTCAACATTCGATCTGAAACGGCTTATGAATCGAAGTTGTATGCGCCGTTGCTAAAAAAGAAACAACGATGTTTAATTCCATGCAGCTTTTATTATGAGCATCACCATTTTGATAAATACAACAAAAAAACCGGTGCACTCTTAAAAGCCAAAGTGAGTGTGCCTTTTCTTGTAAAAGCAACCCGCAGAGCTTTGTTTGCTGTTCCTGCCTTGTATTCACATTGGTACGATAGAGAAAACAAGGAAACGATAACTACGTACAGCATGCTTACCATTGTTGCCAACGACTTACTAACAGCGATACACAATGGCGGCGATAACCCTTACCGTATGCCCTTGGTTATCGAAAGAAACATGGAAGAAGTTTGGCTGAACCCCGACAGCACACAAAAGCAACTTGACGAAATCCTGAACTACCAGGTTCATTCTGACCAGTTGACTGCTTATACGGTTGCTCCGCTCACGGGTAATCAATCAAAAATGGGTGAAGCCATTATTGAAGAAGAAATATGGAGTGAATACAAAGCAGAGATTGAAGAAATCAAGAACACAGGAAAGCAAAGAACAAGGGTTAATACATTGCAGCCGGTTTGATTTAATCTACTTTTAATCGCTTGTAGAAACGAATTGATACTCATCACAGCGTATTATTGCAGTACGAAACAAGATTACAATCACTAAAGATAGTAACTGTTCATTCGGGCAGTTGAAAGAAGGTGTTTTTCATAGGTTAGCAACGGCGGTATTTTCTAATACTGCCTTTTTTATGTAAAGACAGTTCGCAATATTACAGATTCAAACGTATAAACACAATATTGGGTGAATTAATATTGTATTGCATTTTACGCTTAGCTATTGCTTTGTTATTTTCAAAGCTTTGCTTCTTTTCATAATGATTCAATCCTGTAAAATTTGCACAAAAACAAAGCTCCATTTACAAAAGAAAAGTTGCAATGCTTTAAAGCAAATTCTGCCAATTGAAACGTAATCAGCCGTTTGGTATAAATATTGACAAAACCAAAAGCAAAAATCCAGCTATGCGTTTTGTTGCTTTTATATTCTCAGGGGTTATACTTTTATCAGCTTGCTCGCACAATGCAATCACCGGCAGAAATCAATTGAGCCTAGTTTCCGAAAGCCAGGTTGAAGCCACTGCCAAAACACAATATACACAGTTCCTTTCTCAGAATAAAGTAGTAAGCACAGGTACCAGCCGTGATGCAGAAATGGTTCGGCGTGTGGGTTCACGCATTGCGGCTGCCATTACAAAATACTACGCAGAAAAAGGACAGTCCGGTTTGTTGAGCGGATACCAATGGGAATTTAATTTAGTGGATAGTAAAGAAGTAAACGCCTGGTGCATGCCGGGTGGCAAAGTGGTGGTTTATACAGGCATTTTACCCGTAACGCAAAATGAAGCAGCACTTGCCATTGTATTGGGCCACGAGATCACTCATGCGGTTGCCGGACATGGCAGAGAACGCATGAGTCAGCAATTATTGGCAGCCGGCATTCAGGAAGTAGGAAGCGGCTTATTAAGCATTGATAACAATCCGCAGGCAGTAAACATATTCAATACAGTTTATGCTCCTACGGCACAAGTAGGCGTACTGCTTCCCAATTCCCGCAAACAAGAATACGAAGCCGACCATTATGGATTGATTTTCGCGGCTATGGCAGGATACAATCCGCAGGAGGCAATTCCATTCTGGCAGCGGATGCAAGCTTTAAGCAGTAGCTCATCAAAACCACCTGTATTTCTGAGTGACCATCCGGCTGATGCCGACCGAATTGAAAAGCTCAAACAATTGATGCCGGAAGCCTTAAAATACTACAGCCCGGTTCAGGGATAGTGCTAAATTTAAGGATTATTTGCAACAAAAACACTTATTCTCTATTGCATTTGCAGTAGATTGTTATACCTTTGCGTGCCTTTTATTGCTTACTCTAAGGTGTATGTCTATGCAAAGTATGATTGAAAAGCTTAATCTGAAAGATGAAAAAAATGTTCTTATTCAAGGTCTGCCTTCTTCTATCGAAAAACAGTTTGCCAAATTAGCTTATGCCAAAAATGTAACACCACTTCTACGAACCCGAAAGATTGATTTTGCCTTATTGTTTGCGATTCATCAAAACCAAATGTGCGCTATTTTAAGCGATGTATTTCCGGCTCTACATGCCGAAAGCAAACTTTGGATTGCATACCCAAAAACAACCAGCAAAATTGCATCGGATTTAAATCGCGATTGTAGCTGGCAGGTTTTGTCCGATCATGATTACGAAATTGATAGCCAGGTTCCGTTAGATCACATGTGGATGGCAATTTGTTTTAAAAAGATGGATATTGCCATTGCTCTGGCAACGGATGAAGAAAACAGAGACAATGAAGATTTCGATAGAAAATTAATCAAGCTGCCGGCCGAATTGGAAATCTTTTTTGTGAAACATAAAAAGGCAAAAGATTTTTTCAAATCACTTTCTGTTGACGACCAGAAAGATTTAGTAAGTTCAATTGAAGATGCCAAGCGTGCTGACACAAAAAAAAGAAGGTTAGAAGCTGTTCAGCAAAAATTATTAGAAGGAATGAATGCCTTAGCATTAGCAGATAAGTAAAAGAACTTTCAACATAAAACAAAAAAGCCACAATACAATGTGGCTTTTTTGTTTTTGCACCAATTTCAATTGTCGGTTATTTCTTTGTTTGTTATGATTCAACCCATTCTCAAACAAAAAAACAATCTTTGGTTTTGCCTTATTTTTATAACATTATTGCAAAGCCACCAACTGATTGTTTTTATAAAATGGCAATACATTGGCAACATCTTCACTGATACACCATTCCAAATCTTTCTCTAAGCCATAACCTGCCAGGCGGTGCCAGTGTGTTGTTTTTTGTATGAAACCAAACATATCATTTTTGTGCAGGTTATACATATCTGCTGCCATTAAACTGGCATCGCAATGAACCGTAAAATGCTCCTGTAAACGACTTACAACAGCACCCGCAAATAAAGTATCTTCCAGGTTAAAACGGTCTTTCCAGCCGGAACATCCTAACACTACGTTTTTATCTGCTTTTATTAAAAAATCACACACGGCGGAAAGATTAGGAAACGATCCGGTAACAATATCTCCAGCTCCTTTTGCCAACGCCATATGAAGCAATTTTGTGCCGTTGGTAGTAGTAAGAACCAAGGTTTTGCCCCCAATAAATTCGCGGTGATATTCAGCAGGCGAATTGCCATATTGCAAGCCCGGCTATCACTTTGCCATCACGCTCTCCGGCAGTAATAGCATTTAAATTTTTGCCTAAAGCAATACATTGCTCAATGTTATCAACCGGAATCACTCTTTCAGCACCATTGAACAAAGCTGCCGCAATGGTTGAAGTAGCCCGAAACACATCAATAATTACAACTACGCTGTTTTTAATATTGTACAAATCCAATAAGCGAGGTGTAAGTACTGTAGAAGATAATGCTGATTATGTTGGCTCATGAACGGCAAAGATACCATTAGCGCCAACTTTATTAAAAGTGAAAACAATAATAAAAAACAAAGCTTTTATCATTGTTTACCGTTTGATAAAACAATGTAAAAGCTTTGTTCACACTGGCTTTTAGCCGAGCAACAGAATATTATCTGTTGAAGGCCAATGTTTGAAACGAGGTGTCTTTTTTAGTTGTATCTCGTTTAGGAATTGTGTCTCCGATTAAACGATAGGCAACGGCCGATGAAAACATGGTGTCTTTCTTTGTTGTATCTTTCTTCGGAAGTGTGTCAAAAGTTGATAAATTCATTGCTCCATATTGCAAAGAATCTTTACGGGTAGTGTCTTTCCTGGGAAGAGTATCACGAAAAGAAAGGGTTGCAGCGCTCATTTTTTCGCCCATTGCTTTCGCAGTGTCGTTGCCTGCTGCATGAATCAAAAGGGCAGCCATCACAAAAGCGCTTCCAGTTAATAGCTTTTTCATAGATTCTTATTTTATCATTAATAATCGCCGCCCCCTTGCCAATAACTATGCCACTTAACAATATTTGGCAAATAAAAAATCACTACAAAAAGCTATAAAACCAAATCTTGGAATATGATAAATACAAAGAGAACAGGGTTTGAAATGCCTGAAATTTTTGAACTAAATCCCATGTTTATACATCCGTTGTTTTCATGTCAATGTATTTCAGGAACTCATGCTTTACCGCTTCTTCATTAAACTTACCGCTATAAAAAGCAGTAACGGTTGCCGAGCTTGTATCGTTTATGCCACGACTGGCAACACACAAGTGCCGCGCATCAACAATAACAGCCACATCATCGGTTGATAAAACCTGTTGCAACTCTTTTCCTATCTGCACTGTAAGCCGCTCCTGCACCTGCGGGCGTTTAGCAAAATATTGAACAAAACGGTTGAGTTTACTTAAGCCAATTACTTTACCGCTGCTGATATAAGCCACATGCGCTTTGCCATAAATAGGCACAAAATGATGCTCGCAATTGCTGTAAAACGAAATGTCTTTTTCAACCAGCATCTGGTTGTATTTATACTTGTTTTCAAACAGGGTTGCAGCCGGTTTGTTTGCCGGATTCAATCCGCTGAAAATTTCCTGCACATACATTTTCGCCACACGCTTAGGCGTGCCGCGCAGACTGTCGTCTGTCAAATCTAAACCCAGCGTATCCATGATAGCTGCAAAGTGCTTTTCGATGATGGCAATTTTTTCTTCATCACTCTTTGCAAATGCATCTTCTTTCAAAGGTGTATTGATGGAAGTTGTAATGTGCTCCTCTCCTATTTCATCAATGGTTATATCGCTCAATTCCAATTTATTCTTTTCATCATCAGGCCGGATATTCCACGTAGTTTCTTTCTGTTTCATACAAAGTAATTTTTAAGTCTAATTCCATTCCTATTTTGTTTCGCAATAAATTATAAATAGCTATAGCAATGTTTTCTGCTGTTGGGTTTAAGTTTTTAAATTCTTCGGTATCTAAGTTTAAATTTTTATGATCGAACCTAACCAACACTTCTTTTTTGATAATGTCGCTCAGCACTTTTAAATCAATTACAAAGCCGGTTTTTGCATTGGGTTCGCCGCTAACTTTCACAATCAATTTATAATTGTGACCATGATAATTGGGATTGCTGCATTTGCCAAATACAGCGATATTTTGTTCATCGCTCCATTCGGGCAAAAACAAACGATGCGCAGCATTAAAATGCTCAACTCTGAAAATAGAAACCTTTGGCATGAATTTAAAAACGCTTTACATTATAAACAACAGCTAACGAAACATGCTGCATCAGAAGTGTGCTGACCAAACATCGTTTGCACAGAAGCTTTCAATTAGCTGTCTTTTATCATTAATCAAAATTAAGCCACAAATGGCATTCGCGATTTTTTACGCTATGTTATGACAATTAGCAAACAATCATCCGCCAAAATATTCAACATAAATCTTGGGTGTTTCATAAATTTTAACGCAATGAAGTTTTGCATTACCTGTAAGATGGGGCGACAACTGCTGCCAAATGGCAACTGCTAAATTTTCGGTCGTGCACATTTTGTTTTGCAGAAAATCAACATCAAGGTTTAAGTTTTTATGGTCTAATTTTTCAATAATGTGCTCGTTAATTAATGCGCTTAACTTTTTAGCATCTATTAAAAAACCGGTATCAACATCGGGTTCGCCTTTTACGGTAATGTGCAGGTTGAAGTTATGACCATGCCAGTTTTCGTTGGCGCAAATACCAAACACTTCTTCGTTTTTTTCTTTGTCCCATTGCGGGTTGTAAAGCTTATGTGCAGCGTTAAAATGCTCAACTCTTGTTAAGTAAACCATGAGGCTGCAAAGGTAACATAAGGTTCATAAAAAAAGCCGCATATCGTTTCGCTTGTCTATCAGCAAAACAATCCTGCAGCTTTTATTTTTATAGAAAAAAGTTCAGCTTATTACTTTATCATGTTTAAATAAATAAGGAATTAAAAACATGGCCAAACCACCAATAATAACTTGCGTGATGATAACAATTACGCGAAAGTCAAACGGCACATGTCCTTCCATTGTACGCCGCACATACAAACCAATTAAGATAATCAGCACGGTTACAATAAACACAGCTACTCTATAAACCGGAATGCCTCTTTTTAAATAGTGAACAAACCAATAAAACACAATACCACAGGCAAGTGATAGAAACAATGTACCGAAAACTATTACCGTTACATCAAATCCATGAAAGTCCTCAAACCCGGAAAGCCAACGGTAAAGATTGACAAAAACAACATTGGCAGCCGTAGCAATGATACCGGAATACAAGCCGCTTAACACGCTGCGTGATAAGTCGCTTTGGGGGTAATCGTAATTCATATCAACGGAAATTTTTTAGTGAAGAATATAGGCAGACGGCTTAAAGCAAATCCAGGCAAAAACAAAAATGAGAAGAAATGTGGAGTGGATACGTAATGATTACAATAACCAACGTCTCTGCTTCATAAAGGTATAGTTTTTTGTGTTGAATTAAAATGCACTGCTACAAAATTATTTTATGGATTGTGTTTCCATTTTTTGAATCAACCAGCCTTCGTTTTCTTTCCATTGCCAATGGGCTGTATAACTACCTTTTACAGAGATGGTATCTTTATTATTCACCACATCTTTCTGCGTATAAAAGCCCCTTTGCAAAGCTGTATCGCCATTGATATGCATTGATTCTGAAGTTGATTGTTGTGAAAGCACTTTTACGTTTTTAAATGATGATAAAAACTGTTTGATCGAATCTCTGCCGCGTGCCATTTCGCCCAATTGTCCATCGGGCATGTAAAGCAATGCAATCGAGTCGGCATCCAGTTGTTGAATAAGATGATCGTAATATTTCATCCTCATTTCAACACCATTTTTATCATGTTGCGCAGCTGCAGGTTTTATTATCAATAAAAAAAGAGGCAAAAACAAAACGGTTTTGCATTTCATCCAATTTGGTTTCATACTACAGTTGTTTGATATAAAAAAGAAGAAGCCATTGGTAAGAATAAAAGTAGCCACAATTTGTTAGAAGAAACATCATAACTACGTTTACACTTTTCGATAAAACAAAAAGCGAAATTATTCCATCTTCAAAAAATATCGTTGTTGACGGCAAGATGAATTCTGTTTCTTTGGTTTTATTAAAATTGTTTATGCCACAATTTATCATTCACGCAAAAGACTTTGTAGATGCCGAAGCGCCAGCCCGAAGAGCCCACGCACGACCTTTTCATTTAGAAAGAATGAAAGAGGAAAAACAAAAAGGCATTTTTATTTTAGGAGGTGCATTGCTGAACGAACAAAACGGAATGATTGGCTCCGTCATCATCGTTGCTTTGCCCGATGAAGAAAGTGTGAAAAGCTGGATACAGAAAGACGCTTATATTACCAACGGGGTATGGGATGAAATTTCAATAACGCCATTCCGCATTGCAGATGTTTAAAAAACGTGGAATGAATGGTTAAAAAAGTAGCATCTTCCAATAGCCGGAAACCTTATCTTGCTTTTTATTTCTTTCGGTTTGCTATTACTAAAAAATAAACAAAAACAAAAACTATGAACCATTCGCGCAGAAAATTTTTAAAAACCGGATCGTTTGCTATTGCCGGAACCATTGCTTTGCCTCAACTGCTTCGCGCTGCAACTAATAAGCAGGAGATGGTTGGCGTTCAACTGTATTCGGTAAGAGATGATATGAAAAAAGACCCGCTGGGAACATTAAAACAAGTAGCCTGCAGCCGGTTATAAAAACGTTGAACACGCCAATTATATTGACCGCAAATTTTACGGTTATTCAGCAACCGATTTTAAAAAAGTATTGAGCGATGCAGGACTGAAAATGCCAAGCGGACACGTGGTAATGACACCTGCCGATTGGGATGAAAGCAAAAAAGATTTTACCGATAAATGGAAGATGACGGTTGAAGATGCAGCAACAGTAGGCCAAACTTATCTGGTAAGTCCCTGGTTGGATGAAAGCCTGCGCAAAGACATGACATCATTTAAAAATTATATGGGCGTGTTTAACAAATGCGGCGAATTGTGCAAGAAGCATGGCTTAAAGTTTGGCTACCACAACCACGATTTTGAATTGAGTACAAAGCTTGACGGAGAATTATTGTACGATTTGATTTTGAAAAACACAGATCCTTCGTCTGGTGGCGCAACAAATAGACATTGGAAATATGTATGGAAGCGGCGGCAGGGCATTGGACATCATGAAAAGATACCCCGGTCGTTTTGAACTGATGCACGTAAAAGATGAAATTAAAAGTACAAAAGGAGAAATGGGTGATGGTTATGAAAGCACCATCCTGGGCAAGGGCATAATGCCGGTGAAAGAAATAGTAGAAGCAGGAAGAAAAATGGGCGGCACTACACAGTTTATTGTAGAGCAGGAATCTTACCAGGGCAAAGCACCGATTGACACCATCAAAGAAGATTTACAAGTATTGAATAGCTGGGGTTTTAGATAAAATATATTGGTTTGAACAATGATAACCGGCAAGTTTGTTTTTGCCGGTTTTTTTATACCTGAAAGTAAAAGGAAAATGAATAAATCAACTATGGCATGATTTTAAAGAAACTCCATTTGATTAAATGTTTCGATATGAAAAAAGCATTGGCTATAGTAAGCTTAGTTGTGATTGCATACTCATGCGGGAATAACTCGCAACAGCCACAGCAGGACGCCGTACAAGCTGCAGCAGTGCAAGCCAAACAAGCAACTCTTGATTCTGTAAACGCAGCGAATCAAAAACAAAAAACCATTGACTCATTGAAAACCATTGTTGCTAAAGAGTCAATCAAAAAAGAAGAAACTCAATCTACTAAAACCGTTACTACTTCATCTACCGCAACGGCAACACCTGAGCATCATAAAAAAGGCTGGAATAGTACGGCCAAAGGTGCTGTAATTGGTGCAGGAGCAGGCGGCATAACAGGTGCATTGGTAAGCAAAAACAAAGTGGCCGGTGCTGTAGTAGGTACTGTGTTAGGCGCAGGTGCAGGTGCGGGAACCGGAGCTATTATTGATCATAGCAAAAAGAAAAAACAAAACAAAGAGAATCAGCAATAAAAAAATTCGGGCAAAACCAAAAGTGTTTATTAAAGCAAATCTTTTACATATTGTGGTGCTTTGCGATGAAGAGAAGACTGCTCGTAAGCATAAGCAATAGAAAGCAATTGCGGCTCGGTATAAGCAGTTGAGAAAGAAAGAAATACCGACCGGCAAATGATGCACAAAACCCATCGGCACAGTAATATGCGGAAAGCCTGAAATAGCCGCTGGTGTTGAAAAAGAAAAGCCTGTATCGTAATCACCGTTAATTAAATCTATACAACAGGCAAGCCCGTTGGTAACGCCGCATAAAGCATCTAATTTGTTTTCACTCATTAAATCGGTTATCACTTTGCGGGATGATAAAGTAGCAGTGAGCGCATCCTTATATTCTTTTGTTTGCAAATCTCCTTTTTTCTGCGCGGCAAGCAAAGTTTCCTGTTTGAAATAAGGCATCGCTGTGCTGCTGTTTTGATTATTATAATCAATCACATCCTGCAAATTTTTCATTTTGCTGTTGGCAGTAGAAAGATATTTGTTTACGCCATCTTTAAATTCATAGAGCAATACGGTGAACTCTGCATCGCCAATTCCTTTAATGTCGTGAATGGCCTTTAAAATATCAAGCTCAACAATCTGGGCACCTTTGTCTTTCATCGCTTGTATCGCAGCATTGTATAACGCAACCACATCTTCATGTCCGTTCAAATGACTCTTTTCAATGCCGATGCGCTTGCCTTTCAAGCCATCGCTTTGTAAAAATTGCGTGTAATCGGTTTGAGCTTTTCCACTGCTTTGTTGCGTAACTGCATCGTTGCTATCAACGCCGGTAAGTGCACCTAATAAAATAGCAGCTTCCTTTACAGTACGCGCCATGGGACCTGCCGTATCCTGCGTGGCTGAAATAGGAATAATGCCGCTCCGACTCCACAAACCTACTGTTGGTTTGATGCCTACCAAACCATTCACCGATGAGGGCGAAACGATAGAGCCATCGGTTTCTGTACCAATGCCAACTGTGCATAAGTTAGCTGCTACTCCTGCACCTGTTCCGGCACTGGAGCCCGAAGGATTCCGATCTAAAATATAAGGACATTTGGTTTGCCCGCCACGACTGCTCCATCCGCTGGTGGAACGTGATGAACGAAAGTTGGCCCATTCGCTTAAATTGGTTTTGCCAAGTAAAACGGCACCGGCTTCTCGCAGCTTCGCAATAATAAATGCATCCTGCTTTGCAACGTTGCCTGTTAATGCAGCGGCGCCCGCGGTAGTCATCATTTTATCGGCAGTATTGATGTTGTCTTTTATCAACACCGGAATGCCATGCAGCGGGCCGCGAACCTTGCCTTTTGTTCGTTCTTCATCCATGGCTTTTGCAATGGTTAGAGCATCAGGATTTACTTCAATCACTGCATTTAATCCAAAGCCGTTTTTATCAATGTCCTGTATGTGTTGCAGGTAAAGAGAAGTGATGCGTTCAGAAGTGATTTTATTGGTATGCATTCCGCGCTGCAAGCCGTCAATCGTTACTTCGTTCAAAGCAAAATCATCAGTGCTATTCGCTGTTTGTTTTTGCCCGTTTTTTCCAAACGAAACAATTGTTGAAGCCGATAGTGCCGCGCCGGTTAGTGTGCTGTTGCGCAAAAAATGTCTTCTGTTCATGCGGAAGTTTTTCGTTGCGCATATTAGTGGAAAAAATGAGAGAAAAAGAATAAAATTTCGAGTTCATACAAAATAAAATGAGTTCAGCTACACTTTAACCGAACTCATGAAAACAAGAAGTGAACAAAGCAAACGCTTATGCTATCTGCTTTGTTTCTTTAATCACTTCATGTATAAACTCGCGTCCTTTCTCCGTCCAATACGTATGTATGTTGGTTTGGTATTTGCCTTGCGAATCAATGTACAAGGCTGTTTTCGTTCCTGTATAACCTTTACCCTGATAAGGCGCATACAACAACCAATGCGTATCGTTTTTATAAATAATTCCTTTTGTATGTAACATCTTGTTTAAAGCCACTGCACTCATGCCCAATTCTTTGGCAATAACAGTAGTGGGTATCAACGTTTGGCTTTGCAAAACAGCATCGTGGTACACCGCTTTACGCGATTCTTCGTTCATCATTTCTTCCAATTCACCCACTTTATTCACCAGGATGTTAGAAGCAATTACCGGCATCGGCTCTTCCGTTTGTATCGTTTCAGTTTTGCCGGTTAACAGCAATTCTCTCGTGCGCTGATTGTTCCAGATAGCGAAGGAAGGGCTTAACCAACGCGCAAATTCAAGAGCAGCATCTTCATGTATCCAAACTCCTTTTTCAAAGCCATTAGTATTGTTTTTCCTTATATTTTTTACCAACTCAGTTACGGCTATGTTCTTCACACCGCTTAATCCCTCCAGAAATTTTTTGGTTGAAGATAATCTGAGCCAACCGGCAGGTTGTTTGTCAAATGATTTCGCCATATTGCTTGCATTGATCATCGCAGATCTGCCCATGTTGCCCGCTACGTTTTCGGTGCCAAACGCTACCAAACCCGGTTTTTTATTTTGCTCAAATTGTATTGTGTTCATGTGTATTAATTTTCCTTTTCCCATCTACTTTAAAGTTACGAAAAACGCTTGATTTATACAAAGCAAAGATGTTAAAACTATCTATGATATTCAATGATTTAAAGCAGTTAAAACAATGAAAAAGAGCTGCTTCTTCTTGCTAAAAAAGTTGATGTTCGATAAAAACGAAAGCCTATTTTTAACCCTTTATAAATTTGTTTGTATGAGCCGGAAAACGTTCCTTTTTGTTTTGCCCGTTTTGGTTTTGCTTCATTTTTCAGTCGCTGCGCAAAGTGATTCAGCGCATTACTTTTCTTCATTCGATAATACGCCTATTTATTACGAAGTGAAAGGCTCGGGTTATCCGGTTGTTTTACTTCATGGCTTTATGAATACGAGCCAAAACTGGAAGCATACGCAAGTGTACAAATCCTTGCTGGATGCGGGTTATAAAGTAATTATTTTGGATTTGCGTGGCAATGGAAAATCGGGCAAGCCACATACCGATGAAGCGTATGCAAATGATGCTGAAGCAAAAGATGTAATGGGCTTGCTAACTTCTTTACAAGTAAAACATTATGATGTTGTTGGGTTATTCCCGCGGCTCCATTATTACAGCAAGATTATTGGTGTTGGATAGCCGAATTAACAAAGCAGTAATAGGCGGCATGGGAACCGATTTTACCAATCCCGAATGGCCCAGAAGAAAGATGTTTTACCGAGCACTAAGTGGCGATACTGTGAAGGAGTTAGAACCTGTAATAAAACACGTTCAAAGCGATACAAGCTTAGACCAGCAAGCACTTGCTTTGCAACAAAAATACCAGCCTTCCACACCAATAGAAACGCTTAAAAAAGTAACACAACCGGTGCTCGTTATTTGTGGCGATCAAGACAGTGATAACGGCAATGCAAAAGCGTTGGCAGAAGTGTTTCCCCATTCACAATTTGCGCAAGTACCTGGCGATCACAATACAGCGGCTTCTACCAAAGAATTTGCTGATGCGGTGCTAACTTTTTTGGAAAGCAATAGATGTATCTGAATGTTTTGCTTTATCAATCTTTGCTTTATCAATCATTTATTCATTCCACTTTTGTTTTTACGCAAATTTTTATTTATCAGTTCCTATCACTTTCATTAGTTCATCTTAACAAATTACTTCGCTCCCATTTATTGAATACAACTAATTTAGTCGCTGTTTAACGAACAACCGAGTAAGTGCCGAACAGAATTCTTTTTTATTTTTTACTGATACTAACTGCCGTAAGTTGTAGCCGCAAACAGCCACAACCGCCTTTGTTCCAGGTGCTTGATAGCAAAAGAACAGGATTGAATTTTACCAACCAACTTACACCAACCGAAGAGTTCAATGTATTTCATTACATGTACTTTTATAATGGTGCAGGCATTGGTGCAGGCGACTTTAATAACGATGGTAAAATTGATTTGTTTTTTGCCTCCAACCAAGGAGATGACAAGTTGTTTTTAAATGGGGGAAACCTGAAGTTCACAGATGTTACCAAAGAAGCGCAAATCCCTAACGATGGAGGCTGGAGTACCGGCGTTTCGGTGGTTGATATTAACAATGATGGCTTGCTCGACATTTACATTTGTCGTGTTGGCAAGTATGAAATTTTGAACAGCAAAAATCAATTTCTCATTTGCACCGGCATTGATAAAAATGGTGTGCCGCATTACAAAGATGAAGCGCACGAAATGGGACTCGATTTTTCTGGTTTCAGCACGCAAGTAGCATTTTTAGATTATGACATGGATGGCGATTTAGACATGTATCTGCTCAACCATTCCATTCATCAAAACGGCACATTTGGACCGCGACAACAAATGCTGTCAACAACAAGTGCAGTATCCGGCGATCATCTCTATCGCAATGATGGCAATGGAAAATTTACCGAAGTAACCAAAGAAGCCGGCATCAATAGTTCGGTACTTGGTTATGGCTTAGGAATTTGTGTTGCCGACATTAATCTAGATGGTTATCCCGACATGTACATTTGCAACGATTTTCATGAAAATGATTATCTCTACATCAACCAACGCAATGGCACTTTTAAAGATGAGGACAGTACTCGCCTTATGCACACCAGCCAATACTCAATGGGTGTTGATGTTGCCGATGTAAACAACGATGCCTACCCTGAAATCATTAGCATGGATATGTTGCCCAGCGACCCTTATATTTTAAAACGCTCGCTTGGAGAAGACAACTATGACATGTTCAACATGAAAGTGAAATATGGCTACACACATCAGTACACCCGCAATAATCTTCAGTTAAACGACCGCAATGGAATGTTTAGTGAAGTAGGATTGTACTCCGGTGTGGCGGCTACCGACTGGAGTTGGGCGCCCCTTATGGATGGATTTTGACAACGATGGCAAGAAAGATTTATTCATCTCCAATGGCATTCCCAAACGGCTGAATGATATTGATTATTTAAACTTTGTTTCGAACGAAGAATTGCAGGATAAAATAAGAACGAATACGCTGAATAACAAAGATCTTTCTTTAGAAAAAAGATTCCCGCAAATTAAAATCCCCAACAAGATTTTTAAGAATGAAGGTGCTTTGCAGTTTGCCGATATGCAGAACGAAATACAGGGCGATGTACCAACGTTTTCGAACGGCGCTATTTACGCCGATTTGGATGGTGATGGCGACCTTGATATTGTAGTAAACAACATTGATGATCCTGTTTTGATCTACGAAAATAGGAGCAACGATGTAAAGAAAAAAAAGTTCATCAATTTTAAACTAAAAGGCACTTCCAATAACATCAATGCGATTGGTTCAAAAATCATTGTATTTACACATGATGACAGCATCCGCACGTATGAAAACTATCCTGTTCATGGCTTTTTGTCGAGTATGCAGGAACCGGTTCATGTTGGTTTGGAAGGAGCACAAGTAGATAGCATGTTGGTGGTTTGGAATGATAACACTTATCAAAAAATTGACTGGCAAAAAGACACGATGCAAACGGCAACGCTTACTTACACCAAAGGCTTGCCCTTATTCGATTATAACATCCTCAGAAATCATTTTACGAACCACACGGCAGCTGTTTCTGACATAACCAAAGAAACAGGATTGGAATATGAACACAAGGAAAATCCGTTTGTTGAATTTGACCGCGAACCCCTGATGCCGCACATGGTTTCGCGGGAAGGGCCTGCACTTGCTGTTGGCGACATTAACGGCGATGGTTTGGACGATGTATTTATTGGCGCATCGAAGCGCGAAAAGCCAGCCGTTTTTGTGCAAAACAAAGAAGGCAGATTTATAAAGATGAATGAGCCGGCTTTGGATAAAGACAGCATGTGGGAAGATGTAGATGCAACCTGGATAGATGTAAACAACGACAACCATCCCGACCTTGTGATTGCCAGTGGCGGCAACGAATACTTTGGTACCGATCAGTATTTGATGCCGAGAGTTTACTTGAATGATGGCACCGGAAACCTTATCAGAAAAGAAGATGCTTTCAGCAATCTGTATATCACGGCTTCATGCGTTTTGCCTTACGATTTTAATGGCGACGGAAAGATGGATTTGTTTATCGGTGGTCGTGCCGTTCCCTGGCGCTATGGCGAAATTCCGCAATCGTATTTACTGATGAATGATGGCACAGGCAAATTTACCGATGTAACTTCTCAATATGCTGAAAGCCTTTCCCACGTTGGGTTTGTAACCGGCGGCTTGTGGTACGATATTGATAAAGATGGTGATAAAGATTTGCTTCTTACTTTAGAATGGGATGGCATTGTAGCATTTATCAACAACAAAAATCATTTTACCAAACAGTACCTTACAGACAAAAAAGGATGGTGGAATTTTTTATTGCCGGTTGATATTGACAACGATGGTGATATTGATTTGATTGCAGGCAATCTCGGCCTGAACAGCAGGCTGAAAGCAAGCGATGAACAGCCTGTGCGCATGTATTACAACGACTTTGATAACAATGGCACGAAAGAACAATTGCTTACTTATTATTTAAACAACAAAGAGTTGGTATTTGCGGGTAAAGATGAATTGGAGAAACAAATGCCTGGCTTGAAAAAAGATTATCTCTATGCAGAAGATTTTGCCAAAGCTTCTTTAACTGATTTGTTTTCGCGTGATAAATTAGAGGCTTCAAAAATTTTTACGGCCAATTACTTTTCAAACGCTGTTTTAATTAACGATGGAAAAATGCACTTCACCGTGCAGGCAATGCCCTGGCAGGCGCAGCTTTCGCCTTATAAAACCGCAACTGTGATAGACGCGAATGGCGATAGCTTGCCAGATATTTTATTGTTTGGAAACTATGATGAAAACAACATTCAGATGGGAAGATACGATGCTGATTTTGGAACGATACTCGTGAACAAAGGCAACCATCAGTTTGAAGCAAAAAGCCTGAATGGATTGCAGGTAAAAGGCGAAGTGAGAAGCGTGAAAAAAATTATGGTCAAAAACAAACCGGCTTATGTATTAGCCCGAAATAATGATAGTACAATGGTGATAGAGTTTGAAGAGAATAAGAAAATAGAACACAGATAACACGGACTTAGTGCAAGGTTTTTTTCCGCAAAAAACATAGAGACGTGAAGTTTGGTTTTGCCTATATTCTTTGCTTCTTCCCGGTTGAATATAGTACTCGCTTAAAAGCTTAATTCTTTTCTGAACGTTGAAGAGTGCGACGCAACAGACGAGTCATCGGAGCGTTGCTGTTCGGTACATGAAATTGTATTTTGTATTCAAAAATCTTTACAAATCCGTGTCATCCGTGTTCACTAATTTGCTCGCTGATTTTTCCAAATCTTCTTTCTCTGTTTTGATAATTGAGCAGGGCTTCAATCAAATCTTCTTTACGGAAATCAGGCCAATATACATCGGTAAAATATAGTTCCGCATAAGCCAGTTGATACAATAAAAAATTGGAGATGCGATGCTCGCCGCTCGTGCGTATCATCAATTCAGGATCAGGAATATCCTTAGTACACAAATACTGCGCAAACTGTTGCTGCGTAAGGCTTTCAGGGTCTAACTTTCCTTCTTTTACATCTTCTGCAATGCCTTTTACTGCACGGATAATCTCCCAGCGGCTGCTATAACTTAGCGCAATCACAAGGTTCAAACCTGTGTTGCCTGCTGTTTCTTTTATGGCTTCCTCTAATTCAGTTTGGGTTTCGCGGGGCAGCATTTCTATATCGCCAATTACATGAAGCCGGATGTTATTTTTATTGAGCGTGATAATTTCTTTTCGTAGCGTATCTACTAACAACATCATTAAACCGGCAACTTCGGGTTGTGGCCTGTCCCAGTTTTCTGTGCTGAAAGCATACAAGGTTAAGTATTCGATACCCAGTTCGGCTGCACCTTCGGTTACATTGCGCACACTTTCTACACCATGCGAATGTCCGTACAAACGGTCTTGCCCCTGCTCTTTTGCCCAGCGTCCGTTTCCATCCATAATAACAGCTACGTGGCGCGGCAAACGGCTTTTATCTAATGCAGCAACTGAAGAAGGTAGCATAACTGAGGTTTTTAAAGTGGGCAAAACTAAAGCTTTGCCGTAAAAACGAAGAAGCAAGTTATGCGCTATAAAAACAAAATTTCAGTTTCAGGATTTGGACTTACTAACAATAAGACTTAAGAATATAAAACAGGCAAAACAAAAAGCATTAAAAATAACAAAGCAGTTTATTTACAAAAGTGTAATTCCTTCACGTTCGAGCTTCTTGTATTTTTCTTCATCAAAAACGTAATAAAAAGAACCTTTTTTGGAAGTACTTTTTTCTTTTTCGTCCAGCTTTTGCAAAATGCCTAAATCCAATATCCGGCGGGTAAAATTGCGCTTGTCCAACTCAGTTTCGTTGATGGCTTCGTAAAGCGTTTGCAACTGGCGTAGTGTAAATTTAGTAGGTAATAAGGCAAAGCCGATAGGATGATTTGCCACTTTTTGTTTTAGTCTGTTTTTCGCTAATATCAACATATTGTGATGGTCGAAAACAAGTGGTGGCACGCCATTTAAATCAAACCATTTGGCACGGTGTTCCATCATCAATGCCTCGCTGTAATCGGCAATATTAATCAAAGCAAAATAAGCAATTGAGATAACGCGACCGCCGGGATCGCGGTCAACATCTCCAAAGCAATGAAGTTGCTCCATATAAATATTGCTAAGCCCGGTTAGCTGATTCAAAATGCGTGATGCTGCATCATCTACGCTTTCTTCCATACGAACAAAGCCACCCATCAACGACCATTTGTTCAACCCAGGATTAATGGCCCGCTTAACAAACAAGGCTTTTAACTGTTTGCCATCGAAGCCGAAAATGATACAATCAACAGCCAGTGAAAAACGACTGTACTGATTGTACTCTTCAATACTTTCTATCATTGTTTGTGTCTCTTCCTGCATAAAATAAAAACTGTACGATACAAATTTATTAGCCACGTGAGTAGAGCCAAAATAAAATATATAATTAAAAGAAGAATGACAATCGGCTGATAGTATTCCGATGCTTGGGCAAGCAGTAATAATGTTAAAATAAGGCAAAAACAAACCTCTACATATCACTCACAATTTTTTTATAACTGGTTATAACACCTTTAATTAGGGAAGAACTAAAACCCTGGTGTTCCATCTCGTTCAAACCCGCGATGGTGCAGCCTTTTGGCGTGGTTACTTTATCAATTTCCTGTTCGGGATGCGTATGTTTGGTAAGCAATAGTTGTGCTGCCCCTTTCACTGTTTGCGCAGCAATTAACGATGCGGTTGCAGCATCAAAGCCAATCTCGATGCCACCCTGGATATTAGCGCGAATATAACGCATGGCAAAGGCAGTTCCACAAGCACCTAATACAGTGGCAGCATCCATCAGTTTTTCTTCAACAAAAACAGTTTTACCCAATTGGTTAAATAAACTGAAGATGTACTGTTCATCTTCGCTGCTTGCATTGTGTTTACAAATGCAGGTAATGCTTTCGCGAATGGCAATGGCAGTATTGGGCATAGCCCGAAACAAGGTAAAATGAGAGCCGATAATTTCCTGCACATCCTTTATCCAAATGCCGGTAATTACACTTACCAGTTTGTGTTTATCCGCTCCTAAATGCGGTTTGAGGCTTTGTAAAATATCCTTTATCTGAAACGGTTTTACAGCAAGAATGATCCATTGCGCCTGCTGAATAGCAGCAACATTATCGCTTGTTACCTGTACACCTTTTTGTTGCAATGTTTGCAATGTGGCGACATTTCTTTTTGTTATGATAATATTTGCAGCATTAATAAAGCCACTGCTGATCAAGCCTTCTGCAATGGCAGAGCCCAGATTGCCGCCGCCGATGATGGCTATGTTTTGATTGTTCATAAATTAAATAGATTGTGTGTGTTGTTGAAGCCAGAGAACAATGTCGTCAAATGAAAGTTCCCCGGTTGAAACCTTGATTACAAAATCATAATTCTCATCTTCTGAAGCCCTTATTTCTAAATTGCCTTCCAGCAATAAAGTTTCGCAAAGCAGAAAGCCGGTTCTTTTGTTTCCATCAACAAAGGGATGATTGATACTAATACTTTGTAAAACAGCAGCAGCCTTATCTAAAAAAGATGGGTATAAATCTTCGCCACCAAAGGTTTGAAAAGCGCGATGCAAAGCTGAATCGAGAAGATTGTGATCTCTTACACCCGATGCGCCACCATATTGCTTTAGCACTACATCATGTAAGTGTACAACAGATTGTAAGCTGAACATTAAGCAAGCCTTTTTAAAAGTCTGTCATGCTTTTTAAAAAGTGCGTCAATGTGTTTTGTTGCATCAATTTCATCTTTGGTTTTGCCACTTTTTTCATTCAAAATTTGCAGCACCTGATGCAATACTTTTTCATCATCCAGTTTGTTCACTTCTTCATTAATCTTCTCTTTCATTTCTTCAATGCTCATAATATCATTTTTTTCAAATTTACCAAATCTTGTCTTTCGATAAATAATCGCGAACATACTCCTGTACGCCATCTTCCAAACTATAAAACGGTTCGGTATAACCTGCATTGCGCAGCTTTTCCATATCAGCTTCAGTAAAGTATTGATATTTATCACGGATGTCTTCAGGCATGTCAACATACTTGATGTGCTGTGGCAACATCATGCCTTTGAATGTATTTTTTACAAGGTCATTAAAGGTTCTTGCTTTGCCGGTTCCGGCGTTGTAAATACCATTCTTTGTTTTTGCCCAATTTTCGTCCATCATTTCAGTCATCATCCAAAACATAATTTTCACAATGTCTTTTACATAAATGAAATCACGCAGTTGCTCGCCATCTTTATACGTTTCTTTATAACTGCGAAACAGCTTTACAAAACCATCTCTTTTAATTTGATGAAACGCATGAAAGATAACGCTCGCCATTCTGCCTTTGTGGTATTCATTCGGTCCATAAACGTTGAAAAATTTGAGGCCAGCCCAGCAAGGTGGTTGTTGCAGTTGGCGTATTGCCCATTTGTCAAATTCATTTTTACTGATGCCATACGGGTTCAGTGGATGCAACGTATTACTTACTTCATTGTTATCGTAATAGCCATGTTCGCCGGCGCCATAAGTGGCAGCAGACGAAGCATAAATCAAGGGCACATTGTTGACAACGCACCAGTTCCAAACATCTTTTGAATAATTGAGATTGAGTGCTTCGTGAATGCTGTAATCAAACTCTGTAGTGTCGGTTCTTGCACCTAGGTGTATCACCACATCAATGTTTGGTTTTGTATCATACAGCCATTGAAAAAAGCCTTCTCTTTCCACCGTTTTCGCAAACCCTTTTCCTTCCCAGTTCCTGCGCTTTTTTTCAACACCAAACGAATCAACTAAGATCAAATTTTCATAACCTTGTTCATTTAAAAATTGCACGGTGCAACTGCCAATAAAGCCGGCAGCACCGGTTACAACAATCATTTTGTTTTTGTCGGTTTGGTTATCCATTTTCGTTTTTGTTTTTGTGCAAATAAATAGGGCCAGTGTTCTTTCAATATTTTGTTTTCGGGTCGTTTGCAGACCTATAAGGTTTTAAAAACCTTATAGGTCTTGGTTGAATATTGATAGAAGACTAATCGTTCTCAATCATCTTTTCAATGGCAGTATCATAGCTCTCTTTCCACTCACTGATATTGCCCCAATTGTCATCGTTCACAATTACATTTCCGGCTGTTACTTTTCCCAGTTCATCCACTTCAATTCCTAATTGTTCAGCCAGTATAAGGAACTCTTCCATACCTTCATCAGATACCGAAACCACTACTCTTCCCTGCGCCTCGCCAAACCAAAACGCATCGTTGCGCATATCGCTTTCTTCCAAATAATTTGGGTTGAAAGAAACATCAAAACCTAACCCGCCCGGGAAACTACTTTCCATCAGAGTTACCAACAACCCACCTTCGCTTATATCGTGTGCACTTTCAATGCAGTCGTTGTGAATAAACGAAGCAATGGCTTTATGCAATAGTTGTTCTTCTTCCAAATTGAAATAAGGTGCAGGCGAAAATTCAACCCCTTTGTTTTTGTGCAAATATTCCGATGAATGAATGCAGTTTTTGGCTTTGCCAACGAGTAAAATGGTATCACCTTCTTTCTTAAAGTCGAGTGTCATGCGTTGGGTAATATCATCTATAATACCCACCATCCCAATAGTAGGCGTTGGGTACACAGGTCCTTCAGGATTTTGATTGTAAAAAGAAACATTGCCACCTGTAACCGGCGTATTGAAAGCGCGACAAGCCTTTCCCATGCCGGTAACAGCTTTTACAAACTGATAATACACTTCAGGAATATAAGGATTACCAAAGTTTAAGCAGTTCGTAACGCCAATGGGTTCGGCGCCGGTGCAAACCAAATTGCGCGCGGCTTCGGCAACAGCAATCATTGCACCTTCTTCGGGATTCGCATACACATAACGACTGTTGCAATCCACCGTCATGGCAATGGCTTTGCCCGTTTCTCTTGCCATCACAACAGCCGCATCGCTGGGTGCGTTGGTACTCATGTTGGCAGCCCCTACCATGCTATCATATTGCACACTAACCCAACGCTTGCTGGCAATATTGGGCAGTTGAATAATTTGCTTCGCGATGCGTTTCAATTCTTCATTGCTTCTAATATCAGCAATTGTGCTCACATCAAAGCTTTGTATTTGTTGTAAATAAGCTGGCTCTTTGTATTCGCGGTCGTATTGAGGAGCGCCACCGCCCAGCACCAGTTCATAAGCAGGCACTTCGGCTTCCAGTTCGCCGTGCATATAAAAACGGAGCAAGCCATCGCCCGTTACTTCACCAATATTGCTGCAGGGCAAATCCCATTTGTCAAACACTTTTAGTACCGCTTCTTCCTTGCCCCTTTCCACACAAATCAACATGCGTTCCTGGCTTTCGCTCAACAGCAATTCCCAGGCTTTCATGCCTTGCTGGCGGGTTGGTACTTTGTCTAAATCTATCCTCATGCCCACGCCGCCTTTGGCACTCATTTCAGCGGTTGAACAGATAATGCCAGCCGCACCCATGTCCTGCATTCCCACCACAGCTCCGGTTTGTATCACTTCCAAACAAGCTTCCAATAATTTCTTTTCCTGGAAGGGATCGCCTACCTGCACAGCAGGCAGCTCTTCCGCGCTTTCTTCGGTAATGTTGGCGCTGGCAAACGAAGCGCCGCCAATGCCATCTTTGCCGGTTGCGCTGCCTACAAAAAAAACGGGATTGCCAATGCCTTTTGCGGTTGCGCTGATGGTTTCATCGCTTTTTACAATGCCCACGCTCATGGCATTTACCAACGGGTTGGTATGATAACAGTCTTCAAAATACACTTCGCCGCCAACCGTAGGCACACCAAAGCAATTGCCATAATGACCAATGCCATGCACTACACCAGCCAATAACCGTTTTGTTTTGTTATCAGCCAGATTTCCAAAGCGTAAACTATTGAGGGCAGCAATGGGACGAGCGCCCATGGTAAAGATGTCGCGATGAATGCCGCCAACGCCGGTTGCCGCGCCCTGAAAGGGTTCCAGCGCGCTGGGATGGTTATGACTTTCTATTTTAAATACAACGCCATAATCATCGCCAATGTCCATCAAACCTGCATTTTCTTCACCGGCTGCCACCAGCATTCTGCCTCCTTCGCGGGGCAAAGTTTTGAGCCATTTAATGCTGTTTTTATAGCTGCAATGTTCACTCCACATGGCACTGAACGTGCATAGCTCGGTGAAGTTGGGCGTGCGTCCCAGCTTTTGTTTAATGAGTTCAAATTCTTCTGCGGTAAGTCGTAATTGTTCTGCGGTTTGCGCGGTTATTTCCATTGATACAAAGCAATTGGTAAGAAAAGGCGAAGGTAGGAAAGGGAAAGGGAAAGCGATAAAAGCATTGTTGTTGAAAAAGTGAGAGTAAAGCATCAACCTAAGCTCCGTAGGAGCGATATATGAGTAACAATGGAAAGGAAAATAAGACAAAATAAAACAGGCCCATCGGCAAGTCGCCCGTTAACAGTAATCAAAAACATATCGCTTCAATGGAGCTGTAACACCATAATCACATTTCTTCATTGTTGTTACTAACACATCGCTCCTACTGAGCTGTACAAACACTTTCCTTATCATTCATGTGATAATACCTTTAGATTTGTTTTTGCCATTATTTATGCTGTTGAATATATTATCTGTAAAACAAAAATCGGTGATAAAAATGCGCAAAAACAAAGGCTCGTCTTCTGTGTTAACAAAGCCTTCCTTCTCTTTTTATTACCTTCGCCTGCCAAAATTTCTTATCGTACTCGTTGGCAATGAATTTGACCAATAATAACAACCAATTAAATAATCATGACAGAAGAAAAGAATATACAGCCGAACGATGTGGAAACGGCAGATTTTAATATTAGCACTGACGAAAATGCAGCCGGCACTACACATTTAAACGATCCGGTAGAAGATGATGGTGAAGTAGAGGAACTTACCAACCAGTTAACTGAGCAAAAAGATAAATACATGCGTTTGTTGGCAGAGTTTGAAAACTACAAACGCCGCAACGCAAAAGAGCGGATAGAACTGATTCAAACAGCAGGTAAAGACATTATAGTTTCGTTGCTGGATGTGCTGGACGATTGTGACCGTGCTGAAAAACAAATGAAACAAAGCAATGATGTAGAACAGATAAAAGAAGGCGTTCTATTGATCTTTAACAAGCTGCGCAATATTTTGACAGCAAAGGGCTTAAAGCCAATGGCAAGCAAGCAGGAAGACTTTGATGTTGAAAAACATGAAGCTATTGCCGAAATTCCTGCCCCTACAAAAGACCAGGTAGGAAAAGTACTGGATGAAGTGCAAAAAGGTTATACATTAAACGACAAACTCATCCGCTTTGCAAAAGTGGTAGTTGGCAAGTAAAGGAGAAAAACCCCTAATCCGCCTTAGGCGGAGAATAGGAAGCTTTATTGTAAATACAAATGAATTTTAAACTCTCCGCAATAGGCGGAATGGGGGCATAATGACAAAACGAGATTATTACGAAGTGCTGGGCGTAAGCAAATCGGCTTCCGGCGATGAAATCAAAAAAGCCTATCGCAAAGTGGCGATGCAATATCACCCCGACAGAAATCCGGGTGATAAAAGCGCCGAAGAAAAATTTAAAGAAGCAGCCGAAGCTTATGAAGTATTAAGTGATGGCGATAAAAAAGCAAAGTACGACCGCTTTGGTCATCAGGCATTTGCGCCTGGCATGGGCGGTGGCGGCTTTGGTGGCGGCGGCATGAACATGGAAGACATCTTTAGCCAGTTTGGAGACATCTTTGGCGAAGGTATGTTTGGGGGTATGTTCGGTGGTGGCGGAGGAAGAGCCAGCCGCGGCAGAGGCTCGCGCGGCAGCAATCTTCGCGTAAAAATAAAGCTGAATTATGAAGAGATGGCGAAGGGCGTTACCAAAAACATCAAGGTAAAAAAATATGTGCCTTGCAATGTTTGTAACGGAACCGGAGCGAAAGATAAAAGCAGCATTCAAACATGCTCTACCTGCCATGGCAGCGGACAGGTGAAGAAAGTGTCGAATACATTTTTAGGGCAAATGCAAACCGTAAGTACCTGCCCTACCTGCAACGGTGAAGGTTCGACCATTACAGCAAAATGCAACAATTGTAAAGGCGAAGGCAGGGTTTATAATGAAGAAACCATCAGCATTGACATACCCGCCGGTGTACAGGAAGGAATGCAGTTGAGCATGAGTGGAAAAGGCAATGCCGGCGAACGCGGTGGTGCGCCCGGCGATTTGTTGATTCTGATTGAAGAAGAAGCACACAAAGAACTGCACCGCGATGGCCTGAACGTAGCGTATGAGTTGCATATCACGTTCCCTGAAGCCGCTTTTGGAACCAACGCAGAAGTGCCCACTATTGACGGACGAGCTAAGATAAAAATACCGCCGGGAACACAGAGCGGAAAAATATTCCGGCTAAAGGGTAAAGGCTTTCCCGAAGTGCAGGGTTATCAGCGTGGCGACCAGTTGATTCATGTGAATGTATGGACACCTCAAAATCTCACATCGGAAGAAAAAAGCATGTTGGAAAAACTACACAACAGCCCTAACTTTCAACCTCAGCCTGGTAAAAGTGAAAAAAGCTTTTTCGAAAGGGTGAAAGAAGTGTTTACGTAGAAATCTCATAAGAATATAAAATGAAAAGTTCCGAACCTTTGAATGGTTCGGAACTTTTTTATTGCGTTTGATTATGCAAAAAATTACAATTAAATTTTATTAAAGATGCATTCACGCATATACAATTTTAGATACGAAATCATTATTGCCTGACAATAAAGTCTTACTTTTTTGATTGAGTTGAGAAGTTTCGTCTATTCCTGTGTTGGTGGCAGGTATAAAGACAATATTGAGAAATTATTAAACTCTCAACCCAACCATTATTAATAATTAATTTTCAAAAAAAGTCATATTTAATGTACTTTTTGTAAAGTTTAATTGTCATTTTGAAATGTTTACTTATCTTCGCGTATAACTAATCAATTAAACATTATGGAACAATCTAAAAAAAACGTGAACCAAAACTCTATTATTTCTGCCCTCATCCACGGAGCCACTTATTTGCCGGCAGTATGGCTGTTAAAGCATCGTGTATTTGGGCAATTTGTTTCGATAATAATTGCTATAGTGCCAATTATTACTTTCGCCATTTTTATTTTTAAATTAATCAAAGCCTTTTCGGTAATGGACGAAGTGAAGCAACGGGTACAATTGGAAGCCGTTGTTATCGGTTTTTCATTGACAGCAATGTTGTTGATGATCTTGTTTTTGCTAAGTCTATGTAATATATCGAACTCCGGTTGGTTTGGCTATGGGTATCTGGTGTGTTATTGCTGGCTCTTTTATTTTGTTGGTTGGTTCATTTCGAAAAAAAAATATGGAGTATGAAAAACACTATAAAGGTTGAACGCGCTAAGAAAAACTGGACACAAGAAGACCTTGCCGGAAAAATCGGAATTTCTAGACAATCAGTCAACTCTATTGAAACAGGAAAGTTTATTCCTTCTACCATTTTAGCTTTAAAAATGGCGAAAGTTTTCGGGACAAATGTTGAATCCATTTTTCAGCTTGACAGCCAAGACTAATATTAAAATGCAAGCTGCTAAAATGAGTAGCCGTATTTCAACTTTTGTCTTTCAATTTTGCTTCGTATCGGGCTGGACATTATTGTTTTCTTTTCGTTATTCTCTTTGTTATCTGTGCCATTTGGTCGTTGTATTTGTGGATAGCAAAGGTGAAAAGTGGTAAAACAAAACCGTTTTATAAATAGTCCTTAACCATCAAAAGCATACCCAATAAATCTTTATTGATGTTTAGCATGAAACTGAACATAAAACCTAAGTTTGGTTTTGCACCCATAATAAAGCATTAACAAAACAAAACTTTTTGTGCAAAAACAAAAACAGTTTTACCATTGCGTACCTACTTCAATGCATTGTTCAGATCATTTAAAATATCGTTTATATTTTCGATTCCCACACTCATACGTATCAAGCCATCGGTAATGCCTGCTTTGTAGCGGTCTTCGCGTTTCATACCGGAATGAGACATAGAGGCCGGATGAGAAATGAGCGTATCAACCGTGCCAAGCGATACAGCCCGAACACACATGGTAAGCTTGTCAATAAACCGCTTGCCGCCTTCAAACCCTTCCCTCAATTCAAAGCTTAACACAGCACCTGGCAGCCGCATTTGTTTTTGTACAATTTTAGCATCGGGATGATTGGGCAAGCCTGCATAATTTACTTTGGCAACCGCAGGATGAGCATCCAAAAAAACAGCCACCCGCATTGCATTGCGGCAATGCACATCCATCCTTACTTCCAGCGTTTTCATGCCTTGCAGCAACAGGTAAGCATCAAACGGGCTGCTTGTTCCGCCCAATAACTTATAGGTGTTATAGGCCTTTGTTTTCATAAATGAAATGTCTCTGCCAACTAGCACGCCACCGATGGATGTACCATGACCATTGAGAAATTTAGTAGTGGAATGAAAAACAAAATCTGCTCCCCATTGAAAGGGTTGCTGCAGGTAAGGCGTAGCAAACGTGTTATCAACCGTTACAATGATGTTATGTCTTTTTGCTATTGTGCAAATCGCTTCAATGTCGAAGCACAGCATCATCGGGTTGGCCGGCGTTTCTAAATGGATGACTTTCAACGATGGCGTTCGTTGTATCATTTCTTCTACCAAAGCTAAATCTCTCAAATCGGCAAGCATGGCAGCCACATTATATTTTGGCAAAAAATGAAACAGAAATTCATGCGTTCCACCATATAAAGAATAATGAGAAAGCACAGTGTCGCCGGCCGATAATAACGATAAAAACATCGTTGCCATTGCTGATTGTCCGCTGGCATGTAGCAAGGCTTTCAGTTGCAAAGGTTCGCCCGCTTCGTTAGTAATTTGAAACGCTTCCAAACTCGCTATTACTTCTTCAGCCGCTGTAATGGTTGGGTTGCCAAACCGGGAGTATATATAACCTTGTTCAGTTCCTGCAAAGCGGTTCATGCCTTGCTCGGCACTGTCGAAAGTAAACGTAGAAGTGGCAAAAATGGGAGTAAGATGTGCGTGTTCAGCAACCGGTGCATTGGCAGCGTGTACGGTAACAGAACTCATACTGGTGAAAGAATGTGCATTATCTGGCATGGCTTCTTTTTATGGTTGAAGGTATTGTTTGATTCCGAAACGTACGTAACAACCCTCATTCAACCTGTCAGGTTCTTGAACATGACAGGTTATGCTAAGCGGACAGCCATTTTACATTTTAAAAAATGGGGATATTGTTCGTACTATTACAACAATTCCCCATTTTTATCATCATTTCCACACCATTGCATAGCACCATTTTGGAGTTTGATTTTATCAACAATTAGTATGATCATTTCGAACGAACTAAGATACCTTTGCAAGGTAAACCGGATCAATCTTATACGCTGCCTCCTTCTTCGGCATAAGGATGCTTCTCATTTATTCTAACACAATAACATCAAATTTGAACAAATACACTACTAACAATTATTACAAGGCCCATTCTTTGCTGGCTTTGGTGTAAGGGTTACAGCAGATTATATCCCGCTGGGTACCAAAGTTGTTCATCAATCTTGTTAGCCGGCTGGTATAATGCAAACACTTACCTATCATGTTTTGAATACAGCAGGAACGCCACTCACCAGATACAATCAACGCTATATATATGATGAACAATTTCTCGAAGTTTGAACTGGCCATCTTAGTATTAACCATCGTAATCATATTCATATCAGAATATTATTACGTGGTACTTAATCAGCACGACAGGGCTATTTTTATCGGATTATGGCCTCCCACCATGTTGATTTTGCTGATGTATTTAAACACAAAAAAACAGAGCTAACATGGAAAATCTGGACTTGCTCATTTTAACACTGGTGGTTGTATTCCTGTACGCAGGTTTTGCATTTACGCTATACCAGGCATCGAAAACGCCCGACAGGAAGAAATAAGTCATCACAATAGATGCCTTACACATTTGAGGTACACTATTGCGAAACACGAAGCAGTGTTTATTCAAAAGAAATATTGGATTGTGGTAAGAAATGGTGAGCTAAAGCAAACACAGATTGCTTTGTGCCTGCGCAACTACGCTCCTTAACCAATCTTCCGAATTCGCATGGTTTGACACCACTCTAACGGCATTATTTTAGTTGTGTTTCTTTTAAATTCTTTTCTTATGAACCTCACATTGCAACAGGCCGAAAAAGTGGTACCAGCTGCCAAAGAAAAAGCTATAGATATTAAAGTGCCAATGAATATTGCTGTGGTTGACAGAGGCGGCAATCTCGTTGCCTTTATACGCATGGATGGCGCGTGGTTAGGCTCGACAGACATTGCCATAAAAAAAGCAAAAACCGCCAACTTTTTCGATATGAACAGCGGCGATTTGGGCAAGCTTTCCCAGCCCGGCGAGCCTCTGTATGGCATTGAAATATCCAACGGTGGATTGATTTCTTTTCCCGGTGGTGTGTTGCTGAAAGATTCGCAAAAGAACATCATTGGCGCCGTTGGTGTGAGCGGCGGATCCGTAAATCAGGATGAAAAAGTAGCAGAAGCCGGCGCAGATGCGTTGTGAATTGAATAGAAAATTTTTATTCCGCATGTTAAGATGCGGAATAAAAATTTATGATCAAAAACAAACCTGATGGCAACATCATTTGTTTGCATTCTTCATGTTCTTTTTTCTTTTGCAAACATTTCTTTCAACAATAAAACATCTTCTTTATTCAACTTAAAAAAATCGCGAAAAGAGAGGTTTGCTATCTTTTTGAATTGAAACCAATACGGCATAAACATCACCCAGTAACCTATCGAACTTACAATAGCAGCAGCAACAATTCCCCATTTTGATACAAAAATTAAATCGCCCAATACAACAACAATCAAAGCGATGAAAGCTGCACGGACACTGATTTTCACATTGCCTTGTCCTGAAAAAAAATTAGAAACAAACGAGATAATTGCAAGACTGTAAATACCTGGCAGTAACAATAAAAAAGGTATTTGCACTTGTTGAAAGGTATTGCCCAGCAAGAGAGGAAAGAGCCATTTGCCAATAAAAAAAATAAGGCAAAACAAAACGAAGAACAGAAGCGCGATGAGCTTCATCAGCCATAAAATGGCGCGGCTTACTGATGTAACTTCTTTGCCTGAAGATACCTGTGGATACACCGCGCTGCCAATGATTTGTGGCACTACTAACAACATTTGCCCAAGCTTCGACGCTTGTATATAATTGCCTAAATCGGATGTTGTGCAAACAGGACTGTATCGAACGAAATAATAGTCCACCCGATACACAAAAAACAAGAGCACATTAAAAAGCAGAACGGTAAGTGAGTAACGGAAAAATTGTTTGATCTCTTTTTTATGAGGCAGCGCAAACTCACGCCAGCACTGGTTTTGAATTAGATAAGCCAATGCGATACTTAAACCCTGCAATAAAAAAAGGGCAAAATAAAAAGTAGTAATATGTGATGAATTGTCTTCTACAGAAACTTGATTTTGAAACAAAAGAAACACAACAAATACAACATTGAAAAACGATAAAATAATGTTCGGTACAACAAAATTTCTCTCGGCATAAAACAGGTTGGAAGTGTATGTGATGAGTAGCGATCCGGTGATATAAAAAAAAGCATACTTCGCCTTTGTTTGGTCAATAAAATGCTCATTCAAAATAAAAAAAACAACCAGTTGAAGAACAACAATAATGGCTGTCCAAAACAAACAAAGCCAGAACAAACGGGATGAAGCAATGTGTTTGCCTGCGGAAAAAAATGTAATCCCGTTTTCTAAACTTACGCTTGCTGCCAACTGTACAATAAAAAATGTGTTAACGATGTAAAACAAAATGCCGCTGCCCGAGGCCTGCAAGGTTCGCGACAACATCACATTCACACCAAACAAAGTGATGAAGTAAAAGCCACGCCAGATAAGGCTTTGCGCCAGTAGCTTTGAAAATGTCATCGTACAACTGCTTTGTTTTTCTTTCGCAAACGTATGATTTGCCATGCTATTTCTGCCGAAAGCAAAGCACAAGCAGCAAATAAAACCGATTTCCCATATCCGGCATTTTCTTTTGACAAAGAACCCATGATGGCAACGCTATAAATCGCCAAAGGAATAAAAAGCATCACATACAAACCTTTTGTTTTTACCGGAATTTTAAAAGGACGAGGCGCGTTGGGTTCTTTCTTTCGTAGAGCGATTAAGGTAACAAATTCAACAAACAAACCGGCACCATAAATCATCACATCAATGATAAACAATTCTTCCAGCGACCATACCATCATCAGGCTTACAACAACAGCGCAAATCAAGATGGAAACATAAGGCGTATTGAATTTTGGATGAAGAGAATCGAGCTTTTTAGGAAGCAATTTATCATCTGCCATTACTTTAGGTACGCGCGAAACTGAAAGTAAAACTGATGAAAACAAACCTAACGCGCTTGCCAGTCCGCCAACTGATAGCAACGCACCCAGCCAATAACCGGCCAACATTTCACCAGCTATCGGAAATCCTTGCTGCGCCAGCATTTGAGGGCTTATTGGCAGTTGTTGCACTGTAAAAACAGTGAGCAAATACATACATAAAACAAGGGCAAAAACAACAAAGTTAGTAATGATATAAGAACGCACGGGCTTCTCAACTTCACCGGCGTAAGTGGTTGCATTGTCCCAACCAATAAAATTCCAGATAATGGTATAAAGTGAAATGCCAATTGCCGACATATTCATGCCGTGTAAAGAAGGTGATGGCAGATGAAAAGAAAAGTGAGAAGAGGTAACGGCGGTGCCAATCAAAATTAAAAAAGGCACGATTACAATTCCGCTTAGCACCGTTGCCACTTTGCCAACCGGCACAATACCAATGATGTTGAGCAATGCGCTGCTCCAGATTACCCCTAAGCCAATTGGGATTTTGTATGCTTCAGCACCAGGAAAAAAGTAAAGGATATATTCTGAAAACAATACCGGATAAATGGCAAGATCGGCAAAGGTGTAAAGCCAGGTCCACCAGCCTTCATAAAACGCCCAACGCAAGCCCAGCCCGCGTTTCACCCATTGATAATAACCACCTTCAACAGGCATCATGCTATTCAGTTCCAACACGGTGAGTATGGCAGGCACATCCCATAACAAAGGCGTTACCAACAGGAGCAACAAAGCAGCATGTTGGTTTGCATAAACCAGCAAAGGCTCTAAACCATAAGGACCACCTGAAACCGTGAGAAAAATAACAGCAATAAGTTGTAAAGTTCGTAAGCGTTTTGGTTGGCGAGTGGCGTTCATTATTTTTCTAATGATAATTATGTTTTTAATGAAGATGCGCGAAATAAAGGAACAATCAATGTTTGTTTTTACTGCAAAAACAAACGCGCTCAACATTCTTTCATCCCCAGTGGCAATTGTATTGCCAGGCCTCCTTCAGCTGTTTCTTTATATTTCACATTCATATCAATGGCAGTTGCCCACATCGTGTTCACCACCGCATCCAGCGAAACCTTTGCATAATCGGGCATGCTTTGCAAAGCTAATTGCGATGCGGTAATGGCTTTGATGGCACCCATCGTATTGCGTTCAATGCATGGCACTTGCACAAGACCACCAACAGGATCGCAAGTCATTCCCAGATGATGTTCCATTGCAATTTCCGCAGCCATCAATGCCTGGCGTTGTGTGCCACCCAAGGCTTCTGTTAAAGCCGCCGCAGCCATTGATGAAGACACACCAATTTCTGCCTGGCAACCACCCATCGCAGCAGATATAGTAGCGCCTTTTTTGAAGATACTTCCTATCTCGGAAGCGGTTAATAAAAACCGTTCAATCTGCGCATCTGTATTGCCATTGCAGAATAAAATAAAATACATCAGCACCGCAGGAATCACACCGGCAGCACCATTAGTAGGCGCTGTTACCACCCTGCCAAAGGAAGCATTCTCTTCGTTCACGGCTAATGCAAAACAACTTATCCAATCGAGCACTTCATGAAAGTTATTGGCACTTTGTTTTATTACATTTATCCATTCATCAATGCTATCATAACGTTTACCTGCAGTGAGGCGTTTGTTCAAATCAAAAGAACGCCGGCGAACATGCAAGCCACCAGGCAATTCACCATTGGTATGGCAACCTCTGTACATGCAATGTTTCATTACATTCCAAATAGCTGCCTAAGCCTTGTCGCGTCTCGCTTTCAGGTCGCCAGGCACTTTCATTTTCCAGCACAATGCCTGAGATGGGCAAGCCCGTTTTCATGCACCAAAACAGCAAGTCGGCAGAAGTATTAATGGGAAACGGAAGATCGGGTACTGTTTGAGAAGCAGAAGCATTGCCACCTTCTTTCACTACAAAACCGCCGCCCACCGAATAATAGGTTTCGCTGATGTTCTGGCCTCCTTCAAAAGAAGCCAAAAAAGAAAGTCCGTTGGGATGAAACGGCAATACTTCATCCATTAAAAAAATGATGTCTTCTGTTGGTGAAAAAGCAATTCTATTATTACCATTAACGCTTATCTGTTTGTGGTATCTTCTATGTTTTTTATTTTAGTAAAAATGAGTGATACATCTGTGGTTACAGGATCTTCACCCAATCAAGCCCATCTGCACCGCAATATCAGTTCCATGACCTTTGCCTGTTTTTGCCAAAGAGCCATACAACAATACCTGCAATGAAAGAAGCTGTTCAAGGTTGTGGTTCTTTTTTATTTCATCAACAAACAGCAATGCAGCCCGCCAGGGGCCCAACGTGTGTGAACTGGAAGGGCCAACTCCAATTTTTAAAATATCAAAAGCCGATATAGCTTCGTGCGGCATAAACGATTCAATTTTATAATAGCAAACGGATTTAGTTGTTTAAAAAATCGTGCAAAAACAAAAGCCAATTTATTTTGTGTTGATGAATGATAAAAGCGTTTTGTTTTTATTGAAAAAACACATTGGGTATACAACAAACAACCGTACGCAAACTTAGGATTATGATGAACAGGTTTTTTCTCTTTTTTTTCTCCCTTTTTTTGTTTTTGATGAATAGTTGCAAAGTAGATAAAGGGTCTACTGATTCGCAGCCTGCAGCACTCATCAGCGTATGGGCTTTATCGCCCGATGCACCCAAAATAAATGTATTTGTAAACGGCGCCAACACCGCTACAGACTTGCCTTTCGGCAGTTATACTTTGTACTATCCATCAACGGCGGGTAAAACCACTTTTGTAGCACAAACAACAGGTGGACAAATGTTGATTGATACAAGTATTACAACAACGGCAAATAACAATTATTCCCTTTTTTTAATTGATACTTTGAGTAAGATAAAACCTGTTTTTATTAAAGACATTCTGGGCACTGCAACCGATACATTGTACCTGCGTTTTTTCAACTTTTCGCCCGATGCACCAGCCGTTGATATTTACTCCTATTCTGATAGTACCAATCATAAAACTTTATGGCAAAACAGAAGTATTGGTAATGATATTAGCAACAATTCTATTAATACTTTTATAGGTTCGAAAGTAGGCACTTATAATTTTTATGCCATCCGAAGCGGAACCACAGACACACTTGCGAGGTTCACACAGAAAAGTCTTACAACAGCGGGTTATTATACTTTGTTTTTAGAGAATAAATGGAGAGTGCCAAAAACAGATACAATCAACCTGTTTGATACGACTTTGCAATTGGGCATCCGGTTGCATTGATAATTATGATTTTTCGGGTTGATACTCCACAATCACTTTTGCATTTTTTTCTTTCGTTGAAACCAGCGAAAGCTCGTAGCGTTTGCCACCTGTTGTAATGACCATCAACGCTGTATTTGGCGGAATCTTGCCCAGGTTATCGGCAAACATTATAAACTCGTGTACGTTGTTTTCTGCCGTTGCGGTAACATGCAAAGTAATGGCTTTATCACTCAAGCCCCGCTTGTATGCCATCACCTGGTTATTGTGATATACAGTAATGGTATCGCCATCAATTTCACCGTTGTCGTAAAGATCAATTTTTATGTCAGGCGAATTGGTGATGATGGTTCTTACCAAATCGTTTTTCCGTTCCTTCAAAGCCGGAGGAACAGGCGCTGGAGGAACGGTTAACTTCTTAGCCAACGTATCGTTCAAAGGGCGCAACAATGCTGTATCCACTTTCTTTTTAAAAACAGCAGTGGTGTCTTTGTGAATGTGGTTGCGGTATTGTTTTCGCAACCGGCGGTGTTGTAAATTGCGTTTTTGGTTTTGCACTATTTTTCGATTCAGATGGTTTTTTCAATAAAAAATCTTCCTTGGTAAAATCAGAATTTTCAACTCTTTCCAAATACACAGTGCCACTGCCGCAATCGCTTCCGGTGGCGGTTACTACAGAGGTAAACGTGCCTTGCAGAATTTCTGTTTTGCCATCTTTGCTGTAGTCGAGATAGCATGTCATTAAACAAGTTTGGCCTGCATTGCCACGCACTTCAAGTAAGGTATCTTCTTTCATAATTACCGAATTGGCGGCATTTTGAAAGATGCCCCGCAAACCCGCTTTGCCATAAAAAGAAGTCGTATTGTAAGAATACGTAACGCCGTGAAGGGCTTTATTTTTAAGCTGATCAAACTGCACTTCATACTTATACTGCTGGCGAAACATGCCAACACCTGAATAAAAATAACCCTGCCAAACGCCGGTAAGCGATTGCGCACAAAGGGCCGAAACCAACAAGCAACTGCACAATGAGAAAACAACGCGTTTCATAGTCTCACAAATGTAATTTTTACTCAATCGCTTTGCGTGATAAAGAAGCGTTAAATGAAGCATTGTTTGAGCACTACTCCAAAACCAATTCCTTCTTTTTCTCGGTGATGGCTTTCGCAATTTTATCAGCATGGTCGCGCGAATTTTCAATAAACCAAATGTGCGTGTCCATGCCGCCGCACACCACGCCGGCGAGGTAAATGCCCGGCACATTGGTTTCCATTGTTTCCGGGTTGTAAGCAGGGCATTGTTTTTCATTGTCAGCGAGGGCAATACCAAAGCTGCGAAGCATTTTAAAATTGGGTTTGTAACCCGTCATTGCCAGCACCCAATCGTTGTCAATGGTTACTAAGCCATCGGGCGTTTCAATGTCCACTTCTCCTTCTCGTACTGCCACCAGCGAGCTATGAAAATAAGCTTTGATGCTGCCTTCTTTAATGCGGTTTTCAATGTCAGGTTTTATCCAGTATTTTACTTTTCCAATGCCTTCGCTGCGTATCACCATCGTTACTTCTGCTCCACGCCGCCAGGTTTCCAAAGCTGCATCCACCGCGCTGTTGTTGGCGCCAACTACCAGAACTTTTTGAAACGCATAAAAATGCGGCTCTTTATAATAATGCTTCACTTTCGGTAAGTCTTCACCGGGTATGTTCATCATCACAGGCACATCATAAAAACCAGTTGAAATCACTATATTCTCCGCTTTATATTTTCCTTTTGCAGTAGTAACTATAAATTGGGCCTCTTCTTTTTTTTCAACCGCTTTTACCTCTTCAAAAAGATGAATGTTTAAATCGTAAAACTGCTTTACTCTCCGATAGTATTCAATGGCTTCCTGCCTGCCGGGCTTTGCGCTCAAACTCATAAACGGAACGCCACCAATTTCCAACCGTTCAGAGGTAGAAAAGAAAGTCATGAAAAGGGGATAATTGAATAAACTATTTACTAATGCACCCTTTTCAATGATGATATAACTCAGGCCGCTTTTCTTTGCGGCAATGCCACATGCCAAACCGATGGGACCGCCGCCAATAATCAATACATCGTACTTGTTCATAATTTCAAAATTACAAGAAAACAATGCCAATGTTTTTGTAATGTGTTTTTGGCAGTGATATGTTTTGAAATTTGGACGACGTCATTAGTTCACTCAACCAGCATATTTAGTATATTGGCAATCGCGTTCGATTTGTTTTCAGCTAAAATTATTTCGTGATACAATTGCGATGTTTCAAACCGAATGAATTTAATTTTAGCCGTCTGCAGACGATCTAAATAATTGGTGATATTCAAAAAAAAACCAGCATTGTCTTTACCCGAATAAGTGGATGGTTTTCCAGTGTAAGGAATGCGCAGATATTCATTGTCCGTCTTAACAAAATAAGCAAAGTTTTTTTTGCTAATGTTCACCTGATGTTGTGTAATATCGGACGTTGAAAAATAAAAGAACAGCCAATACTGAATTTGTTTTTTATGCACTGTTTTCACCCCCACTACCCGGTCGGGCATTGGGTGGCTTTCGTTTGATTTTCCTAAGCTTAATGTATCAAATCCTGTACTTATAGTGCTGTCGCCTGAGTAGCTGTCAACCATTCTGGTCAGCTTCTGTGCTTTGCCATAAAAAAATAAAAAAAGAAAAAGAAAAAAGAAAAAGTGTTTCATAGCTATATGTTTCAAAAGGTGTGAAAGCATTTCAATACAAAAACAACAATTTTGGTAAATACGAAATTTAGGTGCGATACAAGCTTTATAGAAATGCTTTTAACAAGAAGATGTTGTTTACATCAACAGGAACAACAAAATTCGTACACTTTATTGAATGCGATGCAGGCGTTGAGCGGCTTCCTCCAAAGTGATTTCTTTTTTGGCAAAACAAAATCGCAATACTTTATTATCGGTTGCATCGTGATAAAATGCCGACACCGGAATGGTAGCGACGCTATAATTCTTCAGCAAATCAATCGCCATTTCTTTATCATTTTTATTACTGAAATCAGCATAGCTATAACACTGAAAAAAGCTACCTGAACAAGGTAATGGAGAAAACAATGTATCGCTCATTAACTTTCGAAAATAATCGCGCTTTTGCTGCATGAAATGGCTCAGTGAAAGAGAAGATGACTCGTGTTGTAGCATCGTTGCAAGGCCAACTTGCATCGGTGTATTGGTACTAAACGCATTAAACTGATGTAGCTTTCTAAATTCTTTCATCAGTCTTTCACCGGCAATACAATATCCAACTTTCCAACCCGTGCAATGGTATGTTTTGCCGAACGAAAAACAAGCAAAGCTTCGCTCTCTTATTTCCGGAAACTTTACAATGCTTTGGTGTTGTTTGCCGTCATAAATTAAGTGTTCATACACTTCATCACTTATCAGAACAATGTTTGTGTTTTGTATGATGTTGATCAGTTGTTGTATGTCTGCTTCTTCCAACACAGTTCCGGTTGGATTGTGCGGTGTGTTGATAATAAGGGCTTTTGTTTTTGCTGTAATTTTTTTCTTCACTTCATCCCAATTAATTGTATAATCGGGGTATTGCAGCGAAACAAAAACCGGCACGCCACCATTGGCAACGATATTGGGAACATAACTATCGTAAGCCGGTTCCAGCACAATCACTTCATCGCCTTTATTGATGATTGAAGATAGCGCAGTGGCAATGGCATACGATGCGCCAGGCACAATGGTTATTTCTGTTTCCCAATTTACATCTGCATTATATAACCGTTCGATTTGATGGCAAATTTCTTCCCGAAGCAATGGCAAACCGTTGGTGTGAGAATACTGGTTGTAACCATCGTTCATTGCTTTGCAAACTGCATCTATTAGTGTTGGCGACATTTGAAAATCAGGAAAGCCCTGACCCATATTGACTGCATTGTGCTCCTGCGCCAAACGGCTCATCACAGTGAAAATAGTAGTGCCAACATCGGGCAATTTTGATTGAATAGAAATCATAAGTGAGAAGATGCAAGGTTCAAGAATCAAGAGACAAGGTGAAAGAAATAAGAATCAAGATACAAGGGACAAGATGCAAGAAATAAGAAATAAACTGTGTCAATGAATAAAAAATTATGAAGCCACATCTAACTCTTTAATCTGCTGCTTATATTCGTTAGGTAAGATGAGGCTTTTTAAGAACCAGTCTAACTTCACAGCACGAAATAATTTGTAAACAAAAACAACGGGCGTGAGCAACGATAATTTACCGAGATGAAGCAGTCTATTCACTCTTTCCGGCGCCACCAATTTCTGCCCTTCTCTTAATAGAAAATAGCGAAATGCACCGAGATGCTTTTTGTATTGCCGGAATAAATCTGCGGTATATTGGCTGTAAACAGTGTCTTCTTCCAAGTGTTGTTTGCGCGCTGCCAGCCATTCATCAAATGTGTGTGGCAAATCCTTTAAACCCATGCGCAGGCCTACTTTGTTGAAGGTTGCAAATACTTCCTGCTTTTCTTCGTAAGATAATTTTTTTACCAGCACTTCATACGAACGAATGGAATAATCTATCAGCATAAACAACACATCGCGATAAGCCCAATCCGGTATTCGTGAACCACGGTTCTCTTCTACTTTCGCGTGAATAAAAGCCATTTTATCAATCACTTTATTGGCTTTTTCTTCGTCCGAAAAAACAATAAGCCTTGCATACGTAACGGTTGAAAACAATCTGCCCAACGGATCGGCAGGCAGCCGGCCTGTGAAGTAAAGCCAGTCAACCGCTTTGTTGAGCGCAAACTCGGCAGCCGAACCCGCAAAAATAAACAGGATGGTATCGCCGCTTCCCCAGATTTTACGAACGATAGAATCTTTTTCTGCAAACCATTTCATACCCAAAATAAAGAAGAAAATGAGCAATAGAATTGATAAATAATTAATCGAACCGATCCGAAAATTTGGGCAAAAACAAAAGCAGCGAAACTCATTTGTTGCCAACAATGTGTTAAGACAATTGTTTATCACTAACATTGTTGTGTAATCTGGTTCTTATTTGCATTTTATCCTTCAATAAAAACGAACAGCATGAAAACAGCAAAACAAAAAATCACCAAATGTGCATTGCTTCTAACAGTAATTACGGGCTTAGCCTTTTCTGCGAAAGCACAAGAAAACACTCCGGTGCAACGAACCATTACAGCTACAGGTAACGCAAAAATTGAAATTGTGCCTGATGAAATTTATGTAGCTGTTTACCTGCGTGAATACGATAAAAAAGGCAGCGGCAAAGTGGATATTGAAACGATAAAAAACAATTTTCTTTTAGCCTGTAAAAGCTTGGGTCTGAATGATACTGATGTTGTAGTGCAAAGCTACCAGGGTTATGATGGAACCATCTATCAATACCGTAAAAACAAAAAGCAAAATCCTGATTTAAAAGCCGGCATTAATTATTGGGTAAAAGTGGCCAGCCTGAAAAGAATGGATGACCTGGTGAACAAGCTGGATGATGAAGCCACGCAGAACTTTTATATTGCCAAAACCGATTACAGTAAGCGCGGAGAGCTATCGTTAAAAATGAAGCAGGAAGCGATAAAAGCTGCGCGTGAAAAAGCGATTGCATTAGCATCTGCCATTAACGAAAAAGTGGGCAATGCGGTTACCATTACCGAACCTACAGAAACAGGTGATAATCCGCCACGGCCTTTATTTGCAATGGCTAAAATGGCAAATGCCGATAACAACGAGCCTGCCATGAATGTTGATTTTAAAAAGATGAAAATTGAATACGAAGCGAATGTTACGTTTGCTTTGTTGTAATAAAACTTTCGATAAAACAAAAAGCTGTCTTGTTTTGAACAAGACAGCTTTTTGTTTTGCAAACACTTTACATAAGCATATAGTCAGGCTATCTTTGCACTTCTTTTTTACTGCATGAAACTAAACACAGTAATTTTTGATATGGATGGTTTGCTCATTGATAGCGAACCAATATGGGGAATAGCTGCCAATGATGTATTTAAACATTATGGTTTTCGCCTTTCGCCGGAGCAACACATTATAACCACTGGTTTGCGGGTTCGCGAGTATGTGCATTGGTGGTTTGAATATTTCAACATTGATAAAAAAGAAGAACCGATTGCTGAAGATAAAATTATTAACCGCGCGCTGGAATTGATTGATGAAAACTTCAACCTGATGCCGGGCGTAACGCATGTATTCAATTTGTTTTATTCGCTTAATTTCAAGATTGGCATTGCTTCTTCTTCACCCAATTCGCTCATTAACTTAGTAATGGAAAGAAGTGGCATCAAACAATATGTAAATGGCACAGCATCGGGGCATGATTTACCTTATCCCAAACCGCATCCGCAAGTGTATTTGAACTGTGCTGAAACGCTGGGCGCACAGCCATCTCATTGCATTGCATTTGAAGATTCGTTTTACGGGATGATTGCTGCTAAAGCTGCGCGAATGAAATGCGTGGTAGTGCCCGATTATAAGCAATACAAAGAAGAACGCTGGGGTGCGGCCGATTTAAAGTTATCATCTCTTCAAAACTTTGGCGCTTTGCATTTGGATCGGTTGGGACAATAAGAATCAAGATTCAAGTAGCAAGCTACAAGGCACATGAAACAAGGGACTAGAAACAAGAAAGAAGAATCAAGAATTTACTTCCCGACACATTCGAACTTCTTGGCTTTCCGACTATCTAACTATTTATCAACACAAAAACAAACCAAGATGCGCACGTTTTGTTTTGCCCTCGATTTAAAAGATGATGAACGATTGATTGCAGAGTATGAAGTACATCACCAACAAGTGCCGAAAGAAATTGTTACCAGCATAAAAAACGCGGGCATTGAGGGAATGGAAATTTATCGCACCGGCAACCGTTTGTTTATGGTGATGAAAGTGGCCGACAACTTTGATGCAGAACAAAAACAGCAAATGGATGCTGCCAATAAAAAGGTGCAGGAATGGGAAGAACTTATGTGGAAATACCAGCAAGCCTTGCCATGGGCGAAAGAAGGAGAAAAATGGGTGATGATGAAGCCTATTTTTGAACTATCAAAAGAGAAGCTATGAATCTGAACCTGCAAAACAAAGTGTACATCGTAACGGGCGGCGCAAGCGGCATTGGAGAAGCCATTTGCAGATTGATAGGGAGCGAAGGTGGCATTGTAGTGATTGCTGATAGAAATAGTGAAAGGAGCAATGCGCTGGCAAAAGAAATGATAGGGCAAAAATGGCTTGCTTTACCTCTTGCTGTTGAACTTACTGATGAAGAAAGTTGTAAGCAAACTATTGAAGCTGTTATCAAACAATATAACCGCATTGATGGCCTTGTAAACAATGCCGGAACCAACGACAACGTAAGCATTGAGACCGGCTCTGTGCAAAGCTTTGAGCAATCGTTGCGCATTAACTTAGTTCATTATTTTACAATGACGCATTATGCGTTGCCACATCTTATTAAAACTGGCGGAAGCATTGTAAATATCGGGTCCAAAGTATCAATCACAGGACAGGGAAATACATCGGGTTATGCGGCTGCAAAAGGTGGTGTAAATGCGCTTACGCGCGAATGGGCTGTTGAGTTATTGCCCTACCAAATAAGAGTAAATGCAGTGGTGCCCGCCGAAGTAAACACACCTCAATATGCTACCTGGATACAATCGCAAAAGAATGCAAAAGAAACATTGCATAGCATTACTTCGCAAATACCGTTGGGTAAACGGTTTACACAACCTGAAGAGGTTGCCAAAACAGTTGCTTTTTTATTAAGCGATTGTTCTTCGCATACTACTGGACAAATTGTTTTTGTTGATGGCGGCTACACGCATCTGGATAGAAAAATAATGTAGCTTATACGATTTCAATTTATGATTGCTGAAAGCCTTATGAACAAAGGACTCCATCATTAATGACATAACAGATAAACTGAAAACAATATTACTATTTACTTAAAACAAAAAGTAGCAACGCAGTTGCTACTTTTTTTATATAACAAAACTCAGTTTTACTTCTTTATAAGTTTGTTTTTGCCTCATTTTTCGGTGATGCTGATGACACATCATTTTCAGGCGTTAGATTCTCAATATCTACTTCTGTTTTGCGCGCTGTATCTTTCACCATTTCAGTGTGTTCAGCTACTTCTTTACCAATCACTACTTCTTCCACAACACGAGCTTCTTTCGATACAACCGGCACTTCAGCATATTCTTTTAATTCAATCACGCCTTCTTTAAACGCATCAAAATCGGTATTACCAAGAGGTTTGTCAACCGGCTTTCTTTCAACCTGCACATGCTCTTCCTGCAAACGAATGGTTTGTTCAACCGGCTGCTCAACCATTTTAGAACGAATGTATGCACCACCAGTTTCAACTGTTTGTTTTCCGATGTTTACGACCTCTTCAATTACCGGAACGGTGGTTTCGCCTTCTTTGTTTTTGCCGTATAAATTGGCATCATCAAAATGATCATGACTGTAAAATTCATCAACATTGTTGGCAGCTTCATTCAACAAAGCTGCACCACCAGCACCAGTTAAAACAGAGCGAATTTTATTTTCCATTTCGTTCGTAACAGTTCCATCATATTGTGGTAAAGCGGCTAACTGCTCTGTTGTGATACCAGGTAAAAACGCATCTTCATCTGTATTTTCCAGCCTTGCCAATCCAATGGGAACAAGCACGTTGCGGTTCGATTGTTTATCATAATTCTTATCAACTTTCACCACCATGTAACGCACTTTACGGGCTTGCGGATCGAAAATTAAATCTTCCACTTTGCCAATGTGCCGCGTGGTTTCGTCTCTTACATCCCAGCCGCGAATGTCAGGTTCATTCGGAACAATTTCATAATCGCTTCCTTTTAAATGAAGCAGGCGATTACCTGTTGTATTATTGTTTGTCATAGGTTTTTGTTTTTACATCAAAAATTGATTTTGTATAATACAAATCATTCATCATTTTGCCTTGCGCGCTACAATTTCAACCCTGCGGTTTTGTTGTCTTCCTGCCGATGTTGTATTCGTAGCTACAGGCGCGCCTTCACCAATGGCATTGATGGAAATTTTGGATGAATCAAAACCACCGTTGGCTGCCAGCCATGTTTTTACTGCTTCGGCTCGTTGCTGCGCCAATTCTTTATTCGATTCTTTCGAACCAAGAGAATCGGTATAACCATAAATGCGAAGCTTGCCACCGTTGAAGCGTTTGTTGATAGAAGCAACTACTTCTTTTAAGTTTTGTTCGGCATCTTTACGGATGGTGCTTTTGCCTTCATCAAACAAAATATTTTCTCCCAAACTATAAATGCCATAGTTGTCATTGCCTCTTACGGTAATGTTTTTATTTGTGATTTCACCGTAGGCAACAGAAGGAGCATTTCTGTCTACATCTGTCCAGTCAGGTGATGTAGCTCCTGCAGGTGTAATAGTAGCTACTGCGCTGCCGGTATCTTTTCCAGTTGTAGCAGTACTATCAGAAGTGCCCGCAGCATTGTTATTTTTATTACAGCCACGTGCGAAGAAGACAATTAAAAGAACGAGAATTAACAACAAAAGCAACCAAAGCCACGAACTGCTTTTTTTCTTCGGTTGTACATCAAGGTCTGCCATAAGAATGTTTGTGTTTAGGAATAAATATAAATGAGTTGAACCACAAATTAGTTACAACCCCAAAGACGCTAAGAACATGAGAGCAAAGAATAATAAAGGAAAATCTTGTATTATTTCCTCTCTTACACCCTTAACTTTTAAATGAAAGAGGACTATTTTATCAATAGTCCTCTCCTTCTTTTTCCTGCCTTATTTTCCACTTTTCCAATCGCTGTCTGTTGTTGATGTTCGTTTGTTTGAACCTTCAATGTTTTCAACATCCACTTCTGTTTTGCGAACCGTATCGCGGATGGTTTCATTGCGTTCATTGGTTTCTTTACCCAGGCTTACCTCTTCTACAATGCGTGCTTCTTTGTTTACAACCGGCACTTCTGAACGTTCTCTCAATTCCACTTCGCCTTCTTTAAAGGCGTCAAAATCAGCATCTGTGGCAGCACGGTTCACCGGGTTTCTGTTTACATACACACGTTCTTCGCGGAGGCGCAAATTTTCTTCTACTGGTTTTTCAACAATGCGGCTTTTCAGGCGCACGCCCCCGGTTTCAACAGTTTGTTTGCCTACCTGCAATTGCTCTTCAATAACAGGAATAGATTTTTTTCCTGTAACATCATCACTGTCACTTGTACCCGTGATTTTGTTTTTGTCATAAATTCCAGTCGTATTCATATCCGTATCAATTGTACTCGCAGATGCGCCTGCAGTTTCATTAAACACGCCAACGGGTGCTGCACCGGTTGTGGTGTTGTAAGTGTTGTACTCATCCGCATTTTCATCAACATTGATGGCACCGCAATCATCTAAAATATCGGCTGCCTCGCCTGCTTCATCACCTGAAGCAGCATGAACGGTAACGATAGACTTGCCGCGCGCCGCAGTGCTATAACGATTTACATCGCTGTTGTTATCGTCATCACTACTGCCGAAGAGGTTTTTGAAAAAGCGGGTGATACCACTTTCATGTTCATCTTTATTGTCGGTATCAAGGTTGAAATTTTGGGTGTTGGTAACATCAGAACTGCTACCGATTGATAAATCTACTTCGCTTCTGTCGAAGCCACGATTTACTAATTGATTTACGGCTTCCTGAGCCTCACTGGGCTTGTTAAACAAGCCAACTACTGTTTGTGTCATAGGTGTAATTGATTTTATATTTGGTTATACAATCCTTTGTTTGTTTTTGCACTATTTTATTTCATTCCGTTCAACCTTTACTGTTTCCTTGCGAAGCCTTACATTGTGCTGCTCAGTATGTTCTATTCTTCGTTTTGTAATTCTTATTTCCTCTACCACCAGCAACCGTTTTACCAGCACTTCTTTTACAACCGGCACAATCAGCGTATCTCCTTCCTGTCTTACTTTCGGCGCTTCATCTTCATATCTGTTCACAGCTACATGTTCAACAGTATAATCATCACTTAACAAGCTCACATCAACCGTTTCATTTTCTTCCGTTACTTCTTTTGTTACTTTCAGCGTTGCGTTTTCTTTTACCGTTTTTCCAATCGAAACCGTTTCCTCTATTACCGGAATTACAAGATCTTTTTCTTTTGATGCAGATGTTTGCTCTTTATCAGAAAAAAAATTTGTGTTTGCCATAAGAATTGGGATTGATTGAAAAACTATGCCGTTAGCGTTAGTTATTGATAACCTGATTTTTATAAAAAAATCATCATTTGAGAAAGATGGGGAAGGTGTGGAATGTTTGTCCACACTGCTATACCTTTTGGTTCTCAGGTTATGTTTAGGTTATAAAAGTGAGTAAAAACCTGAAAGCAATCTGATGTTGAATTTTAGGAGTGTAACACTTTAAATTTATCCCGCAGATTTCGCCGATCTGCGCAGATAAACGGTATGAATCTGCGTTAATTTGCGACATCTGCGGAACACTGTATTTTCAAACCGAAGCACTACTTGAATTTTACAATTTTAGTTATAACCAACAATATTACAGTAATGCACGCACGCTGGCTCTGCCGGTATTGATAGTGTGCGAATCGCCGGGCTTTCGGCCTTCGTATTCAAAGTTGATTTCAATATTATTGATGAGCCTTTTGGTAAATGAAATATTCCATAAATAATTTTTTCCCGGCAGCAATCCACCCAGCATAATATAACTGGTAGTTGTGTTTTGTGCGCCAGTATAAGTGATGTTGTTCATGGTAAGCTTTGCATTTATACTCGTGTTGCTAACTGCATTGTAACGGCTTTCTAAACTAAACGCATTACTGTTGGCAACTTCGCCTCCATACTGCGGTTGATTGTTTTGTTGCTGAAACGCATAGCTCCCCTGCACACGAAATTTTGTGCCTGCGGTGTACGACAATTTGGGCTGAAGTGAGTAGAGACGGATAAAATAATTCTGGTTAGAAAAAGCTGGCGTTAGCAAACTGTTGGTGCCAAGGCTTTGCGCTACTTCAATCGTATAAACTTTCGCAATGTTTACGTGCGCTTTGCCATTCCATTGATGCAGCCGGCGGCTTTGAAAACCATACGTGAGCAAGGCTTTGTTGTAGTTGGAAAGCTGCGTAATATCAGCGCCCCAAACAGGACTGCTTCTGTTAAAAGCCAGTGTATTGCTTATGATTGAATTGAGTGAAAGCAACGAGCTATCGTTGATGCTTTTTGCAAACGGATTGTACAACGGCTGATTGCCTGCCGTTTGTTTTTGCCCCATTTGTAGCGATGATTGCCAGAACCATCGGGTGATAAAGTTTTTGAAATGCTTGTTTTTAATTTTTGATAATAATGTTTTTGGATTGATGGAAAAGCTGTACGTGAACTGGTTATAATCTGCTTTGATGTATTGGTTTGTGGGTGTATAAATGCGAATGTAATTTGCCTGGTCCTGAAACTGCGCCAATTCAAATTCGTTGAGTTGTGCAATGCCATCTTTATTGTAATCAATCCATGTGTATTGGCCTAAACCAGCGGCCACTTCTATGTAGGAATAATCGCGCTTTTGCTCTTGCCCCGAACCAATTTCATACACAAGATTTCCGTTCACCAATCCGTTCCATTCGTTGATAGCATATTCTGCTCTTCCTAACAAACTATTATCCGATGTTTCGGAAACCAGTTTAGAATCGCTTACCAGCAATTGCCTGTATGTTGCCGTCAAACGAAACTGATGATGTTTGTTTTGCAACAATTCAGTTTGAAAAGAATAGTTATGGCTTCTGTCGGTTTGCGCTAACAATTTTCCTTCGGGCAATTGGTTGCTTCTGGTAAAATAAGTGAACGACCATTTATCCGCTTTTGATGGATTGCTTTTTATATAAGCACTCCAGGTTTCAAACGCAAACGATTCAGGTGTTACGGTATCGGCTGCCCTGTTTTTGATTTCGTTATGTTCGAGAGAATACGAGGCACCCACAACATAATAGTTCATCTTGTACAAGCTTTTGCTTACATCTACCGAAGGACGTAAATAATAACCTTTATCAAATGGCAAATTGATATTGGTAATATTGAACACATCGTTCACCTGAAAGCCTTTTATATTTTGCGAATGCGTGATAATGTTGCGATAACCCTTGTAGCCATCGCTTCGCAAATACGAACTAAAATTATATTGAATACTATTGTTTTTATCATCATTCAGTTGCAGGTTAATGGAAGGCAATTGTTCGGTTGCATAATTGGTGATAAGCGGCAATCCCCAATCGCGTGTAAATTCAACAGAACGCAACCTTTCAACCGGACGAAAGTTTTTATCTACTCTTTCATAGCCTGCATTGCCTACAAAAAATAAAGCTTTTCCGCCATTTGTTTTCCAGGTTTGTTTTTGCACCAAATTCAGTTTTGCCGCAAAACCAACATCGTCACTTTTATCCTTTTCTGAAAATGTATTGACATCGGTTTTACTCGAAGCCACTTCTGCAGATAGAATCGTTTTATCACTTATTCTGTATTCACCATTAACGCTAATGATTTGTTGCGATTTGGGCGTTACCAAAAATGCGGCTGCTTCATAAACCCCTTGTGGGATGCCGTTTTGCGGAGCGACCCATTGATACACTTTTCCATTCGCAGCCGATGCCATTAATATGTAATTGCCTTTGTTGTTTCCCACTTCCACAAACGACAAATTATACTTCGCGCTATCTGCATTGATAGAGTACACATAAACAGAATCGTGCACACCATTTACCAGCGTATCTATTTTTTTATATAAAATTTTAGTGGCTGAAAAACTATCTAAAGAAGCAACGGGATAATATGCATTCTGAATGCTATCGCCGAGATTGGCGAGGAACTGCTTTTGATCGGTAGTAAGGGTTTGGTTGATGGGCGAATTTTTTGCATCTACATTACTATACGCCGAAACATTCACCGTAAACTTTTTACCCGAAATCGTATTACTGCCATACAACATCGAGTTTAAGAAATTGCGGTCGGCATACTGAAACTCAACCTGCACACGCTTGTCTTTTGTTATCATTTGGCGCGGCATAAATGTTACTTCAGCGGTGTTGTAATTGATGATATAATCGGCATCTTCGCCGCGCTGCATTTGCACGCCATCAATAAACACTTTTTCGGTTCCGGCAAGCACTACAAAATATAATTCGTTATTATTTCCCTGCAAGCGATACGGTCCCTGGTTGCCTTCCTGCACCGCCAAAATATTACGTGCAAACTTGCCTTTTTCAATAGCCCCGCTCACCAGTAAATTATCTGAAACTTTTTTATTGATATTGAAATTTTGCTGATAGGAAATGCCTTGCAAACGCTGATAAAATTTAAGAAAGTAAGCGTTGTTTCTGCGTAAGTCAATATCGCCTAAATCAACTTCCCAACTTCGCTTTTTGAATTGCAGTAAAATTTTATCAAACTCGTTTAATTGCTGCGTTGTGCCATCGGGTTGAATGGGAATATTATTATCAGTTATCGCAGCAGCAATTTCAATGCTATCACCAATAATACCATTGATTTGTAAATTCAGTTGCGAATTAAAAACAGCGTCCTGCGTGTTGCCGACACTTAAACTTCTTCCAAAACTTCCATTATAACTCAGCTTGCCAAAATTGAACAAAGCAGCATTGTTCGATGATGAAAGAGGTTTTCTTTCGGCCATAAAATTGTTGCGGATGCTATCGTAGGTAAAGCGATGAACAGGTGCATTCAGGCGAGAAGGAAACACGCGATATACCACATCAACACTATCTTTTTCAGATTTTTTTTTCCAGTGAAGGATGGCATTAATATTATCAACCGAGTAAAAAGAAGTATCAACGTCCTGAATAAAAAAAGTATTGGGAACAATGCTCAGACTATCCAATACAACGTTTGTTTTTGTACTTATTTTTTTACTGCGCAGATTGCTTTTTTGCGCAGCCGAAATGAGTGCAAAATGCAAAGTCAAAAGCAGTAAGTATCGTGTGTAAGCAGCGCAGCATTCTATCGTTTCAGCGTCCTCAATGGAGTAAATATAAACGTTCAAAACAAATACACATTGCGTGTGATAGAAGACGGGCTCGTTTTGGTGTTGAAAAAAGAGCGTCCCGCAAATGGCGCGGATTGACGCAGATAAATACAAATGACTGCAATGTCTGCGCAAATCTGCTTTATCGGTGAGATAAAGTATAAAGAGATTCTTCCTCCAAACACCGGACAAGACAAAAATAAAATTGGTGCAAAACCAAACCTTTTTAATTCACCGAAATAAAACATCAGTTAACACAGAATTATTATTCGCGATGTAGTTTGATTCAAACAAAATAACTATGTTTGCACCGTTAATTTGAGTTCTTCAGTATATCGTAAGTTGTTATTTTCGTCCACGCATATTCTTGCTAAAAGTTAATAAGCCAATCTTTACACCTGTTGCCTCAAGCTTTTTTACAAAACAATTTTTTTAGAATGAACATTTATGTTTCAAACTTAAGCTTCAACGTACAGGATGATGACTTAAGAGGTTTTTTTGAAGAGTATGGCGAAGTAACTTCAGCCAGAGTAATTATGGACAAAATGACTCAGCGCAGCCGTGGTTTCGGTTTCGTTGAAATGGCCGATGATGCATCTGCACAGAAAGCCATTGCTGAATTGGATGGCGCTTCTGTAGAAGGCAGAAACATCCGCGTTACCGTAGCTAAGCCCCGTGAAGAAAGAACTGGTGGTGGCGGTGGTGACCGTGGCGGTTCTGGTGGCGGTGGAAATCGTCGCTTCAACAATGCCGGCAGCGGCGGTGGCGGCGGAAGATGGTAATTATCCTCTTCAACCAATAATTTTAAAAGAGAGTTCAACAAGTTGAACTCTCTTTTTGTTTTTACACAAATAATAATTCGAAAATTTGCCTGAATCAGTCTTGCTAATATTCAATACTAAATCTTAAATATTCTATACACCGTTTTCACATCATCTTGCTTATCATCCAAGTTTTATATTTGCCTTATTAATTGTTATTACACATGCGCTACTATCTTACCATTGCTTTGTTATGTTTTTCTATGACATTGTTTGCACAAAATCCTATTTTTTATTTGTTGGTGGGAACCTACACCAATGCGCCCAGCAAAAGCGAAGGCATTTACGTTTACAAGTTCAATCCTAATAAAGCGGAAGTAACGCCGGTGAGTAAAATTGCGGCTACCAACCCGTCGTTTCTTGCTATTTCAAAAAATCAAAAATATGTGTATGCCGTAAGCGAGAACGGTGATAAAAGTGTGGCCAGCGCGTATAGCTTCGACAAACAAAAAGGCGAACTGCACCTGATTGATTCGCAACCAAGCGGAGATGGACCAGCCTATATTTCGGTTGATGCTTCAGGCAAATACGTGGTAACAGCTAACTACAGCGGCGGCAGCATAAGTGTGTTTCCAACCGGTGATGATGGCTCTTTAAAACCTTCGGTACAAACGCTTTCGCATGAAGGCTATGGCGTAAATGTTACAAGACAGGAACAACCGCATCCGCACAGTGTTCCTTTTACACCTGACGATAAGTTTGTTTTTGCACCCGATTTGGGTAATGATAGATTGTATCAATACAGTTTTGATGCAAACAACACAACATCACCACTTACAGCAACCGATCCCGCATACATCGAACTGCCGGATGGCTCTGGTCCGCGACATTTGGCTTTTAGCCCGAATGGAAAGTTCGTTTATTTATTGAATGAATTATCAGGGAATGGTTGTCGTTTATTCTTATAATAACGGAAAACTAACCGAGTTACAAAGCATTGTTTCAACTGATGCAGGTGATAAAAATGAGAGAGGCAGCGCCGATATTCATTTAACGCCGGATGGCAAATTTTTGTACACTTCCAATCGCGGCAAAGCCAACGATATTACCATTTTCAAACCCGGCCCTGATGGTAAATTGGTAATGGTGGGACATCAACCTGTTGGTGCGCATCCCCGCAATTTTATGATAGACCCGACAGGACGTTTCCTTCTTGTAGCTTGCAGAGACAGCAATGTGGTACAAGCTTATGTCATCAATAAAAACTATGGTTTGCTTACGGATGCCGGATTTAAAATTGATGTTGACCAGCCTGTTTTTTTGGGTATGATGCCGGTAAAATAAAAAGCAATTCGCTGCATTTATAAACCTTGATTTTGCTTTTATTCAGTATTGCTTACTGAATAAAGTACAGATTATATTACTATATACGTGCAAAGATCCAGTGCATCCGCTAAGTTATAATTGGCTCATTTTCAATACGCATTAAATGAAATTAATTATTTCATCAACCAAACCATCTTCTTATATTTGCACCGCTAAAAGTTCCGACTGCTGCAACTGAAACTGATGGTTTGACATGGGAAGCAAACAATTATACCTATTACGACTATTATTACTGTTAAGCGATTTTATCGCCAACAATATTCCTTTTTTTATTGTTAATCTATTGACTCCACTGCAATTGCATAACGCAAACAGTTGGTTTACATTTACTGCATTACTCATTTTTAATGCTTCGTGGTTGCTTTTTTCAAGCCTGTTTTCATTGTACAATAAGGACACATTATCGGCAACTGAAAAAACGCTTCGCTTTACATGGCGAACCCTGCTGGCACATATTGTTTTTTTCACGGCTTTATATTATTTGTTCAACTCGTCTAACTTCAACCCAAAGTTTGTTTTTGCAACATTTTTCTCAATCAGTGTGTTGTTAATTGGCAGTCGTTTTTTACTAACCTACGCCATGGAGTTTATGTTTAAGAAAGTAATGCCGAAAAAGAAAATTGCCATTGTTGGTAATAACAACGAAGCCGTTAAATTGGCTGAGTATTTTAATAATAATAAATCGTTTTATAATCTTACCGAAATTGTTGGAGCGGACAGCAAAATAATTGTGAACAACAACGGAAGCCTTATTGGCAACGTAAAGGATTATGTAGATTTTGTGGTTGAAAATGAAGTGTCTGAAATTTATTCGACTGTTTTGCCAACCGAAAACAAACAGGTTGAGGAGTTAACCCAGATAGCAGAAAACAGGTGTGTGAGAGTGCGCTTTGTAACTGAAAAGAATATTGATTCGTCTGATTATCATCATGTAGATTTTTTCAGCCACATGCCGGTAATCAGTCTTCGCACAGAGCCATTAATAGAAGCGCACAACAGCTTTAAAAAACGCATTTTTGATTTAGTTGTAAGTTCGGCAGTTATTCTTTTTCTGCTCTCCTGGCTTACACCTTTGCTGGCAATTGTTATCAAGCTTTCTTCCAAAGGCCCCGTATTTTTTAAGCAGGAGCGTTCCGGTAGAAACAACAAACCGTTCTGGTGCTACAAGTTCAGAAGCATGACCGTAAATGGAGGAAGTAATGCTTTGCAGGCAACTAAAATAGACAATCGCGTTACCCGTGTTGGTGCTTTTTTACGCAAAACCAGTATTGATGAACTACCTCAGTTCTTCAATGTATTGAAAGGCGATATGAGCATTTGCGGACCTCGTCCTCACATGCTTTTGCATACGGAAAAATACAGTGCTATTATTAACCAATACATGGTACGACAGTTTTTAAAACCGGGCATTACAGGATGGGCACAGGTAAACGGTTATCGTGGTGAAACCTCTGATCCTTCTCTGATGGAAAAGCGCGTTGAACACGATATTTGGTACATGGAAAACTGGAGTTTAATGCTCGATATCAAACTCGTATTTATGACAGTGATCAACATCTTCAAAGGCGAAGCGAACGCTTATTGATCTGCCGCAAACCACCTTTTGTTTTTGCCCTTTTTTCTAAACTCAAATCTTGTTTCCTGATTCTTGTTTCTTAAACCTTGATTCTTGGTTCTTCATTCTTACTCCTTCCATCTCAAAAGTTATTTATACTTTTAATTTTTATAAATAATCTTCGATGGAGACCACTTCATTAGACAAACCCGTAGTTCGCATTTTGTTTTTAGCATCCGAGCCAACCAATGAAGCCAGATTGCGATTGGGCGCAGAACTTCAACAAATCAGGAACCGGCTTGCATCCAATCCTTCGTTTGAAATTAAAGATTACCAAGCTGTAAAACCAGATGATGTATTGCAAACCATTATGCAGTACAAACCTCATATTGTTCATTTTTCGGCGCACGGCGAAGAAACCGGAGAAATATGCTTTGAAGACGAAAAGGGCAATGCAAAAACAGTTCCGCCAACTGCACTTGCATTGTTGTTTAAATCGGCAAGCGATAGTGTAAAATGTGTAGTGATTAACGCCTGTTATTCCGAGGAACAGGCAAAAGCTATTTCGCAATTCATTCCGATTGTTATCGGCACGAAAAAAGAAATCAGCGATAATGCCGCCATTAAATTTTCAACCGGCTTTTATACAGCTTTGGATAGCGATCTTTCGCAAAAAAGTTTTTTGAAAGCGTTCGACATTGGATGCATTGCCATTCGTTTTGAAAATCTCCCTGATCTGTTAACTCCTGTTATTATTGAAGGTTTGCCCGACGTAAGGTTTGCCTCTGAAGTAGATGCTGCTTTTTTGCCATTTTCTGATCCGCAAGGTTTAGCTTTTGATATACTTCGCAAAGGCTTAACACTGCGTGGAAAAAACATGGGCGTTCCTGAAGAGACAGTAGCTAAAATTTTAGATGATAAAATAGCCCGCCTGAAGTTTCACAACGAGGCCGTGATTGAATATGAAAATGATTTGCGCGAATTTTTAAAAGATGAATATCCTTTATCCAACTTATCCAACATGGCATTGTTTCAATTGCAAACCGGACTTCAGTTGAGCGATGATGAGGTTGCTATTATAAAAACAAAAGTTTTATCAGATCCATCTTTAAATTCACCCCAAAAATGGTTTGCCAGAGGCTGGAACCATGATGGAAAAGGCAACACGGATAAGGCCATTGAATGTTACTCAAAAGCCATTGAACTAAAGCCAGATTATTCGGGTGCTTATTATGAAAGAGGATATTGCAACGACAAAAAAAACGAGCAAAAATCTGCCATTGATGATTTTACAAACGCCATAGAAAACAATAAAGATTGGGAAACATCCAACAATTTGGTTTTGGCATATTATTCAAGAGCCAGATCGTACTACGCAACAAGAATTAGCGATGAAAGCAGAAACGGAGAAGTGTATGCAGCGTCGCTGGCTGACTGGAGCAAAACACTTGAATTAAAACCCGACCAGGCAGAAGCTTACTTTGGAAGAGGATTAGTGTACGAAAAATTGAAAGAATTGCAAAACGCAATAACAGATTTTAAGCAGGCATTTAATTTCAGCAATTCTGAGGACAGAAAAAAAGATTATGTAACTGCGCTGATGCGATGCTATACAGCAATGGGAAACAGCGATGAAGCCAACAAATGGAAGAAGCAAATAGAGCAACCCAAGCCTTCTTTGAATTAGCAAAACGACTGCAAGAAATCAATGTTTAAAATGCCGCAAGCCCGTCATCACCATGGCTAAATTGTTTTGCACGCAATAATCAATGCTGTCTTTATCGCGCACCGAGCCGCCGGGTTGTATAAACGCTGTAATGCCCGCTGCATGCGCCATTTGCACACAATCATTAAACGGAAAAAACGCATCCGAAGCGAGTACAGCTCCATTCAAATCAAAGTTGAATTGCTGGGCTTTGTCAATACTTTGACGCAACGAATCAATGCGGCTGGTTTGCCCGCAGCCTTTGCCAACTAATTGTTTGTTTTTTACCAACGCAATGGCATTGCTTTTTAAATGCTTACATACAAGGTTTGCAAACGTCAGATTTTCTTTTTCTTCCCCTGAAGTTTCTCTGCCGCCCACTTCCTTCCATTCGGCATAATTGCCTTCGTCACTATCCTGCAACAACATACCATTGAGCAACGATTTGTATTGCTCGCGTTTCAGGTGCGGAAGCTCGTGAATCTGTAATAAAATGCGATTCTTTTTACTGCGTAAAACCAAGAGTGCATCTTCATCAAAATCGGGCGCAATCAGCACTTCAAAAAAGATTTCGTTGATAGCTTCAGCAGTAGCTTTATCAATCATGCCATTGCAAAGCAAAACGCCGCCAAATACGCTTTCGTTATCGCCTGCCAGAGCCGCATCCCAGCTTTCTTTTACGCTGGCACGTTGTGCAATGCCACACACATTAGTATGCTTGATAATGGCAAATGTGTACTGATCATTTTGTTGCGGAAACTCTTGTATCAATTGGATAGCTGCGTCTACATCAACCAGGTTGTTGTACGATAATTCTTTACCATTCAGTTGCTCAAACACATCTTTTAAATTACCAAAGAACACAGCTTTCTGATGAGGATTTTCGCCATACCGAAGCGGCTGCTTTGCACTTTCTTTTTTGGGCCTATTGAAATAATCCGAGATTGCTATATCATATTTCATTACTATTTCAAAAGCTTTTGCAGCAAAGGCTTTGCGCTGTTCTATTGTAGTAACGCCGTTTTGTTTTTGCAGCAATTCTTCCAAATATTTGTAATCTTCTTTTGCAGCGATAACAGTAAGATGACTAAAGTTTTTCGCCGCTGCTCGAATCATTGAAGGGCCACCAATATCAATCTTTTCAATAATGGCTTTTTCGTCGGTTGTATTGCGCAGCGTTTCTTCAAACGGGTACAAATCAACAATCACCAAATCAATTTCGGGAATGTTGTATTGCTTCATTTCTTCAATATCCTGCTCTACTTCTCTCCTGCCCAAAATGCCGCCAAACACCGATGGATGAAGGGTTTTAACACGGCCGCCTAAAATAGACGGATAAGATGTTAAGCTTTCAACAGGCACACAGGAAACACCTAAGTCTTCGATAAATTTTTGTGTGCCTCCTGTAGAATAAATAGTAATTCCCAAACGATTTAATTCTTTTACAATTGGCTCTAAACCGTCTTTGTAAAACACCGATATAAGGGCAGATTGTATTTTGTTTTGCATGAAATTTCGTTGAGGCTCTGACAAATAAATTTGGGCTGCAATACTATTTAAATTTCAGCCATTTCCAACAAACGATTTCCGTTTATTGAGTATGCTTTGTAACTTCTATAAACAGTATCATAATGTATGGAATGCCAGCCAGCATGAGCAAAGCAATTGAATAAGGAATTAAATCGAATGAACGAAACTCCTGGAAGAACTTTGCTTTAGTTCGTTGTGATTTGGGTATAAGATAATCCATAAAAGAAAGTTTATCGTTAAAAAAATAAGCGAAAACAAAGCTTTCAATAATGATGCAAAACCAAACCTGAAATAAACCACACAAAGTTCTCTTTTTTATTGTTTTGCTGTCAATTTAGATTGAATGTAATCGGCTTTGTCTTTTTGAGCCGCAGCGGTTTTCTTTTGCGCTAAACCTTGCAGCATATTGGCAAAGTAAGGGTCGGTAAATGATCGTTGGGATTGCGGTATTTTATCACGAAAATCAACAATCATGTCAACGCCTTTTTCAAAGTTCTCTGTGTTGTTTACTTTGTTTAAAAACTGAATAAATGAAGCCGTAAGCGTAAATTTTTCCTGGCTTAAAGGCATTGCACCATACTGTGCTGCGATGCTGTTGAAATTGCTTTCATCAGAAAGTTGCACAATGGCATCGCGAAGTGTGCGCTTGGCAGGTTGCGAGGCTATCTTTTTCACTTCGGCAACTGCTGTGGCACTATCCACTTTCGATAAAGCAAGCAACGCAGCACCCGCAACCGTATAGGACGAATCGTGAATGGCTGAAGTAAACAAAGCTTTGTAAGAATTGTTTTTGTATTCGCCCAATAATTGTATAGCTTTTGCTTTGGCTGTGTTGTCTGAATCGGTCCTGGCTATTGTTAGCAACAACGGTTCTATTTCTTTCTTAACTGAATCGTTATTTAATTTAATTCCATTCAAAGTCATTTCACGAAGATGTGGAGATTTATCGCTAAATCCAGTCTTTAAAAGACTGAACGAACCTTCTGTCGTTGGATTGTTCAACGCATAAGCAATGGCTTCTCTTCTATCGCGATACAAGCCTGCATTCTTGTATTGAAACGCATACTCTGCCGCAGTTTTGTTTTCTGTTTTTTCGCAAAGCAAAGTTTTATCGCCATCAAAGTTGATTAAATCAGGCTTACCATTTACTGGAAAAGAAAAGGAAGCTGTGGTGTCTTTCATCCAAACCTGATATCTTTTTTTACTTCCACCCTGGTACACGTCAATGGCAAATGGCAACGTAAAGATTTGTCCGTTTTGTGTTTGTTTGATTTGCACAGTTGCTGCTTTTGCAGCTTCATCATAACCGTAAGTTATATTGAGCTTTGGATGACCGGCACCATAATACCATTCGTTCCAAAACCAGTTCAAATCTTCACCTGTTATTTGTTCAAAAGCAAGGCGCAATTGCTGCGCTTCACCATTGCTGAACTTATTGGTGTTGAGATATAAATTCAATGATTTAAAGAAAGCGCTATCGCCAACAAAGTTGCGAAGCATGTGCAGAATAGTGCCGCCTTTAGGATAGCTTACGCCATCAAAAACGTCTTCCTTATCAGCATAATAAAAGCGCACCAACGGCTTAGTGAAATTAGAAGGATTGTTTAAGTAAGAACGCATGTCAGCGTTGATCTTTGCATCACCTTCGTCTTTTCCCCGTTTGTATTCATTCCAAAGTGTTTCACTATAATCGGCAAACGATTCATTCACGGTAATGTTGCTCCAGCTTTCAGTGGTAACATAATCGCCAAACCACTGGTGAAACAATTCGTGTGCTACTATATCTTCCCATTGGTTGCCATCTTTTAATTCGCGCACATCCTGCTGTGCAGCATCGCTATGCAGCGTTGCTGTTGTGTTTTCCATTGCGCCACTTACATAATCTCTGCCTGTAATTTGTGCATACTTTGCCCAGGGAAAATCTACACCTGTAATGCGCGAATAAAAAGCAATCATTTCAGGCGTATAACCAAATATTTTTCTTGCTACCGGCGCATATTCTTTTTCTACATAATAACTTACTTCTTTGCCTTTGTAGCTGTCTTTGATAACGGCATAATCGCCAACACCCATAAAGAACAAATAAGGCGAGTGAGGCAACGCCATTTTCCAGGTATCGGTTCGTGTGCCGTCCATATTTTTCTTTTGGCTGATTAATAAACCATTGGATAAGGTAACATACTTGGCAGGAACCGTCATTGCAATTTGTTCTGTGGTTTTCTGATTCGGCTTATCAATGGTAGGAAACCAGGCCGAGTTAGATTCGGTTTCGCCCTGCGTCCAAATCTGTGTGGGTTTATTTTTGTCTTCTCCTTTCGGGTTGATAAAATACAAACCCTTGTTATCGGTGATAGCCGCGCTGCCAGCCGCTTTCACAGTATTTGGCCTTGAGATGTAATCAATGTAAATCACATAATTTTCTGTGCGTTTGTATATCTTATCCAAGGTGATAAACAACTGGCTGCTATCATATTTGTATTGCAATGGCATCATCTTGCCCATTTTTACCAATGCCACTTGATTAATTACCATGCTTTTCGCATCAAGTGTTAATGTATCGGTTGGGTAAAAGTGAGGATGCAGCGTAACCCATTCTTTGCCGTACATCCATTGCTTGTCGTAGTCAAATTTTACTTCGAGTTTCGTGTCAACCAGATCGTTGATTTTAGTAGCGCTGGCGCGATAAATTCTTTTCCAGTCCTCATTGTTTTTGCTGTTATCGGTTGATTGAGAAAAAGCGGCAAAAACAAACATCGTTAATACAAAGGCAATTGAATATTTCATGAACATCTTTACTGAATAAATAAGAAAGGCGCGAATGTACAAAAGCATTCATTTGTTTTTACACTGTTCTGATAGCAGGTTGTATTATTTTAATGGTGGCAAAAAACATACTGCCGTCTTTTCATCCCTTCAAATCCATAACCCCTTCTTTTCAATAGCTTTGTTTATTATTAATGCAAACTGTTTATGAACCGGAGAAACAACAGCGCCATCCTCACACTTATCATCGTTATCATCATTGTTATTTTGTTTGCTAAATTTTGCAACCATAAAACTTCCTCTGCCACTAACAACCCTCCTGTGGCCACCGATAATAGCAATATGCTGTTAGGCAACCCAACCAACGCACAGCATAGCAGCAGCCAGCCCGACAACTATTTGATTGATCATAAATACTACATTGAAAGTTACAACAGCACCAAAGGAATTCCCAATTGGGTGAGCTGGCATATTGGCGCTTCCGATTTGGGAAGTATTGACCGCCTGGATGATTTCAGACCAGATGAAAGCTTGCCTGGCGGCTGGTACGAAGTGTCGCCGAACAATTACAAAGGTTCGGGTTTTGACAAAGGTCATAACTGCCCTTCGGGAGACAGAACAGCCACGCAGGAAGCCAACTCTGCCACTTTTTTGATGGATAACATTGTACCGCAAGCCCCGCGCAACAATGAACAAACCTGGGAACATTTTGAAAGATATTGCCGCGACAAAGTGAATGCTGGAAACGAAGTATATGTGGTGATGGGCAATTATGGCGTTGGTGGCACTGGCAGCCGCGGCTACAGGGCTAATATTGGTTACGGACGAATTGTTGTGCCTGCACACATTTGGAAAGTAGCAGTAATTATTCCTGACGGTAATAATGATTTGGCAAGAATCAATGACAAAACCACCGTGATTGCCATAGATACGCCCAACGATAACAGCATTGCCCCCAACTGGATGAATTATGTTTCTACCGTTGCCGATATTGAAAAAAACTGCAACTGCAATCTGTTGTCGGCGTTGCCGCAAAACATTCAAACTACTTTAGAAAACAAACGTTTTTCGGGAGGCAATTAACCGCTCATTTTACAACATACGTTTTCTACGAGGTAACCTGTCGGATTAAAACATGTTGTACTCCTGCAATCTATTGTTAACCTGACAGGTTTATTTGCATATGAGTCATTGCTCATTTTACAACATACGTTTTCTTTCCAACACCAATGCCGGTAAGTGTTAGCGACTTCCATTGTGATGGCAATTTTGTTTTTAACTGAATAATTCCATTGGATGTAATTTCCAATCCGCCAAAGCCGTTCAGCATCGCCTGAATCATACCACCTGCGCCCGTTGAGAAGTAAGGATTATTGCCGGTTGCCGTTTCAGCAATCACGCCAAACGGCGGACGCTGATTGGGTTCAAAACCAACTTTAAAAGCAGTGTATGCGCTATCAGGCATACCCAATCTTGAATATAAAATTGAGAAAATAGCGTGCGTCATAGCAGGACCTTCGCCAACGCGTGGCTCATAATAATCTAAGTCGCGTTTGATGGCTGTTACGCCTGTTACTTCATGCAATGGATAGGCTAACAAATTCACATCTGCCTGTTTTATTTTTTCGCCGTTATAGCTTTTATATTCTTTCGTTACACCGTCCGCAAACTTTAAAATCGGAATGTTATTATAAACGTTCATCCAGTCGGCATCAGGTGTTATGCCCAATAGTTTTGCAGCATCGGTTGCATACTTCAAATTGGCCCTGGCAGCGGCATTGGTAAACGCATTGTTGTCAACGTTTTCAGCCCATTCATCGGCTGCCACTACGTTCTTTATATCATAATGTCCGGGGCCATTTCTTTCAACACGACTTGCCCAAAAATCAGCCGTTTCTTTTAGTAAAGGATAGCCTCTTTCGCGAAGCCACGCCTTATCTCCTGTAACAGAATAGTAGTTCCATGCAGCGATGGCAATGTCAGCAGAAATATGATGTTCAAACGGTCCGCTCAATGCCCATACAGGTGTTTCTTCATTGCCACTGGCAGCACTTTCCCAGGGAAACATAGCGCCTTTGTAACCGTGCGAAAACGCATTATGCTTTGCCGTTTCTAATCTTTGATAGCGATACTCCAATAACGATTTTGCAATATCAGGCTGCAATAGCAACAGCGATGGAAACATCCACAATTCGGTGTCCCAAAACGCATGTCCGTTATAACCCAAACCGCTCAAACCCATTGGCGACAAGCTATACGCAGTGCCGCTCCTGGCAAAAGAATACAAATGATAAATCATGCTGTGCACCTGCCGTTGTGTAGCATCATCGCCATCAATAATAATATCGCTTTTCCAAAGGCTATCCCATGCGGCATTGTGAAACTGGAGCAACCGTTTTGTGCCTTCTAAACTGGCAAAAATGGTTAAGCGCTCAGCTTCGTTTAACGGGTCATCATCATGCGCAGAAGTAATGGCAGAACCCACCACAGCAAAGTGATACGTTTCACCCGCTTTTAAGTTCTTTTTAAATTTTAGCAGGTGCATGTTATTGTCCCACATTTCATGAATCACAGCCGGCTCACTGCCATGCGGCTCATCAAACAAAAAACTATTGGAAGCAGCCATCAACAGTTTGCCGGTAGGGCTTTTCGCGGTTGAAGTAAGCAAAGAAATGGTTACATGCGGGCGGTCAATCTGGTTAAAATAATTCCCTACATCTTTCAGCATATCGGGTGCTTCCATTACAGATGCGGGAACAATCTGAATGTTTGTTTTTGCCTTAATAGTTACATCAACCAATGCAGTATATGGCAAATGGCGCAAAGAATAATAGGTATAAGAAACAGTAGCTTTATCGCCATAATCAAATGTAGTGGTAAGACTCGCGTGTTTCATATCCAGCGTTTGCTGAACGTTTTGAACCTGCTTAAAACTTTCGATGCGCTGCCCGTCAACATCGAGATACATATTCAGGAAATTGAAGGTTTTCAATATATTGCTCACCCTGCCTCTTCCATACAAATCAAACGCTCCATTCAACACCACGTCTTTCACTTTAAACGGATCAGGCGATGACACAATGCCAATCATGCCGTTGGCTACGGTTTCGCCAAAGTAATTGGAAGGATTGATATTGGTGGCTTTAATGGTCCAAACATCCTGAGCGATGACTGATGTGAGATGACAGATGACGGAAAAGAAAATTATAACGAAGCGCTTGTTCATATTGCAATGCTGTTAGGTTGTAAATATAAATGCAGAAGTTGGAAAGTTGAAGAGTCCGAAAGTCAGGAAGTGAGAAGGATGCTTTCGTTCAATTCATACACTTCAACTAACAAATAAAAAATGATCAAAAACAAACCTTAAATTGTTTTTACAAAAATATTCAAGCTTAAATATTCAATATTCGATTGCAAAACTTTACCTTCGCGCCCTAAAAATTACCTAAGGGGGTATAAATACTATGCTGATAATTGATTCAAAAGATTGCGAAAACATTGACAAAGCGCTGAAGAAGTACAAAAAGAAATTTGAAAAAAGCAAAGCGCTGTTGCAGTTGAGAGAGCGTCAAAGCTTTACAAAGCCGTCGGTAAAACGCCGTACCGAAGTGCTGAAAGCAATTTACAAGCAAAACCTGGCAAGCGGAAAAATAGAGAAATAATTTATTACAATAGCCGTTGTACAATAGTCGTAAGGCAGTAGCTTTACGACTATATTTTTATGCCAATACCTCGCAACACAGAAGTGCAACGCTTTTTGCAGTTTCTTCAGTTTGAAAAGAAATATTCGGGCCATACATTGGCTTCGTACAGCACTGATCTCTCACAGTTTTTTGATTATTTGGAAAGAGACTTTGACGCTCCCTCACCTGCCGAAATCAAAACAGCTTTTATACGTTCCTGGCTTGCCAATATCAAAAGCGAAGAAGCTTTAACCAACAAAAGCATCAACCGGAAAATCTCTGCCTTACAATCTTTTTTTAAATACTTGTTGAAGCAGGGTGTCATTGCACAATCGCCGATGCAGGGCATTGTTTCGCCCAAAATAAGCAAGCGGTTGCCCCAATTTGTTGATGAAAAAGACATGCAAAAGCTGTTTGAACAAATCGAGTTTCCGGATGACCATGAGGGAAGAACTGAACGTTTGGTTTTGCTCCTTTTTTATACAACCGGAATGCGTTTGAGCGAATTGATCAACCTGAAAGAAAGCAGCATTGATTGGAGTTACAGCCAGATAAAAGTGCTCGGCAAAGGAAATAAGGAACGCATCATTCCGGTATCGAACGAACTGCTCAATTCTATTAAAAATTACGCCCTACAAAAGCCGGTTTCAAATCAAACCGATATTGTATTCACCAACAGCAAAGGCAAACCCTTATACCCTAAAATGGTTTACAATTTTGTAAAAAAATATTTAGGCGCAACCACAAGCATTGAGAAGCGGAGCCCACATATTTTGCGGCATACATTTGCCACGCATTTGATGAACCGGGGAGCCGAGCTGAATTCGGTTAAGGAATTATTAGGTCATTCGAGTTTGGCTTCCACACAGGTTTACACGCATCTTACCATCGAAAAATTAAAAGAAGTGTACAAGCAGGCGCACCCAAAAGCATAGTCGTTAACAAACGAAATGTGCTTTGCATTGCGCTAAACTGCTTTTTTATGCACACAACATAAAAAAGGGCTTAAAATTTTGTTTTGTCCATTTTTTATTCAAACCATTTGCTAACTTGTACTTCATAAACTACATTATCGTCATTCCAATATTCTTCCTATTTTCTCACAATATAAATCAATCATCATGAATGTAAATTGTCAGTCGGTTCACTTCAATGCCGATTCCAAACTGCTGAGTTATGTTACCAGCAAAACTCAAAAGTTAGAAAACTTTCACGACCGGATTATTAAGGTGGATGTTTTTCTGAAATTAGACAATTTGGTGCATAACCTAAAAGACAAAATTGTGGAGATTCGGGTGCATGTACCGCGTCAGAAATTTTTTGTGAAAGCTTCATCAAAGTCGTTTGAAGAATCGTTCGACAGTGCTTTATATTCAGCTATTAATCAAATCAAAAGAAAGAAAGAAAAATTAGCTTCTGCATAAATTAATACAAGTCCCGATTAATCGGGACTTTTTTGTTTTTGTGCAAAAAACTTGCTCTCCAATATCTTTGATGCTGTATGAACGCCAAACATTTTTTTTATTTAATGATAGCTTTTGGCCTGTTCGTTTTTTTATACCCGCCGGCGCAACTTTATTTTTTAAGCGATGATTGGGACAGCCTTCTTTTTTCGTTGCAACCTTCACATATTTTACATTCTTACCGCCCACTTTCCGATGCAGTTTTATATGTTGATTATTCAATGTGGAAATTAAATGCAACCGGCTTCCATGTTACCAGTTATTTGCTGCATTTCGCTTCAGTTTTATGCATTTATTTTTTTGCAAAGAATATCTTTGAATGGCGTAACAATGATGCGCTGTCACGCAGGCTGGCATTACTTTCCAGCATTTTGTTTTTATCCTATCCGTTTCATAGCGAAGCCTTGTTTTGGATTGTTGGCAGAGGTTCAATTTTATGTACACTGCTCTCTTTGTTAAGCATTGTTTTTTTTATAAGAAAAAATGAAAGCGTTTGGTTTTATTTACTTTCATTGCTTTGTTTTCTTTGCGCCTTATTGAGCTATGAAGAAGCGTGGATACTGCCATTGATCATCGTTGTATTAATTTGGGCAAAACCAAACGCTAACAAGCGAACATCTTTGTTGTATGCAGCCGGTTTCCTATTTGTTTTTTTGCTTTATTTTTTGGGGAGATATTTCTTTACCAACGATATGATTGGCACGCCTTACGGTTCGGCCCGGATGATTGATTTTAACCTTGTCCGATGGTGCAAAAATGCAGCGGCGCTCGTTGCCCGCTCACTTGTTATTCCCATGCAATCTTCTCTAATTTTTGTGCTTAGTGTTGCATTTGTTTTTGCCGCAATTGTTTTGTTGCTTTTTTTCTTTCGTAAAAAAATAAATGCAGTTATTGTTGTTAGCGGCGTTTGTTTTTTACTCTCGTTGCTTCCCGTTATTCCTCTGGGCATTGATACGCACGATACTGAATCGGAACGGTTTTTATATTTTCCATCTTTGTTTTTAGCCATATTTTTTACACAACTTATTTCTTTTGTTTTTGAGAGAAAATTATGGCTTGCCTATCTTCTTGCGATTTTGGAAATCATAGCTTTACGATTGAGCTATAACAACTTTAATAGGAGCAGCAAAGTAACCGAAACAACGATTTTGGCTTTGCATAAAACAGGCAGGGCTGATACTATTTTCTGCACTCATCTTCCTGATGAATATAAAGGCGCGTTTATTTTTCGCAATGGTTTTGCAAGTGCGGTAAAATTAATCAAGAAAGATTCGGTGCACAGTGTTGTCATTTTGTCGGGAAGCGAGTTGTTTCATCCTTCTAAAAATTATCGCGCAGAATTTATTTATCCATTTACCAACCAAGGTAACAACTTACAAATTGAATGGAAAGAAGATAAGGTTATTTTGAAAAGATAAGTTGCATGACGGATAAATACTTTTTAAAAACATCAGAAAAACCTGTACAATATTTTGCCAGATAAAGTTTTCTTATACCTTTGCAATCCCGAAAAAACGGGTAGTTCTTTGTTTGCCACTTTAGCTCAGCTGGTAGAGCAACTGATTTGTAATCAGTAGGTCGTTGGTTCGATTCCGACAAGTGGCTCGGTGATTTGTGATTGCTGATGTAGGATTTATGATTTTCATTCCTAATCAATCATAAATCTAAATTCATAAATCAAAAATGATTTGGGCAGGTGGCCGAGTGGTTAAAGGCGACAGACTGTAAATCTGTTCTCTTCGGAGTACGGAGGTTCGAATCCTATCCTGCCCACAGTTATTGTTGATTGATAATTTTTAATTGTGATATTGCTTTTCAATTAACTCTTAACAATTATCAATTAACAATAGAAATGCGGAAGTAGCTCAGTTGGTAGAGCGATAGCCTTCCAAGCTATAGGTCGCGGGTTCGAGCCTCGTCTTCCGCTCTTTTTAAGATGACAGAAAACAGATGACGGATGACAGATAGTTTCTTCTGTCAGCTTACAACGGTCAACTATCATCTGTTTGACAAGCCGTTGTAGCTCAGGGGTAGAGCACTTCCTTGGTAAGGAAGAGGTCGTGAGTTCAATTCTCACTAACGGCTCTTTCGATTGTAAATTGATAATTTTTAATTGCATTGTTCCCATACAGCTAATTAACCATTAACAATATTCAATTACCAATAATTTAAAGTATTGTTTGCAAGCAATTCTGTTACTTGCAGACATTTATAATTAATAAACACAACATAAAAAACCGATACAATGTCAAAAGAGACCTTTAAGAGGGAAAAACCCCACGTAAACGTTGGTACCATTGGTCACGTTGACCACGGTAAAACAACATTGACTGCCGCCATCACCACGATTCTTGCAAGCAAAGGTTTGGCAGAAGAAGAAAGTATGATGAAATTGATGCCGCTCCTGAAGAAAAAGAACGTGGTATTACCATCAATACTGCACACGTTGAATATGAAACTGCTAACCGTCACTATGCGCACGTTGACTGCCCGGGTCACGCTGATTATGTGAAGAACATGATTACCGGTGCTGCGCAGATGGATGGTGCTATCCTCGTAGTAGCTGCTACAGATGGCCCGATGCCGCAAACAAGCGAACACATCTTGTTGGCACGCCAGGTAGGCGTTCCGCGCATGGTGGTGTTTATGAATAAAGTTGACTTGGTGGATGATCCTGAACTGATTGAATTAGTAGAAATGGAAATCCGCGAAATTCTTTCTAAAAATGGCTTTGATGGTGATAATACACCGATTATCCAGGGTTCTGCAACCGGCGCATTAGCTGGTGAGGCAAAATGGGTGAAAGCCGTTGAAGATTTAATGGATGCTGTAGATTCTTACATTCCATTACCTCCCCGCCCAATTGACCAACCATTCCTGATGAGTGTGGAAGACGTGTTCTCTATCACTGGCCGTGGTACCGTTGCAACAGGTCGTATTGAGCGTGGTATTGTGAAAGTAGGTGAAGCAGTTGAAATCGTTGGTTTAATTCCGCAGCCCCTCTCATCTGTTGTTACTGGTGTTGAAATGTTCAAAAAATTATTGGACGAAGGTCAGGCTGGTGATAATGCAGGTTTGTTGTTGCGTGGTATTGAAAAGAAAGATATCCGCCGTGGTATGGTTATCGTAAAACCAAAATCATCACACCACACACTGAGTTCAAATGCGAAGTATATGTACTGAGCAAAGAAGAAGGTGGACGTCATACTCCATTCTTCAACAAATACCGTCCTCAGTTCTACTTCCGTACAACCGATGTTACCGGTGAAGTTGAATTACCGGCAGGAACAGAAATGGTAATGCCTGGTGATAACATCAGCTTAACCGTAAAACTGATTCAGCCAATAGCCATGGAAAAAGGTTTGAAATTCGCTATTCGCGAAGGTGGTCGTACAGTAGGTGCTGGCCAGGTTACTGAAATTCTGAAATAAGAAAGAAGTTCTTATCTTTATAGAATCAGCTAATCAGCAAATGGTTGATTAGCTGATTTTCTTACACGGGTATCGTACAACGGTTAGTATAGAGGTCTCCAAAACCTTCGATCTGGGTTCGAATCCTAGTACCCGTGCATCAATGTAAATTGATTTATTGTTAATCGTTAATTTAACGAAGTGAATAAAATTTCCCTTTATTTTAAAGAATCGTATCACGAACTGGTTGAGAAAGTAACCTGGCCTACCTGGAATGAATTGCAACAATCAACCGTTATCGTTTTAGTTGCCACTATATTAATAACCGCTGTTGTAGGCCTGATGGACTTAGCAAGCAGTTGGCTGCTGAAGTTTATTTATTCTTTGTTTCAAAAGTAAAAGAATATGGAAGAGAATACGCTGCAAGATGCACAAGTGCAACAACCACAGGAAGCCGACACCAAGTGGTATGCCTTGCGTGTTGTAAGTGGCAAAGAAAGAAAAGTAAAAGAATATTTGGATAAGGACATTGCCCGCAATGGCTGGAACACCATTGTAAAGCAGGTTTTTTTACCGCAGGAAAAAGTATATAAGGTACAGAACGGTAAAAAAGTAATGCGCGAAAGAAACAATTATCCGGGTTATCTGTTTCTGGAAGTGGCCAGCGGAAAGTTGAATGATGATATGATTCTTTATATCAGCAACTTAACCAACGTAATGCACTTCTTAACCGATGGCACCGGAAGCAAAGGCAATATCATTCCGCTTCGCAGAGCTGAAGTCATCAGAATGCTTGGAAAAGTGGATGAAATGAATGACCAGGGCGCAACGTTAAGTGAGCCATTCATAATCGGAGAAACCATTAAAATTATTGAAGGCCCCTTTAATGATTTTAACGGTGTAATTGAAGAAATAAATGATGAAAAAAAGAAATTGAAAGTGTCGGTAAAAATCTTTGGCCGCTCCACTCCTGTTGAACTGAATTATATTCAGGTTGAAAAAATCAGTTAGATAAAATCACATAATCTTACCAAACAAAAGCCGTCCCCGCAGTACCGCGGGGACGGCTTTTGTTTTTACAACAATTCTTCATTTGCCATTAAGAGGCTGTCTAAATTTAAAAGATTGATTACTATAGGCAAATAAGTTTTGGATTGTAAATTAAGGATTATGAATAAATCATTTGAATGGCTGATTAGATAACCCTTTTCTCAATTGCGTGATTAACTGTATTGTAAATCAATGAATTATTACTATACTGAATGTCAATCTTTTAAATTTAGATTACCTCTTAGACAAATACACGTACCATTTAATAAAGTCTATTCTATACTGAACGGTGAGTCCCCGGTGCAAATCCAAGTGATTTTTAAGGTGACTAAAGAAGCCTTCAATGCCATTTGTAGTTTTAGGAATTAGTGGATTGGACAGGTAATGAAACATGTTGGGCAAAGCTCTCTTACTGGTGAAGTAAGAGTGTCTGATTAACTTGTGCTTATACCAGTATCTACCGGTTTGCTCATTGATGGTTTTCTCCTGCAGGTAAACCCTATGACGGTCATGCCATAGCAATAGTTCTTTAGTCCAATGAATACGATCATTGTTTGTTTTTATACGTAGTAGTTGAAGGACTAACCGCCTTAATTCAATACCTGCAATATACTTTGGAAAGCACGTCAGCCAAAGCAAACCCATTCTTTGTATATGAACTAGGCAGCGTTGAAGCACTATGTCTGGTAAAGATTTTTTGATAGCCTTGAGCATACTTGAATGACCATCTGTTGTAATACTTTCAATATGTACACCAAGTCTAATGAGATTGTCTAAATCTTCTTTTATCTCACTAAAATGCTCACCATTAGAGAAGCGGATAAGCTGCGTCGTGTAATCATCATCATGATCCTGGTAACAGAGCATACAAAACTGCTCAAAATAAGTAGCATCTAATCGCAAATGAATGTTGCTTCGCTTTAGAATTTTAACGGTGGGCGACCGCTCTAAGAAGGCATAGAATATACGTTGGAGCGTATCAATACACAAAACCACTATCACGACTTAACGTCTTAAAGTTTGACGTTCCAAAATCCATTTTCTAAACCACATCAATCTGTTTTTAAAACGTTGGTCCGGTTCATTTAGGGTAAACAATATGCCACAATTCTTGCATTAGAATCGTTGTTTATTTTGCCTGTTTCCCACCTGATAACTGCTAAACTGCCACATGCCCAGCAGCGCTTTTTTTAGACTTTTCCATTTACAAAAAAAGTTTAGTGAAACCAGTTTCACTAAACTTTTATCAAATTCTTACCCAGCAAAGGCTACAGAAGATTTTACCAACCATTTTTCAGTAATATGCCCTTTTTTTCATCCAATAGCTATTAATCGTGCACACCTATTCTTTGCGAATCACAAGTTCGAAATACCATTTCGCCGATTTGACGGATCACCTTATCCTGATCTGTTTTAAAGGATTTATAAATAAGCTGATCATCTTTTTCATTGCTTACAAAAACAAGACGTCCGGGTAACTTACTGATAAGAGGATAAACGTCATAAACAACAAATCGCATAGGAGATATATTGATTTTTTGAACTTTTGCGCTATGCCATTTTCCCAAGTATTGGAACGAGATGATAAAATGTTGCATGGTGATATTTTCGGATTTCTAAAATTAAACTTCTCCACACTTCTTATGTTCCTAATTATGATTTAATCATTAAAATATCTTGGCAAGGATGCGCTTACCTGCACATGCCGCCTTCGAAAATTAAAGCAAAAAAGACAACAATGTAAGGCTAATAAAAAGAAAATTTGTTCTAAAACGTATACATCAATTACCGGTTATCCTGCCTCAGGTAAGTTTTTGATCTTAATTCATCTTCATCATCCATATCACCGCTTTTTATAACTTCTCGCCAGTCATCATACCGATGAAATTTTTTTAAAGCAAGTTTCGGATCAAATACTTCTTTAGAAGGAAACACCAGCTTATCAGGCTTATAATCAGGCTTATCAGTAAAGAAATCCTGCAACCCCGTTGCCGTTGCATCGTATTGGTTTACATATGGCACATTCAAAATGTTATAGATCATTTTTAGGATAGAACCAAAGTTGGCATGTTGGTGCGAAACATAGCCATGCTTTACATAAGGACCAGCCAGAATTAGCACGCTTCTGTGCGCATCTATGTGGTCAACGCCGCCTTGTGGATCATCTTCTGTAACAATCACCAGCATATTTTTCCAGTAGGGTGTGCGTGACAGAAATTGCAACATACCCCCAAGTGCAAGATCATTATCAGCAACAAAGGAATGATAAAAGGGATACCCTTCTTCCGGTCTTGGATCTGCCGTGTGATCATTAGGCAGTTGGATGGTAATAAGAGAAGGCATTTTTTGTTTGCCCGACAGCCACTTTTTTTTGAACTCGGTTTCAAATTGATTCAGTCTGAACTGATCAGGAATATTGGTATTGAAACCTGCATAATTATGGCTTGTGCGGCTAAATAAGGCTTTCTGAATGGGTACCACAACACCATGACCCGAACCGGTTGCCGTAACAACCCAGGCTTCCCGGTTATAGGCGGTTTCATTGGCTTCACCAAAATTATAAAAAGATACGTGGCTCCTATCCAGCGCTTCCCAAAGTCCGCCCCTCTCTGCATAGTCTTCAGGGTCTATGCTGCCTGTTGACCCGGGAAAGCGTCTGCCCGGTGCTTTTGAAAAAAGTTTAGCTGTTTTGTCAACGCTCGAATTGGCTTCCACCCATTCGTTTGGAATTACGCCCATCATCCAGTGATGCCCATGAATAGACGCGTCGCTGTCACAGTAAAAATTATCAGAGAAGCCAAACAGTTGTGCAAGGTCGAGATGATTTGGTGCGACATTCACATGCACTAGGGTTTTGTCCTTTGTACTGATTGTTACATTGTCGCCAAACCTTGCCAAAGAGGAGTCACCAATGCCATTTTTTAGCTGCCCCAGCATTTCATCGTATGTACGGTTTTCTTTTGTGATGTACACGATGTATTTAATGGGGCTTTGTCTTATTCCGGATACAACCGGCAAAGGATTTTTTAGATCGTCTTTTACATCAACAACTGAGAATGTATTGTGCAACACCTTCGCCGTCATGGCTGCCAGCCGCATTGAATCTGGCAATCGAATTTTTTGATAAGTACCTAATTGGACATCGCCAATATAGGTTCCCTGCACCGGAGCTATATAAGTTTTTCCTCCATTTGGCCCGGCACCGTAACCTCTACAGGATGCAACATACAAATCAAATCCATCAGGCGAAAGTGTTAGCCGGGTTGGCCCCCAGCCAGTTGGTATCAATCCTTTTGTTTGTCCACTTTCAGCATCAATAACCGAAACAGCGTTGAAGCCAAGCAATGCCACATACAACGTTTTTTCATCACGGCTCAAAGCAATGCCAAAGGGTAATAATCCTCGATATTGATCAATCAGCGGACTCACTTTCACTTGGATATTTTTCAACAACTTATGATTGTGGTAATCAATAACAGAAACATTATCATTGGTGGCATTGGTAACATATGCATACCTACTGCCAACGGCAAGTGAATTGGGGCTTGAGCCGCCCACGACTTTTGCGCCTTCAATCATTTCCCCAACCAGAAAGCCTGGCTTGAAACGATCTGTTACCTTGTTGTTGGTAAGATCAATTGCGTATACACTCATCGCCTCCGGTGCATTCGGGCTGCCCAAACCGGGAATATGGCGACCATTCCAGGTATAACCATTAATGGATTCTTTTGTATCGTTTCCATACGGTTGCCAGGGCAGTAACAGGCTATCATAATTCTGCGGCGTAAGATCAGGCATTAACGGGTAAGCGTACATACCAACATTTGCTACAAATGCAAACTGGTGATCCGGACTCAAGGCAATACCAAAAGGTAATCTTCCTGTTTGTACGGAAGCCGTTATTTTTCTGGTGGTAAGATCAAGGCGAACCATCCTGTAATTCGCTCTGTCCAATACCAGCAACTCATTCTTATTTTCATTGTAGGTAAGGTCTGACGTAAAGCTGTCACCATAATCAACCCCATTAACCTTTCCATTCAAAGAAATAGAATCAATCTTTGTGAAATGATCAATATCGTACTCAATCACACTGCCATTGTCGCCTCCACTTAAATATACAACGCTATTGTTTTTTGCAAATGCAACACCTAGGAATGAGCCGTGGTTTAATGGTGTAGGGATAGACCGTTTAAAACTATCTAACACAAAATGAGAGCCATTGCTGGCTGGAGCATCGCCAACCCAGCCAATTGTGGTTGTTTTGAATGTATTATTATCAATGACGGTAAATACACCGTTATGCAGGGTAACGGTTTGGCTTCCATCGGGTGATACAGCAATACCGAACGGATCATGTGAAATCTGCAGGGTTTTACCGGCAGGTGTAACATATCTTCCGCTAGCCAATACCGATACGCCTGCTGTATCAATGTGCGTATACGCGGTTTGTGCAGGTACCGACAAAACCGGTAAGGACTTTTGACCCATTACATATTGTAAACAAGAAAAACAGAGAAAGAAAACCGTTATTACAGAGACTAATTTGCGCATCATGCAAGAAATATTTGAATAAAAATTTTTGATAGAAATGCAGCCGTTGAATCAACGTAATCTTCCTACCCCTTTACAAAAGAACAAAGTAAGAACGTAATAGAAAGGAATGAGAGTTTCCACTACAATCTAACAATAAGATAATAGACAACCGTTTTGAATAAAATTTTTTCGTGTTTGCTTTGTGTTCGTGCTAGTTGTATCGCAACCTTATTGATAACAAATCAGAATCAAGAAAACATGCATCGTACTCTTTCCAACTCATTTTCTTTTAAAATAGGCAATACTCTTATCTTTCTATTGGCTTTACTTCTTTCCGATACCATAAGCGAGCAAAAAAATGGAAGTATTCTTACCGGAAAAATTATTGGTGCAGATGGCAATCCTGGTGTAAATGTAAATATCATACTGAAGAAGTTAAACAAAACAACGGTAACTGATAACAATGGTGTTTTTATATTTCAACATTTACCGGCCGAATCAGATACATTGCTGGTTACTTCAATTGAAGCCAAATCAATTTCGCGTTTTGTCACCCTTTCAACGGATCAAACTTTTGACATCGGCACTATTCAATTGAACTATAATGTACATGAATTAGAGAGTGTTGAGATCAGAGGACGCCTTGCAAAATCCTATAAAAGTGAATATTCTTTTTTTGGAAATAAAACAGAAATACCAACCATTAATATCCCCCAATCCATCTCTTCTGTTACAAAAGAACTGATACAGGACAAGATGGATTTTACCGTGCGGGATGCGGTGGAGGAAGTGGCTGGTATAAACCGATATTCCGGTTATGAAGAATATGCCATCCGTGGTTTTAAAGCTGAGAATGCACTTGACATAAATGGGCTTCGTGGCTATAACACAACATACACCAGCTCGATGCTGGTGTATGTGGAACGCATTGAAGTCATTAAAGGACCAACTACAACTTTAAATGGCAATTGCGATCCGGGGGAACCATAAATTTGGTTACCAAAAAACCGTTGGAAGAAAAACAAGTTGAGATTAATGTATATGCGGGCAGGTGGAACCATTACCGCGCAGAAGGTGACGTAACGGGTCCGTTAAACAAAAACAAGACTTTATTATATCGCTTTAATGCAGGTTATGATGATACAAAATCATTTCGTAATAATGTTATTGCCAAGTCGTACGAAATCGCACCATCGGTAAGTTTTATACCAAATGATAAACTAAAAATTAATGTTGATTTTTAGTTTATCTCATACCAATACGCTGTTAGACAGAGGACAACCTGGTTTTGAGAATAGCGCTTCCATTAATGCTACACCAATCAATTTATCGCTGGTGCAAAAAGGCGATTATCTACATGAAACAGACATAGCTTCCAATGTAACATTATCTTACAAATTTAATAACCGGTTTAGTTTTAACAGCGGTTATTTGAATTACCATACCAATCAGCAGGTAGCGGAACATGGCTTGCATGATTATCTCTCGCCAGATTCTGTTTCTTTATATTATTCAACATGGAAGTATCCTACATATACCAATACGTTCACCAATTATTTGACTTACAAAACCAATAGGGGAAAACTAAATCATGAACTGTTGCTTGGATATGATTTCATCAGCTGCGAAACAAACCTTTCCCAACAATATTATGAACGGGCAGATCAATTTGGGACGGGAAGTGGTATTGTGGGTACATTCAGTTTAAAACATACTGCTTATCCATCAATAAGAACAGACACTTACCACTTATCAACGTATAACCAGGATGTATCGGATGTGGATGCAAGTACTTACAGCACGCAAGGCATCTATTTACAGGACCAGATAAGCATCGATAAATGGAAATTTTTGTTGAGTATAAGAGAAGAATTTTACAGCGCAGGTGATAACGACGATGTTACGGCCAGCACAGATGAAGATGCAACAGCAGTATTCTTACCAAGGCTGGGTGTCGTTTATTCTCTAAAGCCAAACATTAGCTTATATGCGACTTACAACAAAGGTTTTGACCCGTTTGAGGCTTCGATGGCAACGCAGGTTTTTAATGCCCCTTTTAAACCGGTAATAAGCCAGTTGCTGGAAGCAGGTGCCAAAGCAATTTTTTTTAATAATAGCCTCTCTGCCTCCGTGGCGCTGTACCAACTTGAACTTCAGAATGTGGCGGTTAATGCAAACGATATCAGCAACCCTAATTTATTTGTTCAACAAGGTGAGTACAGGTCAAGAGGAATGGAAACGGAAGCTACGGGAAGTATTTTATCAAACTTAAGTGTGTATCTTACGTATGCCTATTCTGATTATAAAGTGGTAAAGAGTAAAATTGTCTCGCAGATTGGAAGGCTTGCAGAGAATGCGCCACGCAATACCAGCGGCAGTTATATAAAATACACCTTTGCCAACGGGTTATTAAAAGGCTTGGGCATCTCTGCGGGGCACTCCTCCGAAAGCCGTCTCAATACACTTGACCCCAATGTCCTACTACCCGATTATATATTATTAAATGCTGGTTTGCAATATAATTATCAGCATTACAAAGTTGCTGTCGTGTCGGGAATACATCACCAATAAAACTTATTGGACAGGAGCCTATAACAATGTATATAAATGGCCTGGTGAACCTACTAATTTTATGTTTAATGTTTCATACCGGTTTTAATGAATTGCTGGTCTTACAAAAGACCCATCTTTCAGTATATAAGTCTACACTAAAACAGGCAATTCTTAAGGTTAGAAAATCAGCCCAATCAGTCTCGGTTGTATTTTTACTTTAAGGGGTTATATCTTTAGTGTGCAATTTTCGAGTTTCGGTATTGTCCAAAATAATGTTGTCTTGATATTTATTTATTAATTCGGTATCCGTCCCTTATTCTTTCGTCTGCTTAAGGCCTCGCCGATATAATGCTCGTTGGTATAGAAGGAATCAGATATTTTCTAAACAGGAGATATTACTTCTACTTCTTTCATTAGCTGAACAATTTGGCGACAAATTGCTCACATTTGAGACGGTTATTCCCTGATGAAGCCTTTGTAAAATCACCCTTAGCAGCTTATGAATTGATGACTACGCCAGTCTAGCTTCTTTTAGCAGTAAGGGTATCACATTGGTCAGGTAAACGAATCAGAGAAGTTGGTTTTGATGATGCAAATGTGTGATATGTCCCTTGTGTAGTGAGCAACCTTTGCAGAGTTGATAAGTGATCGGCAAAAAAGAGTCCTTGGCTGAATAAATACAATTCAACGAACTTTCGCCTTTTTTGAATGGTAGCCTGTTTACCGGTGGAATAGAAATTAAAGCCATTAAAAACAATCTGAAGAAATTGTAACCGTAAACTTGCCTTTACTTGTAGCTTATCTATCAAGCATTGTATCCATTGTTGTATCGTGGTAAGGCGCTTCATATGTGAGGTAAGGAATTCAATCGGGTCGCTTGCAGTTTGTAAATCAACATCAAAATCTTTTTTAAAGGACTCAAACAATTGAAGAAAAGCAGATATTATGAATCTGTTGTATTGAATACGTTGCACTGGTGAAACAGGCTGCACGCTAAACTTTACCACGCCTGTATTCTCAATAAAAATCTTTTCGCAGACAAATTTTTTTGGTTTTTCTATATAGAAATTTTCAATCAGCAGTGCCAGCTGGCTTTCATTGTTATACCATGATATTTCTGTAGTAAAATCCGGAAACAAAAAGGGTATGATACCGAATTGAGAATGAAAGAAACCAAGCTTATCAGGATAGTTTAGCTGCTTAAAGTGTTCAAGCATTTGGCTATAATAATTGTTATCGGAATTCGACATTGTTAATGCTATCTTATTACAAACAAATAAAAATGCATGGCCAATGATTATGCTTTTTAGAAACCAACTATTAGTTCAGAATGAAATAAAAACAACAGGTTTTTTACCAACAATGGATACTCATAATTATAAACGGTTGAGCACCATTAATAGAACGATTGTTTGCATCCCTTTCCTATTCCAGGAACTTTTCCTTCAACACAGCCATTTTATTTTTGTCTAACCCTAATGGACCTTGTAAAAAGGCATCAACCGATCCATATCGTTTACGAATGGCGGCAAACGTTGCATTTAAATATTCAGGCTTTACGGATACCACATCTTCGGCCACTTGTTCATTGATGTGTTTATACTGAACCATTTGTGCAACCATTATCTTGTTGCTTTCTTTCCGGTATTCGTTCGAAGCCGTATAATCTTGAACAATGGTTTCATATGGCACGCCAAGAGCATATAACAACAAGGCTGCCCAACCCCGGTTCTGTCTTTGCCGGCCGTGCAATGGAATAGCAATGCCTGATCGTTTGGCAAGAGGAGCAGTTTATTAAAAAAAGATTTGTAGCGGTCTGCCAAAAATGTAGTGTTGGAATAATACATCATCATAGAATCGCCGCTATTTTGCAGGCTCATTAGCTTGTTCATCCAGTCGTTCAAATTCTGATCACTACCGGCAGGACACAAAATATAATCTGTGTTTGCATTTAATTTATCTGGTGCTGCCTTCGATTCATTGATACCCCGTAAGTCAACCACATAAGTTATTTTTCTTTGCCGTAATGTGTCCAAGTCTGATTCTGTAAGCTTGCTGATGTCTGCACTTCTATACAGCTTTTTCCATTTTACGGTTTTGCCATCCTTTGTGCCATAGCCACCCAAATCTCTGACATTCACCGCACCTTGTACTTTTACACTACGTTGTGTACTATCCGCTATTTGTGCTGCGACACAAAGCGGAAGGAATAACACAAGGCTGACGATACATTTCATAGATGAAACCATTCCGGATGAGTGAGTACAATAATTTTTCATTCGTTGTTACAGCACTCAGGTAAGCTCTGCTTGTCGCTCACCCAAGTGCCGATAAACAACATTATTTTGTTAGCCAGGTATCTTTTGTCAAATCATCATTACCGCCAAATTGCGAGGAAATGGCAGATGTATAGTTGGCGTTGTTATAATTGATTTCATCCTGCGGATATTCCCATCGCCTGGGTATTAAACCGCTTGGGGTACCGATGCCGCTGCCGCCTTGGGAAAAATCTGGCACACCTGTACGACGCCAGTTATAAAAAGCTTCCCAACCCGAATTTTGAAAGAAAGCAACATATTTTTGGGTAAGTATCTGCACTCTTGCCGAATCGCTGTCAGGACTAAGCACCACCAATGGATTGTTCAAAAATGAATTAACATCGATCGTTACGTTTCCCAACACAGTTCCGCTTACATCGCCGACGGCAAACGACTTGCCCTGACTCAGTCCGAACCAGGAAAGCGATGCATTGATGCCATTATTATACCATGTGGTAGCATTGCCGGTTGCCCATCCCAGATTGATGGCTTCTGCAATATTGAAACACATTTCAGGATAGCCAATAATGATGTAAGGTTCTGCATTGGCACCCGATGTGGAAGTATAATACCTCAAATAATTGGCGAATGAATATTGACCCTTGCCCGAATTGGCGTTCAGTGTAGCCAAATCTGTATTGATATCGGCACCCACGTAAGCTGTAAAATCACTGATGGTTTTGCCTGCCGTGAGTTGCGCCGGTGCAGGTGTTGCGACGATAAAGGTACGCGGGTCGCTGGTGGATGTTGAGATGTTTAAAAACGTTTTGCAGATGTTAGAATACGAGTTGTAAGGCGCATTGCCTCTTGAATAAATGGGATAAGGATTGTAAGCTGCGTTATAAACATATTTCAGGTTGTCGCTGTTGCCCGATAGCAAAGGGTATTGCGTTGGATTGTTTAGAATAGCTGCAAATTGTTGCGGTATGTTCAAATCGGCATTGTCGGTGGCTCTTTTGCTTAAGCTTATCAAAATGCGCAACCGGTAAGCATTGATTATTTTTTGCCATTGCAAAGCGGTCAATCCATAAATGTCACCGTTTACCACGGCGCCTGTATTGGTAGAATTCAAACCATTGATCAGCGTATTGGCTGAATCTAACAAAGCCAGGCTGTTTTTAAAAACGTCGTGCTGCGTATTATAGGTAGGTGTTAAGTTTTTGGTATCGCCTGCCTGCATCATCGGTATATTGCCCACCCGTTGGGTAAGCCAGATAAAACTATATGCCTGGAAAAATTTTGCCAGTGCTGTATATACATTAGCTGTTTGTCCATACTGTGTGGCTGCCTGTTGCTGCATCAAATTAGCGTATCGCAGCATATCATAATTCGTAGCCGAATTGGACCAGTTATAAAAATTATTGCCCCGGTAATATTGATAGTTTGAAACATGATACTGCGCCCATATAAAAGGTAAGTCCCAGGGAATTTCATTAATTGCACCCGGGCGACCATCTGTAACGCCGCCTCCGACATACAGGCTGTAAGTAAGATGATTGAGCAATAGAGAAACGGGAACGGTGCTGTTCTGAGATGCCGCATTCGGGTTATCGGTTAGATCGCCTTTCTGGCAACCCGATAAGCTTACTGCAATGGTAGAAGATAAGATGACTATATAAAAAAGCGTTTTCATTTTATTGATGTTTTCTAAGATGATGAAATGATGTTAGAAACCTACATTGATGTTAAGCCCAAACCTGCGCGCAGTGGGGCTTTGCAGGTCCGGATTTGTGCCGCCTACACTTCTATCGGCTATATTAAAGCCGGATGCATATTGCTCTATGTCAAAGTCTTTTCTTTTTGCGAAATACAGCAGGTTTCTTCCTACCAGCGAAAAGGTTGCATTTTTAAAATAACTGTTTTTAAGCGGAACGTTATAACTCAACGTTACTTCTCTTAACTTGGCAAATGAGCGGTTGATAAAATAATACTCATCAAAGTTGCTACCGATACCGCTCGATAGATAACTCTGAACCGTTACCGCTGTTGTATTCGGAGAAAACCCTAAGTCTTTAAGATTGGTAATTTGTCCGCCCGAATACGTTGGTGTTCCACTAGTAATGACAGAGCCTTTGCCAATGTAAGCCGGTGTGGGTGCGTTTGCTCCCTCATTAGTGCTTTTCCATTCGGCAAGACGTGCTACCCCATAAGCACCTGATGCGCTTTCATAAGACGTGCCACCATTATTACCCTGATACAAAACCCTGTCGTAAATTTTACCACCGATTCTGCCATCAAACTGAAAACTTAAACTGAGGTTTTTATAAGAAAACCGGTTGCTGATGCCAAATGTAAAATCAGGATTTAGGTGCCCGATAAAGCCGCGATCGTTAATGCTTGAACTGGGAACAGGCAGTGGCAACCCTCCGCTACCATACACTATTTCACCGTTTGGTCCTCGTACAAACTTAGTGCTGTAGTAATCATCCAGGCGTTCGCCGATGGTATAATTATGACCATTTACAGATAGCGTTTTTTCTCCTCCATAAATCGATTTCAATGTTTCTTTAAATGTTGAATAGTTCATGTTAATGTCCCATGAAAAACCCTTTGGATTTCTGAACGGAGTCACATTCAACTGCAACTCGATACCCTTCTTCAGGGAAGTGATACCATTGACATTTTGCGCATAATAACCGGTTGAAGAAGCTACCCCCAATTGATAAATTAACGGTCCGTTGATGCTTGTAAAATAAGTGGCATCTAATTCAACCCGGTTCTTGAAAAACCGGATGTCCGTTCCGGCTTCATAGGACTGCACGTTGTAAGGCTTCAATTGCGGGTTGGCAATCGTATTGGAATAATTGACGGAAGAAGTGCCATTATAGTAATTGGCAAGTGAATAACTGTTTTGATTGGTATAGCTTGGACCATCATAAGAGGTAAGAAGGTCGGTGCCATAGCCTAACAAACTGCCTGTGCTGATGCCGGTAACGGCTGTATAAGCTGACGCTATGGTTGATTGTGTAAGTGCTCCCTTTACATCAGCATACGAACCTCTTAGTTTGAAAAATGATATGGCTTTGGGCAAAGTGAGATAGTCAGAAAGTACCGTGCTCAAAGAGGCGGAAGGATAGAAAAACGATCGGTTACCCTGGGGCAAGGTTGATAGATTATCAACTCTTCCTGTAGTGGAAAGAGTGAAGAAATTTTTATAACCCAAATCAACGCTGTAATAACTGCTATATACCTGCATTTTTGATAAAAAAGTATAGCTTAATGCAGGGTTTAAACTGTTTGACAAAGCGTAAACATTGGGCAGTGCCAAATCTTTAGTAGTTGCCCACAACGAATTGTATTTGAATGAGCGCTCACTGGCGCCTGCGTTAACGCTCAAACTGAAATTACTGATGTCTTTATTGTAGCTGATGAGTACGTCTGAATTGTTCTCCAGTAAGTTTCGCTGATCCACTCGGTAGTCACCATACCATCCAAAGTAATACCAGGGTAAATAAGTATTTAAATTAGTGGAAGCCGGTACAATTTCAGTTCTTCTTTGATCCCAGGTTGTTATTTGCGAGCGTGCGCTTACATTCAGGTCGTTGGTAATTTTATAATCCAATTTTAGATAGCCGTAAATATCTGTTTTATCATGGGTACGCAACCATTTGTCAGCTATGAACCATGCACTATTTTCACGACCATATTCCGGCGCGTATTGAACCAAATCTTTTACTCCCTGCGGTCCCTTATAAATATTTTTCAAATCTCGGATATCATAATCGGAAGAGCCATACACCTTAAACATATACACATAGCTGTTGGGCCCGTACGAAGCGTCTGGAATGTTTGGCGAGTATTGAATATTTAGGTTTAAATTACCTTCCAATCGAAGTTTGCTGGTAATGTTATAACCTGTATTCAGGTTTACATTATCAATATTCAGCCTTGTGTTAGGCGCCATGCCTTTTTGAAAGATGTGAGAGTACGACATGCGGATATCATACTTCGGACCGCTTGAGGCAAGAGAGATATTATTCGTAGATAGGAACCCATCCTGCATGAAATTTTGGAAATTGTTTTTACCTCGTGCAAGCCACGGTGTGGGTGTTCTTACACCGGTTACAGGATCGTAAGGGCTGTCGTATTGTTTAATCAACTGACCGTCAAAGCGAGGACCATATTCCTGCAATCGCTGTGTATTATCATACAAAATATCCACACCGCCAAAGGTTCCGTTGCCATTGGTACCTTCAGCACCATACGTGTACGATTTACCTTTCGCATATTGATATAAAAAGTTGGTGCCACGACCATATTCTGTCTGGCTTTTCGGAACGGTAAGAAAACTGGTTTCCAGCATATTACTGCTGTTCAAATTGACCTGCCAGCCTTTCTTGTCTCTCGAGCCACGCTTGGTGGTAATAATAATCGCACCATTGATGCCTCTGAAGCCATACAATGCAGCTGCATTGGCACCTTTTAAAACGTTATAGGTTTCTATGTCATCCGCATTGATATTCCAGGTATCAGAGTTGATGGGAACACCATCCACCACATACAACAAATCGGTACTACCCCGCAACACAACTTGTGGCTTGGTTAGCATTTCCGCAGAGGCGCCTATCGTTAAACCAGCTACTTTTCCTGTAAGCGATTGCAATGGATTGACATCGCGGGCTTTCGTCAAATCGTCTCCTTTTACGATGGTTGTTGCATAGCCAATTTTCTTTACTTCTTTCCTAATGCCGAGGGCAGTAACCACAACTTCTGAAATTTGACCGCCATTTAATTTTAACGAGGCGTTGATAACCGTATTATCTGAAAGCATCACAGAATATCTTTCATACCCTACATAGCTAATGAAGAGCATTTGTCCCTTTTGAGCGCTCACGGTAAATTCACCATTTTCATTGGTTACGGCGACACTTCGGGTTGAATCACCAACTGCAATCGTTGCACCCGCCAAAGGCTTTTTATTAATGTCATCCACCACTTTACCTGTAACGGTAGAACTTTGAGCAAACGAAACATGAAAAAGTAAGATGAACAGCATTGCCAGCAGAGTTCGGCTCATGCAAAACAGTGTTTTGATCATAACAATTGGTTTAAAAAAGCAATCATTTTTTTAGATTGCGGATGTAAAAATTGGTGTAAACTTTTTAACTCACGACTTAACCAAATGGGAAGGTCAAAAAAATGAAAATGCCAGATGGCAGCTACTATTTTATTCTGTAAACCTATTACAATCAATTAGTTGTATTTTTTACCGAAATATTACCCTATTGTTATGAAAACAAAATGAAGTTTATAAATCGAATTATTCGATAAGCAAAATTGCTTTCTTATACGAAGAAGGTGTGCGTCCTGTCACTTTTTTGAAGTAATTATTGAAAGAAGATTTTGAATTGAAACCAACATCAAAAGCCAGCGATAACATACTCACTTCTTCATTTTCATTTTTCAGTTTACGCATCGCTTCTTCAATCCTGTATTCGTTGACGAACTGGTAAAAACTTTTCTCGACTTTGTCGTTCAAGGTTTGTGTCAAATGATGTTTCGGAATGCAGGTTTGTTTAGCCAATTCCTCCAAAGAAAGATCGGCATCTAAATAAGGTTTGTTTTTATTCATATGCTTCATCAACTTATCCTCATACAGTTTTAAAGCAGTTTTATCAAGACCCGATTTTTGATATCTTTTTGCTGTCTCCGCAAGTGCAACCAATTGAATATTTTCTTCATTGACCCTAATAGGGACCGATGGTCTGTGGGTGCTTTTTAATTTGTACCGGATAACCAATATAGGCAATAATAAAAGATGTAGATAGATGGTTGCTCTTACATCAACATCAATCAGCGTTGGATAAATTAAATGCAATAATTTTAAAAAGCCTATCACACAACCACACATCAGAATAATAGAAATGACATTATTGACCAATTGGATTTGTAATAATTGATTGAAGTGATTGTCAGGTGACTGATATGCTGTTAGTTTTCTTTTGATGATAACGGCATAAATGATAAACGACAGCATAGTAACCGTTAAGTTCACGTTGTTATAAGCGATGATGCCATCATTGATGATGGCCTGATCCGAACGAAAAAAGACAATCAAAAGAAAAAAAACAGAACCAATAGCAAACGGAAGCAGATGCAGAGAAATTGCTTTTTTAGAAACGGGTTGATTTACAATTTCGCTTGTAATGATAAAAAAATAAGGCGCATAAAATAAGCTAAAACCGGTAGCAATGGTTCCGTAAGGATAGTTACTTTGAAGGATGAATAATAAAAAAAATTTGGTAACGATATGAGCCAGCAATAGCCATAAAAAATTGCGAAGTTGCCAGTCAAACACTTCGTTTTTACGAACGGATTTTAATAAATAAATGGCAACGGCGCTTTGAAAAATGAGACAAAAGGCAATGGCGAAAGTAAACATGCGCAGTAATTTTTTTAAAACTACTTTCGCTGTGTTATGTCAATGTTACGTCGGTAATTCTTAATAATACCGTAATGATTTGTTCACATTGGCTGCCTGTTATCTTTGGCATTTCTCATGCGAATCAGCGAGAAAGATAAACTCGATGCTACCACTGCAGTTGCCAGTTTCCACAAGTTTGGTAAAATTCTGAGCTCGATGTTTCTCTTAACCAATTCCCCAAATACATCGGGAATGAGACGAACCGAAAGCGGCATTATTTGTTGATAAGAAATATAATAACCAGCACATTCATCAAGCATTATAAAGTCGTTGGAAGAAAACTCATAGCAGTACAGTTTTGCTTCCTGCACCGCTTTCAACCATCCAGCTTCAATCGCTATCACATAATCGGCTGATGTTTGTCCGAAAAACTTTTCTTTATCGTGCTGCGAAGTAGTTTCACCAATGTAATAAGTAACTCTTGGGCAATTACGAGGAAACAAATAGTTATGCAAAAGCCTGCCCGATATGGTAAAAACCACATTGCCTTTGATCTTTTCAAAATAAGAAGGCGAAGGTCGGGGTTTGAACAAGGCAATGTTTCCTTTTTCACTTACATGATATAATTTGTCCAATTCAAAACTCATGTGTTGAGAGGAATGATTTTGTGCTTATAGTTCTTTCGTAAATTTTTGATGTGTGTGAACAAAACCATTGCTTTTATAAAACAAATGCGTGTTCGCTCTTTTTATATTTGCTGTTACTTCCAATAAATGATAACCTTTTTCCTGCACTATTTTTTCTACCGTTCGAAGCAGCAAGCTACCTGTTTTTTGACTTCTGAATTCCTTCTTTACAAACAATTCCTGAATCTCGAATACCTTTGCCAGATGATGCAATAAAACCTGACCATGACAACTGATGTAGCCTGCAATTTCACCTTCCTCGGTTTCAGCTACCAGATAGATATTGCTCTTGTTCTGCAAACTCTCCGCATAATACTTTTTGAAAAGCAAATCATCAAACCGCACTTCTTCCAATTCTTCAATAAAATGAAAAATAGCTTCGGAATCTTCCATTTGAGCCGGACGGATTTTTATATCTTCTATCATGAAAATGCTTTTTCAATAAATGGATTTCTATAACGTCAACATCATTTAGAAACCGGATAAGCTCTGTTTCCTTTTGCAGCAAACCATAAAATGCGGTTCATATCATCGTCATCTCCACTGTCCGATTCCTTAAAAGCCGAGGCTTTGGAAAGCTTTGCATAATACAAGGCTTTTCCTTTTAAAGCAGTCAATGGTTTGTTTCTTTCGTTCAATGCAATATTGGTGGGAATAACCTGAAAAGTGAGTGTTTGTTTTTGCATCAGTAAAACAATCGAACATCGGCATTGCAGTAGCATCAATGATGTTCATCGGCGGCAAGCCTAAAATCTGTTCAATGGTTCGCACCATACAGGTTTGGTTGTAGTTAGTGTGTATTGTTTTTTGCAAAACAGAATATGGGCTGATGATTAAACCAGTGGTTCGGTAAGGCGAGATATGATCCCATCCTGATTGCGAATCATCTTCGGTTACCAACACAACAGTAGAATCCCAAAAACGGCTGTCAGTAATTGTTTCAACAATTCTTCCCAATGCCAAATCGTTATCAGCCACCATCGCTCTGGGTGTTGGAAAATCGGGCGATGTGCCTGCGGTATGATCGTTTGGTAACGATACGATTATCAAATCGGGCAAATTATCGCCTCCTTTGTTTTCGTATTGATGCCATTCATTTATAAAATCATCAGCCGCGGATCTGGTCACTAAAAATAAAATTGTCGCAGTCGGGAAAATGAGGATGAATAATAGGTCTGATTCTAGCAATGGTAGTTGTGTTTTTAAAGTTGAGAGAGTCGTTATTTGTGTACCGGTTATAAATATCAAACCAGTTCATCTTTTCATCATAATTTGTTTTGCAAGCCTCACCAAAAATGCGCACCGTTTTACCATGATCCAAAGCATTGTTCCAAATGAAGCCGGCTTTATTATACACTAAAGCATCTTCCTGCCTATGAGGGTAACTTCTAAACCAGGCGCGAACGTTTTTTTCAACATAATCCGATACCATTGCAGCATCCGTCCACTGGTGACCTTCGGCTGATGATTTACCGGAAGCATAGTAGTTGTCAAGCAACGAAAAGCTACGCGAAAGCCTGTGCTGGTTGGGCGTTACATTGTTTCCATAAACGCATAAATTGCTATCACCGTTGCCTTCTTTAATATCGCCATAAACCTGGTCGTAGGTTTTGTTTTCTTTGATGATGTACACCACATGCTTAAACAAAGAAGGCTCGCCAATCTGCTCCGGAACAGGCTTTGGTTTTACATTGCTTTCGAGGCGTCTGTTGCAGCAAAGCAACCAGCCGGTACGATAAATTGAGCAATTTTACTTTTTGCGTATAGGCATTTAATTGCGATGGTGCAGGAGCGGGGATCACGCTTACTGAAGCCAGTTGTTTATGAATGGAAAATGCGCTAACGGGCTTACTGTTGGGTTGTTTTAATTCATGCGCTTCGGATAAAACACCAGCGCCTTTTGCTTCGAGATTGGTAATATACAAATGGTTGTTTACAAACGCAATTCCTGATGGGTAAGCTTCCGTTGGAAAATAACCTTGAACCATTGTTTTTCCAATACCTTTTGCAGAAATATTACTGCCTAATTTTATTACAGCAATCGCATTGTCTAATCCGTTGGCAACAAACAATTCTGCTCCATTCGGATGTAAACACAAACCATTCGGGCTGCTGCCGCAATAGTGATTTTGATCCGAAAACAAACCCACCTGAATTGAATCAATCACCTGTTCTTTTTTCACATCAATAACGCTGATGTTATCGCTGTTGCTATTGGCGACATACAAAAAATGCTCATCAGCACTTTTAACAATAGCATTGGGATGCAAGCCAACCATCAGTTCTTTTGTTTTTGTTCCATTTTTTATATCAATGATAGATACACTTCCTTCTTTAGTTGCTCCCGTAACCGGATTGGTGTAAACACTTCCCCAAGGCGTACCGGCATGTTCCTGTATGGTATCGGTTACTGGTTTGCCCAGCCCAGTTGGTAACATAAGCTTTGTTGTTTACAATGCATACACCAAACGGCGCTTCGCCGGTGTTAGCTGTCCAAATCAGTTGCTTATCCTGAACATTTATTTTTACCAATTGGTTGTTGCCATTCAGCACTACATACAAATAAGGAATATTGTTTTCAACATTGATAAACAACCTGGTTTGGGATAGCCACTTTAGCAGTCGCAATAGCATTGAATTGAATCAAAGAAATAGTATTGATTGCCGCCCTTTTCAGCTCTGCCAGTACAACAAATCCTTTATCGCTTTTTCCGTCCTGCGCACTCCAAACAAGATAGGTTTTATTTTGATAAACAAATGAGATAATACCAGAGTAAGTGCTTACTAAATTTTTGTAAGCTACGCTGTCGCTAAAACTCCATCTGTTTACAATAACATTTGTTTTTACATCAATCATGGCAACGCCATATCTGTCTTCAACAACAACGCTTTTTTTATCCGGCAAAGCGGTTACATCTAAAGCATGATTTTCCAGTTCAGGATTTCCATAAGTAATCACCTTTCCTGCCGATTGAATAAGTCGGTTATAAGGCATTTGAACAGGAGAAGAAGATGGTGATTTCGCCACGTTTATTGGATGAACCGAACGCACTTTGGACTGCGCATTGGTAGAGCCAATATTTAGAAAAAAAATGATTATTAGAAACGATCTATTCATTCAATTATTTTATCTGTATCGAATAGTATTTACAGCTTACTTACAAACTTTTTTGATCAATCAAAGGCAGCAATTCTATGAGATTGTTGATTATGAAATTAGGATTAGCAGATGCCAATTGTTCGTAAGTGTGCGCCCCCGTTGTGATACCAATATTCATTCCGCAACCGGCATTTTTTCCTTCTTCAATGTCAATGATAGAGTCGCCTACTTTTATTACTTCTGATGCATTAGTAAGATGAAATTGCTCCATCGCAAATAAAATCATATCGGGACTGGGTCGGTTTTTACCTACATCCGTCGCCGTTACCAAACAATCAAAATCAGTTCCTTCTTTCCATCCTAACTTATCTGTGATAGAGAGTGCTGTTTTCCTGTTATATCCGGTATTTAAAACATTTACAATACCTTTTTCTTTTAACGCACTTGAATAATTCTTCTGCATTGGGCTGAGGCTGAATATCCAATTTCTGATATGGCTTCTTCCAGCAAGACAAGAAATTTTTCATGAATTTCATTCGCAACCTTATTCATCATCCACTTGCGCATATTGATGCAATATACTTTTAACGGCTTGTAGTTTTTCTTTGCCTGCTCCTTCCGCTAATACATCTTCCAGGGTAACAGGAAAGCCAGCTTCATTAATAGCCCGGCGCAATGTTTTATACACCACATTATTTTCATTTACTGTAGTGCCAGCCATATCAAAAACAACCATTTTTACAACATCCATTTTTTCAATCTTTAGTAAGTAAAGTACAATTCAATTAATTATTTTCAACAATTCTAACACCAACCCGCACTGGCTTCTCTTCGCTGGCAAACCTGAAAAGCTTCATCTATTTGACTAAGTGTAAACTCCTTTTCAACCAACTTTTCAAAAGGGTACGTTTGATAGTGATTTTCTATGAACGCTGCAGCTTTTACAAAGTCGCTCATAATTGTAATTGTGCAAGCCACGTATCTGTAATAATTTTCTTACAATCATTTCTGCATTTACAGGCACCGTTGCAGAAGGAAAGACAGCACCAATCCAAACGGCACAGCCACCTGTTTTTAATGAATTGATGCCAGCCAGCATTGCATCCGGATACCCAGTCATATCAAATACGATATCGCTTTCTGTCCATGGGTATGGTACGCCTTTATCGGGAAACTCATAACTATTATCAGCCCCAAATTTTTTGCCCCAGCTAAACCGATGAGCATCTGGGTCAATGAGCCCGACTTTAGCAGCACCAAACTCTTTACACATCGATACACAAGACAAGCCCAACAAACCGGCACCGAAAACAAGTATACTTTTGTTTGTAACATCTCCTGCTACTCTTAATGCGCCCATTACCGTAGCATGAGCACAACTGATGGTGGCAGCCACTTTTATTGGCAAAGAAGAAGAAATTTTAACGAGTGCAGTATTGGATTTCAGCACGCAATAATCAGCCAGGCCGCCGTTAAAAATATCGTTGCCATTCGCAAGCGCATGACCATATTTAAAAAGATGCTGACTCTTCTGCGGCATGTCTTTTCTGGGTGGTTCAATGCCAGCCGGAACAGCAAAGATTGACCAGACAACCCTATCGCCAACCGCTATCTTATTTCCATTTGTATCAACGCCCGAATGCGCTTCATCTATCCATAAAATATCGCCGACAATCTCATGCCCAAGCACTACATTTTCTGGCTCTATCCGGTAACCGCAAAACGTATGCACATCACTTCCGCAAAGCGTTGTGTATACATTTTTGACAAGAATTTCTCCTTCATTAAGAGTAGGTATCTCTTTATTCAGAAATTGAAATGGAAGACCTGCTTTATTAAATATAGCTGCCTTGCCCGATGGGAATGACTGTGTTTTTTGGTTCAACATTTTTTAGTTTAAATATAAAATAGAGATGGCAAAACAAAATAATAGCTGCGCCAATGACACTTACATAAGTAGTGATAGAAAGGAAGATAGATAATATGGTGTCTCCTGTAGGTGTGAAATAATGTAACAGCATCAAAATGATATAGCCGGTATAGCCAACAGAATCTACGATGTACATCAGGAAACCAACGTTCGCCTTCTCCTTCGTTATGGCTATAAGACGTTCAAACAGGATGGGATGAATGGCTACATAAGGCATGTAAACACCCAGTCCCATTACTACCATAAACGTAAATGTATTCATATCCTCATGCAGTCCTGCAATCGAAAGCAGCAATACAATAAAACCAGCAAAACAAAGGAGTAAGGAAAAATTAAAAGCTTTTCGGTTACTGGTAATGAGGAAAGCAAGACCCGAAATCACAATAACACTTAGTGAAATAAATAGCTCAGATTTCGTAAATAAAGCAGGTGTTTGGTGAAAACCTAAACCTGTCCATAATTCTACGGCAAAATCAGCCCGCACGCTTCTTAATAAGGTAACAAATAAATACACCAAAATAATCCCGATCAAACCAGGAGCATACTTCTTAAAAAAGTATATTCTGTCTGTTGCTTGCATCGGTTCGCGGGCGAGCCGAATTACGATATCTTTCTGTGATGGTGATGGTTTTAGAGATAACATGGCAACAAACAGAAGCATTGGTATAACGAACACACATCCTGCAAAAAATGGCATCCAGTTTTCTGTTATGCCGGGCATTGAGAAGCATGTTACCAACAGATTTGGAAACGCCATCAGATACGATAAAACTTGAACATAAACCAGCTATTAAAAATTCCGAATTTCTTCGTCCTTCTAAAAACCCTAATACCAAACCGAATGTTACACCAAGCGGCAACCCGTTTACGAACAGACAGGGAATATTCCATGGACGTGGAACAATTCCAAAAAGCAGCAGCATAAATTCAGCAAAACCGATGAGAATCAGGATGGCTTTGATACGCTGTTCGCGCTGGATTTCAGATACAATTTTGATACCCGCCCATTTGGCAATGACATAACCCAAGGTTTGCGAAATGATGAGTAAAAATTTATAATCAAGACCGAAAAAACTTGTATTGCCATATGTTGCGGCCGTATAGGGTTTTCTAAAACCATACACGCAGAAATAGGTGCCAAAGGATGCTGTTAGCACCCAAGCCGGATGAGTTGTAGTGGCGGCAAAGCGTCTTGATAATGAGCGTTCCTGCATGTTTTACAACATAGCTTTTACAAATTCTAAATGTTTGAAGTATTCTGTAAGAATTGCCTGACTTGTAACTGATAGAAGCAGCGAAAGTAGACTGCTTCAATGATCACCTGTACGCTGTTGTTTTATCAAATCGTTATGTAATTGTTACTGATGTTTTAGTAAAAAGAGATAGTTCTTTTCGCCAAGAATGGAAAGCTGCAATATCATCATTGTAGTAGGCTTTTACAATTGATAAGGGTTTGCATCAACATAATGTAAGTGGATGTAAAGAATATAATTTATTTGAGTGAGACATCATTTAACCACGGACTGGTTAGCAAATAGCCAGGCTGCTAATTTATAATTCCAGTTGAAATAGCTTGCTGCAAGTGCTTTCTTAGTATTAAAAACAAATAAGGGTACCTGTGCCTCGTAGGTAGAACCATGGCTTCTGTAACTGCTTGGCAGTTATTCATAAGAACCGCTTTCCAGATGACCAAAGACAGTTTCTTTATCCCCCATTACCATAAAATCTCCGATTCCTCCGGCCTCAAATAATATTTTGCGGCAGCTTCTTCACGGGTGAGAACCGTATCAACACCTTTTAATTGCAGCAAATTTTGCCGTACCTTTTCGGCATCATCACTTTTTTGCAAATACACATAGGCAGAACCTCCCAACCCTCTGTGATGTGCCATATACCTGTCTTTTTCAGGGCTAATCACAATTTTTACTGGAATTTGTTTTTCAGCCAATACTTTCTCCAAATCCCACGCCTGCGACTTATGATTCATGCCATGGTCAGCCGTGATTAAAATGGCAGCATCTGGCGCTATATTATGAAGCATTTGAATGTAATGATCCATATTGGACAGGAAAACTATTACGCTTTCGTTTTCCGGAGCCCACATGTGCATTGGGTAATCTGTAGTATGAATATACAGCAGCTTCACACTGTTATCACCCTTTAAAAGGGTGCTGGCGGCATCCATGATTTCATAGTTCACCTCTCTTGAATACACACCCGACAAGCGGATGGTGGTGTCATTCCATTTGACCTGGTGAACGGGCAAACATTCAGGGCACAACGTATAATCAGCATATTTTCCCAGCACATCTATGGTTTTCTTTTTTACAGAAAGAAGTGCCGACTTTATACCCAGATCATGAGCTTTTTCAAACAATGAGGGTGTGAGCAAAAGTGAAGGGTCTTCTACATAGGTTTCTTTTTGTGTTTTTTCATCAAAAAAAACATTGCCGGTTATACCGTTTTGGGCTGGTGTGCTGCCGGTGGCAATAGACATATTGTTTACATTGGTAACGGCAGGCATAAGCGAAGGAACTACTTTATAAATGCCTTCTTTTTCCATTTGGTTGAGAAAAGGCATGGATGCAGCCGATAATATGCTTCACCAAAACCATCCATCATAATGATAATTATCCTTTGCTGATCAGCTTTGTTTTGTGCATATATATTTCCTAAGACCAAAGCAATAACGTTTTAACATTAATGTTCCATGTTAATGATTGTTACAATAAAAGCCCAACTATGTGTTCCGAGCGTGCAGATGTTTTGATTTTGCTTTTACTTTTTTTGAAAAGCAATCTTCCCGCCTACCATCGTCATCAACACTTCAATGGAACCAATGTCTTTCGGGTCAACCGCCGTGGGGTCTTTGTCTACCACCACCAGATCAGCCAGTTGCCCTGTTACAATTCTTCCTTTTTTATTTTCTTCATGCGTGGTATAAGCACCTCCATAAGTGTAAGCTTTAATGGCATCCTCAACCCTTATTTTTTGGTTTTCTCCCAGCACAATTCCATCGGCGTAGTTCGGTTCACCGCACTGCTTACGCGAACCATGGGTTCGTACCGGGAAATAGGATAATCGGAATGCAAGGCAAACGGTATGTTCATGTCAAGCGCCGTTTTGGTCGGCATCATCATGCTCAATCGTTTGTTTCCATACACCTGTAATTGCTTTCCCAGTTCGTTGATGTAACAATGAAACACGGGAACAATGCTATCTCTTTTTATTTTATCAAGAATGCTTTGGTTGGTGATGCTGCAATGCTCAATCCGGTGCCTTGCATCAGGTCTGTAGTACGTTTGCTGCGCCTTCTCAATAGCTGAAATAATCATATCAATTTCTCTATCGCCATTAGAATGACAAGCAATCTGCAACCCGGCACGATGTATTTTTAAAACAAGGCTATCCAATGAAGCTCTGACTTCGTGCAGGAGGAATGCCATAATAATCTTTCCTGCCAGTAACAGGGTTGATGGTATCGTAAGGCTCGTATAGCCAGCAGGTTTTGCCACTCAATGAATTTCCCTGAAAGATTTTTACACCGTTAATGCGCAGGTAATCCGTCTCTACCTGTTTGATTTGCCCGTTCAGGAGCTGATCCAAATAATCAACACCAATGTACAGATTGAACCGAAGCGGAAACTGTTCAGCTACCAGTGCCTGATATATTTTTACTTTGGCGGGCGTAACCCAGCAATCGCCAATGCTGGTTAAGCCGCTTGCCAATAAATTGCGAAAATAAATCCGGTACCCTTCCAGTTCTTCTTCCGCGGTTGGTTTGGGTGTCTGAATAACATTGGTTGAAGAAAGCAATTTCCTTGCGGACTCTTTGATAATACCATCGGGCACGCCCGTCTTTATCCCGTTCCAATGCACCACCGGGCGGGTCTTTGGTTTCGCGCGTAATGTGGTTGAGATTGAGCAAATAAGAATTGGCTGCAGAAAGATGCCCGCTGGCATGTGAGATGAGAATGGGGTGATCGGTAGAAGCCTTATCCAGACTGTCGCGGATAGGCTGTCCGCCCAATTTTACTTCGTTGTAAGCCACGCCGGTAATGAGCATTCCTTTGGGTGTGATGACTGCTTTGCGCTTCAGTAGTTGAATAAGGCTGCCCATTGAGCTAACGGTATCCAAGCGTAGCGAGGCGTAGGGCTTATCCCAAGCATACACCGGTGCCGGATGTTGATGAACATCATTAAAGCCAGGCACAACAGTTTTGCCTTGCAGGTCAATTACTCTTGTTTGATTTGTAATAAAGGATTTGATGGATTCATTGGTTCCAGTAGCGATGATTTTATCAGCCACGATGGCAACTGCTTCCACCCTATCGCCAGGCTTCGCCAAGGTTATAATATTGCCATTGGTTAAAACCATATCTGCTTTCTGACAATAACCTGAAAAAGAATAAAGCAAAAAAAGAAAGAACAATAGAAATAATTTGACACGCTGGTTAGTGATAATTGCTGATATGCCCGTTTTTCTATATGAACAATACATTTTTGTGCGTCGTTTTGCAACGGCGAACGTACTGTTTGCAGGTGACGAGAATGTTAAGGGAAGAAAACTTAATTATTAAATTTTTGGGTAGTGTATCACTTTGAATTTGTCCCGCAGATGTCGCGGATCTGCGCTGATAAACTGTATGAATCTGCGGCTATTTGCGTCATCTGCGGGACAAATTCAAAGTGATACACTACTAATTTTTGTATTGACCTATAAAATAAAGTAAACAACACGTAACACGACTTATAAATTCACTAAAATGCTGACTGAATGAGTATTTGAATATTCAGATATAGGTTATCACACTTACTTGTGCAAGTGTTGAATTCATTGAAAAGGTATAGATACGATAACGCGTTGATTTACTTCTTTGCGTATTGCTTTAAAATGTCTTCAATACGCTCATCAGGAACCAAAGCGGTCGTTTGTACCCCTTTTATCATTTCATAGTCAGGATGAAGTGAATTAATGACATAATTGTAAGCTTGTGGTAGCACACCAGATGGCACTTTCAATATGGGCACTTTGCCTCCATCATACCAGCGATTGCCCACTTCTTGGCATTTCGTATAATCACGAACATCTCTCCATCCCTTGTCCAAATCATCAGCTTTTATCTCTGCTACCGTTAATGAATCGGGCACTTCAATGAACATGATTTTAAAGTCACCATTAAAACCTATGGCCTGCCTTCTCACCATGTTTTCTAAAAATGCCAGCGCAATGGACTCTGCACAGTAAATTACCTTATTACCTTCTCGGTTCCATCTTCCTTCCAAACCGGATGCAAATAGGGACTGACTCCATTTCTTGTGTGTAATGCGATATAGCAGCATAGCAATGTTTATACAGGATATCCTTCTGCAAGTCTATCCATTTCATTCATCAGCAGGTCAACGCCACCTGGCGTAATCAGCCAGTCAAAAGGAAGTTCCCGGCTGTTCCAAAAAGGCTTTTGCAGCCATTGGTTGAATTGGTCTACTGTACCGAACAGTTCTTCTCCTTTCTCAAAGAGTGAGATTAATTTGAGCAGGTGTTCACTATAAATGGGTTCTAACTTTTTCTTTTGCTCTTTATAATTGCTGATGGTGCGGGGGGACAAATTCAGAAGGCGAGCCAGTGTTTTTTCAGGCATTTTTGTAACTTCTGCAAGATCATAAAAAACCTTAGTAGAAACGCCATTGCGGGCAGAGAAAACTATGTCATACCGTGAATGAATAGCGAGATGCTGAAACTTTTTTATAAAAGCATTTGGCTGAGATACATTTGTTGTTGCCATACGGTGAAAACTATAAATGAAAGGTATGAAAATATGCAAAATGAGAGTTGAATTTTTTCTACGCATAAATTTGTAAAGATAAAATGGGTGAGTTATATCTTCCATTTCCTAACTTTACTTCCAGTTAGCTTTACTGCTGAGTTATTCGTTAGTTCTTTATTGTGATTGTTCGTAACAGGCTGATATTTAACTATTTAATAAGACGATTCTAATCTTGTCACCCCGACTAAAAATGAGCAAAAACAAAAAGCTTTTGAATACAATCATTCAAAAGCTTTTTGTTTTTTAGTGCTTCAAATTCTACTTAGATAACTACAATAGATTAAACAGCCACAATTACTAATCATTGACATCATATTGATGCACACTGCTTCTGATAGCGCTGCTTTAAATGGGCAATGTGGAATTGAATTATAAACACAACTAACAATATCACAACCATAACTGAAGAACTATTGCACAACGACTCTAAGAAAATAAAATTCATGTCGTGGGTATCAAATGTTATGATAGCAGATGACGACCTGAAAAAACGGTAAATTAAAAGGTGCATTTCAATTCAACGCAATCCAACAGATTCATTTTTAAATATCTGTGGTGTGCAACATTTGCAGGTATAGCAACACACATGATGGATATAGAAAAAGCTCTGTTGAATTGAGAAATCGAAGGCACATAATCCATGTCAATTTTTTTAGAACGATGTAGCGAGTTGGCATATTTTTTACTCCATTAAAATGCTAATCTAAACACAATCCATTAACATTTTCGCTCCTGACAGCCATATAAAATTGAGATTAACGAATGCTTTTAATTGATCAATTACATTTTAACCTATAAATTTTTACACTATGGGAAAACTGATTCTCAGTCTTTTGGTTGCAGATGTGTTCAACTCATTCCACTTTATGCAACACAGATCGCTTTTATATAAGTTAATGTACGTCTTAAATTCTATGAACTCTTTCACATTGTATTCAAAATATCGTTTGTCATCATTTTTGTGGCGGGACATTTTTCACAATCAAATGCAATAAGAAACGATAACGATATAAACACTTCAATTAAAATTAAGTTTAATAATTGCCTTATGAAAATCATTAGCATTAAAGTTTTACGCGGTCCTAATTATTGGTCAACTTACCGAAAACAGTTAATTGTAATGAAGTTAAATCTGCAGGAAGCAGAGGAAACACCCACCAACCAAATTGATGGCTTTGCAGAACGCATTGAACACTTGTTACCATCGTTGTACGAGCACCGATGTTCTGAAAAAGGACCGGGTGGTTTGTTTGAGCGCATAAGAAAAGGAACCTGGCTGGGTCATGTTATTGAGCATATTGCTTTGGAAATTCAATCGCTTGCCGGCATGCCCTGCGGTTTTGGGCGTACACGCTCCACTGTGGAGTATGGAGTGTACAATGTTATATTTTCCTACCAGGTAGAAAGCGCAGGTATTTATGCAGCCAAGGCTGCCGTGCGCATTGCAGAAGCGTTGAGAAACAATCAACCCTATAACCTGCAAAAGACATTGACGCATTGATAAATATCAACAAAAACAAAGGTGTTGGTCCCAGCACACAATCCATTTTAAACGCAGCTAAAAAAAGAGGCATACCGTACAAGCGTCTGAACGACGATTCACTTATTATGCTCGGTCAGGGCGTAAATCAAAAGATACTCGAAGCTACGATGTCCTGCACCACAAGCAGTGTAGGTGTTAACCTTGCATCAGATAAAGAAGCTACCAAAAAAATGCTGGCCAAAAACTTTATCCCCGTACCCGAGGGTTTGGTGATTACTGATGAAGACGAACTGAAAGAAGCTATCAACGAAATCAATTTTCCGATTGTAATAAAGCCGTTAGATGCTAACCATGGCAAAGGGATTACCACCAATATTACAACAGTTGACGAAGCATTGAAAGCATTTAAAAAAGCAGAGCAATATTCCTCCGAAATCATTGTTGAACGGTTTATCAAAGGGCAGGATTATCGGTTTCTTGTAATCAATTATAAGCTGGAAGCAGCAGCAAGAAGAACGCCTGCCATGGTTGTGGGTGATGGCATTTCAACGATACAACAACTGGTTGATAAAGAAAACAACGACCCTAATCGTGGCGAAGGTCACGAGAAGATATTAACCAAAATAAAAATTGATGCGCAAACGATTTCTCTTCTTGAAAGAAAAAATCTTACCCTAAATTCAGTGTTAGCCCAAGGCACTGTTTTGTTTTTAAAAGACACCGCGAACCTTAGCACCGGAGGTACTGCAAGAGATGTAACCAATGCTGTTCATCCGCAAAATATATTTTTAGCAGAACGCATTGCCAGGATAATGAACCTTGATATTTGCGGCATTGATATAGTGGCAGAAGACATTACTCAACCCATCACTCAACACAACGGAGCTGTGGTTGAAGTAAACGCAGCGCCCGGCTTTCGTATGCACCTTGCTCCTTCTCAAGGCACGCCAAGAAATGTAGGTGAAGCCGTGGTAAAGATGCTCTATCCAAACGCTGCTGCTTCGCGCATACCTGTGGTAGCTGTAACAGGAACCAATGGCAAAACAACGGTAACCAGATTGATTGCTCACATTGCAAAAAACGCGGGACATAATACGGGTTATACAACCACCGATGGCATCTATATTCAGGACCAATTAATTTATGCAGGCGATTGCAGCGGACCTTCCAGTGCCGAAGCTGTTCTGCGCGATCCTTCGGTTGATTTTGCTGTGCTGGAAACGGCTCGTGGTGGCATATTGCGTTCAGGTTTGGGTTTTGATAAATGCAATATCGGTATCATCACCAACATTACTGAAGACCATTTGGGTTTGAACGATATTCATACCATTGAAGACCTTGCTAAAGTAAAATCGGTTGTTGTACGCAGTGTGTTTAACGATGGCTTTGCCATTCTGAATGCGGACGATGACATTGTATATGCTTTGAAAGATGAGCTTGATTGCAACATTGCATTATTCAGCATTGATGAAAATAATGAACGAATACAACAGCACTGTGAAGAAGGCGGCTGGGCAGCTATCATTGAGAAAGGACATTTTACAATTTGCAAAGGCGAATGGAAAATACGCATTGCAAGAGTTACTGATGTGCCGCTTACATTGAATGGAAGAGCTGCCTGTATGATAAAGAATGTGCTGCCTGCAATTTTAGCTGCGTCCATCAGTGATTTTGATACACGTATCATTCGCAAAGCATTGCAAACATTTGTGCCCGGACCTGAGCTTACGCCCGGACGCATGAATATCTTTAAAGTAAAAAACTTTGAAGTGATGGTTGATTATGCGCACAATACCGATGGCTTTAAACAACTTAAAGAATTTATGCAACAGGTAACTGCAAAAAGAAAAACGGGTATCATTGGTTGTGCGGGCGACAGAAGAGACGAAGACATCATAACCATGGGAAAATATGCGGCGGAAATTTTTGATGAAATCATTATACGGCACGATAAAGATAGCAGGGGCAGAACGAATGAAGAAATAACCAGGCTCATTATGCAAGGCATTTTTAGTGCAAAACCAAACATGGAAACCACCGTAATTTCTGATGAAATGGAAGCTTTATCTTTTGCAATTGAGCATGCCGATAAAGACAGCTTTATTGTGAATTGCAGTGATGAAACCCAAAAAAGTATTGAGTTTCTAATGGCACAACAACAGCAGCCATTAGCATTACAGGAGGTTTAATTTCTGATAAGCTTTTATCAATTGTCTAAACCACATAGCAGAAACATAGTTCCTTGTTTGTGAATGTATGTTTCTGCTATGTGGTTTGTTTTTGCAGAAAAAATAATAGTGTGAGTTTAAAATACAGTGTCCCGCAAATAGCCGCAGATTCATACAGTTTTTCTGCGCAGATCGGAGAAATCTGCGGGACAAATTCAAAGTGATATACTACCTCATGAATGCTTTACATATTCCTATCAAATCATTAATCTGATAACTATTTCTTTCAACTTAAAACAAGCTTTGTACGGCATTTTATTTGTGAGAGCTATGGAGCTACGTTGTACAATTGCGAACCGGTAATCCGAATCGTATTGAAGACAATTTTCAACCGATAAAAATTTAGAAACAAACAAAAAATTTATTGTACAACTTTAATAGCGATAATTATTATAACTTTTAAAAGCACCAATAAATAAGCATCTCGAATCATTATTCTTAACCTAAAAATGCGAACATGAAACCTATGAAACTCCTACTTGTAATGGCAGCTTTTGTTTTTACTCTTTCTTCCTGCGGAAGCAATCAAACTTCTGATGAAACCCATGATTTACGCAGCAATAATCAACCCAATAGCGATAGCGCCGGCAACGGAAAGATGTTGCAAGGCAGTTCGCCTACCGGTGTAAACGCAGCCACCGACACAGCGGGAAAAAGGGACTCTATCCAACATTAATTCTGGCGGATATTATAGCTACATAAGTTTTACCATCGAAACTGAATTGCAACAGTGTAATTCAGGCAGAATTTATTTGTCTAAAATCTTTAACGATAGAAATGAATATGCAGAAAATCGCAATAGCTATACATGGTGGTGCAGGTCCTGATTCAGATTATATTCACGAAAACAAAACCGGCTATGAAGAAGGTTTGAAAGAGGCAGTTACAGCCGGTTATAAAGTGTTAGAGAAAGGAGGCAGTGCAGTTGATGCGGTTGAAGAAGCCGTAAAACACCTTGAGAATAATTATTTATTTAATTCGGGGCAGAGGCAGCGCATTGAACAATAAAGGGGAAGTGGAAATGGATGCTGCCATTATGGATGGAGAAAAGCTGAGTGCCGGTGCAGTATCTATGCTAAGAAACGTAAAAAATCCGGTTGTATTGGCAAGATATATTATGGAGAAAACAAATCATGTTATGGTCTCGGGCAACGGTGCATTGGAACTTGCTAAAGCTAAAAATATTGAGTTGGAAGCTGATGCTTATTTTATCACTAATCATCAATATGATTTGTTTGCAGAAGAGCGCGACAAAAAATCTATGGACGAACTATTAAAGCAACGGATACATGGAACAGTTGGCGCTGTTGCATTGGATAAAAAAGGAAACATTGCAGCGGCTACATCAACAGGTGGTATTACCAACAGCCTGAGCGGAAGGGTTGGCGATAGCTGTATCATCGGTGCCGGTTGTTATGCCAACAATAAGACCTGCGCAGCATCTGGAACCGGCGATGGTGAATTGCTCATTAACAATGTGATTACGCATGATATTGCTGCTGCTATTGAATACGGAGGCTATCAATTGCAGGAAGCATGTGATTACATCATTAAAGAAAAAAACAAAAATGTGAATGGAGATATCGGTGTGATAAGTGTAAATACAAATGGTGATATCGGAATCAGTTTTAACAGTGAACGAATGCATCGTGCGTGGATGAGCAGTGATGCGGAATTGCAGATAGCTATTTATTGAGTACGAAAGAGATTACAGATAATCACACTTACAAACATTTGGTTTTATGCATAAAACCAAATGTTTGCAACACTATTATGATTCTTAGAGAGTGTAAAATAAACTGTGTCAGGAGTTAAGTGCTTAACTTTAAAACACAGAAAATGGAGAACAAAGAAAAGGAGCCGTTCGATTATGAAGCGGCCAAACAGAAAGTAAAGGAACAACTGCGTAGCGGTAAGTCGTTGTTTAGTAAAGGCGGTGCCTTTGCACCCTTACTTGAAGATATCATTAATGAGATGCTGGAAGGAGAACTTGAAGCGCACCTCGATGAAGAAGAGCGAAGAAGGGGCAACCGCAAAAACGGCAAAGGCAGCAAGCTTTTAAAAACCTCAGCAGGCAGTATAGAAATCAATCCACCGCGTGACCGGCTGAGTAGTTTTGAGCCGGAGATCGTAAAGAAGCGGGAAACCATCATGGCGCAAAGCTTAGAAGACAAAATCATTGGTTTGTATGGGTTAGGCACCAGCCTGCGCGACATCTCAGCCCATATCAAAGAAACATACGATACCGACATCTCTGCTGCCACTTTAAGCAGTATAACGGACAAGGTTATCCCGCTGGTAAAAGAATGGCAGCAGCGTCCGCTGGAAAGCCTCTATTGTATTGTATGGTTGGATGCTATGTACTACAAGGTAAAGGAAGATGGCCGCACACAAACCCGGTGCGTATACAATATATTGGGCATCAATAAAGATGGAAGAAAAGAAGTATTGGGCATGTATGTGTCAGGGAGTGAAGGGGCTAACTTCTGGCTGGGCGTTATCAATGATCTCAAACAAAGAGGCGTAGAAGATATTCTGATTGCCTGCATTGATAACCTTAAAGGCTTTGATGAAGCCATTCGAACCATTTATCCATTAACAGAGATACAAACCTGTGTGGTACATCAGATCAGAAACAGCATAAAGTATGTAGCCAGAAAAGATCAGAAGCTGTTTATGGCAGACCTGAAGCCGGTCTACAGAGCCGGTAGTGAAAGCGAAGCCCTGGATAAACTGGAAACTTTAAAAGAAAAGGGGAATAAGAAATATCCCATGGTCATTGCTTCCTGGCAAAACAACTGGGCTAAACTAAGTACTTATTTTAAATATCCTGACGGCATCCGCAAGCTTATCTATACTACCAACACCATCGAAGGCTATCACCGGCAGATCAGGAAAGTAACAAAAAACAAAGGCGTCTTCACTAGCGATATGGCACTATTGAAACTCATTTACCTGGCCACAGAGCGCATAGAGAAGAAATGGACCATGCCGCTCCTTAACTGGGCTCATTCAGCCTCTCAACTAAAAATTATATTTGCTGACAGAATGAAAACAGATCTTTGATAATGCACCGTAAAAAAGAGGCGGTGCCTTGCTCTTTGAAGGGAGCCAACACCGCCTCTTTTAAACTATTACCTCATTATCTTTCTGACACAGTTCATTTTACAGACCCGATTCTTACTTATGAGGTGGATTGATTTGTTGTATGCGGTACGTGCTGTCTTTGCCCATCAGATGCACTTTCATATCACTGATTGCTATTTTATTGCCATCTCCAAATTCGGTGATATTGCTCGATGAAATATTGAACCCTTCAATTATCGTTACCAATCCATTGCCAATCACTTCTGCTTCGAGGCCATTGCGCACAATAATCGCTGTATCTTCTTCAATGCCTATTCCTATTGATGTTGGGTTGGTAGCAATAACCTGCGCCATTCTTACAAACCTGGCTCTGTCAATAAAATGCGTATCAATACATACATCTTTCAAAAACTCAAGGCCTGTTGTAATTTTGATTTCGCCGGTTATTTGTTGTTTTTCTTTATTGCCTGCGTATATCATCGGTGTTGACAAAGCCATAGCGCCGGCACTGGTTCCACCGATAATAATGGCATCGCGTATATATCGCTGTTTTAATTGTGTGAGAAAAGATGTGCCACCATACAGCGAAGTCAGCTTTAACTGGTCGCCGCCTGTAAAGAAGAAAGCATTGGCTTTATTAATTCGATCTTTCAAATCATCATTCAGCACATCTTTGCGCACGTTGTGATGAATATGCCCAATGTTTTTAAAGCCCAGCTTTTCAAACACCTTACGGTAATCTTCAAACATTTCATCGCCTTCTTCCGATGCGGTTGTAATTACTTCTATACAAGGGCCTTGCTTATTGGTGAGTTCTACAAAACGTTTTAAAATATTTTCCCTGTTTTCATTATTGTCCTCCGGTCTGTCTCCTTTATCTTCTTTACCACCAATTACTACGAGAATTCCTTGCGGTACAGGGCAACTGTTTTCTGCTATATTATATTCCACGGTTATAAGCTGTTGTTTGAAAACACTTACACAAACTATATACCGTTAAACATGTGAAATCTTTTATTAATTACAGAAAAGTATCGCGCAATTTGCCATCATTTAACTTATAGGTTCTATCAGTGAGAAGGTGCCAAAAGATTTTGTCTGTTACGGTTGCTTTTAATATGGATAGAAAGTCTTAACCGACATTAATGGGCTTATGAGTCGTAGCAAGGAGCAAGAAACTTTAAAATAATTGATTATCCGTATTTCAAAAACATAGATAGAAAGGCAACCGTCACTGCGAGGCACGAAGCAGTCTGTGAATGATAACAAGTAGTGATGAGGAGTAGTAAAGCGGATAAATGATACAGCACAGACTGCTTCATACCTCACAGTGACGACCATAAAATTCACGCAAAAACAAACAGTTTATCGTAAACGCATTGCTAATTTAAAATAAATGGTGAAGTGTGATAATTACTTCAACACTGAATGTACTTTTTATTCTTTTTAAAAGAAAGATTTTGGTTTATTAGTGCGTTTTTCTCCGCTTGATAACTCCGCCCGACGCTTCTTTTATTGTATTGGCAAAAACAAAGGCATTGGAGTCCACTTCATACACAAGATTTTTTAATTTTCGCAATTCAAGTCTTGTAATTACAGTAAAAATAATATCACAATCCGAACTGATTTCAAATTTGCCGGGCAGAAAACCTCTTTCGCCTTTGTACACCGTGATTCCTCTTCCCAAGTTATTTACCAACTGATATTTTATTACTTCACTTTTTGATGAAATAATAGTAACTCCGGTATATGCCTGGATACCTTCCACTACGTAATCTATCATTCGGGTGGCGGCAAAATAGGTGAGTATAGAATACAAAGCCGTTTCAATTCCCTTCTCAAATGCAGCGATGGTAAAAATGAGGATATTGATGGCAAGAATAATTTCTGAAATGGTAAAAGACGTTTTCTTTAGTGTGTATAAGGCAAGCACTTCTATACCATCTAATGCAGCACCTGCTCTCATGTTCAATCCTACCCCGATGCCAAGAAAAACACCACCGAAAATGGAGATCAATAATTTGTCTGATGTTACTGCAAATTCAGGCAGAAATCTTAAGCAAATGCCAAGCATCAATACACCCATTGTCATTCTGATTGCAAAACGACGACTTACAGAAAAGTAGCTTGTGGCAATTAAAGGAATATTGAGGAGTATGATAAGCATTGCCAGATTAAGATGATAAAATTCATGCAAAAGCAAAGAGATGCCTGTGATACCACCATCAAAAAAATGATTCGGCACCAAAAAACATTTTAATGCAAACCCCGCAAATAAAACACCTACAATCATGAAAATAAAATCCTGCATAAGCTCTGCGAATTGGTTTTCTTTATTGTGTACAATAGAAGATTCTATTTTTAAATTCAATTCCTGCAAGTGCTTTTGTTTTACCTCCTCTCTTTCATTTTTTGCCGTTTCTGTGTAATAGCGATGTGCTGATAAAAATTCTGCCTGTTTTAAGTCCCATTCTGCTCTTGTTTTTAAAAAGCCATTCGTTTTCAATTCAGTAAACAACTTTTCTGCCTGTTTCGCATATTCCTTTCCTCCTAAATAATACAGATCGGCATCGCAAAGCAATTGGCTTAAATGATTGAACGCGGATTGCGGGAGTTTGGTGGTCATAATCATTCTGCAAATCATATCAATTTGCTCATCTGAATAATTGTAATCAGGTAAATGTTTTCTTGCAATTTTACAGGAGTGTTCTTCATGCTCATAATGATGCTGCAAAAAGCCTGCATCATGGAACAGGGCGGCTGTCTTCAATAAAATCAAATTATCGCCTGATACATTTTCTGATTCTGCGAGATGTTGGGCTGCAGCAATCACTTCTTTTGTATGTTGTACATCATGGTATATAATATAAGCAGGTAGTTCATACTCTAACTTATTTATCATGAACGAATAAGCTTCTTCGTATTGCATCATTTTTTTAGTATCTATTTAATTGAGCACTTCATAAAGTACAACTTCATGAGATTTATTTCTTAAACTTACCAGCCCGATTTTTTGGCAATTAAAAGACTGTTTTATCTCTTCAAAACAAGCTTCTGTTATTAATACCTGGCTACTCATGGCAACACTCTGCAGCCTTTGTGCTGTGTTAACGGTATCGCCAATAACAGTATAATCCAATCGGCGCAACGTAACCGAACCAATGTTACCAGAAATCATTTCTCCACTGTTAATTCCTATAGTTACTTTGGGTGAAAAATTATTTTCCGATGGCAACGCATCTATGCTGCCTCTGATGGCTAAACAAGCATCAATGGCTCTATCCAAATGATACGGTCCTTTAAATACTGCCATAATACAATCACCAATAAATTTATCAATAACTCCTTCCTGCGCAATGATGTCTTTTACCATTTCATCAAAATATTTATTAAGCATTTTTACTACCGTATCTGGTTTTTCTTTTTCGCTGATACTGGTAAAGCCGCAAATATCAATAAAGGCAATGGTAGCTTCTATGGTTTCATTTGCTGCGAAAGATGTTTCATATTCATGACTGCTCATGAACTTTAGCACATTCTCATCTACATACATTTTAAGAATGTTATTTTCTTTAATAGCTTGTAGGGTTTGCTTGATTTGATTTACCTGCTGAATTGTTTTTTCTATTGTACATTCTAGGTCTTTAAAGTCAACCGGCTTTGTTACAAAATCAAACGCACCTCTATTCATGGCAGTGCGGATATTTTCCATATCACCATACGCAGATACCATTACTGTTTTGGTAAGCGGGCTTGTTTCACTAAGTTTTGTAAGTAAAGTAAGCCCATCCATTTCGGGCATGTTTATATCGCTTAATATAATATCTACATCAGGTTGCTGTTTCATTTTTTCCAGGGCGTAATTTCCATTTATGGCAAACAGGAATTCATATTTATGGTCTCTTATTTTTTGCCTGAATTTTTGTCTGATTAACATCTCAAGATCTGCTTCATCATCAACCACTAAAATCTTAGTCATATATAAACTTAGTTTTGAGTTTTTCTTTTAAGGTATTAAAGTCAATGGGCTTGGTTAAAAAGTCATCAGCTCCCAGTTTGATTGCGCAGTTTGTAGTTGTCGTCATCGCCATAAGCTGTAACCATCATAACAACCGGCGGTGGCTTTGCGTGTTTTTGTTTGATACGGTCAAGCAATTCCAGACCGCTTATGCCTGGCAGGTTGATGTCGGAAAGAATCAGGACAGCTTCATGCTCATGCTGGTTTAAATATAGCATCGCCTCTTCGCCGGAGAAAGCGAACGCAAACTGCATATCGCCATTTTTTATCTCCTTTCTGAATTGCTGTTTAAAAAGAGATTGAATGTCTTTTTCATCGTCAACAACTAAAATTTTCATTTCATTTATACGGGTAAACTAATGATAAAAACAGATCCTTCACCTTCATTGGTTTCCACTTTTATTTCACCACCATGCCCTTTCTTGATAATATCATAGCTTAAAGATAAACCTAATCCTGTTCCTTGCCCTGTAGGCTTTGTAGTAAAAAAAGGTTGAAATATTTTATCTAAAATTTCCTGGGGAATGCCATTACCGTTATCACGAACTTCTATTTCTATCTTATCATTCAACTTTCTTGTGCTAACACTAACCGTTGGCTGATAACCGCTTACTAACTTCTTAGCCTTTTCATTTACTGCATAAAATGCGTTTGTCAATAAATTCAATATAACTCTTCCAATATCCTGCGGAATGATATTTATTTTTTCAAGCGATTTATCGAAATCAGTTTTGATTGTAGCATTAAACGATTTGTCTTTTGCCCGTAAACCATGATAACTCAATCGTAAATATTCATCACACAAAGCATTAATGTCGGTTGGTTCTTTTTGCCCGCTGCTGCTTACTCTCGAATGTTGCAACATGCCTTTTACAATGGCATCGGCTCTTTTACCGTGATGATTTATTTTTTCAAGATTTTGAATCACATCATTCGCTGTTTCTTTTGCGTTATTATAGCAACCTTTCTCAAGTTCATCCTTCATTGCTTCCAGCAATTCTATACTTACTTCGGAAAAATTATTTACAAAATTTAAAGGGTTCTGAATTTCATGTGCAATGCCGGCTGTGAGTTCGCCAAGGCTTGCCATTTTCTCTGATAATATTAGTTGCTTTTGCGTTTTTCGCAGGTTAGATAGCACATTATTTAATTCACCGTTTTTTTCTTCAATCAGCTTTTTTTGCTGGTCCATTTCAGTAAGGTTCCGGTTGATTTCGTGCTTTGCGTTTTCAATTATTTTTTTTTGTTTTTCTATTTCTGCAATGCTTGCGTTGAGTATATTGGTAATTGCAGTTTTATCTACTATGGTACGTTTATATTTAAACTCGAAAATGTCAAGATTTTTTTGAACAACTTTTAATTTTTGTAAAAGCTGTTCCTTTTCTTCAGGAGTTATTGAAAGGGCTTGTATGATTTGCTTAATTTCTTCCAACTAAATAATTTGTTTTCAAAGTTATTTTTTTTCTTCAAGTAATACTACCGAGCAGGTTTCATTATGGAAATCGCATACACTGTCTTTAGCAGTGCCTATTTCACCATACGTAAAAAATCCAATCAGTGGCTTATTCCATATCTCTCTCATTTTACCAGCTTCATCTTCCATGATTGGACCCAGCGCCAAATGCCTTGCCTTGCAAGAAAAAACCACCACTGCATCCGGGTTTGGAATGACATCTTTTAACACGCTTATCCGTTCTGTTGTTTCTTCAATCAGGTCGAAACCGGGCGGTACCGAAAAATGTACTTTACTTCCCTGCGGAACGCTGCCGACAAAGATTAAAGCACGGTTTTCGATGTCAACCATTAAGGGCGCTCTTAATACTGTATTGGCATTATCTTTTTTCATCTGTAAAGGATATTGAGCAAAATTGGCTGCAATAATTTCGGAGCGGTTGTATACACTTTCTGTAAACTGAAAGAACTTTACAAACACATCTACCGCAGGTTCATCATCAATGGTATAAACACTATTTCCCTTTGATTTTGTGATGGTTTTTTCTATACCAATATGATCCCAACCACTGGTAGCAAGCCTTTTACATTCACCTTAAAAAATGCACAAAACCAAAAGCCCGTAAACTGTTGTACTTACGGGCTTTCGTCCTCTCTTGTATTCTTATTTCTTGTATGTTGTTTCTTGTTCCTGCATTTATTTTGTTTCAATTACAACAACCGCATCCGGTTCGGCATTAGTTGCTGAAGGCAAATTATCAAGATGCAGAACACCATTTTGGAGCGAGCTTTTTACCGGCGTTTTGTCTTTGAGCAAATAAACTTTACCAATATTCTTAAATGGAAATTGTTCCAGATCAACCGATTTGTTTTCGCCCAATAAATGAACATACATTTTGTTGCCTTTTTGTGTGAGGCAACCCCAGCTTTGCGGTTTCAGATAGCCGCCGGATGTGTGATAAATGCTCTCACCATAAGTCTTTGTCCAGTTGCCCATTTGATGTAATCTCTCTACAAATTCAGGTTGAATTTCGCCGTTTGGCATTGGCCCGATATTCAATAACAAATTGGCTCCGTAGCCGGATGCTTTTACTAAAATATTAATCAGTTGTTTGTAGCTTTTGTATGAGGTATCTGTAATGTTGAAGCCCCAGCTATTGTTCATGGTAACGCATGATTCGAGCGGCAATTCGGATGGCTTTTGAAAGCTCAAACCACTCCTATTTTCGCCCGGTAAATCCTGTTCAAACATTTGAAAATCTTCTCCGGGCAACGGGCTTAAATGATGGTTGTTGCCAATTAAACATTGTGGCTGCAGCTTATGAATGAGCGCATAAATTTCATCCAGATGCCAGTCAATTTTCGGCGTTCTGTCGGCAGCCCCTTCAGGCGCGGTTTGATCCCAATAACCATCAAACCAAATGCCTCCAATCTCACCATAATTCGTCAGCAATTCGGTTAGCTGGTTCTTCATAAACTGAATATAATCTTCCCATTTTCCCCGCTCTGTTCTGCCAGTGCCCTGCCCGGTTCTGCCTGTCCAATAACTGTAATCGGTTCTTCTCCAGTCGAGCAACGAATAATACAAAAACAATTTAATGCCTTGCCTGTGGCATTCATCTGCCATCATCTTTACAATGTCTTTTTTGTAAGGCGTGTGCATGATATTGAAATCGGAATACTTTGTATCCCACATGCTAAAGCCATCATGATGCCTTGTGATCAGCGTGATGTATTTCATGCCAGCACCTTTAGCGATGCTTACCCATTGTGCAGCATTAAAGTCTATAGGGTTAAAAAACTTCTCGAGTCTTGTATAATTTTTTACAGTGATGTTGCGGTTGTTCATTACCCATTCACCATCGCCGGGAATGCTAAACGGTCCCCAATGAATGAACATACCAAAGCGTGCATCAGTGAACCATTTTCTGGCTTCCAGATTGGATGCACTGGGCTTGTACGAAGTTTGAGCGAAAGAAGAAATTGTGGCAAAAACAAACACAAAAGCGATCCCAATTTTTTTCATGCGATGGTGTTTTAAAAGTATAGTAAAACAGAGTATGAGAAAGTGTTTGTTTTGAAATAAAAGCGATCAAAATCAACACTGATGTTTACTTCATTTTGTAAGGTCAAACATAGATTTGCAAAATGTTCCTACAGAACATTTTTGGCCATACATAAAAAGTGGCAAAAACAAACCGGTGGCTATTTATACAACAGCCGTTTTATACCATTGTTTTCCCATCAAATACCATCCTCCAAATAAAATCGCAGAAAAGAAAACTGTTGCATATAAACTGTTGGGATAAAATGGCAGCGCATCGTTATAACACATCATCAAACCTCCTAAAGTTTTGGGTCGTTCCAAACCGCCACCACCAAGCCATACCATAAAATTGGACAAAACAAAAAATGCCGTTGGGGCAGCCAGTGAAGCCAGCAAAACGTTGAGAACATTTATCTTCTTTACTAAGAATCCAATGGTCGTTAATAAGGCAAACAACAAATAATTTTCCCATTGACCGGAATAAAAACCTTGTCTAGTTGTGAAGCCTGCGACATACAAAACCTGATACAATGCGTCGCTAAAAAACATCGACAACAGGGGCAACATAAACGCCCAGGATTTGTTTTTACGGAATAATGCACCGCCAAAAATTGCCATCGCATATTGCGGTGCAAAACCATCCGGGCGATCTGGAATAACGCGATATAAAGAAGCAACCACTACCAATAAAATAAGAGACGTAACAACATTGCGATTCATCTTCATCATTTAAAAATATGGGCAAAAATAAAACTTATGCTTCAGGTACAAAAGCTTTGTACAACAAGGCATCTTCATTGGCTGCGATGGTAAAACGTTCGTTAGGTAATATAGCAAATGATTGCCCTTTGCGAACCGGCAACGAGTTGCTTCCTTGTATGTTGGCACTGCCTTGCATCACGGTCCATATTTCTAAAGAAGAGGTAAGTCCGTCTACCCTTTCGTTCTTCTTTAAGGTTAATTTATGAATGCCAAAATCGGGCACAGGACAAGGATACTTTTTTTCGGCCTCATTTATCTTTTCACCTTTCATCACATTGGGCACAATGCCTTCAAATTGAGTGTGCTTCATCAGTTCTGGTACATCAATGTGCTTTGGTGTTAAGCCACCACGCAGTACATTATCGCTGTTAGCCATCAGCTCTACGTTCTGTCCTTCCAGATACGCATGTGGCAATCCTGCACCCTGAAAAATGCCTTCTCCTTCCTTTACATTCACAATGTTGAAAAAATAAATAGAATAAATACCGCGGTCAATATCCTCAATCTCTTTATCGTTTTCAAACAACTTTGCCACCCACCAGCCGGGTTCGCTTTTTGAAGTTTCGTCTTTTTGTTTTCGTTCAATTTCTCTCTTCACTAACGACATCAATTTAGCATTTACTTCTGTCTGCGGAAGGTTCATTACGTGTTCGTACAAGGCTTTGTAATTGCCATCGCCAAATACATTTATCAAATCAGCAAACTCAGGCGTAGCACGCAATACACCGTCTAATTTGTCTTTTTGCAAAAAGCCATGCAACAGCCAGAAATCGCTCAACGCAATCATCACTTCGGGCTTATGATTTTTATCTTTATAATTGCGATCTGATGCACCCAGCAACACGCCTTCTGTTTCTTCTTTTTCAAAACCCATGGCTGCACCTTCTTTTGTTGGATGCACCTGTATGCTCAGCATATCGTGCACGTCCAGAATCTTCATCAGGTAAGGCAATTCGCCAAATTGTTGCCGCGTGCCCTGACTTAAAAATTCCTGCGGATAATCGGCAATCAGTTGCGTCAACGATAGCTCGCCATGGCGTGTTACTACCGTTGCCGATGCAGATGGATGTGCGCCCAGCCAGTATTCGGCAAACGGCTTATGTTCCTTATTTTCGATGCCCAGCCAGGCAGGTATAAAATCGTATCCGCCCCAGGCATAATGTTGAACTTTTCCTTTTAACAACAAAATTTTTTCCTGCATAAAACTCATAACTGCAATGTTATACTAAACTTTAAATAATGGATAATAAAGTTACAGGAAATAAAGGTGAAGATTTAGCTGTGGATTATTTATTAAAAAACGGTTATGTTGTGTTGCATCGCAACTGGCGGTTTAAATATTGGGAAGTAGATATCATTGCATCGAAAGGAAAATTCCTCTACTTTTTTGAAATCAAAACGCGCACCTCACATGCGTATGGCAAGCCCGAAGAAAGCATCAGTACAAAGAAGATGAACAATTTAAAAAATGCTGCCGAAGAGTATCAGTATCTCTATCCGCAATGGCAATATTTGCAGTTCAATGTGCTTGCCATCACGCTTTGGTACAACCGCGAACCAGAGTTCTTTTTAATTGAAGATGTTTATTTTTAGCAATAGAACACGGATGACACGGAGTTCCTGCACGAATGTTCAGGATTGAATATTGAATAAGTAAGATTGAATATTATGGCAAAACCAAACTTCTCTTTTTATCCATAACTCATAAATCCCAAATATCTCATTCATCCCAATTTAGATTATCCTCTTTATCCGTGCACGAAGTCTGCGTTATCCGTGTTCCATTATCTTCTCTAAAGTTTTATACATTTGACCGCGCAAAAAAGCAACAAAGAGAATGAGTAAAATAACGGCAGCCATCACCGCCGTGGGTGGCTATGTTCCACCCGACAAACTGACCAATGAAGACCTTTCTAAAATGGTTGACACCAATGATGAATGGATAATAGCAAGAACCGGCATTAGGGAAAGAAGAATTCTGCGCGGCGAAGGCAAAGCCACCAGCGATTTAGGTGCGCCTGCTGTTCAGGATATTATAAATAGAAAAGGCATCAGGCCCGAAGAAATTGAGTGTATTATTTGTGCAACCGTTACGCCCGATATGATGTTTCCGGCAACGGCAAATTTAATTGCAAAAAAAGTAGGTGCCGTTAATGCATTTGGTTACGATATTAGTGCAGCCTGCTGTGGTTTTTTATTTGCACTGAGCACCGGCGCAGCATTTATTGAAAGCGGTCGCTACAAAAAAGTAATCGTTGTAGGTGCTGATAAAATGAGTGCCATTGTTGATTATACCGACCGCACTACCTGCATCTTATTTGGCGATGCCGGCGGTGCCGTTTTGTTAGAGCCAACCACCGATGGCACCGGCTTGCGCGATAGCATTTTAAAAAGTGATGGCAGCGGTGCCGATTATCTTCGCATGGTTGCGGGTGGCTCATACAAACCGGCTTCCATTGAAACCGTTACGGCTAAGGAGCATTATATTTTCCAGGAAGGAAAAACCGTTTTTAAATATGCCGTTAAAGGCATGGCCGATGTTTCGGAAGAAGTGTTGAGACGAAACAATCTTACCGGAGACGATGTTGCCTGGCTCGTTCCGCACCAGGCAAATCTTCGCATTATACAGGCAACAGCCGACCGCATTAATTTGCCAATGGAAAAAGTAATGATGAACATTGAGCGTTATGGAAACACAACAGCAGCGACCATTCCGCTTTGTTTGTGGGATTGGGAAAAAGGATTGAAAAAAGGCGATAACTTAGTGCTGGCTGCATTTGGTGGCGGCTTTACCTGGGGCGCAACCTGGTTGGTTTGGAATTATGACAGTGAGTAAACCAAATACAAACTTTTTGCAAAAAGCTTTTCGGTTAGAAAGGCTTTTTGTTTTGCTCATACTTCCTGTCCTTTGGGTTTCGTGCAAAAACAAAAGGGCAAAAGAAGAAGCCAAAACGGAAGACAATACAACAGTTTACTATCCTATTAACAACTACATTCGGCAGCAAATAAAAGATGTAGATACCACGCCGTATTTTTTGTACCGACTTGCTATCATCAACCATAAAAAAGATTCTTCGGTGGTTGACAGAGCAACGTTTGATGCAAAAGTAAAAACGATATTATTTCCTGAACTGGAAGATAAAAGCTTCAGAGCCAATTTTACAGAATCGGTGTTTGATGATGAAAGCACCAACAGCATTACGCTTACTTATTCGCCCAAAAACAAAAGCGGCATTGTGCAAAATGCAAGTGTTTTGTTGGATAAAGAAAACCAAAAAGTAAAATGGATTTTCATTAATACAGTAATCAGCAATAACGATAGTACAGTAATACAGCGCATTGGCTGGAAAGGCGATAAAAGCTGCTATATTAATGAAGATATTACTTATCCGAACAAGTCTGAAACCCAACGCCAGATTAGTTTTGTGTGGAATGATAAGGAGGAATGATTCTTCCTATAAAAAGAAGTAAAACAAAACGTTCCCATCTTATTGATTCTTCATCACGTCTTTTGTCTCCTTGGCGAAACGCATCTTTGTTTTTGCCCATTTTTTAGCTCCGTTTTTGCTACAAATTTTCGCAAAGCGAAATACATTTGTAAACAGCTATGACACCAGCCGAGTTTCAAAACATTGCACCTACTTTGCCGCACGAGCCGGGCATTTATAAATACTTCGATGCCGCAGGAACTTTGTTATATGTGGGCAAAGCAAAAGACCTGCGCAAACGCGTTTCCTCTTACTTCACCAAAACATTGGGCGTTAGCTATAAAACGCACGAATTGGTGCAACGCATTCATCATATTGAGTTCACCATTGTAAACAGCGAGCAGGATGCGTTTTTGCTTGAAAACAATTTGATAAAGCAGTTTCAGCCTCTGTTTAACATCAACCTGAAAGACGACAAAACTTACCCTTATATCGTTATTAAAAAAGAACCGTTTCCACGCATTTTCTTAACGCGAACCAAGTATCACGATGGCTCGGAATATCTCGGTCCATTTACTTCAACAGGCAAGGTAAGAGAGCTATTGAATTTTATCAGGCAAAACATTCCGTTGCGCACCTGCAAGCTACCGCTCACGCCAACCAACATAGCAAAAGGCAAGTTTAAAGTTTGTCTGGAGTATCATTTGGGCAACTGCAAAGGCCCTTGCCAGGCTTATCAAAGTTTGGAAGATTATAATGAAGGCATTCAACAAATCAAGCAAATTTTAAAAGGCAATGTATCGCCTGTTATTCATACGTTCAAAAGCCAGATGGCCAACTATGCAACGAATATGCAGTTTGAAAAAGCTGCGCTGATGAAAAAGAAAGTAGAGCATTTGGAAAACTATCAGGCGCGGTCTGTTGTGGTAAGCTCTCACCTGCACAATGTGGATGTATTTTCAATCCTGAAAGAAGAGGCAACAGCTTATGTGAATTACTTAATGGTGCAAAACGGAACCATCGTGCAAACGCATACCGTAGAGCTGGATGTAAAGCTGGAAGAAAGCGATGCAGAAGTGCTTTCTTTTGCCATTACCAATCTGCGCGAAACCTTTAACAGCCTGGCTTCTGAAGTGGTGGTACCCTTTGAAGTGGATTTACCGAACGACATTATTATAACTATTCCAAAAGGCGGTGATAAAAAGCAACTGCTTGATCTTTCGTTAAAAAATGTAAACTATTTTAAAGATGAGCTGCGCAGGAAACGATCACTACAATTGGAAACTTTCACAGAGAAAAAAAGAAAGGATGTTCTATATCAGTTGCAGGAAGATTTACAATTGGCTGAATTGCCTGTACACATTGAATGTTTCGATAACTCCAACTTCCAGGGAAGCTACCCCGTATCGGCGATGGTGTGTTTTAAAAATGGCATTCCCAGCAAAGATGATTATCGCCATTACAACGTGAAAACAGTGCAAGGCATAAACGATTTTGCCACGATGAAAGAAGTGGTGTACCGGCGTTACAAACGCCTGGTGGATGAAGAAAAACCGCTGCCGCAATTAGTAATTATTGATGGTGGAAAGGGCCAGTTAAGTTCGGCAATGGAAAGCATTAAGGAATTGGGTTTAATTGGCGCGATGACAGTGGTTGGTCTGGCCAAAAACGAAGAAGAGATTTTTTTCCCCGGCGATACACAATCCATTAAGTTGCCATGGGATAGCGAAAGCCTTAAACTTGTTCGCCGCGTGCGCGATGAAGTGCATCGCTTTGGTATTACATTCCATCGTAAAAAGCGTTCTATCGGTACATTTAAAAATGAGTTGGAAGACATTAAAGGCATTGGCAAACAAACGGCTGCCGATCTTTTAAAATCATTTAAATCGGTAAAAAATGTAAAGCAAAAAAATGTTGATGAACTATCGGAAGTAATTGGAAAAGCCAAAGCCAGTATAGTGTTCAACCATTACCATACGGCATAAAATAAAAAGGGGGCCAGGATAAAAATCCAACCCCGTTTTAAAATCCAATATCCTTTGAAAAACCGCTGCAAATATAGAAGTTCTTATCCTACTTTTCATTTTGGGAAAAATAAATTCGTTTTTCTTTATCTCTATTTTATGATAATTTCAACGATTTGGTTTTGCCCATTTTTCAAGTTTTTGGTTTTGGATTTCTTTGCGTTATACATAACAAAACTGTGCTTTTGAAGTTGTAGCTTGTTCTTCTATTTATACAATGTGCATCGTTATGATACATGAATCTGCACAAAAATGGATTGGATTAAATAGAGATTAAACTTTGAAAAAAGTAAAGAGTAGATTTGGTAATAAAAAAAAATAATTTACTTTCGCCTCAGAAAATTACGATTTCACCGTTTTTCGTTTTTTATTGCACACGCGCACCGAGGGGCTGCAACCAATCTGACTCACACAACACTATTAGCTGTCTTTTGATTAGAGTTGCCATTTCATCCAAACTCAACTACATACCAAAATAATTTGTCCAACCAGGTTGTGTTCTTACAATGCTTTCTTTTTGTAGGAACACAACATTACTTTCAATAAAGGATAATCCTATCGCAGTAAATTACATGCCAAACAAAGTGTTCTGGTTATTTTGCTTGTTTTGATAACCTTCTTTTTTCAAATGACTGTAAGCCTTGTAAGTTACTTCACGTCCGCGTGGTGTGCGCTGTAGAAAACCTTCCTGAATGAGAAAAGGTTCATACACTTCTTCCAATGTGCCAGGTTCTTCTCCAACAGCAGTGGCAATGGTAGTAATACCTACCGGACCACCTTTGAATTTTTCGATAATGGTACTTAAAATACGGTTGTCCATTTCATCCAAGCCATACTCATCCACATTTAACGCACGAAGCGCATGTTGGGTAATACCAATGTCAATCTGGCCATCATTCAACACCTGTGCAAAGTCACGAACACGGCGCAGCAAACCATTGGCAATACGTGGTGTTCCACGGCTTCTTCCGGCAATTTCCATAGCAGCGTCAGGCTTAATACTTGTATTTAAAATACCTGCACTTCTAATGATTATTTTTTGCAGTACATCTGCCGTATAATATTGCAATCTTGATTTAATGCCAAAGCGTGAAAGCAAGGGCGCCGTAAGCAAACCGCTGCGCGTAGTAGCGCCAATCAAAGTAAAAGGTTGCAGATTTAATTGAATGCTGCGTGCGTTAGGGCCGCTGTCAATCATAATGTCTATGCGATAATCTTCCATCGCCGCATATAAATATTCTTCAACCACAGTACTCAGCCGATGAATTTCATCTATAAACAAAACATCATTCTTTTCTAAATTGGTAAGCAAACCAGCAAGGTCGCCAGGCTTTTCAATTACGGGTCCTGATGTTTCTTTGATGCTCACGCCAAGCTCATTGGCTACAATGCGACTTAAAGTAGTTTTACCCAAACCCGGAGGGCCATGAAACAAAACATGGTCAAGCGCATCGCCACGCATCTTAGCCGCTTTGATGAAAATGCGAAGATTTTCAATAATGGATGGCTGACCTGAAAAATCATCAATTTCCGTAGGGCGAATGGTATTTTCAAACTCTTTCTCTGCCGGAGAAAGTGTTTCTTTTTCTGATTGTAAATTGGGATTTGCCATAGCTAAAAGAATTAGTAAAAATACAAAATATAAAGGGAAAGAAAAACACTCCTTTGATTTTAAGGATTTATTGCAATGCAATAATTTTTACTTTTATTCCTAAATTTATTAACTATGAAAGTAGGTATTATCGGTTCGGGAAGCGTTGGGCAAACCTTAGCCAAAGCTTTTACAAATGAAGGCTACGAAGTAATGTTAGGCACACGAAATACTTCAAAACCAGAAGTTATAGAATTCAACAAAAACAATCCAAATATTAAAATAGGCATCTTTAACAGTGTTGCATCGTTTGGTGAAATAATAGTACTTGCTGTTGGCGGCGATGTTGCAGAAGAAGCCCTGAAAGAATCAGGAATTGATAATTTGAAGAATAAAATTGTGATTGATGTTACCAATCCCATCAAAAAAGAAGCACCCGAAAAAGGTGTGATAAAATATTTTACCAACATTAATTATTCGTTGATGGAAACGCTTCAGCAACAAGTGCCCCAAGCTAAGCTGGTAAAGGCTTTCAACAGTGTTGGCAGCGCTTTGATGTACAAGCCAAATTTCGGCGAAACCAAACCCACTATGTTTATTGCCGGTAACGATGAAGCTGCAAAACAAACGGTGGTTAATATTTTAAATGCTTTTGGCTGGGAAGCAGAAGACATGGGAACCGCCGAAGCCGCACGAGCTATTGAACCTTTGGCAATCTTGTGGTGCTTACCGGGCTTTACTAAAAATGAATGGACAAACCATGCTTTTAAATTGCTGAAAAAATAAACTCTTCATTTCAGCAAATACGGCTGAAGCACTTTTTTCCAGATGGCATAACCTTCTGGCTTCATGTGCAGTTGGTCGTCTCTGTATAATTCGGGTCGAAGCTTGCCATCCGCAGTTAACATAGGATGAAAAACATCAGCAAAAGCAGCATTTTTTTGTTTTGATAAGTACTCTTTAATAAGCTGGTTGGTAGCTACCATTTTAGGCAACAAAAACGCGCGGCTCGGGCTTGGCTTAATAGATACATACACAACATTTACTGTTTGCGCCAAGACTGTCGCGAATCATCTTATACAAAGTTGTAAAACGATTGAAAACATCGTTTGCGGTTAAAGTAGTATCACCTGCCAAATCGTTGTCGCCACAATAAATCACCACTTGTTTTGGCTGATAAGGAAACAAAATATCGGGCGCGAAACGAATGACATCGGGTAATGAACTTCCACCAAAGCCACGATTGATGATGGTATAACCCGGAAAATAATTTTGTACATCGCTCCAAAAACGAAACGACGAACTACCTATAAAAAGAATAGCATGTTTGGGTGGAAAGTGTGCGCTGTCTTCTTTTTTAAACGCATTGATTTCATCCTGAAACGGCGCAGTTTGGGCATGAACAAAAACGGTCAAAAACAAACCTGCAATAAAAAGCAATGTTTTAAAACTGTAATGATTCAAGTTCATGTTTAATTTGTTTGCGCGAAGTTCTGCATTCTACCTAACATCTATCCTTTTTAAAATGCCGTACTTAAAGTACGGCGTTGCTTTATTTTTACAAAAACATTTCATGCGCACCTGTTTGTTTTTACTCTTTGTTTTTGTTGCTTTTTCTTCATCTTCTCAACATATCACCACAACTTTTCGAAACTTCAAACGGCACACAAACACCAACGTATTTTCAAATTATCAATTGGTGGAAAAAGCTTAGATGCAGCATCAGCCATCGTAAGCATGAAAGCAATGGACACCACCGATGCAGGCTTTCCGCTGCATTTGATTTTGGTAAGCGGCGATAAAGACTTTACTATTTCATCTATCAAAAAGAAACAAAAAACGATTCTCTTCATCAACAACGGCATTCATCCCGGCGAACCGGATGGCATTGATGCAAGTATGGTTTTGGTAAGAGATATTGTAGAAGAAAAATACAACTTACCAAATAATATAGTTCTTGCTATCATTCCGGTGTATAACATTGGCGGTTGTTTGAACCGAAGCGAAAATTATCGTGTTGATCAAAACGGGCCTGATGCATTTGGTTTTCGTGGCAATTCGCAAAACCTCGATTTAAACCGCGACTTCATCAAATGCGATTCGAAAGATGCTTTTGGTTTTGCCCATATTTTTCATCTTCTCGATCCAGATATCCAGATAGACAACCACGTAAGTAATGGCGCCGATTATCAGCATATCATTACATTACTTTCATCACAACACAACAAATTAGGCGGCGAATTAGGAACGTATCTGAACAAAACAATGGAACCAGCTATTTACAAATTGATGAAAGAAAAAGGTTACGATTTGGTGCCTTATGTCAATCATTTTGGCGACAATACGCCCGATGTTGGATGGACAGAATTTTGGGATAGTCCGCGCTACAGCAGTGGCTTTGCAACGCTCTGGAACACGTTTGCTTTTATGCCGGAAACACACATGCTGAAGCCTTATAAACAAAGGGTGGAAGCTGATATTGCCCTGATGAAAAGCTTTATTGAATTTGCATCGGTGAATAGTAAAATGATTACGCAACTTCGCGTAGAAGCGAAGAGACAAGTTACTTCACAAACGCAGTTTCCTTTGCATTGGAAGGTTGACAGCACACAACCTTCGCACATCATTTTTAAAGGCTTTGAAGCAGGCAAAAGAACCAGCAAAGTTTCCGGACTGCAAGTTTTATTTTATGATGAAACCAAACCTTTTACCAAGACCATTCCTTTTTACAATGAATACAAAGCCTGATGTGTTTGTTGACAAACCAAAAGCTTACTTAATACCGCAAGGTTGGTGGAAAGTAATTGACCGGCTGAAAGCCAATAATGTAATGATGAAAAGGCTTACAAAAGACACAACACTTGTTGTTGATTGGTATAAAATTGAAGACTATAAACCGGCGGCAAAACCTTATGAAGGACATCATCCGAATAGCCGTGTTGTTACATCAACTCACACTGATAGCATCCGATTTCGCGCGGGTGATTATTACATTCCGATGAACGGACCAGCCAATCGGTTTTTGATGGAAACCTTAGAACCAACCGGCGAAGACAGTTATTTTACCTGGAATTTTTTTGATGCCATTTTAGGCCAGAAAGAAGACTTTTCAAATTATGTGTTTGAAGAAACGGCAGCCAGTTATTTACAATCTCACCCTGAAGTAAAAGCAGCTTTGGATGAAAAGAAAAAAGGGGATGCTTCGTTTGCAAAAGATGCGGAAGCGCAGCTCGATTTTGTGTTTCGCCATTCGCCTTATATGGAGCCCGCTTATTTGCGTTATCCTGTGTTTAGAGTGAAAGAATGAAGTTACTTTTTGAATAGAAGAAGCTACTTACAATTTCATCGTTTCGTACTGAAGAAGATGTTTGGTTTTGCCGATTTTTATACATTCATTTTACTCCTTTCCTTCAAGCCGGTTGATGCAATTCGTCAGTGCACGAAAGTTATGATAGCATCCTTTCCATATCTGCGCTTTCAATCTTGTTTTGTACTCCGGTGATTTATCCAAACCTTCTTCATACCAATCGCCATGCTCATGGTCAATTAAATAAGTTTGAACATAATTCCAAAGCTTTGTAAAGCGATTATAATACTGCATAGTATCATTCGGATACATCTCCGAAAACATGAGTAAAGTATTCAAGCCTTCTGCCTGCGCCCACCAATTTTTTGTTGGCAGCGTAATGGTCATCCCTGGTTTGCTTTTAAAGTAATATCCTTCATCATAAAAGCCACCCAACGTATCATCCCAACCATTCCGCAAAGCATGATCAACCATCTTTTTACCAATGGCTAATGTCTTTGTATCATGCTTGTTTCCTAAGGTTTCGGTTGCTTCCTGCAGAAGATAAGCCGTCTCAACATCATGACCAAATGAAACATGATCAATATAGTGATTTTTGGCAATGATTTTATCAGAAGAATCGCGATACGAAACAGCTTTCCACTGAGGAGTAAAATACAATTGTAAATAACCTTTCGGTGTTACAATGGTGTCGCGAATCAACGATAACATTTCTTGCAGTCTTTCTTTTACCAACGGATCTTTCCAAACTTTATACAACTCTGTAAAGCTTCTAATAAATGTATCGAACTGTTCTGGTCTTTATAGCCAATATCAGATGTAGAAGGCGTTTCAGCCGTTCTTAATATTGGTGTTCCATCGCGTTGCAGGTACTGGTAATAGCCTTTGTATTTGGCATCGTGGCTGTGCTTTTCCAACCATAAAAATGCTTTCTTCGCAAGGTTCAAAGCATCCGTATCACCAGAACATTCGTAGTATGCAGCCAACGCATAAATGCCAAAGCCGTTGCCATACGCTTGTTTAATCATTGTCTTGGGTTCGCCGCTCCTGGTTACGAGATTATAAAAGCCACCCGAATCTTTATCCCACATTTTATCGCGCAAAAAATAAAAGCCATGACGCGACATTGAGATGTAAGATGTATCGCCATAATACATCGCAGCTTTTGCCGTTGACCAGGTATGACGTGCCTGCGTAACAATCATTTTATCCTGCTCGCCCTGTGGCTGAAAATCGTAAGTAAATGTGCTGAGATAACCACCATACAACGTATCAATGTTTCGCGGATAATACTTGTCTATCAAACCTTGTTTTGCAGACCATTTCATTTGTTGCAAAATGCTGTCACGGTTGGTGATTATTTGTGCAAAACCAAACGTTGTAATGAATGATGTTACAGTAAAAAGAAATGTCTTCATGCCTATTGTTTTTACATCAATTCTGTAAAGAATGAATTGTAGTAGGATGGATGAAAGTGTTGCCTATTTTGTTTTGCATTGCCAACATTTTTGCTTCCTTATTTTTTATTTAGAAGATCATTAGCCGCCAACACCAAAAACAAATAATCGGTAGTACCGCCACCCAATACATACTCGCCCTGCTGCCACAAAAAAGGAAACGCCAATAACTCCGGAAAATCAGGGCGTATCAATGCAGTGCCGGATGAAACACCGCCCGGAATATACGACCAATCAGCCCGATTAAAACCATACCCCGGAATCATAGAATGTGCGCCAACACCAGATGCAAAAGAGGCTGTGTTGCGTGCCGGGATGGCAACCCAAAATAAAATTAAGCGCGTCAAGCATATACTTGTCTGACACGATGTTGGGAAAGCCTGTGTGCAGAAAATATTGCTTGTAACCAAAGTGCTGAATGTCCCATCCTGCGCCCCAGATATTGGGCTTGTAAGGCATACCATAAGGCGTTTGTTTTCCCTGTGCCTGAATGGTATCATACAAAACTTTCACAGCAGAAGTAATGGTATTTGTAAAGTCAGCATTGTTTATCATGGGTAATGCCCTTCCCAGCACCCAGCCTGTATTGTCGATATGTTTTGCAATTGCGTCTTTGTTACTGATTAAGAAGTCCGCATATTGGGCTTCTTTTGTAGTAAGATACAGCTCAGAAGCCAGTTGAACGCGTTGTAACGGAGCCGTTTCTTTTGCATTATTCCATACTTCTTTTGCAATGCGCAAACACGCAGCAGCCATTGTATCGTTATAGCCTTTCATTACACGATTGGCAGCGGCCAATGCCGCTGCTACTTCCAGCGATCTGCCGGGATTCTCTTCTGTAAACACCCATCTGTCGTCGGGCGAGTTGGGCAAGCCAACAGCGGGTGGCGTACCGTTTGTTTTTACATCATTATAAAATTGATTATCGGTAATGTTAGCAGGGTCGCCAAGTACAGTGTATTGCTGCATCGTAGGCTCAATAATGCCGCGGTAAAACCTTCCCATACTTTGATATCCACCAACAATAGAAAGCAAGCCATGCTCAATTTGTTGCAGCACATCGGGCTTGCCATCAGGCTGTTGTATTTCTACCACATGAGTTTGCTGGTTGATGCTTGTGTTATCATACTTGATGTTGAATGCTTCATAAGCCAAAGTCAATCCATATACTGTTTCCGATTGCGATTCAACGCGCAAATCAAAGTCGCCGGCATCATGCCATGCGCCCCTATTTAAGCCGGGAACCGTTTCGCCAGACTTGTAAGATGTTAATGTAGAATGACCTTGTATGTATCCATCAAAATGATTGGAATCAATGGGCGCCATGCGCGCATCGTCCATGTGACACCATCCGTGCCAAACGCGATACTTATCGTTTACCCGCATGTGGCACATTTGTACCGGCAGAAAATATTCTAACGTTGGCTGCCACACGTCTCTGGCATAAACGCTGTCGCTAATTTGAAATGGAACTGTGGTATCATTGCCATATTTTACCACGTACATTCCCGGCTTGGTAATGCTTGAAAAATCAAACTGCAAATAATGATACCGAAGAAAGTCGCCCCACTCTTTTGGCGATGATTGCAATACTGTTTCAAAGCCTCCGTTTTCACTCACGCGAAGCAAAGTAGCGGGTGAACGTTTGGTATCTTTTGCATCCAATTCTATCACAGCAATTTTTTGTTGTGCCGGATGATAGCCAACCTGCGATACCTGCACCACAGGTGATGATTGCCATCCTTCGATAGCATGTGGCGTTACCAACCATTCAATCGCATTTTTTGTTGCTCCTTTTGGAACAAGAGAACGAATCACAAACCAGCCATTATTAAACTTGCCTCTGCCATCCATTAATTGAAGCCCGTTCCCCTTCAGGTTTTCAATTGTCATTCGTTGCTTATCGCTTTCGGGTGCAATAGTTAATTTCTTACCGCTTGCCATTGGCGTTACTTGTGTTTCGCCTCCTTCATCTATGTAGTTTTGCTCATTTGCCTGTTGCGGAAAAATACCAAATTGTTTGTCCATATAATAAGCTTTTCCAAACAACACAGAAGGCAACAACTCAAAGTTGAAGCCCACTTTTCCAATCCAGTTGTCGGGCAACGAACTATCTAAATCAACAATGATTTTAAAGCTTTTACCGGCAGGCACTACACGAATGGTGTAACTAAATTTCAAGTCAGGATAAATAACAGGATTGAACCCTTTGCGATTGATTTCTTCATTCGGATATTCCATGTGAACACTAACAGCGCCGGTGGCTTTATCAATCACTCGTTTGCCAACTTTTGGTATCGGCTGCCACTGGCCTGGTGTTGGATTTAAACGAATGTCGCCGTTGGTGGCAACACGCATTCCGTTTTGTATGACACCTACACCGCCCTGATGTCCTTCGGGATAAAAATCGTGCGCCAGCATTACATTCACGCCTTCATATTCCAAATACTCCTGGTTGTTGAGGTGCATGCCCTGCGCAGGTTTCCCGCTTTGTGAGAAGGTTTGTAAGGAAAGGAAAAGAAGACTTACGCTAAAAATCCTGTTCATAATCGCTGTTTCTTTTATAAGTTTTAATTGCGGTGTTATTTTTACCAAAATGATGAAAGCAGACCATATCAATTATCTGAATATTTTTTTCATGTTATTCTCGGCCGGTGCTGCCATCTATCTGCCTTTTGAACTCTTTTTGTTTTCGTATGCTTTTTTAGGTCCGGCGCATTACCTTACAGAGATATCATGGCTGCATGACAGGAAATATTTTACGCCGTTAAAAACCGATTTCATTCTATTAGGTGTTGTTGCTGTCATTTATATTTTGTTAACCCGTTTTGCTCCGGCTCATAGCCTTGTGTTCACTTATGCCAAACGATACAGTGGTGCTATTATCTTTTTTATATTCGGACTTGCCCTTGTGTTTATTTCAACAGCCAGGCGCAGTGCAAGAATATGGTTAACTGCTCTTTTACTTGCCGGCGTTTTGCTCATTAGCAGTTACAACTTTCTCGCCCTTATTTTCGGCTTGTATCTTCCTACATTGATTCATGTTTATATTTTTACCGGTGCTTTTATTTTATATGGTGCTCTTAAAAGTAACAGTCGCAGTGGCTATTTCTCTTTTGCTGTTTTTGTGATATGTCCGGTGCTTTGCCTGTTACTGTTTCGCAATTATAACAATCCGGCAAGCAACTGGGCTGTCAATGGTTACAGTTATTTTTCTAAATTGAATAAGAATTTGCTTCGCGATCTTCATCTGACTAATCAAACCGTATTCAGCAATCAGAATAGCATACAGCTTACCCGTATCATTGCTTTTGCTTATACCTATCATTACCTCAACTGGTTTTCTAAAACATCAGTCATTCAATGGCACCGCGTATCCCGTTTTAGAATCACTGTTGTCGTCATCTTATTTGTTTGTTTTATTTCATTGTATGTATGGAATTATAAAACTGGTTTGCAATCCTTATTCTTCCTGAGCTTTTTGCATGTTGTGCTTGAGTTTCCCTTAAATCATCGTTCGTTGATCGGGATAATGAAAGAGCTAAAAAAGAGAACAAAAACAAACTTACAGTTATCAAAGGAAGCCACTGCGTAATGCGTCCCGTTTTATTGTGGCAGCTTTATGTTATCATGTGTTACTACTTGCGGTAAGCTGTAAACATCCTTCACCTGCTGCTTCGTGTTATGACTGATAACCCAATCGCTCCAAACCAAAAAGTAGCACCATTTGGGTTGTGCGTTTAACACATCAACCGATGGCAATTCGCCAACCTCTGTTAAGGCTATCGGTTTTTCTTTGGCAAGATTCAAAAGGTCGTTATAGTCTTTTTGCTCATAATCTAAATGGTATACATCAGCGCCCAACATATCTGCATATTCATTGCCAGGGTAAAAATCTTTGTATGGATATGCTTCATCGCCCGGAATGTCTCTCGGACCATTGGCGCCCCACACCCAGATGAGATTGTTTAAATGAAAATAGTTGGTATAACGGTCATACATCATCTTCCATAGCTTTTGTATGCCATCTTTGCCGGGCTTATTTCCCCACCAAAACCAAGCTCCGTTCATTTCATGATATGGGCGCCAGAGAATAGGAATGTGTGCACTGTCCAACTGCTTTAAATAGCCAGCCACTACATCAATTTGTGCCAGCCAGCGTTGGTATAAAGGAGTGCCCGGTGTAGTCAATTCTTTCCATTGCGCATCGGTTAGTTTTGCCTGCACACTTTCTTTCCATCCAAACGGCGGATTGTCAATTGGCCTGCCCTGGTGCCACATTAAAGTGATGATGTATCCTTCTTTGTATTTCTGCATCGCTTCATTCACTACATCCTGACCGGCATCTTTTGCACCATGCCATATAAAATCGGATCCCCAAATAGCCGGATACTTTCCGGTCATAGATTTTACTGTATCCAACCAGCGTTCATCACCATGCTGACCGCTCACTATTTGTTTGCCGCTGATGCTATAAAAATAATTCAATAACTTTTTTGCTTCAGGCGAAGCGTTTTTATTCACAGGCAATCCTTGTGAAAAAGAGAGGAGTGAAAAACAGGCAAAAACAAACGATACAATGATTGGCTTCATGGCAATACAAGTTTGTGTTATTGTGAATGAATTGTATTCAATAAAATGATAACAACGATGACACGTGGCAAGCTTTATCTTTTGGTCATCGCTTACACTTCCATTTTTACTTTTGCTTCTTTTTATTTCACCGGATCAATTCTCGCTGCCCAGCCGCCGCCGGGCGCCAAATGAATGGTAAGTTTGTCGCCACTTTTCAACTGTTTAGTTATCTTCTTATAATCGGTAGCATTCCTGTCTGCATTCACACCATCTTCAAAAATGGTAGCTTCATAAGTGCCCTCTTTCAGAAATGAAAAATCAAGTGTTATATCTCTTGAAGTCCAATTACTCATCGCGCCAACAAACCAGTTAGCTCCTTTTCTTCTCGCTACTGCTACATACTCTCCTACCTTGCTATCCAAGGGCACTGTTTCATCCCATGTAGTAGGAACCGAAGTAATAAAATCGAGGCATACTTTTTCTCTTGTATAAATTGTTGGATTGTCGGATAACATTTGCAAAGGCGCATAAAAAACAACATACTCAGCCAGCTGCTGGCAGCGTGTTCCTTTGGCCATCGGGTTGTCATTGATCGGCCTGAAATCAGCTTCTGTAGCATTTCGCATCGCGCCGGGTGTGTAATCCATCGGTCCGGCCATCATACGGATAAACGGAATGGTAACAACATAACGCGGCTGATCTTCATTGGCCCATTTAAAATTTTCCAAACCTTTTACACCTTCGTAGCCCATCACATTCGGATAGGTGCGTTGCAAACCTGTGGGTTTAGAAATGCCATGATAATCTACCATCAAATGATATTGCGCAGCCTTCTTCGCAATCTCGTAAGCGGATGCCACTACTTTCTGATCATCGCGATCAAAAAAATCAATCTTAAATCCTTTCACGCCCATTTTTGAATACAGTGCGAAAGCACTATCTGTTTGATGCGAAACAGCATACCAGGTTGCCCAAAGAATTACGCCTACACCTTTTTGTTTTCCATAATCAATGATTGCTGCTAAATCCACAGCAGGATTGGTTTTGAGTAAATCTAAAGTACCTGACCATCCTTCATCCATAACAATATAAGGCAATTTATTAGCGGCTGCAAAATCAATATAATACTTATAAGTTTCTGTGTTGATGCCGGCTTTAAAATCAACGCCGGTAACGTTCCAGTTGTTCCACCAATCCCAGGCAACCTGTCCGGGCTTTACCCACGAATAATCGGGCAATCTTGGCGCAGACGCTAACTTTTGAACAATATCATTATTCAATAAATCTTTATCCTGCTCGCTAATGGCAATCACGCGCCACGGAAAGCTTCGTGTGCCGTTTGTGCTGTCAATGTAATGCGGCACGTTCAGTTAGGGATTCAATTTCTGCCAACAACATGTGCCTTGGTTGGATACGGCGCAAACACAGCTTGCAAGCCTTTTTTGGTTTCGTTCAAATTTAGATACATACCTGGATAATCTTCCAGATCGGCTTCTAAAATTTGGGCTTTTCTGCCTTCGCCAATATCAACCAAAAGAGGAAGAAACGCCAATGAATCTTTTGGAAATTGAGACAATGGTATATGATGATATAAGGCTTCAAAAGAGGAATTAAAAATTTTTCCATCACGGTAATCCCACTGAATCGGAATGAAAGCCGAATCATCATTCGTGAAGTTGAAATTCGCTTCTTCCCCTTTTACGATAATTCCGTTTTTCTTTTGCGTGAAAAAGCGATACGCCACCGCATCATCGTACACTCTGAACACCAAACCATAATCGCCTTTGCAGCGTAACGTGATTTGATTATACTGATCAGGAATCGTTGCTTTAATATAATTGATGGCAGCAATATTTTCGTTTACACTTTCTGTTTTGGATGAAATAACCACAGCGCCATTACCCAGTGTTTCGTTTTGAAGTTGCAATGAAATAGAAGAAGGTTCAATAACCACCTCATCTTTCAAACGAACACTCCATTCAATTGTATTGGCAATGGCAACATGCAACTTTACATTGCCATTGGGCGATGCTACATCGAAGGCTTTATTTTTTTGTGCAAAAACAAACGAACAACAAAGGCAAGCCGCAAAAAATGACAGCAATAGTTTCATGTGAAAGAAGGTATTTAAAAGTTTCAAATGTATTCAAGCTATGGGGAAATAAATTTGCATTTTTTATCTTTTATTGATAGTGAAATAGCAGACTATACAAGTAAATTATTTCATCAAAAACGAAAGCCGCGCAAAGTCAGAAAGGGAAAGCTGTTCAGCACGCTTGTTAAAAATATCATCTTCTAAAACAGCTTCATCAAACAAGCTTCGGGTTGCATTGCGAAGCATTTTTCTTCGCTGGTTAAAAGCTGTTTTTACCAACGCTGTAAAAGCCTTTTCGCTTTTTACAGATAAGGTTTCATTCTTTTCTTTTTAAACGAATGACGCCACTCATTACTTTCGGTGGTGGCGTGAACGAATTGGGTGGCACATCAAACAAATATTCTACAGAATAAAAGGCTTGTATCAGACACTGAAAGAATACCATACACTTTGTTTCCCGGCTGGGCTGCAATGCGCTGCGCCACTTCTTTTTGAAACATTCCAATAATAACAGGAACGCTGTTTTTCCATTCTAAAATCTTAAATAAAATCTGCGATGAAATATTGTAAGGAAAGTTTCCAATCACTACAAATTCGCCTTCAAACGGAGCATAAGTTTGTAAGAAATCAGCATGGATAATTTTATCTTCAATGGCAGGATATGTGTTTTGTAAAAAGGCTATTTTTTCAGCATCAATTTCAATCGCTTTAAAATGGATGTGCGGAATTTGAAGCAGGTATTTTGTGATGGCGCCAGCGCCAGGCCCTACTTCCAGCAATTGCTGAAACGATTCTCCCTGCAAAGCATCCACTATTTTTTTACAGATGTTTTCATCATGCAAAAAATGTTGCCCCAACGATTTTTTAAGTGTATAATTCATTACTTACAAAAGTAAAAGAGAAGAACCGCAATCGTTATTTTGAATTGCCTTGCGCAACACCAATCAGCACGGCTCCGCCAATAATCAACAATGCGCCAACCGCCAGTTGCCAGGTAATTTTTTCTTTTAAAAAGAAGAAAGCAAGAATTACAGTAAGCACCAATGAGCTTCGTTCAATTGATGTTACAGCACCGGCCGGGCCATCTTTTAAAGCCTTAAATTGAAACAGGGAAGACAAGCAGGTGGCAACTCCTGCACAGGCAATAAATATCCAGGTGCGCTTGTCAATTTTACCAAAATTGGCTGATGCTTTTTGAAAGAATACCGCACTCCACGAAATCAAAAGTATCAAAATGGCTTGCAGCGCAAAACCGACATTCGGCTCAATATTTTTTAACCCTGCTTTTGAAAAAATAACGGCCAACGCTGCCGTAACTGCTGCCAAAATCGCAAAGATGAGCCACATGGTAAATCTGTTTAGAACGTGAGTTTTTTATTGTCTAAAAAGAATACCAAGTTTTCGAAAGACGAAACACATAGACACATTAGAAACATAAGTTTCACATAGAAACTCCCTGATAAAACTTTGTGTCTTTGTAGTTAATTAAAAATCAAATGGAATCAATTTCCAAACGCAGCCGGTCTTTCAGTTCTTTTACCAGCGGATATTGCGAAGCGATGTAGTTAAAGCGTTCGCGGCTGTTCATGATTAAAAAGGGCGATACTTCTTCGTTCACATCGTCTTCCACAACAATTTGCAACTGAATGGCATGGTTGTGAAATGTTTTTTGAATGCAATCTGCCAGCAAGGTTTTTTCCTGCTCAACAAACTTTTGCTGCACCAACGCGCTCACGGTAATCAGCACACGCGTTTCGTTTTCAATGGTAAGCCTTGCCATTTTAAATGTGTTGGCAGCACTGTGCTTTTGCTGTTCTTCCAATTTTGCGGCAAAACCAAACCAGCATTCGCGCAGCTTTTCCATTTCCAACGGTTCGGCTTCATCAATTTCTTCAATGTTGTATTGGTCGCCATATTTATCGCGCAGTGCTGATAATAAACTCCTTTTTGTTTTGGATTGAAGCAAAGTTGCCGCAGCGGGTTCATTAACTACTACCACTTCTGTTTCAACAGGAGGATAAAAAGGTTTGTCTTCTTTTATGGGTTGCTTACCGGAAGGTTGCTGAATGAATAATTTTGATTCGGTTTGGGGCAATACAATTTTGTTTTCAACCAATGCCGGCTCTTCTTTTTTGTAACCGTTGGTTAGTGGGGGCTCGTTATTTTTTTTAGGTAAAGAAGGAATGGCTTTCCCATTTCCATTTGTAGCTGGGCTGCAAGGGCGCAATTGTTTTTGCGCGATAAGCCACCGGCGCATCTACCCTTTTCTTTTGCACCACTTCGTTGTTCTCAACCGTTAGCTCCAAAGCCTGCTGTAAAAAGTTAAGTTTGATGATTGCCATCTCCACATGCAGGCGTTTGTTGCGCGCCATTTTGTAGTTGATTTCGGCTTCATTCAAAATGTTCAACGCACTTACCAAAAACGAAGTGCTGATTCTTTTTGCTGCATCTACATAGCGTTGCTGCGCCCCTTCCACAACGTCTAATAACGAAGCTGCTTTGGCATCTTTACACACCAATACATTTCGTAAAAACTGGGCAAAACCATTGAGCACCGAATCGCCTTCAAAGCCTTTGCGGTTGATCTCATCGTACAACAGCATTGCCGATGCAAGGTCTTGCTGCAACAGGCTTTGCAACAGCTTAAAATAATAATCTTCATCTAAAATATTAAGATGCTCGAGCGTGTTTTGATACGTTACCTGCGAGTTGGTAAATGAAACAATTTTATCTAAGATTGACAACGCATCGCGCATACAACCTTCGCTTTTTTGAGCAATCAGTTGCAATGCAGCTTTCTGTGCAGTGATGTTTTCTTTTACCGCAATTTCTTCTAAATGTTCAACCGTATCATGGATGGTAATGCGTTTGAAATCGAATATCTGGCAACGCGATAAAATGGTAGGAAGTATCTTATGCTTTTCTGTAGTTGCCAAAATAAAAATGGCATACGGCGGCGGCTCTTCCAATGTTTTTAAAAACGCATTGAATGCGCTTGCCGAAAGCATGTGCACTTCATCTACAATATACACTTTGTATTTGCCGGCTTGTGGTGCAAAACGCACCTGTTCAACCAGCGCACGAATATCATCCACCGAATTATTACTGGCAGCATCTAATTCGTGAATATTGAGCGAAGTGCCTTCATTAAAACTTACGCAGGAATGGCATTGATTACACGCTTCGCCATCGGGCTGTAAGTTTTCGCAGTTGATGGTTTTGGCAAGAATACGAGCGCAGGTAGTTTTGCCAACACCACGCGGACCACAAAACAAAAACGCGTGCGCCAACTGATGATTTTTGATGGCATTTTTAAGCGTGGTGGTGATGTGCTGCTGACCTACAACCGTGCTGAACGTTTGCGGGCGATACTTGCGTGCTGATACAATAAATTCACTCATATTCAAGATGCAAGTTAGCACTAAGGCTTACACGCTTTCGATGTTCTTATACACAGCAGTTACATAATTTAGTTTTGCTGTTATTTATTCAAAATGAAACAATTATGGCAAAAACAAACTTTCGAAAGAATAGCAAATAAAAAGTTTTTCACCGCGTAATCAACATAGTTATTCAGATGTCTGAACCGGGATGAATGGAACACGGATGACATGGAGTTCCTGCATGGATGTTCGGGATTGAATGTCGAATAAGTAAGATTGAATAGTAAGGCAAAACCAAACTTCTCTCTTCAATCCTTATCCCACCAATCCCAAGCATCTAATTCATCCCGGTTCAGAAATCTTGCAAATCTGTGCACGAAGTCCGTGCCATCCGTGTTCTGTTATTTCGGTGCTTTGCGATAGATATAAAAAGCAACAAAAACAAACACCATATTGGGTATCCAGGCTGCAATGCTGGCAGGCAGATTTCCTTTGGTTGAAAAGATAGTAGAGAACCGATCCATAATGATGAAAACTGCAGCCGTAACAAAGCCAAACGCAAGATGCACACCGCTTCCGCCCCGAACTTTTCGGCCGGCCACCATTGCGCCCATCAACGTTAATAAAATAACAGAAAAGGGCGTAGCAATGCGGCGGTAATTCTCAATCTTTAAATCATTGATGCCTTCTGCGCCGCGCTGTTCTTGTTGTGTAATGTATTTCTGCAATTGAGGAGAGGTAAGAATATCTTTGGCCTTTTCATCATTTTGTAAATCATACGGTTTAAAGTTGAAGTTCATAAACTTTTCATTGGTCGAAACTGTATGTTCTTTCAGGCTATCAATGGTTCGCTCAAATACCGTTTGCAATTGCCATTTGCGGGCTGCGGTATCCCAATAAATGTTTCCGGCACGCAGGTTATAAACAAGCTGATCGTTTTTTATTTTGTCCATAAAAAATGGACCTCCGCGCTTGCGGCTTGTATCATAACCAATAATACCAGCATAAGTAAACGAATCAACCCGGAAATAAACGCTGTGCTGATAAGAAGGCATAAAATCGTTGCCCGAAGAAGGATGACTGTTGACATAATTGGCTTCAAACGTAAGCCTCGTTCCTTCGGCTTTGGGAATAATGTAAGCATTGGAAACCCAAAGCAAACCTCCCAGCAAAATGCCGCCAATCAGGTAAGGAACCAGCAATCGCCGGTACGTAACACCACTCGCAAGGATGGCTATAAACTCACTGCGCCCGGCAAGCTTGGAAGTAAAAAAAATGACTGCTATAAAAACAAAAAGAGGAAACAGCAAAGCAACAATGTGCGGAATAAATGCAATATAATATTGCATGAAAATCTGCCAGGCACTTAAACCCGATTGCACGAAGTTATCAGCCTTCTCGCTGATGTCAACCACCACAGCAATGATGGTAAACAAAAAGATGGCAAAGAAAAACGTTACCAGAAAGTTTTTGATGATGTACCAGTCGAGTATTTTCATTCGGTTCAAAAATAAATGAAAAGCTGTTTTGCTATTGTGAAAGGTGGATAATGCTCATTGCGAGGCACGAAGCAATCTATGTTATACAGCAGATAACATTTGTAAACAGCGAATTATCAGTTTTATTCATTCACGACTCACAATCAACTTCATTATGTTAGCAACAGACTGCTTCGTGCCTCGCAGCGACGGATGATTATTACTTACAAACGCTGTTTTACTTTCTCAATCATTTCTCTCTTCCAACTGCTGAAAGCTACCGTCTAATATGTGTTTGCGCGCTTCGCCAACAAGCCATAAATAAAATGAGAGATTGTGAATGCTTGCAATTTCCAACGCCAGGTATTCGCCAGCCGCAAACAGGTGGCGCAGGTAAGCTTTCGTATAATATTGACTGATGTTGCAAGGCAGGTTTTCATCTATCGCGCTGAAGTCGGTTGCCCATTTTTTGTTTTTGATATTAATTACGCCGTCCGTGGTGAACAACATACCGTTTCTGCCATTGCGCGTGGGCATTACGCAATCAAACATATCAATGCCTAAAGAAATGCATTCTAAAATATTCCACGGCGTTCCAACGCCCATTAAATAACGTGGTTTTTGTTGAGGAAGATGCTCGGTGCAAATGTTGGTAAATTCGTACATCATCTCTTCCGGTTCGCCAACCGATAAGCCACCAATGGCATTGCCTTCGGCCTCTTTAGAAGCAATGTACCGACAGGATTCGATACGTAAATCTTTATAAACTCCACCTTGCACAATGGGAAATAAATATTGCTGAAATCCATACCTGTCGGGTGTTTCAGCCAAACGATGAAAACATCTGTCGAGCCAGCGATGCGTCAATTCCATGCTCTTTTTTACATAGCTGTATTCGCTGGGATAAGGCGGACATTCATCAAACGCCATGATGATATCAGCACCAATGCTGCGCTCAATGTCCATCACTTTTTCGGGCGAAAAAAGGTGCCGGCTGCCATCAATATGCGATTGAAAAAGGGCGCCTTCTTCCGTTAATTTTCTATTCGCTGCTAATGAAAATACTTGATAACCACCGCTGTCGGTTAAGATTGGTTTTTGCCAGTTCATAAAGCGGTGCAGGCCACCGGCTTTCTCTAAAATCTCAGTGCCGGGACGCAAATACAAATGATAGGTATTACCCAAAATAATTTGCGCTTTTACATCTTCATTCAGTTGTTGCTGTGTAACAGCTTTTACACTTCCTACCGTGCCCACCGGCATAAAGATGGGTGTTTGTATTTCGCCATGCGATGTATTGATGGTGCCTGCACGAGCTTCGGTATGGGTATCGGTTTGAAGAAGTTGAAAAAAAGAAGACATGCGGGCAAAAATAGAGCAAAACCAAAAGGAACGTCACTACAACAATCTTCAGTAGTAGCACAGTTTGAAAAAGTGGCGATAACCTGTCAGGTTTACTTATTCTTAGCGATTATCGTAAACGTATAACCTGTCAGGTTTTAATTGAAATATTTCAAACTGTACCACTACCCAATCTTCATAATAACAAATACAGTATCTATTAATCGTATTGCTACAATCAAGTTAAGAGTGCAGGTAAAAAAATGACGGATTTTTGTTTTTACCTATATTTTAGATTTATACCTTTTGAAAATGAACCAGTTAGAACAGAAAAAGAAAAAATAATTTTGCAATTATCCTCGTTTTGTTAATTTAGTGGCAGAATTTAATGGGTTAGTAAGTAAGTAGCCGGTTTTTGAGCCGGCTTCTTTTTTTAGCGACAAGCTGATAGCTACAAGCCACAAGCCAGCAACGTCGAGTCCCTGTTTTTATATCTTGCATACTTGTAGCTATCAGCTTCAGCTTGCAGCTCGTCACAACTCTAACTTATAACAAGATCATCTTTTTTCAAACCTTATCTTTATAACATGAGTAAAGTTAAGACTGCATTTTTTTGCAGCAACTGCGGATATGAAAGTATGAAATGGGTAGGCAAATGTCCGGTGTGTAACCAATGGAACACATTTGTAGAAGAGATGATTGCCAAGCCTGCCAAAAGCGATAATGGCTGGAAAGATTACAACAACGAAACAAGCTTTACCAAAGCGGTTTCTTTATCAGAGATAAGCGCAACCGAAGAAAAGCGGTTGCTGTCAACCGATGGCGAATTGAATCGTGTGCTGGGCGGCGGCATTGTGCGCGGAAGTATTGTGTTGGTTGCGGGCGAGCCTGGCATTGGAAAAAGCACTTTGTTTTTGCAGAATGCTTTGCAGATGAACGACATTACCACGCTGTATGTAAGCGGTGAAGAAAGTGAGCAGCAAATTAAAATGCGCGCCGATAGGTTGAAAATAAAAAACGACAAGTTTTATCTGCTAACTGAAACTGTTACGCAAACCATTTTTCAGGAAATTAAAAAACTGAAACCACAATTTGTAATTATAGATTCGATACAAACTTTGCAAACCAATTTAATTGAATCATCGCCGGGAAGCGTATCGCAAATACGTGAATGCGCCGCCGAGTTTCAACGCTTTGCCAAAGAAACCAATACGCCTGTTTTTTTAATTGGCCACATTACCAAAGAAGGCAGCATTGCAGGTCCGAAAATATTAGAGCACATGGTTGATACGGTGCTTCAGTTTGAAGGCGACCGGCATTACACATACCGCATTTTGCGAACGCTAAAAAACAGGTTTGGAAGCACGGCAGAATTGGGCATTTACGAAATGACGGGCGAAGGAATGCGCGGCGTTATCAATCCATCCGAAATATTAATTACGCAAAAAGAAGATCAGTTAAGCGGCAGCGCGATTGCTGCAACCATGGAAGGCTTGCGACCCGTTGCTGATTGAAGTGCAGGCCCTGGTAACACAAAGTGTATATGGCACGCCGCAACGCACAGTAAGTGGCTTTGATTTGAGGCGTTTGCAGTTGTTATTGGCTGTTCTGGAAAAGAGCGGCGGCTTTCATTTTGGAGTGAAGGATGTGTTTGTAAATATTGCGGGAGGATTAAAAGTAGAAGACCCTTCGATAGATTTGGCGGTGATTTGCGCCTTGCTTTCATCGTATGAAGATGTGCCCTTTCGCAACACATTTGCTTTGCCGGCGAAGTAGGGCTGAATGGTGAAATAAGGGCGGTAAACCGCATTGAGCAACGCATTGCCGAAGCCGAAAAATTAGGCTTTGAAAAAATTGTTGTTTCCAAATACAACAAAAAAAGTGTAAGTAATAAAAGCTTTGATATTGAAGTGGTATCTCTTGGAAAAGTAGAAGAAGTGTATCAGTATTTGTTTTAGTTTTTATAACCGCAAAACCAAAAGAACACGAATCATTTTTTGTGCAAAAACAAACTGCATGAACGTCCTTCATCACATCAAACAATACGCAAGCGATGCCATTCATTTGTTCTATCCGCATGTGTGTGTTGGTTGCGGCAGTGATGTAATTGAAACAACGCAAACGCTGTGTGCACAATGCTTTGCGGCTTTACCGCAAACCGATTATTTTTTGTATGCCAACAATCCGGTAGAGCGTTTATTTGCCGGTCGCATCATTGTTCAAAGTGCAGGCAGTGCTTTTTATTTTACAAAAAAATCGTTACTGCAAAATTTGCTGCACGAAATCAAATACAAAGGAAATAAAGAAGCTGGTTTGTTTGTTGGAAAGCAAATTGGAATAGCGATACAACAAAGTAATCGTTTTGAAGATATTGATATGATTGTACCCTTGCCCTTAAACAGCAAACGATTGCAACAGCGTGGCTATAACCAGGCAACACTTTTAGCAAAAGGCATTGCTTCTGTTATTGAAAAACCGGTGAATGAAAACATCGTTTTTCGCAGGATGAACACAGAAACACAAACGGGTAAAAACCGGGCAGACCGCTGGCAAAATATGCAGGCTGTTTTTGGTGTAAAACAAAAAGAAGCAATCGAAGGAAAGCATGTTTTGCTGGTTGATGATATTGTAACTACCGGTGCTACCTTGGAAGCCTGTGGAGAAGCTATTTTATCAATACCCAATACCCAACTAAGCATCGCAACAGCAGCGCATACCCTTTGATGAATGGTACGATAGCTTCAATAAGATTAACGATGACCTCATTCCATCTAAAACAAATTTTACATCCGGCGCAACAACGGTTCTTTTTTTGTAATGAAGAATTGCAATAAAAACAAACCTATGCAAAGAGATGGCGCTACCACGAGCCTTTGGCAAGATGTTCCCGATTACGTTTCTGAACAAACCGCATTGCCGCAAACACTATTTGATGTAGTGATTGCAGGCGGCGGTATTACCGGTTTAACCACTGCATTGCTGCTTCAAAAAAGTGGCAAAAAATGTTTATTGGTAGAAGCAAAAACAATTGGGTTTGGCACTACAAGCGGCACCACGGCACACATCAATACACTCATAGATACCAGCTATTCACAAATAGAAAAAGATTTTGGTAAAGATGGCGCAAAAGGGGTAGCTAATGCCACAAAAGAAGCTTGCCAATTGATAAAAGAAAATGTAAGAAGCTATAACATTGATTGTGGTTATGCTGAGAAAAAAGGTTTTTTGTTTTCGCAAAATAAAGAGCAGGATAAAGAGCTTGATGAAATCATGAAAGCCACACAGGAAGCAGGCGTTGAGGTGAGCGAAAGCAGCCGCATTCCCGTGCCAATACCCTTTACAAAAGCAATGCAGGTGGAAGGCCAGGCGCAGTTTCATTCTACCCAATATATACTGGCTTTAGCAAAAGAATTTGAAGCAGCCGGTGGTGTGGTTGTATTGAATTGTCGTGTTCAAGATTGGCACGATAAAGAAACGGTGAAAATAGAAACCACATTGGGCGAAGTGGAAGGCAAAGCGTTAGTGCTGGCAACGCATGTATCGCCGGGTGTAAACCTGTTGCATTTGCGTTGCGCGCCGTACCGCAGTTATGCGATTGCTGTTGAGTTGGAAGATAATAATTATCCGGATGATTTCGTTTATGATATGTATGATCCATATCGTTATTACCGCACACAAAACGTTGATGGAAAGAACTATTTGATTGCCGGTGGTGAAGACCATAAAACAGCGCATGAAGAAAATACGGAAGCTCCTTTCCTTCGGTTAGAAGCTTATGTGAAAGAGCATTTTAAAGTAAAAAACATAGCATACAAATGGTCGTCGCAATACTACGAGCCGGTGGATGGTTTGCCTTATATCGGGCACATGGTAGGCAGCCCCAATGGCAACGTTTATGTGGCAACCGGCTTCAGTGGCAACGGAATTACTTATGGCACGTTGTCAGCGATTGTATTGAACGATTTAATCAACCAAAAAGAATCTCCTTACAAAGATTTGTTTTCACCCAACCGCATTAAACCGGTGGCTGGCTTTACCGATTTTGCAAAAGAAAATGTAGATGTTGCCAAAGAGTTTGTAAAAGGATTCTTTACAAAAGAAAAAATAGAAACGGTAAGCGCACTTGCGCATGGCGAAGGAAAAGTAGTGAGCTACGAAGGCGAAAAAATTGCACTGTACAAAGATGAAGCCGGTGGCTTACATGCGGTGAACCCAACCTGCCCGCACCTGAAGTGCAGCGTGAACTGGAACCTCGCAGAGAAGTCGTGGGATTGCCCTTGCCATGGTGCGCGTTATAACTTTGATGGAGCTGTGATTACAGGCCCTGCAGGATATGATTTGAAAAAGATTGCTTTGGAAGAAGTGATTGAGAAGTAAAGACATTGAAAACAAAATTCCAAAAGCATAGACAATAAATTAACCTGCCTATGCTTTTGGAATTCCAACGGTTTTTAAAATCGCATTTGCCTTTTTCACTTTGTCTTTAAACAATACCTTATCGGCATATTTGTCTAAACGAGTGTCTTTGGTAAATCCTTCGAGTGTGGGCTTATCAGTTATTTTTTTTTCTTTTATCATAACACAAATTTACCGCTTTTTTCTTTTTATTAAAAAGGCATCATACTCTATACCTTTTTCAAATGGATGCCAGCTGTCGCTTTTGAGACCATAAATATCAAAATCCTTTTTGATGGCATCTAAATGATTTGTAATACCCATTCGATAGAGGCGGGTTCGTGGCAGCGTACTTCCCACTGCAATTACGTTAGCTTCGGGATAGTGATTTGTAAATTCAATCAAGGTAGAAGCTACGGTAGCAAGTACCTTTTGACTGTCGTTATTATTTGTTACAATTAAATCGTCAATATCATCTTCCATATTGCTTTTATCTCCGAAACCGAGATTAAAATAATCTTTCAAGTTGATTTTATTGTATTGAACTACTTTTCTTATTTTTCCTTTGGGTCCTTCACTGTCAAACTCATAAACACGAAATTGGGAATCGAATGTAACCGGGTATCTGTTATCAATCATTTTACCAATTTTGAAACGTATGATTATTATTACTTTGCGTTTGCCCGATAAACACGCAAAAAGTTTTCACCCAAAATCTTTTTGATGTCCTTATCGCTGTAACCGCGCTTCATCAATTCTTTTGTAATGAGAGGATAATCAGTAATATCATCAATGCCTTTTGGTGTGATGGAAATGCCATCCAAATCAGAGCCTAAACCCACATGGTCAATGCCTGCAAGCTTTACCAAATAATCAATGTGATCAATGAGCATACTTAATGGCGGGCGCATGGCTTGCACTTCATTTTTGTATTTGCTTTCAAGGTAATCGCTGGCATGATAAGTTTCAGGATTGATTTTTAAAAGTGAATCTCTTTCCTGCTTATGTCGTGCATTAAAAGCAGTTTCCTTTCTATCGTAGGTACTGTCAACAAAACCCGGATAAAAATTTACATCTATTACGCCACCGTTTTTTGCAATGGCAAGAATCTGGCTGTCTTTTAAATTACGCGGCACGGGACACAAACGATACGCATCGCTGTGAGAAGCCAACACAGGTTTTGTAGTTATCTTCATTACATCCCAAAACGTTTGTTCTCCAATGTGGCTCACGTCCACCATCATACCCATTTCATTCATCTTTCTCACCACATTTCTGCCCCATTCATTTAAGCCTTTGGGTTGATGCAAATCTGAATCATGCGATTCATCTCTCGCGCTTGTTGCCCACGAAGTAGAGTTGTTCCAGGTAAGCGTCATATAACAAACACCGCGCTGATGAAAGCTATCTAGGTACGCCATGTTATCTTCTATCATGTGGCCGCCTTCTACGCCCATCATCGCGGCAAGCTGGTGATGTTGCAAAGCTTCATCCAAATCATTTGCGCCCTTTACAATGCGCATCTGCGTTGGGTTTCGTGAAGCTGCGCTATACAAACTATCTATTTCACGAATCGCCATTTTAAAAGCCCTGCCTTTGCCATAACCACCATCACAAAAAATAGAGAACACCTGTACATCTATGCCTCCTTCCCGCATTCTTTTTAAATCTGAATGCGTTTTGCCTTTCAGGTTATCATCAAAGCGGTAGCCTTTCTCTACACACATCGAAAGAATATCGTTATGCGAATCGGTAACGATGGCTTCATCATGCAGCTTTTGATACGGTTGTTGTGCAAACACAAAAAATGAGGCAAAAACAAAAAGGAACAGAAAACAGTATTTCATGAGCTATACGGTTAGGTTGGGAAGATAGGAATTTTGATAAGATAAGTAACAGACCTTTCAAAACCTAATTCCTTCATCAATCTAAAAGCTCTGGCTGATTCTGATGCCTGGCGTTACACCTCTGAAGAAATCATGAAAATACAGAGATGGCTCGATAGTCGTTTTATACAATTTAAGCTTACCGGCACCTAAACGAAAAGAATTTTTATCAATGAAGTTGCCTTCCCTGCGAATTAGATAACCCAACGAAAACACAGTACTAAAAGAAAAGTCTTTTCGAGCGTCATAATTGGTGGTACCACCCTGTCCGTATGATAACGTAAGAAAATCGTTACGGTACGTTTGCAGCTTGCCCGCATCATCTTTAGCAAACAAAAAATGTGGCTCCCAAAACAAACCCGGCTCCCATTTATAAGTATGATCGCGATTGGCAAAAACAAACTTAGCACCAACACTAAATGAAGGAACAAAGTACTGTTTGTAATTCTGAATATTTACTGTTATATAACCATTCACAAAATCGTTAATAGCGCCGGGTGCAAAGCCCTTTGGCTGATCGCCCCAAATATCTCTATGTCCTTTTAAATAATGAGAACTTCCGCCTAAAATAAGTGGCCATTTATCATTGATATTCTTTTGGAGAAGAGCAATCCTATCATTCAAGATACCATGTGCATAATCGTTTATTTCGTGAACATCATTCAGGTAAAAAGTAAGATGATAATAACGTTGATGGGTAAGGCTGATTTTTTGTTGCGCCTTTGGTGGATTGACAATAACACCAATGATGTTGATGGTATCTTGCTCGGTTCTTAACGAGGCCAACTCGTCTTTATTTAATATGAAGCTGGCACCTTTTGGCTGAAACTGTTGAAAGCGAATTTTCTTTCTGTTTTGTGCATCGGTTACATAATCAATCCGCTTAGATGTTAATGGATCGGCAATAGAATCGCGCAATGGTTCTATATCGCTTACAAACACTTGAAATAATGAATCTACATTTGCAATGCGTTGTAAATCGGTGATGTCTGTCAGCTCAATTTTTATTTTGTTTCCTTTATCAAGATCAATATAAAACCTTCGGTTGATAATGATGTTTGACGGAACTTCAAATGTTTTGTCTGAGCCATTTGTTTGTGCGCAAAGCGTGGCTATGATGCTTAGAAAAAGCATCAGTAAACTGATTTGTTTTTGCATAATTATTTTAGTTTGAAGATGATATTATTGGCAGGTTGATGAACCCATTTTTACTTTTTGCTTTTGCAGGATTTGCATACACTTCTTCTTTCCCGATTTGCATTGAAAACGAGTGTGGATAAACGTTATGTGCTACGGTTGGCGCAGTTTCATCAGGCTCGCCCAACTCGTTTATATGAACAACTTTAAGCTTTGGTTTTACAGCAATTGCAACCTTTGTTTTTGCCGTATTTTCAGGGGGAACAACCGCTACCAATGGCTCATTGCTACGGATAGAATCTTCCTTTTTATTCGATGTTATTTCTTTGTTGGTATCAATCATAACAACATTGTTTCTCTTCTTTTGTATAACAGTATTCTTTGCTCTCCGGTTTACTTTTGTAATGACAACAACTGCATCTTTTTGTAAGGGCAATGTTTCTTTAATAAGAGGCTTTTTAGAGTTACGAATAAGAGAAACAGTACTGTTTGCAATATTGTTTGTTTTAGGATGCAAAACGAATAATAAAGCAACTGCAAGCGGCAACAAACAAGCAGCCACAGCCCAGTATGCGATTGCTATTTTACGCTTTGGTTTGTTCAATCGTTGCTGAAGCTTCTGCCATGCAGCCTCTTTATTTAACCGCGCTTCTGTTGGTATAAAATCGGCATCGTTCAGCTTTTGCTTCCAATGCCAATTGTTATTTTTTTCGTTTTGCATAATCGCCTCCTCTTTGTGATAAATTTCTTTGCAGCAACGCTTTGGCTTTGCTTAATTGCGATTTTGATGTACCTTCTGCAATGCCTAATATATCTGCAATCTCTTTGTGATTCATTCCTTCAATTTCATACAAGTTGAATACGGTTCGATAGCCTGACGGCAACCGCAAAATCAATTCAAAAATCTCTTTTGCCGACAAGCGGTTTAACGCTTCATTTTCATACTCTATTTCTTCTGCCACTGATTCAGAAAGCATAACAAATGCATTCTTTTTTCGAAGCAGCATCAGGCACTCATTAATCATTATCTTTTTTATCCAGCCAATTAATGTCGCTTCATTTTGGTAGTTAAACGTTGATAAATGAGTGAAGAATTTATAAAAGCCATCCAGCATGGCTTCTTCCGCATCTTCACTGTTTTTTACATACCGCTTGCACAATAGCATCATACCATCTGACAGCCAATCAAACATGCGTTTTTGTGCGGCCAAATTGCCTTTTCTGGCGTCAGTAAGGAGTTGCGGTATATTATCATCCATAAATAGAAACCGGCTTAGTAAGCTTTACTTTGCAAACTAATAAATGCAAGTTCGAAGAAAAGCGTTGCCTGAGTTGTAAAAAAAATAGGAAATGATTGTAAGAACAAAATGAGTAACTATATAATAAAGATGTCTTAAATCTGACAAAAGCAAAGACAATATCATTTAACTATGCGAAATGCTTGTAAAATAAAAACTGTAAACACAATGGCAGCAAGCGTTTTAGTGAGGATAAATATCAACAAAACCAAAAGCTGTTTCGATTCATTCTATCTGTAAGATTGATCGAATAACGTTCATCATAATTAGAATTAACCTATATTTTTTTATCCTCTATCTGCTGATATTATGCTGCTTGAACTCATCAAATAAAAACATAAGTAAGTTTTAGATTGAACAGTTTAAAAAAAGAACAATATTTGACTGTTTGGCTCTACAGGTAAAAGTCAAAGCACTGATATTGAATTCTCGTTTCTAATCTATGGAAAAAGCCTTTATTATTCTTGCGCACAAAAACTTTGAGCAGGTCACGCGATTGATTTCTTCGTTAGATGATAATCACTCTACCTTCTTTTTGCATCTTGATAAGAATGTAAATTCAGCACCGTTTAAAAACGCCATTGAGGATAACAAAAATGTTGTGATTGTAAAAAACGAATATACACTTTGGGGCAGTTTGGGTATTGTACAGGCAACGCTGAATGCAATGAAATCGGCCATGAATCATTACAAGACATTCGATTTCATTTCGCTTATCAGCGGGCAGCATTATCCCATCAAAAGCAATGAGTATATCAACGATTTTCTGAGCAGTTCACCCTACTCCATTTTCCTGGAATATACGCCCATTCCTAACCATAAGCGATGGCATCCGCGCGGCGGATTGTACCGGCTTGATAAATACTTTTTTGGAATGAAAGGCTATGAACGTTTTGCAGCAAAAGCGGTTAATTTTATGTCTTCTCAAACCGGTCTTATGAAACGAAATTTTCCATCAAACATGCAGCCTTTTGGTGGCTCGCAATGGTGGACAATGAACCGCTATGCTGTGAAATACATTCTTGATTTTGTAAAGAAAAATAAAGCGTATAGCAAGTTTCAGCGGTTCACATTTGCACCCGATGAGCTGTTTTTTCATAACATCATTTTGAATGCAGATGACGAGCGCATACAAAACGACATCAGTAACAACAATTTATTGTATATGCATTGGCCTGATGTAAGGAAAGGTCATCCGGAAATTCTGATACGATCTCACCTGCAAAACATCATTGCTTCTGACGCTTTGTTTGCGCGTAAGTTTGATGTAAATGAAGATGCTGTTGTTTTAGATTTGATTGATGAATACAGAAAACATCCGCATGAAGTGATGGAAAAAATCAGCATGTAAAAATTGCTTTATTTTTCGATGCGGTACAAACTACCGCCTTTCTCAAACAGCCTGTTGACGCGGGTTTCAGTGGCTTCATCCTTTTCAACAGGCGGCGCATGATGCGGTTTGCTACGTGCATCCATTATCAGGCTTCCATTGCAACCCCAATGTTTGTTTTTACAGAAAGAATCTACGCCATACATATCATGTGATGGATTGCAGCGTGTGAATGTTATCCAGATAAAATTGTTGAGCGCTTGCGAAGCAAAGGATGCATCATCGCAAACAACAATCATAGCAATGGTTTGTATTTCGGAAAGATGAGGCAGCAATTGTTGATTCAATTCGTCCATCTCTTTGTGTGCATTTTCATAATTTGAAAAAGCATTCGCTTGTAAAACAACTATGCCAGGCAACACCATTTTCGGATTGAAAAAATGGTGCAAAACCAAAAGTGGCGAAGGCACTTCGGTAGCGAGGTTTCTTTTTACATCGCCATACGCAGCCAGCACCACTTTGCTTCCGCTGTTTAATGAAGTGCCCGAATAATCAAGCGTATCAATGGTTGTATTGGTATAAAAATGAACATCGCGTGCAAGGTCAATTCTTGATAAAAAATAATCGAAAAATTGAGTAATGTCATGTGCTGACAATTGCTGGCTCTCATCAGCAGTAATGAATAAAAACTTCGCAAGACTTAATTGCCCCGTTCCTAAAATATGGTTAGCCTGCGTAAGCAATTCAGCCGGTTGTTTTGTGGGTGAATAAGGCGTGTATCGTTCGCTGCCGATCGCCAGTAATAAGGGATGAACGCCAGCCGCATCCACCGCATGAACTTCTTTTACACCAGGTATTTCAGCCGCTATGGCATCGCCGGTTAGCGCATGAATCAACTGGCCAAAACTGGTATCTTCCTGCGGCGGGCGACCCACTACCGTGAAGGGCCAGATAGCGTTTTGTTTTGCCCATATTTTATGCACTTTCATCACCGGAAACGGATGCTGCAGGCTATAATAACCCAGATGATCTCCAAACGGACCTTCCGGCTTGTTATCATTCGGATACACTTCGCCTGTGATTACAAAATCGGCATCGGTGCTAATGCAATAGCCATCTTTATACATATAGCGAAACCTGCGTCCACCCAAAGCGCCGGCAAACGTCATCTCGCTCAAGCCTTCCGGCAACGGCATTACCGCAGCCAGTGTATGCGATGGCGGGCCGCCAACAAACACGCTTACTTTTAAGGGTAACCCTTTTTTATTCGCTTTGGTTTGATGAACGCCAATGCCGCGATGCAACTGATAATGCAAGCCAACTTCTTCATCCTGTATATAATCATTTCCCGATAACTGAATGCGATACATACCAAGATTGGCATTCATAATTCCAGGCTTGTCTATGTCCTCAGTATAAACCTGTGGCAGTGTTATAAACGCGCCTCCGTCCTTTTTCCAATGATGTATTTGTGGCAATTGATGCACTGCAATTTCTTCATACAGCACTGGCTTTTTGATAGGATTTTTTAGCGGAAAAGAATGCAAAGCGGTGAGTGCAGCCCGCGCATGTTTGAAAGGTTGTTTGAGTGCCTGGAGCGGATTGTTTTTAAGTTGAATCAATTGCTGAACGGCAGAAAAAGTATGGCGAAAAATAAACTGGCTTCTTTCCAATGTACCAAAAATATTAGATGCTGCGCGATACTGGCAACCTTTTACCCTTTCAAACAACAATGCAGGCCCTTTGGCTTCGTGCACACGCAAATGAATGGCAGCCATTTCGAGATAAGGATCAACTTCTTCTTTAATTCTGATAAGATGCCCGTGCTTCTCCAAATCCAATAAACATTGCTCTAACGATGCGTAAGCCATAAGGTCAAAGTTCGGGATTGAAAAGCAAAATAGCTCACATCATTGTGCGCTAATGGTAAACATGGCTGCATAATTATCGGCAATCTGCATCGCTAATTTCCCAGGCTCGTGACACATCGGTTGTTCAGATATTCTGATATTGTTTTTGCCCGAAAACCATTTGTTTACATCAGCCGTAATGGTGAAATTGGATATTTGGCGATTGAGCGTTTCAGGCAAAGAAAACGTGATGTTTCGTGTTGCATCTTCGCTCTCTTTTAAATCCGCCAACATCATAGCTGTATTGCTTTTGCAGGCGCTTTGGATTGTGGAGAAGTACCTTCTAATTTCGCCATAATATAACCTGTGTTCCAAACCCAGAACATGCCTTTTGCCGGATCGAGATCGCCGGTTTGCACGCCGCTAACATTGGTAAGGCTATCAATTCCTAATAAAAAAGAAACGGTGGTTATTGTTCCTGCAGGCGCAGTAAAAGAAACCGTTTTAGAAAGGCTATCAGCTTCGCTGATTAAATGCGGGCCTTCTTTTACCTCATATTGCTCACCACTTGTATAAGTAAGTTTGATGTGTGAAATATAATAGTCAAAGTTTCGAACGGTGAAGCCTTCCCCAAACTGGTTTTGATACATTTTACCCAATTCCAAAATAGAATCATTTACTGTATTTCTGAAGGTAAACTGATAAGTTTGCCTTACTACTTTATCTTTCTGCGCCTGGGTAAGCGTTGCGCAAAACAGTAAAAAAGTGGCAAAACAAAAACGGACTATCAAAACTGGTTGGGTTTTAATTTTTTACGGTTGTCTTTTCTGTCAGATTGTTTTTTCTTTTCTTCCGAACGTCGTGCCTCCGCTGCTTTTGAAGGCTTTGTGGCAATGCGCGCTTTCTTCTTTTGCAACGCTATATTTACCAGCTCGTTCATCTTTTTAACAACGATGGTTTTATTGCCCAATTGTGTTCGTTCCTGCTGCGATTTTACCAGTAAGAAGCCATCGCTGGTAATGCGGTTAGCCAGTTTTTCTACAATGGTTTGTTTTTGCTCGTTATTTAATTTGACGGAAGCCGCAACATTCCATCTTCCTTCTACCATTGTTTCAACCTTGTTTACATTTTGCCCGCCTTTGCCGCCGCTGCGCGCTGTTTGAAACATGATTTCGGAGGCTGATATCTACTTTCATTTGAAAAGAAAAAAGTCAAAAGTAAAAAACTGGATTGATGAAGAATGAGGATTCATTTTTACTTTTATTTTTAATTGATTTTTTTATGCGGGCAGTTATACAAAGAGTAAGTGAAGCATTGGTAACGATTGATGGAAATACAAAAGGTAAAATTGATAATGGCTTGCTCGTTTTACTTGGCATTGAAGACAGCGATAGCGAGGAAGATATTGTTTGGTTAAGCCATAAAATAGTGAGCCTGCGCATCTTTAACGATGATAACGGCGTGATGAATAAAAGCGTACAAGAGGTAAATGGGAATGTTTTATTAATAAGCCAGTTTACGCTCCATGCCAGCTATAAAAAAGGGAATCGCCCATCATACATACGCGCTTCGAAACCAGAGATTGCTATTCCCTTGTATGAACAAATGATACAGCAATTGGAAAAAGATTTGGGCAAGCCAATCCAAACCGGAATATTTGGTGCTGATATGAAAGTAAGTTTATTGAATGACGGACCTGTAACGATTGTAATGGATACAAAAAATAAGGAGTAAAGACAATTTTTGATTTGTGATTTTGGATTTGTGATTGCGGAAAACCGTATTAGTAAAGGCTTTCAACTAAGAAAAGATATTACCGACATAATAAAAAACAGGTAAAACCAAAAGTCAATACTACAACAATCCCATTACATAAATAGTTGAGCCATTTACCATGTAGAACAGTTTGCACAAAGCATCGGCGGCAATGTATTCCTGTACCGTTTCATAAACCGGCGGCTTATTTTGATTTTGTTGTTTGATAGCAGCTAATCCGTTTAAAAAATCTTCATACAAATGTTTACCACTGCCGGCTTTGCGTTGCTCTTCTGCTTCTATCTTGTCTTGCAGATCAAATAAAACAAGCGGTTTTATTTTGATTTCAAATTCCATACTTGTTGTAAATGTAAGTTTTTAGAACATGGATGCTTACGCCTTCGTCCGGTGTTGCCTGGTGCAATTTGAATCGCTCTTTCGCAAAGAAGATTTCATTATCGCTGATGCGCGATAAAAAAGCAAAATCTTCATCGTTTAATTCATCTATCCTAACATCCTCATCAATGGTTTGCAGAGCTTGCATATAACTCATAGTGTTATGTTTTCGAGCCTGTAGTTTTGGAACTGAGACTAAGGTAATATATCTGTTGTAAATTATTGCAATGAACCGTAAAAAATTCACCGATTTTGTTTTTGCCTTTTTTTATTGATACAAATGAGCTGTAAATAAAAAAGCTCCCCGACATATCGGGGAGCTTTTTTAAAGTTTGATTATCCGACGGCTACCCTTTTAAATTCGGTAACCTTTACGTTGTTACCTTCCGATTTTAAGTAATCGCCAACGCTTTTGGCGTTGTCTTTTACAAAGGGTTGAGCCAGCAAAGTATTCTCTTTAAAATAGGCTTTCAGTTTGCCTTCTGCAATCTTTGCAATCATTTCAGCAGGTTTGCCGGCCATCTTTGGATCTTGCTGAATTTGTTCCGTTGCAATGTTTCTTTCACGCTCAATGGTTTCTGCCGGAACAGAAGCTTCATCAATGGCAACAGGGTTCAATGCAGCAATTTGCATCGCAATATCTTTACCTGCTTCAGGTGCTTCGGCGCTTAAGCCCACCAACACACCAATGCGGTTGGCACCATGAATATAAGAAGCCACATAAGTTGCTTCTACTATTTCAAAACGAGTAATGTCTATCTTCTCACCAATGGCAGCTAATTTATCGTTGATTAAATCAGATACTTTAGCACCATTTACGGTGGCTTCTTTCAGTTCTTCCGTTGTTTTTGCATTGTTAGCCACAGCAGCGTCGGCAATGCTTTTTACAAATTGAACAAAATCAGTATTTTTAGAAACGAAATCCGTTTCGCAACTAACGCAAACAATCACGCCGGTTTTGTTATCGGGTGAAGTTTGCGCAATCACTACGCCTTCTTTCGCTTCACGGTCGCTACGCTTGGCAGCTACTTTTTGTCCTTGCTTGCGAAGCCAGTCAATGGCAGCTTCAAAGTCGCCAGCCGTTTCGGTTAAGGCTTTGCGGCAATCCATCATGCCAGCGCCGGTTGCCTGGCGCAACTTATTAATTTCTGATGCGGTTATTTGAACAGTTGATGTTGACATAAAATATTGATGCCCCCAACCCCTGAAGGGGAGCTTTATAAATGATAAAAATGAAGCCGTAAATCAGGGTGAATTCATACGGTTTATTCTTTAAACACACAACCCAACTTTATGGCAGTTGGGATGCGTTTGGTTTTGTATAAAAAGTTGACGAGTTAATAGATAAACGGTTGATCAGAAAATAAACTTATTTTCATCTTTCAACTTTCATCTGTCATCTAAAATTATCTGCGACCACCGCCCGGACCGCCGCCACCGGCTGGTCTGCGTGAAGCGCCACCGGGCACTCTGCGTTTAGGCTGACCAGCCGCCTTGTGCAGGACGCTCGCCACGACCTCTTCCGCGGCCACCTTCTGCTTCGGCTTCTGCCTGCAAACGTGCGGCTCTTTTTTCGGCTTCATTATCACCACTTTCTTCTACTTCCTCGTCTTTAGCCTGCTGGCGTTCCTGCAAGCCTTCTGCAATAGCAGCAGTGATGTAGTTAGTGATGATAGCAATAGATTTTGTTGCATCGTCGTTGGCCGGAATGGCATAGTCAACTTTGTTCGGATCGCTGTTGGTATCCACCATTCCAAACGTTGTAATACCAAGGCGTTTGGCTTCTGCCAATGCAATGTGTTCATGGCCTATATCAACCAGGAAAAGCGCGGCTGGCAAACGGCTCAATTGCGCAATGCCACCGAGTACTTTTTCCATTTTTTCTTTATCGCGGCTTAACGTCAGCTTTTCTTTTTTGGTAAGATTTTCAGCCGTGCCTTCGCCTAATAATTTTTCTATGCTCTGCATTTTCTTCACGCTCTTGCGAACAGTGTTGAAGTTGGTAAGCATACCGCCCAGCCAGCGTTCTGTTGCATACGGCATGTTCACGCGCTTGGCGCATTCGCTTACAATTTCTTTTGCCTGCTTTTTGGTAGCCACAAACATGATCTTTTTACCGCTCTTTGCTATTTGCTTCATAGCGGCAGCAGTTTCCTGCAAGTGGTCAACCGTTTTGTTCAGGTCAATGATGTGAATGCCTTTTTTTTCGGCAAAAATATAAGGCAACATTTTCGGATTCCACTTCTTACGCAAGTGTCCGAAATGAACACCTGCATCAAGCAGTTGTTGCTGTAAAGAAGGAGTTTGTTCCATTTGTATTTTAAAATTAGAATATGATTAAATAGCTGCGAGTTGTGAGCTTCGAGCTACGAGTAAAGATGTATGTTGTATCAACTCGAAGCTTATAGCTAATAGCTCAAAACTTTCCTTAACGTTTACTGAACTGGAAGCTTCTGCGGGCTTTTTTATGACCGAATTTCTTACGTTCAACACCACGTGGATCGCGGCGCAAATGACCGGCTGCTTTTAAAACCGGACGAAATTCAGGATTTACTTCCAGCAGGGCACGTGCAATGCCTAACTTAGCTGCTTCTGCCTGACCTTTTAAGCCGCCGCCGGTTGCATTGATTTGTATATCGTATTTATCTAACGATTCAATCGTTTGCAAAGGCGCTTCTACCTGGTTTTGCAAATACGGCAAAGCGAAATAGGTTTTATAATCTTTATCGTTCACCGTTATCTTGCCTTCACCGCGCACCAAAAACACACGCGTTACGGCTTCTTTACGGCGACCAACTGCATTTTTTTGTTTTTCCATTTTTATTTTCTTGTAAGCTTCTAGCTGTGAGCGATGAGCTTCGAGCAGTTTGGCTCGCAACTCGTAGCTAATGGCTCATAGCTTGATTTTAGAACTTTAATTCTTTAGGTTGTTGTGCGGTGTGCGGATGAGAAGCACCGGCATACACAAATAATTTGGTGTACATCTTTCTGCCCAAGCGGTTTTTAGGAAGCATTCCTTTTACAGCTCTTTCCACAACCACTTCGGGGCGGCGGCGAAGCAAATCTTTGGCAGCTTCTTCTTTTTTACCACCGGGATAACCCGAATAATTGATGTACTGTTTCTCTTCCATCTTATTACCTGTAAATGCAACCTTATCGGCATTGGTAACAACAATGTAATCGCCGCAATCAACGTGCGGTGTGTAATAAGGTTTGTTTTTGCCGCGTAAAATGGCAGCAATTTGTGCGCACATACGACCAACGGTTTGATTAGTACCGTCAACAACGTACCAGTTGCGTTGCACGGTAGCCGCGTTCGCGTGTTTGGTGGTGAAATGTAGTTTACTCATTGTATTGTTTGTTTAAGTAAAACCATCGCTATCCCGATGGTTTTTAAAATGGGTGGCAAAAGTAAAGGAATTAGATATCAAGTTACAAGAAAACAAGTGATAATTTTTTATCAGGCTTTCATAACCATTTGGTTTTGAGCTAAAATTTGGTTGTTAATTTTTATACAATGCTCTTTAAAGACTGAAGAATTGGGGCAAAAACAAACGCGTTAGTTCGTCAATTGTTAGTAGTTCGTTCCACCGCAGAGAAAAGAGAAACTGAAGTTAGCGCGGAGTTTCATTTCTCTGCGCAACCTTTTTAACTCCTGCTCTCTGCGGTAAAAAATACAGCGAAACCAAAAGCTTATTGAGGCCGTAAAACCGATAAAAAAGCAAACGGCAAATTTCTTACAATAAAAAAAGCAACTACCGTCCACAAACAGGTTTGAATAAAAAAGGGCGAGTAGAACCAATTTTTGCGTGATTTGTTTTTGCCTAAAAACATTCACGGTATAAACAACGGCTGAGTAGAAAACAAAAGGCAAGCTCATAACCAACAAGATATTATAAGAAAGTGCTTTTAGAAGATGCCCGTGAAATAAAGCAGACAAGCAGCGTTGCGAGCCGCAGCCCGGGCAATATAAATGTGTGTATTTATAAAACAAGCAGGAAGGAAAGAAGGAATAGTTAGCAGCATCGAAAGAAAAGTATAGCCATACAATAAACAGTATGGCCATACATCTTACGGTAAAAAACAAAAGCTTTTTGTTTTGCATCAATAGCGATTGTAGTAGCTGTGCGATGCCCAAAAACCGCCAAAACCAAAAACAAAAAAAGCATGATGAAATACAATACACATTATCCAATTGCCACGAATAAGCCAATCTTCGTCCATTTACCAGCTTCATTAGAAGATCGTAATGCGCCTTCATAATCGCCGGAGGCATATTTACTGCTTACCTGCGCTGCATTTACAATGCCTGCAATGCCAAACGGCAAACAACAAAATATAGTAACGAGAATAGATTCTACTAACCAGTTTTTGGGTTGTTGGGGTTGGATGGGGCTTTGTTGGTAAGTTGGTTCCATAGTTTGTTTTGATTGAGGTTTGGAAATTTTTATAAATGTATAAAAAAGATGTGTGCGTTAAACGAAATGTTTGTTATAGAGATTCCTTATCAATTGTAAATGAAACTGCTCCATCTATTGAGCATGGTAGATAAACAAGTGAAGAAAGATTAATGGTGTCGCTTTGTTGTAAAATAAGACGGCTGTTATTCACGGTATCAATGGTAAAGTATTGATTTGTCAATAAAGTACCACCCATTGTTGTAATAATAAATTGTTTTAGGATCGTCGTATATGATTTGATAAACTGCTGAATCTTCTACCACCGCATTCGCTATTGTTTCAACGGTATAATACTGCGAATTAAAAGTGGTGGTTTGTTGGGCTGTATCGCTTGCATATATCATTGTATCGCTGTTATTGGCTCTCACAATTTTATCTGAATCAAATATCCATGTGTGAGCCTGAAGTCCGGCAAACAAATGGCTGTCGTACACTACCTGCGGCTTTTGTTTTTGGCAGGAAAATAAAATGGCGCAGAGAAGAAATGAAACCCGTTTCATTGCTTTGTATTTAAAGTACACTTGTATCCAGAATTACCAAAGATTATGGTCAGTTTCTTAAGCTATGGTTGCAGCACATAATCAATTTTTATAACCCATATTGATCTACCAGATAAATAAGCGCAGCCATGTTAATCGCTCCTAACTTCATTTCGCGTATATCAACGTTTTCAAACACATCAGAGGCAGCATGATGAATGTAAAAATATCGCTGGTTATCGGGGTTCAAACCTGCCAAAGGAGTGCCTAATGCTTTTAAATAACCCACATCGCTGCCCGATTCGCCCCGCTCAAAACGATCTCCAAAATAAGGCGAAAACAAAGGCTGCCAGGCAGTTATTTTTTGCCAGGTAGCACTGCTGCTGTCTACATCAAAACGAAACCCGCGTGGCGTGAACCCGCCATCATCGCTTTCCAAAGCAAAAATGTGTTGTTCGCCTTTCTGCTTTGCTTCGTCTGCATATTTCTTAGCACCGCGTGTTCCGTTTTCTTCATTGGCAAACAAAACAAAATGTATCGTATGTTTTGGATGATAACCCAAAGCCGTAAATGCACGCAGCACTTCTAAGGTTTGCACCACGCCGGTACCATCATCGTTAGCACCTTCTGCCGGGTCCCAGCTATCCAAATGGCCTCCTACCGTAATGATTTGTTCCGGATGTTCACTACCCTTTATTTCGCCAATCACATTATGACCAATCGTGTCGGGCAACATCTTTCCATATGTGTATAAAGAAGCAGAAATGGAAACCTGATGATCGAACAAAGAATCTAATCTCTTTACATCCTGTAAGCCCATTGCCGCAGCCGGAATTTGTTTGATAGAATCTGCATAGCGCAACGAGCCGGTGTGCGGATAATTATTGCCCGGTGTGTTCGTCATGCTGCGAATCATAACCGCTACAGCACCATATTTAGCAGCCCGGCTGGCACCATTGCCACGGTAAACCACATTCTTTCGGTAAGCTTCAAATGTGTTGATCAAAGTATCATCAAAAGGGTTGTTGTAAAAAACAATTTTGCCTTTTAATTCTTCTTTCTTCCTTTCCAATTCATCCCAATCATTCACCCGTATCAACGGCGCTTTCACACCGGCTGCACCGCTGCCAACTGAATTACCCAATGCCAGTATGTTCAACTGGTACGTTTTGTTTTTGCCCCTATTATCGGTGTAAGTAACAAAGGCATTATCCTTACCACCACGCACCCAATGCGGCACAGTACATTCCTGCAGGATTACCGTTTGTGCGCCACATTTCTTTCATCGCTTTCGCACCCCATTGTTCTGCCAATACCATTTTTGGTGAGCCGGCTAACCGACCACCAATATTTTTTGTGAGATAATGGAGATTGTTATAAGCCGCATCATTACTTAAAATGTTTACGGCTATGTTGTGAATGAACAACGAATCATTCATTTCTATTTTGTGCTGTGCAGATAAAGGGAAAAAGAAAAAAGATAAGGCCCGCTATTTTCATGAAAGAAACTTTTGAAACGAAAATAGGATGTTTAGAAATGCTGTGGTTTGTAATCAAACAGGAAGTTATGAATTGCTAAAGCAAAATTAAAATCCCCAGCCTTTCATCATCGCTAAATCTTCTTTTGCACAGGCAAGAGGCGTTTGGTCTCCGTACGATTCCTGTTCTATGATGTATTGCTGAATGCCGCTGTTCTTTTTAGCGTACAACCAGGATATCTTTTGTACCTATGATTCCCTTTCCCAGTACGCAGCTCTCATAGCCGCCTTCATGTGTAGCGCTTTTAATTTCATCTTTTACATGCATGGAAAAAAACCTGCCCGGATAGCGGTGTAAATAATCCATTCCCCTGCCACCGGCACCATACATATTGCCAATATCAATTTGCTGTGCTACTAAGTTTTTATCAGTTCCTTCCAGCAACAAATCGTATATCCGTTTGTTGTTCAGGTAATGGTTGAATTCATAAGTCTCGTTATGATACGCGAAGTGAATGCCCGACTTCTTACACAGTTCTCCTGTTTTGTTATACAGTTGCATGTACCATTTAAAATCATCTTCTTTTTTGCAAAGACTTTCATCCACACCCGGGCTAATCACATACTGCATTCCAACTCTTGCGGCATCTTCTACCGTATGCTTCCATTCATCTGTAAAATCGTTCTTTGATTTATCCCAAATATTGGCGCCTACAAAACTATGACCGCTTAACATGGTAAGACCTAAATCGTGTAACAGCTTTTTAAAATCATCTATTTCATAACCATAAAATTTACGGTTCTCATAACCGGCGTGTTCCACATGCGTGTAACCCATAGCAGCCAATTGCTTCAGCGTGCCGGCGGTATCTTTTTTCATCTCGTCGCGAATGGTGTACAATTGAATGCCTACAATTGGATTGCTTGCGTTGTTGGCTGCCAACAATGTTTTGGAAAGAAGGAAACTGCCCGATACGGCAAGCGTACTCTGCTTAATAAACTGGCGTCTTGATGTGTTCATAAATAATGAGGTGGTTAGTAAAATGAATTTTAAAAATACAAATCATTTTCGATTACGAGCTTGTGTTGTTTGAGATGGAAGGTTGCAAAAACTCTTGAGATGATTTATTCTTTCATCCCGGAAGGTTTGCTGACGAGTTTATGTAATGAGGAGGCCACAGATTCAATAGCCTGTAAAGCTTTATAACAACTTTTCTTACTTTTTTCCCTTGATGGAAAAAAGAAATGCAAGAACGGATGATATGCAGCAATTAGCTCGGTGTGTAATGATTTTTTAATTGTCTCGCTGAAATCGCTTCCATTCCGTTCGTTGCGCGTTAATTGAGCTTTAGTAGTACTGCGGTGAAGGGCTGTTATACTTTGATGGTTTGGGTGTAAGAGGATTTGTTTTTGCTTAGCTTTTTACGAGCGGAGGCTTGCGAAAGAGTAAGAAAGATATTATCTTTCAGCCATGATGATGCGGTATTTGTTGTAATAAACAATATGCCCGTTTTTTTGTAAGTGAGGTTGAACGGCACTTCTAATTACGGCTTCCACTTTATCGGTTCCTACCCTTTCAATCGCTTTGGATACCGCACCCAACGCCATCAATCCTTTTACCGCCGTTTCCCCATCGGGATAATCCCAGGCAGAGGGTATATCCGTAACCTTTGTTTCTCTGAATCCAATTTTTAATAAGATTTGCTCAATCAGGTGGTTCTCGGACAAAGCAAAAGGTCCCGCATTTTCGGCCGTTGCGGATGGCAAGAGAGTGGCTATCGCTTTCAACAAGCCTGCGCATTCGCAGTCTTCTTTTTTACCCCAAATCATAATCACCAGTTTGCCGCGCGGTGCTAATACCCTTTTTGCTTCTGCGAGTGCCGTTTCTATATCCGATGCATACTGAAACGAATTGAAGCCGCATACTACGCCAAAAGAGCCTTCTTCAAACGGCAGCGTTTCCATATTCCCCAAAACAAAAGAAGCGTTTGGCAATCGCAGTTTGGCTTCGTCAATAAATACGGGTGTGGCATCTATGCCGGTAACCGTAGCTCCCCTGTCGCTTGCCAGCTTACAAAAAAAACCTGTACCACAACCCACATCCAGCAGGGTAACCGAAGGGTGTAACGACAAGGTATCTAACACAAACTGATACCCGTCTTTGCTTCTTTCTTCCTGTATGTCTGTCCAGTCTTTATACCGGTTGCCCCAAACTGCGTTTTGCATGTTCTTTTTTATTCCTTCTTATAGTATGAAAGTAAGGAAAAACCATTTCCATTTATGGTTCGCATTTGTGAAGGCGTGGCAAATTTTGAGATTTGGCTGGTGTGGGAATGTAGTGGGAGATTAGGCGGAGTGGAGGAAGATTAAACAGAGTATAGTTTGTATTTAACATCCAGAGAGCCCTGCGGAACTTTCTGGATAGCAAGCTATTGCACCGAAGACCTTGCTGCGCCAAACTACCAAATATTAACCTTACGGCGTTTTTCAACCTGATACGATAGAATATGAATAAAATAAAAAGCAGCCGTGAGACCAATGAAAAGAAAGCCTCTTTCAATGAGTTGCTGTTTGATGCTTTTCATACATTCGTTTCCCTTTTACTAGTCAAACATCGTGCAATTTGCATAGTGGGTGATTAACCCAACTATGCGAAGCCTGCCGCCGCGCTATCTGAAGGGCTTTTTTAGAGTTCTCCGGATAGCGGCTTTTTTGTAGCTGCAAGCTGCTTCATTAATAATGATAAGCTACGGTGAGTAGAAAGAAAGAATTTGAATTATTGATAGCTCAGTTGCAAACTGAAATAAAAGGCCAGCGAAGTGGAACACTTCGCTGAGTTGGGGTAAACAGGTGTTGGAGCAATTTAATTACAACGGCAAAGTGGTAAGTGATGTTTATATATCCTACAAGCTTTTCAAAGGTGGCACTTTGTTTATTGATTCCGATAATTTGTTCAATGTGCATCCGAATTATGGCATTGTGCCTGGTGCGCGTTTATCGGCTTACGATGGTGAAGCCGGTGCTGCCTGGGATCCTGTACAAATGGGTTTTAATGGAAGAAAGTTGTATGCGAAGGTGGCAATTAACCTGTAAAAAGAAAGTATTGTTTTAATTGTAGCAGGGAATCATTTTTGAAAGAGGGTCTATTCAACAAACTGTGTCAAAGTGTAGTTGGGAAACACAGAGGTTGTTATGAGCGGACGCTTTCAATAAGACGCACATGCGGGACGCTTGCGCGAGAGCGAGGTTTTGTTCAATTAACATTTAACTTTAAAAATAAAAAACTATTTAAAATGTTTACCTTTCATAAAAGTTTAATGGCCATTGTTTGGATTGGTTTTGCAACTCATTTGGTTGGGTCGGTTGAAATAATCCAAAACTGGTCATTTACACTATTACAATCTATCGAAGTTAAACCAAGCAAAAACGCGACTAATCTGTTCAAGATTACTATCGACCGCAAAGTAAAAGGGGATGATTGCACCCAAGGATATATTTTAGTTAACGGCGAAGTCATGGCTTATACGCTAGAATTACCAGATAAAAACAATGAAAATAATTTATCATCAGTTCCTAAAGGCTCCTATGAAGCCAAAATAAGAACAGATGGATCTTTAGGATGGAGAATTGAATTATTTAACGTACCTGGTCGAGAGCATATTGAAATTCATATAGGAAACTTTACGAGTGATATTGAAGGCTGTATACTGATTGGCACTAAAGTCGATTTGGATAATTGTACTGTTACAAACAGCTATAAGCATGAGGCAATGGAAAAATTACAAAATAAATTCAATCAATTTACCACTGATTTAATTTTAAATCAAGGTAATACTTCACCTATCAACATAGAGGTTGAAATCATCGGGGTATAATTGACAGATTTTGAAAGTGAAATAAACCTGTTGATGAACTTTCTAAATCTATTTAAAACATCCCCAAGCAATAACATCGTGTTACGATCAAACGGTTTATTCAGTGGCTCTTGGAAGAAAACCAATAAATTTTAATTTCAATTGTAGAACAATTTATAAAAACATAGCGTCCTATTTGGAAGCAACCACGATAATGACGCAGAATGTAAAAACTTGAAAAATAAAAAAATTCTAAAAAATTAAATCATGAAATCTCTCATTTTTATTATTGGGCTAATTCTCGTTTCAAACTTTGTTTTTTGTCAAGATAGGTATTGTTTCGGGTATGCATATAACAACGATACTAAAACATTGTATGTCAGTAATGTAAAAAGCACAGCTAAATATAAAAATTGCTCGATAGTAATATCATGTATCAAAGATAATTTTCTTGAATCTTTAAAAATTGAAGCCGGTAGTAAAGCCAATGAAATGAAAGTAGAAATAAGGACACAAAAGGACAAAGACCCGTACGGGAATGGTTGTATCTATGGAACAGAAAATGATTGTTTTTTTAATACTTCTGAGGAGGCAAATGAAGCTTTAAGAAAAGTATTAGCAACTTATCGTGAAAAGGACTTTACTGTTTACAAAGTTTCGTTTTAATTAATAAAATTTTACAGCATAAACTAATTTAACTAACAGGCTTAATTTCATGTTATGAAAAGAATATTTTTTATTGTTGTGTTTTTGCCCTTTTTCAACTTTACATACGCACAAGATTCAAAACCTAGTTATGAGGATAGTAAAGATTGGTTGGTAACAAAGCTAAAAGCATATATGGATTTCAGTCACCTTGACTTACCGAAGACTGTTATGCACAATTATGAGGATTTTAAATGTTTCGATACTTGGAGTATCTATCGAAATCACCTGGTCGAAATTAGGAATTATGGTCTATATTTTAAGTTAAATCGAAACTTTAAAGGATCATCTTATACTACAATATTTATCCCATTGTTAGATATTACTAGCATTGATGCCGACGTTATCCATACAAAGATTGCTTCAATTTATATTTGGGATACTGAATGCTTATCTAATATCAAGGTCGACCGGTTATATATAGCCTTTAATTTTGACCAAGAAGAAAATTTAAAAGAAAGGGTGAATACTGCACTTAAAGTGTTACAATCATATTGTCCAAAACCCCAAAAGGAAACCTTTTAGATTTTTCTAGTTTACTTTAAATATGATTTAAATCAAATGGCTCCCATATAAAATATATAGATTATCAAAAATTAAATTCATAACAAAAGGTAGAAACACACCTACTAATATTGCATTTGCAAAATTGGGGCTTGACGTTGTAATCATCGGCTGTAAATCATTAATCAGCTTTCCGTTTCCAGCATCGTCTCCTTTAGGGACGATGCGATAAAATAAAACTGTCTAAATGCAACGCATCGTCCTCGCTGAGAAACGATGCTTAAACCACAAAAGATGTATTTATTGGATAGCTGCAAGCTTTGTGCGAACGCTAGCGTAGGCACAGCCACACGCGGAGTGGAAGCTGAGCCATAATGTAATATAAGCTTTGCTGAGAGAGGGGTACGATGTGGAATAGGTAAAGCTTTATTTTTTAGTGAATATGAGTGCAGCGGTCGTTTTCAGATCCGATTTAAGTGTGATTTCTCTTCTAATTCGATTATCATAAAATACTAACAAAGCTGTGTTAGGAGGTATATCACCTTCATTATTAGCAAACATTTGGAGTTCATTCATTCCACCTTTTAGAATTGGTATTGTAACTATTATAGGCGTATATGAAAGTCGTTGATGATTCAGTATCAAAACATGGTTATAATAAACACTAATCGTATCATTGTCAATTATGCCATTGTCATAAAAAAACAGTTTAATTGAATCTGAAACGACCTCATATTTTTCTTTGATGTCTACTTTTCTTGTAAGAAATGTACTGTCCGATGTTTTTTTACTTTGAATGTTTGGAACTATGCTATCCTTATTTTTGGAAGGTAAGGATTTCGTATCGTTTTTTTTGGCAACTCTAAAACTTCCCGGATAGCAACCGCCCGCATCTAGCATGAGTGTTTTTTTGTAGAACAACATTTTTCCATCATTTTTCCAATCGCCTGATAAAACGATACTATCATCGGCTATTTTTATTTTACCTGCTATTAATTGCTTACACCAATTTATTTCGGAACCACTCTTTTCTTCTGCAATTGAAACATCATTCCACTCAATCACATTGCCTTCTACACTACCCTGAATATTATATACAACATAATAATTGTTACCATCGTTTGATACGTTTTTGACCGTTCCGGTAAATGACTGTCCTTTTATGTTTACTATGTTTAACACCATAGTAAACATAAGTGGCTTCGATTGAAATTTTTGGTAAAGTGCACCCGTATAAGTACCTGTCAACGTTACCTCTTGCGCATTGGATTCACTCAAACATCCACTTATAAAACAAAAAAGGGATAAAAGTTTTTTGAAACTCATCAGTTTTGGATTGCCGTATTTTAGTTCTGATGGCAACGAAGTTTAAACGAACAAAGAATTATTTCATTTTCCAACACCTAAAAATTAAAATTTTCCGTTTCCGGCATCGTCTCCTTTAGGGACGATGCGATAAGATAACACGGCCTCAATTCTGCGTCGTAGCGGGGTCTTCATATCCGAGCTTTTGTGCAACGGCATGAGACCCTACGGCACTCATTGTACCCCATTCTGGCGCAAGCATCCGCTTGTGCCTATCGTAACAGCAAATCAACCGGCTTTTAATAAAAAGTATATTTTTATTAGCGAAGAATACCAACGAAGCATACATGAAAGCTACCAGGATACTTACCCGCATTACCTTATTGGGCATTTTGCTAACCCTATTATTGAACGGCAACCGTTTGACGGCTCAGCCCGTTCGCGACCCACATACACCCGGCTATGTGAAAGCCACTGACCTGCCGGATGGTACTGTTCCTTCGCCCGATTCCAATGGCAACTTTATACTCGGGCCTACCCACCCTCCTGCAGCGGAGATGGTTGTGAATGCTAACGTGCCACAGGGTACCGTTTACCAGTTTACTATGAATTCGCAGGACAGTAAAAGGTATCCGGGCATTGCCCGCGAGCCGGGTACCTTTGGTAATGCAGACTCTACCAATCCTGCTAAATTGATTGTTACTACCAGCCATCCTGCACCGTACACCCGTCATGTAGAAGTGTATGTTCCCAAACAGTATGTGCCCGGCACTGCTGCGCCTTTTATCATTGGAACCGACGGCCCCGATCACCAGCTCTTTACAGCCCTGGATAATTTGATTGCCGAAGGGAAAGTACCGGCAATGATTGCCATTTCGGTTGGCAATGGCAGTGGTGATGCACAGGGCAGCGAACGCGGGCTGGAATACGATGCCATGTCGGGCGTGTACGCAGAATTTATTGAGAATGAACTGTTACCCCTGGTAGAAAAGAATTACAATGTGAAGCTGACCAAAGACCCGAACGGGCGCGCAACGATGGGCGGAAGTTCCGGCGGCTCCTGTGCCCTGATAATGGCATGGTACCACCCGGAATGGTACCATCGTGTGCTTACCTATTCGGGCACATACATCAACCAGCAATGGCCATACAACCCCGAAACACCACATGGTGCCTGGGAGTTTCATGAACATCTGATTCCCAATAGCCCGAAAAAGCCAATACGCATCTGGATGGAGGTAGGCGACAAAGATCTTTATAACCCGAACGTGATGCGCGACAATATGCACGATTGGGTAGTAGCCAACGAAAACATGGCGAAGGTACTGGCTGCGAAAGGCTACGCATACCAGTTTGTATTTGCCCGTAATGCCGGCCATGTAGACCACAATGTAAAAGAGCAAACACTACCCGAAGCATTAGAATGGCTTTGGAAGGATTACGGTGGGGCAAAGACTAAGAAATAAAAAACAGGTGCGACTGATGAGTAAGAACAGCAGGAGTATGAATGGAGCAGCGCAGACTTTTATGAATTACAAAGGGCTGTGCATTTTGTGCCGGTGCATTATAAGGATTGCAGTAGCAATCACATTTACCTCAGGGTTTCATGCTAATGCACAAGGCTTTGCTATGAAGACCCTGCTGCGACATAAAAACAATTGAGAATGCTATCGTTCCGCGAGACTTTATTTTCAAAAATATGACACAGTTTAACTGAACCAGGTTTTAAAATCTCAAATCTTTTCATCATATTTACATATCATTTTCTAATTTGCTGCCACTATGAAACTGATTAGTCCTGCCATCTCGCGCCTTGCGAGATTGCGCTACAGCCGTATAGAAGATTGGATGAACGATCCAATCGCTTCGCAACGGCAGGTGCTTCAGGAATTAATTACACACGGGCAATACACTTGCTTTGGACGCAAACATCAGTTTCACAACATCTTCAACATCCGCACTTTTAAAGAACATATTCCCATTAACGAATACGATGATATTAAAAGCTATATTCAGCTCCTTATGCAGGGCGAAGAAAACATGCTTTGGAATACGCCGGTAAAATGGTTTGCCAAAAGCAGCGGCACCACAAGCGATAAAAGCAAGTTTATACCTGTTACCGATGAAAGTCTTTATGAATGCCATTATGCCGCCGCTAAAGATGTGGTAACAGCTTATTACAATGCGTATCCTGACAGTGATTTGCTTACGGGAAAAGGGTTGGTGATTGGCGGCAGCCACCAAATGAGCCAGTTGAACGAAGAAGTATCGTATGGCGATTTGAGCGCAGTGCTATTACAAAACACACCGTTTTGGGGACAATGGCTGCGCACGCCCGAACTTTCTATTGCATTGATGGATGAATGGGAAACTAAAATAGAAGCGCTTGCAGAAAATACAGTTCGCGAAAATGTAACTTCTATTTCCGGCGTACCCACATGGACGCTTATTTTAATCAAACGCATTTTAGGCCTCACAGGCAAGAATTGTTTGAAAGAAGTTTGGCCCAATTTAGAATTGTATATGCATGGCGGCGTTTCGTTTGTGCCGTATAAAGAGCAGTTTCAAAACCTGATAGGCGGCGATATTCATTATTTGGAAATGTACAATGCAAGCGAAGGATTTTTTGCTGCGCAATGCAACCCTTATGATGACGGTATGACTTTGTTTTTACAACACGGCATCTTTTATGAGTTTATGCCAATGGAAGAATGGGGCAAGGCGCAACCGAAAACCATTGGCCTCGATAAAGTAGAATTAAACAAAAATTACGCACCTGTTATCTCAACCAACGGTGGCTTATGGCGATACCTGTTAGGCGATACCATTCAATTTACTTCCCTCTTTCCTTTCCGCATAAAAGTAAGTGGTCGCATCCGTCATTTTATGAATGCTTTTGGTGAAGAAGTAATTGTTGATAACAGCGACAAAGCGATTGCCATTGCCTGTATAAAAACAGGAGCGATTGTGAACGATTATACAGCCGCACCGCTTTATTTTTCTAACAATACCAACGGCACACATGAATGGTTGATTGAGTTTGAGAAAACACCCAATACCACTCAACAATTTGCCTATGAACTTGACTGTGCTTTAAAAAGTATCAACAGCGATTATGAAGCCAAACGGCATAAAGACATTGCTTTGCGAATGCCCGTTGTACACAGTTTGCCCAAACAGTTGTTCTCCCGCTGGCTGAAGCTGAAAGGCAAGCTGGGCGGGCAACACAAGATACCACGCCTGAGTAATGACAGACAATATGTGGATGAATTGCTGGCGATGATGCAGTGAGTTGAGATAAAAAATAAGCAGAATTTATGATAGTTTTGTTTGAGCCTTACCAAGATATTAAATAGAACTTTATGCTCAAAAAAGCAAAGGCTTTATTCACTTTATTTTTTGCTGTATTCTCATTCGTTAATTGCAATAGAGAACCTTATAAACCTGATACGACTTTAGTAGCAGGTTATGTTATTGGCAAAGAAATCTGCCATACTGATGAAACGCAAGATTATTGGTTAGTTGATTTAACTTATCGCACGCACACGCCCCAATATGGCGATACAATATTTTTTAAAGGGCGTACTTACACAAATGTTGTAAAAACAAAAGGGTTGGCAGACACGGCAAAACATATAAATACGCCTTTGGATATTGAGTTTAAAACAATAACTTTAATAAAATTACAACAACTGGATGCGATGTTTCCAATCCGAAACTTATAATTTAAAAGAAATTTTTGTAATCATGTTGGATTAATTCGGTAAAAACAAACCGCTTTGAAAAAATTTTTTGTCAACTGTCATCTGTCAACTATCATCAAGCCACTACATAAATTTCTTCTCCACCATAAACAAAACCTTCCTATCAGCATCGCTTAACACTCGCAAACTATCGCCTTCCCAATGGCGGTGAAAGGCTTGTATGGCAGCACTGCTATCGCGTACATCATAACCAATAATGCGCAATGCCTGCACACTGTTGAAGGTTTCGGGAACGGCAACATTGGTGGTGTCATCATACCAATAACCAAAACCGCGTTGCGCCAAACGCTGCCAGGGAAACAAAGGATTTGGATCGTTCTTTCTTGTTGGTGCAATATCACCATGACCAATGAAATTTTGCGCGGGAATATTGTATTGTTTTTTCAAAAAGGCGAGCACATGCAACAAACTTTCCATCTGCGGTTCGGTAAAAGGCTCAAAGCCATTGTTGTCGAGCTCAATGCCAATAGAAATAGAATTAATGTCGGTAACGCTTCCCCACCGCGCAAGGCCGCCATGCCAGGCGCGCATGTAATCGTTTAGCATGTGATACACTTTTCCATCTTTACCAATCACATAATGCGCGCTTACTTGTGTGCGTGGCAATGTAAAGGTGCGTAAGGTTTGCGCGGTTGAATCCTGCGCTGTATGATGAATGATAACAAAGTTGGGCTTGCGCAAATTGAAGTTGGTAGTGCCAACAAAAAAAGGCGGCGGCACAACTGAATCAATGCTATCATTGGAAGGCAGTTTTTGTAGCGTTTTTGCAAATGCTTTTGCCTCTTTTTTATACACTTTATTTGTGGCTTTGTATGGATTGTAGGAACAACTATAAGTAGTATAAATTAAGAATGCAATACAAAAAAGAACAAGCGTTTTCATGCGTTAAAAGTAAGCGTTGCAGTAATATCTTTTTACAACTTCATTGGCGTATCTTTCGATTTTATCAACAAAAACAAACATGCCTGAAGGTCCATTATTGGTGTTGTGGAAAGAGCAAACAAAAGATTTTATAGGAAGAACAATAACCGGCATTGAAAACAATACAAAATTAGATGCAGAACGAATGTTGGGCAAGTCTATCACCGACATCAAAACATGGGGCAAGCATTTTTTAATTTGCTTTGACAGATTCACCTTGCGCACTCACTTTTTAATGTTTGGTGATTTGTTTATCAATAAAAGAAAGCCGCCTGAAAAGGTGGTAAAGCTGCGGTTGCAGTTTGATAATGAGGAACTCAACTTTTATGCTTGCGCGATGCGATTGGTTGACGAACCATTAAATGATGTGTATGATTGGACGGCTGATTTGATGAACGAAGAATGGAGCAAAAAAAGGGCAAAACAAAAACTGAAAGCCATTGGTGATACGTTGGTGTGTGATGCGTTGCTGGATCAAACTATATTTTCCGGTTTGGGAAATATCATCAAAAACGAAGTTTTGTTTAGAAAGAAAGTGCATCCGGAAAGCAAAGTAGGCGCAATACCATCAAAGCTTTGGGACGACATTATTCAGGAATCCGTTTTGTATTGCTGGCAATTTTATGAATGGAAGAAGGAAAACTCACTCCGTAAGCATTGGGAAGCGCATCGTCAAAAAGTTTGTCCGAGAGACAACATCAAATTTCAAAAAGAATACACAGGAAAATTACAACGGCAAAGCTTTTTTTGCAACGAATGCCAGGTGTTGTATAGATGACAGTTGTTAGATAATAGTTGACAGAATTGAAATTTCTTTTTTAGCATCGGTCAATTGCAAACTAATATCTGTTATCTTACTTTTAAGCGATAGGCAAACAATGCCGTTAATAAGGCACCCGACAACAGCAAATGCAGTGGCTGTGCGGCTTGCGGGAGATTCATATAAAACAAAATCAAACCCACACTAACTGTTGCCAATACCGATAAAAGTATAATAAACGATACGCGTTGCAATGCCTGATATGCGAGCGATTGCCAGAATAAAAAGATGCAAAGTAAAGCCACTATCCATGCCCCATTTTGATGAATGAGGAACACATTGTTTAAGTTGATGAATCCAGGTTTCCCGTCCTGTAAAACTCATCGCTTTTGATATTTCATCAATCTGTTCTCTTACATCGGTTCCCAATACAATTTGCAGCAAAACCAAAACCAACGCCGCCGTGCTCAACCATTTCAAGCTTTTGTTTTTGACCCTATTTTCTTTGCTTAATTTTTGCAACACAATCACCGCAACAAAGCCAATTAATAAAGCAAACAACATGTGAAGCGTTATTTTTACAACCGCCAGATTGGTATCAACTACTATCTTTCCCAACCACGCTTCAAAAGCGGTCAAAACCAAAAGCGATAAGCTCCACCAGACAATACTTTTTCTCTCTTTCCAAAACAGCCGGAAACTCCAAACAATGTGTGCAATAATTATAAAGCCCAACAAGCCCGTTACCAAACGGTTGATGTATTCAATCCAGGTTTGTGCAACATTAAATTTTGTATAGTTGTTCTTTTCATACTGCTGCCAATCGTTCTTATCATATACTTCAGCACTTGTAAATGCTTGTTTTGCATACTTCAAACTATCGTTGTAAATAATAAACTGACCTTTTTTGTATTGATGACCCTTTTGAAAATGCACCTGGTATTCTTCGGTTGGCGGTATCGCATTTCCAAAGCAAGTTGGCCAATCAGGACAGCCCATACCGCTGCCTGTTGCACGTACTATGCTACCAGCTAAAATTGTCATAAAAACAAACACCAATAATAACTGCGTGAAATTGTAGTAGCTTTTATATTGTTGCATGACTGCCCTTAAAATTGGTGCAAAAGTAAACGAGGAAACAGAAGCGTGCTCTACATACAAACACTTTATGTTTGTATAAAGAATTGCCTTGTTACTGCCTTTTTATCAACAAGAATTAATAGAAGCCGGATTGGATGAAGCCGGTCGTGGATGCTATGCCGGGCCTGTGTTTGCAGCAGCGGTTATCTTACCGAAAGTGTTTTTTCATCCCCTTTTGAATGACAGCAAACAACTATCAGTTGCACAACGAAATTTGTTACGACCCATCATTGAAAAAGAAGCCATTGCTTATGCCGTTGCGATGGTAAGCAATGAAGAAATTGATAAGATCAATATTTTACAAGCGTCTTTTAAAGCGATGCACTTAGCATTGGATAATTTGAAAATAAAACCGCAATTGTTATTGATAGATGGCAATCGTTTTGTGCCATATTTAAGCATACCGCATTGCTGCATTATTAAAGGTGATGGCTTGTATGCAAGCATAGCCGCAGCTTCAATTTTAGCCAAAACATACCGTGATGATTTTATGATAAACCTGCACCAGCAACATCCGCATTATAATTGGTGCAAAAACAAAGGTTATGGCACACAGGAACATCGTGAAGCTATTGCACAATATGGCTTATGCGAGCATCATAGAAAGAGCTTTGCTATTGATCATTGAAGATTGCTAATGGTTAATTGGAAACATCAAATCATAGCATTTGTCTCAATCAAAAATTAACCATTAACGATCGCCAATATCACATCGCTTCCGCTTCATTCCACACACCTGCTCCCTGCCTTGTTACCACATAGTCATCGCCAGTGCAATCAACAATGGTAGATGGAATCATGCCGCCCATTCCGCCGTCAATCACAATGTCCACGCGGTTTTTAAAGTTTTCATAGATGAGTTCAGGGTCGGTGTATTCTTCTACCATTTCGCCCGGCAATGATGCAGACAAAATGGGCGAACCCAATTGTTGTACAATCGTTCTTGCAATGTTGTTATCAGGCACACGCAAACCGATGGTGCTTTTTTTACTTTGCAGCATTTTGGGCACTTCCTTGCTCGCTGGTAAAATGAAGGTGAAGGCACCCGGCAGATAGCTTTTCAACAAACGGTACAAAGGGGTAGAGATGCTTCGTGTGTATTTGCTTAAATCGCTTAAATCATAACACACAAAACTCAACTGGGCTTTGATTGGATCAATACCCTTAATGAGTGCAATGCGCTCGACTGCTTTGTGCTGATAAATGTTACAGCCTAACCCATAAATGGTATCAGTAGGATAAATAATAACGCCGCCATCCTGCAAACATTCTACAACGGTTTTAATGTTGCGCGGCGTGGGATTGTCCGGATGAATATGCAATAACATAGTTTTTGTTTTTGAGTCATTCGTAAAAATGAACGATGATTTATTTTTGTACAAAAATAACTAAATGCAATTGCGTTCTGTTGACGTTGTGGATGACATTAGTGCTGAACAATTTAAGAGACAATATTTTGAGCCGAACATTCCTGTAGTAATCAAAAACATAGCGAAAAACTGGCCTGCCTACACCAAATGGAACTGGGATTATTTTAAAGAGATTGTGGGCGATAAAGAAGTGGGCATTTATAACAATGTAAAGAGTGATGCCTACACACCTATCAATAAAGCGGATGATTACACGACATTTGGAAAGTACATTGATACGATACGCAGCGGCCCTGCAGCATGGCGTATTTTTTTATTCAATATTTTCAGCCATGCGCCGCAACTCACCCAGGATTTTACATGGCCCGATGAATATATGCGTGGATTTGTGAAACGTGTGCCGATGCTGTTTGTAGGTGGCAAAGGCTCTATTACACACATGCACTTTGATATTGATCTAAGCCATATTCTCCATACTCAATTCATGGGTAAAAAACGCGTTCTTCTTTTTCCTTACAAAGAACAATACAAGCTATACCGCAAACCTTTTGAAGTATTAAGTGTTGCCGATTTCAGCCATTATTATGATCCGGCTAAAAGCAAGTTAGACACAACCAAATTTCCGGCTGTTGAATTTGCAGAAGGTTATGACCTTACTTTAGAGCACGGCGATACTTTGTTTATGCCCGGTGGTTACTGGCATCACATGGAATATCTAGATAGTGGTTTTGCTATGAGCCTACGTGCTTTAAACAGTTCCGTAGGTGGCAAATTAAAAGGTGTTTGGAACTTGGTGGGAATGCGAAATATTGATACGCTGATGAAAAAAACCGCGCCACAAAAATGGTACGACTGGAAGCAAAAGAAAATTGTAGAAGCAGCAGAAAAAGAAATGGCTGTGTAAACAAAAGAAAACAAACCGTTTGAGAACAAGCTTAATCGCTCCTTCTGCCGAGACCAAAACCATAATAAGCACGGAAGCCCATCGATTGTATAATGTGCGTTGCGTTGCCATGGTCAAACTCATATTTTAAACCCAAGTTCATATTGCTACCCCGTTGCCCAATTACCCATGTATAACCTCCTTCCAACGCGGCTGCAATGCCATCTCCATAAGTTGCATCTTCTCCTGCTTTGCAAACACCACCCGGCAATACCCGGCTGAGGGAAGCACATAAAACCCTTGTTGCGATTCGCTAAACGTATATTTATAACCAAGCTTAATTGACAAATATCCCTTCGCATCTTCTGTTGTATTAAATAAGTTTTCACCTTTTGTTGGGAAAGCGGCTATTTCTAAAAGTTCCAAACGCACGCTTTGATTTTCATTAAAAGGATAATTAAAATATGCAGATAAACCATAGCCTAAGCCATACTTAGCATCGCCTTTGCTAATAAGTTTTGAAACCATTATTTGAGCGTGACAAGCAGAAGAGAAAGCGAACAAAAACAAAACGAAGAAACTAATCTTTTTCACAACAGCAATTGTTTTGGTAACTGATTATTGGTATTGGCAAATATAAAAAGCGAGACAACAACATCTCGCTTTTAATGGCTTTTAATTTTATTTTTTGATGACTTGTTTCCTAAACCTTGCAATATGATCAAACAATTTCCCACACTTCTTTTCCGCGAAATAATTTATCCAAATCACCGGCACCTTTGGTAGCTATCGTTTCTTCAATTTGAAGTCGCATTACATCTTCATAACAAGCCCTTTCGGCTTCATAAAATACGCCAAACGGACGAGGAAAATGTCCTTCTATTCTCGGATCGTCAAACATACGAACGAGCATTTGCCCTTTATAAAAATCCTGCTCATCATGTATCCAAAGTTCATCTATGCTTGCTTCTTCGCCAATGGTTACTACCACAGGTTTTATACCATCGAGTCTAATTCCTTTTTGTCCGGATGCAAACACCAAAGGTTGGTTTTGCTCTAAAAACAAAGCTTCCTGTGGTTTTGTATTCTTTTCTGTAAATATTTCAAAAGCGCCATCATTAAAGATGTTGCAATTCTGATAGATTTCTAAAAGCGATGCGCCTTTGTGTGCATGGCTGCGAAGAAGCATTGCTTGTAAATGTTTTGGATCTCTGTCCATGCTTCTTGCAACAAAACTCGCGTCGGCGCCCATTGCCAAAGCCAACGGATTAAATGGATGATCAATGCTTCCGTAAGGCGTGCTTTTGGTTACTTTATTCTCTTCTGATGTTGGCGAATATTGTCCTTTGGTTAAGCCATAAATCTGGTTGTTGAACAGCAAAATATTAACATCAAAATTGCGGCGCAGCAGGTGAATCGTGTGGTTGCCCCCAATGCTTAACGCATCGCCATCGCCGGTTACAATCCATACACTTAGCTCGGGCCTTGTAGCTTTTAAGCCACTGGCAATAGCGGTAGCCCTGCCATGAATGGAGTGCATACCGAAAGTATTCATGTAATAAGGAAACCGGCTGCTGCACCCAATGCCGCTGATAATAACAATGTCTTCTTTCGGAATGCCAAGTGTTGGCATTACTTTTTGCACCTGTGCCAGTATCGAATAATCGCCGCAGCCAGGGCACCAGCGAACTTCCTGGTCGGTGGTAAAATCTTTTGCCGTTAAAGCAACTGCGGCTTTTGGTTTTGCCGTTATTTCTGTTAACACATCACTCATTCTAATCTGTACTATTTGGTCTGCAAAGGTACGATGGCAAAACGGAGTTTCGTTTTGATGAAGCTCTTCCTATTGTCAGAGGTTTGTGATTTATGAAAACTTTTCAGGCAAAAACAAAAGCCGTCCCACAATACTGTGTAGGGACGGCTTTTGTTTTTATCAAAAAATGTAACTTAGTCTAACTTTTTTGGCTCATCGCTGTGTTCTTCTCTTGCTTTTGCAGGAGCCAACTGCTTGCTTCTTTCTTTGTAATAAGAGTTCAAAGTATTGCGGTTATTGTTGTAAGAGCTGCCATCATACAAAAAGGCGATGATAAACCACACAAACAACAGGAGCGGAATGCAGATGGTCATTATCAGGTTCCTGATTTCATGCTTCAGGTGCATAAAATATCCAACAATGTAAAAAGCTTTTGCCAGCATTAAAATCAGAATAATGCCTTTGATAACATGACGTGAAAAGCTTTCTTCAGACATATTCATCATTGAAAAGCCAAGCCCTAATTCAACAATGGTAAGGATGGTAAGAATGATGGTTACGCGTATGATTTCCTTCGTGCCGCCACCGCTATGCTCATGATATTCTACTGCCGACGTATGTTCCATAAGAGAATAATTTTTTCTTTTTAAACAAGGTAAAAACAAGTAAAAACAAACACCCAAACCAAATCTACAAAGTGCCAGTACAAGCCCGCTTTTTCAATCATCAGATAATGACCTTTTCTTTCAAATACATTGCTCAACACCATTATCAACATAATAATATTAATAATCACGCCGGAGAATACATGGAAGCCATGAAAACCCGTAATGGTAAAAAAGAAGTTTGTAAAATTGGTGGTAGCAACAGTGCCATTTGCATTAGGAAACGGATTTCTTCCCCACCATGCGCCTTCGTGGTGCAAGTGCGTCCATTCCCATGCCTGGCAGCTTAAAAAAGCAAGCCCGCCGATAATGGTTAAAATAAGATTAACAACCACTTTTTTCTTTTGCATGTTATGCCCTGCCTGCACAGCCAGTACCATAGTTACCGAACTGATGATGAGAATAAAGGTCATCAGGCTCACAAATGCTAAAGGAAGGTTTTTACCTTCAACACCGGGAAATGTATTGAACACTTTGTTTGGGTCGGGCCAGCCATTGGTGGCAAAGCGGGTGGTGCCATAAGAAATAAGAAACGCCCCGAATGTAAAGGCATCACTCATTAAAAAGTACCACATCATTACCTTACCATACTCAACATTGAAAGGGCTTTTGCCACCGCCCCAAAGCCTGGTTGGTGCCGGTGTTACTGCGGTTACTGTTGTTGCCATAATACCTGTTCAGTTTCGTTTTGCAAATGTATATGGATGATGATTAACTACGAATTTAAAATGGCGCTTTTTATCCTACCCAATTAAAAAAAATGAATAAATAAATCCAAAGTATGTCCACAAAATGCCAGTAGATGCTTAGCATTTCAACCGACGTACTGTCGTAGCTTTTTATTTTACGACTATAGGCTCTGAGGAACACAATAAGCAAAGCAATAACACCTCCTAACACATGCACTACATGCAAGCCGGTAATAATGCCTAAAAATGATGCAGCCGGATTGCTTCCCTTACCTATAATTTGCACACCGCGGCTGTATAAATCGTAAAAGCCGTAGCCTTGCAATACTGCAAACAATACGCCTAACAAAGCGGTTACAGAAAGCAACGTTTTATAGCGGTTTCGTTCGCGGGAGCGAAATGCTTTAACGGCAAGATGTAAAGTAACACTGCTCCCAATGATAACAACAGTTGAATACCAAAATACTTTCGGCATCGAAAACTCGAGCCAGTTGTGCTGTGCATGACGAACAATATAAGCACTCGTTAATGCTGCAAACATCATAATGATGCTTCCAATAGCCACCCAAAGTGTAAACTTATAAGGATGTAATCTCTTTTTTTCTATACTCTCAATACTTGCAATCATAATAGGGAACAATTTGTAAAAAGCAAATTTACTAAACAGCGGTTTTATCTTTTTATAACTAACTTTTTATTTTATAATTTATCAGCAAGCAACGCCAGTAATACGATGGGCAAATAAATGTAACTGCTGAACATTACACGGCGCGCAGCTTTTACATTCATTTCCAAATACAATCTTGAACATTGCACTACCATAAAAAGGTTGCAGACAATCAGAATAAAAAAACTTATTTGCCCGCTGATGCCAAAATAATATGGCAACATGCCCACGGGTACCATCAATACCGAATACAGTAAGGCTTGCAATGCAGTAAATTTGGTAGGTCCTTTATCGGATGGCAACAATTTAAAACCGGCTTTGCTGTAATCGTTGTGCGCCACCCATGCAATTGCCCAAAAATGCGGGAACTGCCACAAAAACTGTATACCGAATAAAACCAATCCTCCTGTCCATGTGATAGCAGTATCACTTGTAAAACCTGCTACCCAACCAATAAGGCAAGGCAATGCACCCGGAAATGCGCCTACCAATACAGCAATGGAATTCACTTTCTTTAATGGTGTATAAATAAAAGCGTACAAAAACAAACTTGCTGCAGAGATAACTGCTGATGTAAGATTGAAAAAGTAATACATGATAAATACACCAACTAAGCCAGTAACAAAAGCAAACGAGTAAGCTTCGCCTGTTGTCATTCTGCCGCTGGCAACGGGTCGGTTTGCCGTGCGCTTCATCATCGCATCAGTATCTTTCTCAACAGCCTGATTGATAGTGTTGGCACTGCCAGCAATCATCATTCCGGCAACGAAAAGAAGCAGTATCATTTTCAAATCAAAACCAATAACAGCAGGCGCAAGCAAATAGCAGATAACACAGGAAAAGACAACTGTAAAACTCAAGGTAAATTTCATCAGTTGCAGATAGTCTTTTATCTTTAAGCTTGCCTTTAGCGAAGCACTGTTTTCTCTGTTTAATTCGCCTACCAAAAGAAGTTTTTGTTTTTATAAAAATGCCCTGATAAATCAGGGCATCAGATATTGTTTAAATGATATTATCGTCTTATCCTAATGGCTCACTTCATCTTCACCCACCGGAGTGGTTTGAGGAATAAAGTCTTTGCCATCTTTACCATAATCGTAAGCCCAGCGATGCACTTCGGGAATTTCACCAGGCCAGTTTCCATGACCCGGATTAATAGGCGTAGTCCATTCCAAAGTGTTGGATCCCCACGGATTTTGTGTTCTTACTTTTCTTCCTTTAAAAATGGAGTAAAAAAAGTTGAACAAAAACAAAAACTGTGCTGCATATACGATAACTGCTACTGTACTGATCATCCGGTTTAAACCGCCGAATTGATTAAAGCTTACCCAGTCGCTGTAATCATAATACCGGCGTGGCATACCAGCAAAACCTTCATAGTGCATAGGCCAGAAGATGAGATAAGCGCCTACTAATGTAACCCAGAAATGAATATAGGAAAGCACATTATTCATATATCGGCCGAACATTTTTGGATACCAGTGATACACACCGCAAAACATTCCAAACAAAGCAGATACACCCATTACAATGTGGAAGTGAGCAATTACAAAATAGGTATCGTGCAAATGAATGTCAAGAGCTGAATTGCCGAGAAAGATGCCGGTTAAGCCACCGGAAATAAACATGCTTACAAAACCAATAGCAAATAGCATTGCCGGAGTGAACCGGATATTGCCCCGCCACAAAGTTGTAATCCAGTTAAACACTTTTATGGCCGAAGGAACCGCAATTAATAAAGTAAGCAAAACAAAAATGGAACCCAAGAATGGATTTAAACCGGACACAAACATGTGATGCGCCCATACCAGAAAGGCAAGCACTGCAATAGCAAATAAGGAACCTACCATTGCCATATAACCAAATATGGGCTTGCGTGCGTTGGTTGATAAAACTTCCGATACCATACCCATTGCCGGCAATATGATAATATATACTTCCGGATGCCCTAAGAACCAGAATAAGTGCTGATATAAAATTGCACTTCCACCTTCATTGGGTAGTGCACCAACGCCGCTAATAAAAATATCTGACAGGTAAAATGAAGTACCAAAGTTTCGATCAAAAATCAATAAAATTAAACCTGAGAACAAAACAGGGAAAGACAATACGCCTAATACCGCCGTAAAAAACAAAGCCCATATTGTTAGCGGTAAGCGCGTCATGCTCATGCCCTTGGTACGCATGTTTAGAATGGTAGAGATATAATTTAACCCAGCCAACAATTGAGAAACCACAAACAAAGCCATCGCAATAATCCAAAGATCCATACCTGTTTTAGAACCGGGTGATGCATCGCCCAATGCACTCAACGGCGGATAAGCCGTCCAGCCACCACTAAAAGGTCCTGTTTCTACAAACATGGATGAAATCATTACGATGCTGGCAGTAAAGAAGAACCAATAGCTCAACATATTCAACATAGGAGACGCCATATCTCTTGCACCTACCTGCAATGGAATCAGTAAGTTGGCAAAGGTTCCGCTCAGGCCTGCTGTCAATACAAAAAACACAAGCACGGTTCCATGTATGGTTACCAATGCATAATAAGCCTCAGGCGATATATGACCACCTTTTCCCCATTTACCTAAAATGGTTTCCAGCCAGGGAAAAGTAGAATCGGGATAACCGATTTGTAAACGGAATAAAACCGACATAAACCCACCTAAAATTGCCCATACCATACCTGTAATCAGGAATTGCTTGGCAATCATTTTATGATCCTGGCTAAATACATACTTGGTAATAAAATGTTCTGTATGAGGATGATGTTCATGCGTATCTGTATGAATAGTTTCAACACCTCCTGTACCTGTTTGCAAAACCGCTTCGTTACTCATAACTCAATTTCGTTATTATAAAGTAAAATAAACTTCTTAAATCTTTATTTGTTCAATGCTACCGCTCCCGGTGCTTTTTTTCCAGTGCTGTCAGTTGCCGTTTTTGTGGCATTAGCCGGGTCTTTATCAGGATAAGCCGTGTAATAGTTGGGCTTTTGCTGCGCCATCCAGGCATCAAACTCGGGTTGCGTAACCACTTCAATTACACCCTTCATTGAATAATGCCCGTTACCGCACAACTGGTCGCAGGCGATTTCATATTGAAAGTTAGGATTGTTGGTCATTTCCTTCATTTCCTTTGTCGTATACAAAGGTGTAAACCACATGGTAGTGGGCGTTCCGGGTACCGCATCCATTTTCATTCTGAAATGCGGTAAGCCTACATCGTGTATTACATCGCGCGAATTGATAATTAGCTTTCACGGGACGACCTTTTACCACATACATAGTTGTAGGTGTAACATCATCAAAATTTTTTGGGTCGGCATGTACATTCAAAGCAGCGCTATCTTTAAACAACTGACCTAACGGGTTGCTATTTGCTTCATCAATCATTTTATAATATTTCTCTCCAAATTGCCCATCCTTACCCGGATAGCGATACAGCCAGCCGAACTGCTTTCCGGTAATTTCTACCTGCAAAGCATTTTTAGGCGCTTCACTTGTCATGGCAAACCAGTTGCGCAAACCAATCACAATTAAAACAGTAAGGGCAATGGCTGGCACTACTGTCCATACAAGTTCCATCGTATTATTGTGTGGAAAGAAGTACACTTTACGCTTTTCGTTGTATTGATACCGATAAGCAAATACAAACAAAAGAATTTGTGTAATGAGAAATACGATGCCACAGATAACGACAGTCCATCGGAACATTTCATCATATTTTTCACCGTGGTCACTGGCTGCTTTTTGAACTAATAATGTTTTTGGCAAAAGCAACTTCATTGCACCAGTAAACACCAATCAAACCAACTACCAGAAAGGCAATCATAAAAAAGGCATTTACCTTATTATTGGATTGGTTGGCTCTTTCTTCGCCTTTTAAAACATTTACATATTCACTTGCCTTTGCAATCTGAAAGATGATTACAAAAATGAGTAAAACAACGGCTATTGTAAACCAGGTTGACATCTCGTATTATTTTTTCGATTACAATTCGATTTCTCTATAGCAAAAACAATCTATAGCTACTGTATCCCTTCTTATGAGTGATGTACAATACTTTCCTTCAGGAATGGATGATAGCGTGGTACTAATGGTTTTGCAGCCAAAGCTCTTCCGACACAATAAATCATAATACCTACAAATAATGCTGCCGTTCCAAAATCAAACCATCCGCTTTCTGCCAAAGTTACTTTATCAGGTGATATAGCTTCCCATTACCATTTGATAAAAATCAATCCAATGACCAAACAGAATGAGCACGCACATAAATGTCATCAAAGTATAGTTCCTTTTTGCTGATCTTTTCATTAAGATTAAAATGGGACAAACGAAATTGACAATCAGATTCAAAAAGAAAATTCCTTTATATACTCCTCTTACACGGGGAATGAAATATGATGTTTCTTCGGGTATATTGGCATACCAGATTAGCATGTACTGTGCGAACCAAAGGTATGTCCAAAAGATAGAGAATGCAAACATAAACTTACCAAGGTCTTGCAAATGTTCCTGGTTTGTCAGTTCTAAATACCCTTTGTTTTTTAAGTAAATTACCCATAGTGCAATAAGTGATACACCTGCCACAAAAGTGCTGGCAAAAGTGTACCAGCTGTACATGGTAGAATACCATTCTGCATTTAAACTCATCATCCAAAACCAAGGCGTAACCGATGCGGTGGTAAGGGCAAACCAAACAACAAACAGAGCTGCCGTTACAGTATTCCGCCAGATAAAGCTTTTTCCACTTTCGAAGTTGAACTTGCCTTCATCTGTTTCAGTGGACAAGCGGCGCATCCGGGCACCCAATACACTCCATAAACCAATGGTTAGTATCGTCCAAACAAGAAAGAAAGGTTTGCTTAAAAAACCACTCTTTCCTTTCAATACTTCGCTGTGAGCAACTGTATTGCTATCAAGCCATTGATAGATGTACGATTTATCGGTAAAAACAATAAAAATCAATAAAAGGAAAGTAATGCCACCGAAAATGGGCACCATAGCTGAAATAGCTTCACTTACACGGCTGAAGGTAACCGTAAAGCTTGCCATTGCCAAAGTTGTGGCGCAGATGAAGAACATTACAGCATTGCAAATCATGGTAAAAAACAAACTATTGTAAAGCAAAGTTCCCCAAAACACTGCTCTATCAGCACTGTTGCTGCTTAAGCCGTAAGCAATGTAGCCACCAATTACGGCTAGTAAACCCACGGCTATCAACCCAAAAGCCCAGGTGCGCATTCTTGCGGGTATCTCAAACTGTTCTTTTATAAATACCATTATAAATGTTTTTGTATGCTTTTATGTTTTGAATCGTTTACTTTTTAGCTGTTGCTGTACTATCGGCCGAAGCTTTGGGCTTTCCTGAACTCTGCTTTGACTTGATGTACGCTATAACCATCCATCGTTGTTGACGGGACAATTGAGAAGCATAACTGCCCATTAAGTTTTTACCGTAGGTAACAGAATAATACATCTGCCCGGCTGGCATAGCTTCATACTTGGCATCGCCAACCAACTGTGCAGGTTTGGCGGGGAAAGGTCCATTTCCTCCTTTGTATAAAGGTCCATTTCCGTCAAGTGCAGGTCCATGGCAAATGGCGCAATTGATTAAAAATAAACGTTCTGCTTCTTTCAAATCGGCTTTAGTCGGTGCAGTATATGGATTTGGAACCGCTTTGGATGCCACATAATTTGTAGTATCGCCGGGTATATCCTTTGTTAACAGAAAAGTAAGGTCTTCACCACGCATTACCGTTCCTAATACCGGACGATTGTCATAAAATATTTTTGCATCTGCCTTTGTTTGATCTTCTGTAAATTGGGCAGAATCTCTTTCGATATATGTTTCATAGGCCCGGCTATACGCCATATCAGGCATGTAAATAGTGCCTGGCTTTCTTTTAATATCATTACAGCTTACAACCACTGCAATACAAGTAACGGAAAGAAGTATGATAAATAACTGCTTCATGCTCAAAAATTATTTGCCATTAGGCTATGTTCACTTCGGTATCTTTAATTAATTGCTGTGTTTTGTCGTACCGTCCAAACCACCATCCAGGTTCCGCTTCCTGCACATTTACTTTTACTGCACCATTATTGGTTAAAAAACTTTGCAGATCGTCCACGTTTGTTTTTGCTGTGCATTCTATCACCATCACAAACAGATCGTCGGTAGCACGCAGATGGAAATGATGCTTTTTTACAAACGGCGCCATCTGGCACAGATAACAAAAAGTAAGTACCATTCCGACGGCTGAAAATAAAACCGTCAGTTCAAAATGATGGGTATCCATGCCGGTAAAGCAAAATGTGGTTTACCACCAATATTCAATAGGCCAGTCACTTACAAACACCCAGCTGATGCATCCCAATGCGGTAGCTGTTCCTGTGATGCCATAAATAAATCCGGCAGTGTGCAGGCTGGTTTCACGCAATCCCATTGCGTGATCAAGCCATGCATCGGAAAAGGTGTATACACGTCATGGATTTTATATCCTGCCTTACGAACTCTTTTTACCGCCGGAAACAGCACGTCTTCATCATCAAAACATCCAACTACAAATTCTTTTTAGCCATATTCTTAATCCGCTTCAGGCGGAAAAATTTTAGTGAGTGAATTAAATTTCTCTTTCAATATAAGGCTTATTAATGTGCGTAATGATGTGTAAATTCTTCTGTAGACTCTTCTTCAATCGGCTCCATTCTTTCTTTGTAATTCTCTCCCGATGTTTTCAAAATTGCTTTGATTTCCGCAATTGCAATAACAGGGAAGAATTTGGAGAACAAGAAGAAGCAGGTAAAGAACAATCCAAATGTTCCGAGATAAAACCCAACCTCCCAAATGGTTGGGCTGTAATAAGTTCTCCAGGTGACGGCAGATAATCGCGATACAATGAAGTAACAATGATTACAAAACGCTCAAACCACATACCCATATTTACAATTATGGTCATGAAGAAAGTAACGGTAAGATTTCTTCGCAATTTTCTGAACCAGAAGATCTGCGGAGATAGTACGTTACAAGCCATCATTCCATAATAGCTCCAGCCATAAGGACTGAATAAATTACCGCGGTTGTAAAGAAAGCATATGCTTCATATTTGTTCTGGCTATACCATGCCATGAATAATTCAGTAAGATAAGCGATACCTACTATGGAACCTGTTAGTACAATTACTTTATTCATTGCTTCAATATGCTCGATCGTATATAATCTTCCAGTTTAAACACTTTACGGGTTATAATCAACAGGGTTTGCACCATCGCAAAACCAGAAAATACCGCACCAGCCACGAAGTAAGGAGGGAAGATGGTAGTATGCCATCCCGGGAATTACCGAAGTGGCGAAGTCGAAAGATACTATAGTGTGCACTGACAATACCAGCGGTGTAGCTAAACCTGCCAGTACCAGCGATAAGGCTTCATGGCGCTGCCAGTGTTTGGTTGAACCATTCCAGCCAAATGAAGCAATACCATACAAAAGTTTACGCAGTTTTGTTTTTGCCCTGTCGCGAACGATTGCCAAGTCGGGCAACAAACCGCATACCAGAATAATAAGAGAAACGGTAAAATAAGTTGAGATCGCAAACACGTCCCACAGAAGCGGCGAATTGAAATTCAGCCAAACAGGACCGCGTGTGTTTGGATAAGGCAATACAAAAAAGCCCATCCATACACGGCCCATGTGCCAGATAGGGAACTGACCCGCACACATTACCGCAAAGATGGTCATCGCTTCAGCAGCGCGGTTTACACCTGTTCTCCAGCCCTGGCGGAACAATAACAAGATAGCAGAGATCAGCGTTCCGGCGTGACCGATACCTACCCACCAAACGAAGTTGGTGATATCCCAACCCCAGCCAACGGTCTTATTCAGGTTCCATTGGCCTATGCCATAAGTCACCTCCCGGTAAACGGAATAAATACCAAACAAGAGCAGAGCAATGGAAATAAAAAAACCAATATACCAAAGCTTGGACGGCTTACCTTCAATAGGGCGCATAATATCTTCTGTTACCTGGTGATAATCTTTGTCACCATTTACCAAGGGCTCCCGTACCTGCGATTCGTACTTTAGTGATGACATCCGTAGTGTTTTTAAATGTTCTTCTATTTTAATATAATTTATCCGCTCCTATGACGAGGATATTATTTCTATGCTTCTCCTTCTTTGTCACCGCGCCTACTGTTTCTTCCTGGTTTCTTACTTTAGCCAGGTAATTGACATTGGGCAAGTGTATGCAGTTGCTCCAATACATAAAACAAACGGTTTGGATTGTTCTTTTCGTAACCTGCGATAACAGCACTGTTTGGATCGTTGATATTACCAAACACGATAGCATCTGTAGGGCAAGCCTGCTGGCAGGCAGTTTGTACATCGCACATTGTTTTCACCCGTAATTAGGGCCGGCTTTCTTTCTTTGCTTTCAGTTTGCCTTCCTGCAAACGCTGTACGCAGAAAGCTACATTTTTCCATTACACCACGGCTTCGCACCGTAACATCAGGGTTCAGCACCATGCGGGTAAGGTCATCGTTCATGTTCATTACAACGTCATCTTACAATGCCTATCCTGGTTATCGGGAAAGCTGTCTGCACCGGTATAATCGACCCAGTTGAAGCGACGTACTTTATAAGGACAGTTGTTAGCGCAATATCTTGTACCGATACAACGGTTATAAGCCATCTGGTTCAAGCCTTCGCTGCTGTGGTTGGTAGCAGCTACAGGGCAAACGTTTTCGCAGGGCGCATTATCGCAATGCTGGCAAAGCATGGGCTGAAAAACCACATTTGGGATTTTCCATATCGCCGCTGAAATAGCGGTCGATACGCAACCAGTGCATTTCATGGTAACGGGCGACTTCATCTTTACCAACTACAGACACGTTGTTTTCTGCCATAACAGGCCACCACGCAGGCACCGCAGCCAGTACAGCTATTGAGGTCAACGCTCATTCCCCATTTGATGCCCGGCTTTTCGTAGTAAGGATAAATGGTTCCCTTCTTTTCGTAACTCTTCTATTCCACCGAACTTTTCGACTTCCTTTTCCTTTCTTCCCGTATTCCTTGGTTTCTTTTTATATTCTGCTAAGGTTAATTCTTTTACCACTTCAGTACGATTGCCTTGTGCAGTATTGTAAATATTGTGTGTTTGTGCAAGCGCAAGTTTGTATGTATCACCTGTTTCTTCAATTTTTACATCAGGAACAACGCAGCTAACATTATTGTTTACCAATGAGGTAAGTGGAAATACATTTTTACCTGATTGACAACTGCTTTTCCCAACTTTCGCCGTGCGGCCGTAACCAACAGCGATGCCTATGGCATTTGGATGCGTACCCGGAACAATGAGAATGGGAAGTTCAACAGATTCTTTTCCGTTTGACCGTTACTTTAACTACTGGCTTTTCAGGATGCACTTCATAATTATCAGAATCACCGGATTTGCTAATGTCAATATTTAATAAGCTTTTTGCCAGTGCCGGAGAAATAATCACGTAGTTATCCCATGTTGCTCTTGTAACGGGATCAGGCATTTCCTGCAACCATGGATTAGAGGTACCCTGACCTGAACCAATGGTTGTTTTTTGGTATAAAACCAATTCGTATTGTCCGCCTTTTGGCAGGCTGCCAATAGCAGACACAGCACCTGCTGTTGCACCGTTGTTGAATGTTGCAGTGCGCCAGCGGAAGTAGCCGGAGCTAATTTGTTTGATTTTACAGTCGTGCTATCGCTTAGCTACACAGGATAGGGTATTAACCGAAGTGGAAGACTGATTGATAACTCCATCCTGCAAAGCTTTATCCCAGGCTTGTTCGCCACCCAAGCGTGTCATCCAATATTGTTTGATGAAGCCAAGATAATCGGTAGGCGAGCCAATCCATTTTAATAAGCTATCCTGCCATTGCCGTGTTTTGAAAAGCGGATAAATGGTTGGCTGCATAAGCGAAACAAAACCTGTTTTTGGTTCTGCATCGCCCCAGCTTTCCAGAAAGTGATGGTCGGGAATTACATATTTGCAAAGCTGTGCCGTTTCATCCCATTTGGGGCAAAAAGAAACAGTTGTTTTTACCTTTTTTATGGCACTCGGTAACTTTCTTGCTATCATACCATGTGTAAGCAGGGTTAGCGCCATGAATAAGTAACGCACCCACTTTACCGCCGTTCATATCCTCTACCAATTGCGCAAACTCGCTATCAACACCTTTGCGGGAATTAAAGTAGTGCTCCAGTCAATGGTTTTTCCGTTGGCACCAATGGCTTCATTAATAGCATTTACAACGGTTTGTATAGAAGTATCGTTGCTACCGCAAACCACTAATGCTGCTGCCCTGTTGGCGGTTAATTCTTTGGCGGTTTTTTCTATTCCGGCTTTCAGTTTTGCATCGGAAATCCGGTTGCGCCAGTAGCCATTGATGGCATTTAATAAGGCTACAGCAACCGCACCTGTTTGTGAAGGAAGATGCAAGTATCTTTCGTCGGCGTTGGAACCTGTCATGCTCAATACACTTTCAAAATGAATAGTGCTTGTTCATTACAGGATTCTTCTCATTTAATTTTTCTGCCTTGCGCATATTGTCTTGAAACTCAACAGGGCTTAACCATGTGCCTAAGAAATCGGCACCCAGGCTTACGATTACTTTTGCATTGTCAAAACGGTACGAAGGAATGGCCCGTTTGCCATAGCTTGCTTCGTTTGCCAGCAACATACCCGAATGAGAATCGGCATCGTATTGTACGTGGCGGCTGCCGGGATATTTTGCTAAAAATTGATTGATGACTTCTAACGTAGTGGGAGAATTCATAGTGCTTGTAAGCAGTACCACTTGTCCTCCGCCAAGCTGCCAAATCGGCAGAATGGTTTATCAATCGCTTCAAAGGTTACTTCTTTGACTTTACGCGAAATAAAGGATAACGCAATCTTGCCGTATCATACAAATCCAACACAGAAGCCTGCACACGTGCTGAAGTGCCACCGGCTGTAATCGGCGACAATTCGTTGCCTTCTATTTTTATCGGTCTTCCATCTCTTACTTTAGCTAAAATACTCATCGCATCGCCATCCTGCACATATGTAGTTGCATAGTAGTTGGCACGCCCGGAACAATGTCTTCGGGTTTGTTGGCAAAAGGGATGGCTTTCTTTACCGGAATTTCGCAACTGGCGGCAATGGCTGCTGCCGCGGTACTAAAACCTAAATATTTTAAAAAATCTCTTCTGGGTGATTTCGATTCCAAAACACCACTGTGTTCGGTATAAAAGGGCAATTCTTCAGTAAATTCATTCTTTCCAGCCTCTTCAAAGGTTTTCGATTGAGATAGTTCGCCGAAACTTTGCCAATGCTTGTTTTGCTCATAGTAATGTAATAGTTCTACAAAAACTGTTTAGCAGATGATTAAATGTGTGAATAGCCGGGACGCACTCTTTCTTTTAATAGTGGCATTTCTGGCACTCTGTACCGCCTATTTTTTCAACCGTAATTTTCGCTGTGTCTAAAGTGCCGTTCTTAATTTCATCGTGGTATTTTTCATAGATGCTATAAAAACCATTGTCTGTTGAATTGCACTTGTGTATTGCGGTGGCAGTTGATACACCAGCCCATGCTTAAATCGGCAAACTGGTGTACTTCATCCATCTTCTGAATTTCGCCGTGGCAGGTTTGGCATTGTACTTTACCTACTTTCACGTGCTGTGAGTGATTGAAATAAACATGGTCGGGCAGGTTGTGAATACGTGTCCACGCTATGGGTTTTGCTTTTGATGCGTCCCATGTTTTACCTGTTTCATAACCTGCATATTTATACAGCTTTTGAATTTCGGCAGTACCATCTACTTCTTCGCCATTGGGCCGGTACAGCTTTTCGCCTTTGTATTCATTAATGCCCATGTGGCAGTTCATACAAATGTTTACAGATGGTATGTTTGCCTGCTTTCCTAATTCAGTGTTTCCATGGCAATACAAACAACTGATTTGGTTGATGCCTGCATGAACTTTATGTGAATAAAAGATAGGTTGTTCAGGCTCGTAATTTTTTGTACGACCTAAATTGATGGCACCCGTAACGGTCATATAACCACCGAATAAAAACAGGATAACGGTTATAAATGCAATGTAAGCTTTGTTTCTCCAGAAAGGAACCGGCTCAACACCGCCTAAACCTTCTTTTTGGTCGGTTAAGCGTTTTAAGTTGCTGTTTACCTGCAACAAAACAAAAGAAACAACGGCTAATATTAAAGTAAGAATACCAAAAATAAGTGTGTTATCATTTGATTCAGCCTCTGCCGCCGCTGGATTAGCACCTGCAGCAGGACCTGCAGCAGAAGGCTCAGGAACCGATTTTACATAATCGAGAATGGCATCAATATCTTTATCACCAAGCTGGGGGAAAGCCTGCATCATTACATTCGCATTCTCTTTATACAAACCTTGCGTGTAAGCATCGGTTTTCATGTAGCCAGCCGGGTTGTGCACCCATGCATGAACCTGCGCTCTGTCTTTCCATGGGCCGCGTTGTTCAACACCTGCCAATGCGGGGCCAACCAAGTGTTTGTTAACGGCATGACAGGAAGCACAATTTTGCGAGAACAAAGCTTGTCCATTCTGCGCCTGCGCCTTATTAGAAAGGAAGGAAAAAAGTAAAAAAACAAAAGCAACGCTAACCGAATTTACCAATCTTTTGTACTGATTCATATCACAGCCTATATTGAATGAGAGAGGAGTTATCATGTGGTGAACGGGTGCAAAAATATGACAGGGACTTGACAAACGCGCAATGAGAAAAATATTTTTTCATGCTCATTTTACAGAAGATGATTGTAATCATAAACTTACTTGTTTCATAACATAAAATGAAAGAGGAAAGTTGTTTGAAGCTATTGTATTTACACATTATCAATTGGAACCGGTATGAGATTTTCGCCTTTATAAAAGACAAAGCCCCTCACCATAGTGAAGGGCTTTGTTGTAAGTTAAAACCGCTTACTTGCTATTGCAGCCAGGGCTACCAGGATAGCAACATGAGCTTCCCGATTGGCAGCAGCTATGGCTTGCCGTTTTAGTTGTTTTGCTTCCTGCAAATACAGCTGTACCCAGAGCCAATAAGACGGCAACAATGCTTATTGATTTTTTTTCATTTTTTAAAATTTATCGCCAAAAAAAGCCGCAGGTGTTGTCATCTGCGGCTTTTGTTTTTGCTTCAATCTTACACTCTTTATGATGCAACGGCAACGTCGTCTGCCTTGCTTAATGTAATGGACAGACGGCTCATGCCGGAGCTGTCTATAGTAATGATGCCACTAACCGGCGTATAACCCGGTGCAGTAACCGTATATGTGTAAGTGGCTTTTGACAGCTTTAGTTCCAGTGCGCCGCGCTTGTTTACCGGTTTGGCATCGGGGCTGTTGCTGGTAATGATGCTGGCAAGAATAACCGGCTTTTTGTTGGTGATATCTTTTACCGTAAAATGAATGCCCGAAGGTGCATCTTTGGTAATGATGCGCCTAACGGCTTGAAATGAAAACTGCTTTGCAATGTTCCGTTGACCGGCAAAGATGATTTGTGCATCGCCAAACATGTTCATGATTTGAGCATACAAGCGGTTATTGACTTCAATCTTATCGCCTGTTGCGGTGGTAGCATCTCCTTTGGCATTGCCGTAGGCTGCGTAGTATGTATCAAAGCTTTTTACAGCAGCCGCAAACTCATCTGCCATTGAAGCTGGCATACCGGCTGAGGTAAGTATATCTATATTTTGCTCGATGAAGGTTTGCCCGGCTGTTACCAGGGCTGCTATTTCGCCGAAATTAAGTTTTACTGCTTTATCGTAATGTGCGCTGCCAGCTTGTTGCAAAGCGGCTTCCACACCTGTCGGATCGAAAGCTTTAATGATGTAACGCTTTAGCTTCTTCCCACACCAAAACGGCTGTGTGGGAAGAAGCCACCAGGTCGTTGCCGGCACTTTTGGTATTGCCCCTGCGCTGCCCTACATTGGGCATTGCCTGTGCTTCTGCAATTTGTTTTTGCATTGCACTGGCCCATTCAGGACCGTAGGTATCACTGAAAGCAGCAAAGTCGTCTGCATAATTGGAAAATAAATTAACCGCCCATTTGAGGATGGTGTAGAATACGGATTGGGACATAGCGTACAATGGTTTTGTGAATTGATTCATAAACAGTTATGTTTTAATAATTAATAAAAAAATAGTTATCTCGATTTTTAAGTTCTTATCAAAAGAAGCTAGCTAAGGTGATTGCGATAAAAAATTGCTTCCCAATGTTCGTCCGAAGGTTTTCAATGTTCAAGTTCTGTCTTTCAATGTTCAACTTCCCCCTACCAATGTTGCACTTCTGTCTTTCAATGTTCCGCCGAAAGCTTTCAATGTTCAACTTCTGTCTTTCAATGTTCATCCGGAGGTTTTCAATGTTCGACAGAGAGCTTTCAATGTTCAGCTTCCTATCTATTAATGTTCGTCGGGGATCTTTCAATGTTCAACTTCTGCTTTCTGATATTGCGCCGGAGAATTTGATATTGCTTCTTTGTGTTGATAGAAACGAGGTTGGAGGATTCCTATTTTCTTGCGGAAAGAGTTTAATAAGATTTTAATTTGGGGTTGTTATTGGAGCTAATGATAATTATTTGGTCGCCTGTTGCATTGTTCTTGTTGAGTTTAAGTTAACCCATAAACCCTATATTGAGTGGCAAACTAAACAGTAAACAGAAGCAGTGCAGAGCATTGTTTTGAAAGATGATAATCATGGTGATCGTCATTCCGCAATTGCCCTCAACACGAGGATAGAAATAATAATCAAATCAGCGAGGGCTTTGTGCGGAATCTGATGACTGAATAATGAAGATGTTGAATGATAGTAAACATGCTTTACAACATTATTAGCTTGCTCAAATTTTTAAGATCAGATTCCGCACAAAGCCCTCGTGAGAACGTGAACAGTGCATCATCGTGCCGAGGGCAATTGCGGAATGACGAAACGCTGCATTTTTATGGGTTAACTTAAATCTCGTTATTTTCCGCAATGCCCCGGGGCGGAGACATGGCCTTGAGTGAGATAACATGAAACCCTCCTATCCAAGTAAGTAGGATACTTTTTGATATAAAATCAAAGGGTAAACTTGTTTTATTCTACACTTTATTCAAATCAAAAGGCAGCTTACGAATGCGCTTACCGGTGGCTGCAAAAATAGCGTTGGCCAATGCTGGTGCAGCAGGCGGAAGTCCGGGTTCACCTACACCGCCAGGTTCTTCCTTGCTTGGATAAATATACACTTCAACACGCGGCGCTTCGTTCATTCTCAGCATTTGATACGAATCGAAATTGGTTTGCACCGCACGTCCTTCCGAAAAAGTGATTTCATTTTTTACGGCTGCCGTTAAAGCCATGATTGTACCACCTTCTACCTGTGCTTTTACATTATCCGGATTTACTGCCATCCCGCAATCAATAACAGCAATTACTTTTTCAATTTTAATTCCACCATTGGCTTTTTTAGAAACATATACTACATGCCCTGCCTGCCCTGCAAAGAATTGCCATACTGCCACGCCTTTGCCCCAGCCCTCTGGCAAGGGCTTATCCCATTCGCTCACTTCTCTTAAGTGAGTAAGCAGGTTTTTTACCCGCGTGTTTTTATTGATTAAATTAAGCCTGAAGTCCAATGGATCTTTCTGTGCCCCATGCGCCAGTTCATCAATAAAGCCTTCATGTGCAAAAGCTATGGTAGAGGAGTACACACTGCGCCACCAGCCAAGCGGCACGTTTACTTCTGCATAAATATTATTGTTAAGTACGTTTGGAATATCGTACCAGTTGTCTTTAATGCCTTCCATAGCGCCTTCATCTTCTTTTTTGTTTTCGTTGGTAGCACCGAACTGGTTGTACATAATGGAAGGCGCCACCACTTTATGTTGCAGGGCTACTACTTTTCCGGATGCATCTATACCACCACGAAGACTGCTTAACGTGCCCGGACGAAATGGCCCCATTGTCATATCATCTTCCCGTTTCCACAAAACTTTTACAGGGGCTTTTACCTGCTTTGATATGTAGGCAGCTTCAGTGATATAGTCATCAAACAATCTTCTTCCAAAACCGCCGCCCAACATGGTAAAATGCAGTTCAATTTTATCTTCAGGCATTTTCAAATACTCTTTGAGTGTACCCACAGCGCCATCGGGAATTTGAGTTGGTGTCCATATTTCACACTTATCGGCTGTTACATGTGCTACGGTATTTTGTGGTTCCATAGGTGCATGTGCAGCAAATGGCAACTCATAGATAGCTTCTATTTTTTGAGCAGATGAATTGTATGCTTTTTCAAAATCTCCGCTGTTGGTTACTACTACACCGTTGCCTTTAGCCAGCTCATTAAAACGCTTATAAATATTTTCTGTGCTTTCTAAAGGCAGGCCTGCTGTATCCCATTCAACTTTTAAAGCTTTACGTCCCTGCACCGCTGCATAATAATTATCAGCCACAACGGCCACGCCATAATACATATTCTTTCCACTCTTTCTTTCTGCTATCAGCACATGCTTTACGCCATGAACTTTCTTCGCTTCTTTATCATCAAATGATTTCACTTTACCGTTAAAAACAGGACAGCGTTCAACTGACGCATATAACATTCCCGGCAATGTTGTATCAATTCCAAAATGAGCTTTGCCTTCTACTTTTAATGGGATATCGGGCCGGGTCACCGATTTGCCAATCATGGTAAAGGCAGAAACATCTTTCAATTTAGGCTCTTTTGGAACAGGCAGTTTGCTGGCTTCCTCAACCAATTCGCCAAAAGAAAACTGCTCTTTTCCATCTGTATGAATAACAAAACCATTTTCCACTTTACACTGGTCGGCGGCAACGTTCCATCTTTTAGCAGCGGTTGCCACCAGCATTTCGCGAGCCGCAGCACCTGCTTTTCGCAAGAGCATCCATGAGCCGCGAACGCTATTGCTTCCGCCCACGCTCATGTCGCCATATTTTTTATTAACGACAGCTGGTTTTATGGTTACCTGGTCCAAGGTTACACCCAATTCTTCGGCAATAATCAAAGGCATTGACTGGAAAGTACCTTGCCCCATTTCCGGCTTGTGCGCTATTAACGCAACATTTCCTTTTGTATCAATCATTATAAATGGAGAAAGCTCTTTTGCGGCAAGCCAATCAGCATCACTCATATTTTGGAGCACGGCTTTATCCTTTCCATCCTTGCAACCCAAATAAAACCCGATGGTGAGTACGGCGCCCGTCATGCCTGATAAACGAATAAAGTTGCGCCTGTTAATGGTTTGTTTTTTACTTTCTTTCATCGGTATTTATTTTAGTATTGGATGCTATTTCTATTGATGCCGTTTTAATAGCGTCGTGAATGCGCTGATAAGTGCCACACCGGCAAATGTTGCCTGCCATGGCATTATTGATTTCATCATCGGTTGGTGTTGCATTTCGGTTTAATAAAGCAACAGCCGACATGATTTGCCCTGACTGGCAATATCCGCACTGTGGCACCTGGTGCTGTATCCATGCTTTTTGAACCGGGTGACTTCTATCTGCTGATATTCCTTCGATAGTGGTAATCTTTTTTTCGCCTGCGCCTGAAATAGGGAAGCTGCAGGAACGTATCGGGCTGCCATCCAAATGCACCGTACATGCGCCACACAAAGCGGCACCGCAACCGAATTTGGTTCCTTTTAAACCAATCATATCGCGTATTGCCCAAAGCAAAGGCATATCATCCGCCGCCTCTATTTTATAAGTTTTGTTATTGACAGTTATATTGAATGTGCGCATTTGTTTTCAATTTTATCGGTGCAATGGTTTTGAAAGTTGCAAAACGACTCTTCGTAAGAAAGAACACCGTTGAGCAGATAAAGGTATTTTATCTTTTACAAGAGTAACTTATGAGAATGAAACTAAAAATTAATAAAATCAAATTTCTTTTATGCCATAGCAGTGTTTTCACAGGAAGGCCATTATGCAATGGCATGAGACATTGCCGCTGCACATAAATTTTACAAAATCGTTTTAGTTTTTGCATTGCTTGTTTGCCAATCACTAATTCAATTGCGGATCGAGCGGATAATGGATTAACTGTTCGTATTTGCCGCCTAATTGCTTTAATGAATCCTGCCAGATAAGGCTTACATTTTTATGAAAAACCAAATCAGGAGTACCTTGCGTGGTGAGCCATGTTTTTTCTTTTATCTCATTTTCCAATTGTTCTTCGCCCCAGCCGCTGTAGCCAATGTAAAAACGTATCATGCTTTGCTCCAATTCATTATTGCGCAACAGTTCGGCTGCTGTATCAAAATCGCCACCCCAGTAAATGCCATTTCCTACCGGCAAACCATCGGTAATTAAATCGGGGCGTTTGTGAAGAAAATGAACGGTATCGGTTTGCACCGGTCCGCCATAATAAACCGGGAAGGTGCAGGTTTCTAAATGACTAATGAGTTCGCCCACCGTTTTATTATATTTCCGGTTGATAACAAAGCCAATGGTTCCTTCCAGTTGATGGTCGCACAGCAGCACCACGGTACGCATAAAATTCGGGTCTTTTAAAAACGGGTCTGCTATCAGTAAATCGCCACTTTTTATTTCCATATTCATACAAAAACAAATTCTTACAGAAAGCAAATTACACAATGATTTTTATAAAGAATACTGCCATAAAAACCATTCCGTTTCCTCCTTTTTAAAAAGCAAAAATCTTTTGCACGTTCATTGCACCATAGTAACATTGTAAAGCCATTGTTATTCAAAACGATTCTCATGCCACTGCCCGCTTTAAATGAAAGCACCCGTTTTCGCTACTTTACTTTTTTTTATTTGTATGCCATGCAAGGCATTCCCGCAGGCTTTGCCTTAACCACACTTGCTAATTATTTGGTGGGACAAGGTGCGGCACCCAATATTGTAGGTTCTTTTATTGCCATCATAGGCACACCCTGGATTTTGCAGTTTATGTGGGGACCCCTTATTGACCGCTATCAATATTCGGTGATGGGCAGGCGCAAGCAATGGTTGGTAGGCTCGCAAATTGGTGCTTTTTGTACTTTGCTTTTGCTGTTATTTATCAAACACCCGGTGCAACAGGTGAACGCCATTGCAACCATCTTTTTTATTCATAGCATTTTTGCTTCTTTTCAGGATACAAGTGTTGATGCTACTGCCATTTTTGTAGTTCCTGAACAAGAGCGCGGACGCGTAAATGCGTTTATGCGCGGTGGAATTTTAATAGGCACTGCCATTGGTGCGGCTGTGCTTTCTACCATATTGCATTACTATAATTTTTTTACAGCCGCCTGCCTGCAATCTGCACTGCTGCTGGTTTTTACTATTGTTACTTTTTTTACCAGGATTGATAAAAAAGACAAATTGCTGCCCAGCTTTAAAAGAAAGAAGTGCTGCCCGATGGTCATACTGCGGAAGAAGACAATCCTTCTTTACGATGGATGTTTAAGGAGTTGTACCAAGGTATTATGGCAAAAAAAAGCCTGCAGGTGTATGGCTCCATTGCACTGGTGTATTTGTGCTTCAGTATTTTTATTCGTTCCTATACTTACCACATTATTCATGTATTGCATTGGAATGATAATGATGTATCAGTGTTGCAGGGAAGCTGGGGCAACCTGCTGACGTTTGTTGTGGTGATTGTTGCCGGTTCTATTGCCGATAAAATGGGTGCTGCGCGTTTGCAAAAGATTGTATTGTGGTGTTTAGGAATTTATTTTCTGGCCCTGTGCGGAAGCTATATGTACTGGGGAAACCGAACGCTGACAACGGCTGGTTTAATTATCTGGAATTTTGCCGACCCGATGTTTAGCGTGGCTTCGTTTCCCTTGCTGATGGCATTGTGCAGGCCACAGGTGGAAGGCTCACAATTCACAGGTTATATGGCGTTTTTAAATTTGTGCGATGTAATGGGTTCATATATCAGCGGCTGGGCGTTGCTCATTATTCCTGCGCCGTGGCTGGGAATGGCTTGTGGTGCAATTATTATTTTATTGGCGATTTAACAAAAGCTGGCAACAAAGCAAGCTGCGTGTAAGAAGAAACTTAATAATGGAGGGTTAACCGTTAAAAGTTGAAAGGCACTTGATAACAGAGGTCCGCTTGTATATTACTTACCATATTGTTTTGCCAAATGTTTATCAACTTATCTTTTAGTGAATGATGCGTTTTTGTGTAAACTTGCAGCCTTTACAATAAAAGCGATTCATGTATCCAAATTTATACTATTTCTTTTATGATGTTTTTGGCGTGAACATTCCCTTCCTGAAGGTTATCAATACGTTTGGCTTTATGGTTGCCATGGCTTTTTTGGGATGCGCATGGTTGCTTACCAAAGAGCTGAAACGCAAACAGGCAAAGGGCCAACTGTCTTACACCGAAACAAAAATTAAAGTTGGCGAACCGGCAGGCGCCGGAGAACTCATCAGCAATTTTGTGGTTGGTTTTTTATTCGGCTTTAAACTATTGGGTTTGTTTTTAATGTCCGCGGGACAAAACGATCCACAAGGCTTTTTGTTTTCAACGCAGGGTAGCTGGGTGGGTGGGAATTTTATTGGGTGGTTTGCTCTCCTTTTTAAGATGGCAAAGCAAAAACAAACTAAAACTGGCAAAACCTGAAGAACGAATTTATAAAATCTGGCCCAGCGACCGCGTTGGCGATTTTGTGATGATTGCTTTTGTTGCAGGTTTTGCAGGAGCCAAAATTTTTGATAACCTCGAAAACTGGGATCGTTTTATTCAGGACCCGATTGGCAACCTCTTTTCGCGTAGCGGGCTTACCTTTTATGGCGGCTTAATTGTAGCCGCTATCGCCATTTATTTTTACACTAAAAAACACCGGTTTTCTTTTGTTCATCTTTGCGATGCCATTGCGCCGGGGATGATGTTTGCTTATGGCTGGGGACGCACCGGATGCCAGGTTGCCGGCGATGGCGATTGGGGTATTGTAAACAGTGCATACGTAAGCAATGTAAATGGAAAAGATTTGCTTGCAACACCAAGCGAATTTCAGCTTCAGGCAATCAGGTATCAAAGCTTGTATTCAGATCATATTGCTTCGAGCGGAGCTGTAGAACATGCATCAGTAAAGGCTTTTGGCGGTTTACCCAATTGGTTGTTTGCCTATACCTACCCGCACAATGTAAACGGCGAAGGCATACCACTTGCCAATTGTACATGGCCTGATAAAAACTTCTGCAATTACCTGCCGCTGCCTGTGTTTCCCACTCCTCTTTATGAGATTATAATGGGGCTACTGCTGTGTTTGTTTTTATGGAAAATACGCACGAAAATAAACATTGCCGGAAGGCTGTTTGCCATTTATCTTTTTGTGAATGGACTTGAGCGTTTTTTAATTGAAAAAATAAGAGTGAATACGCGTTACAGCATTTTCGGCTTTCATCCGACACAGGCAGAAATTATTTCTTCTTTACTGATGATTGGCGGTATTGTTCTTTACTGGTATGCGCCACGGTTGAAAGAAAATATGAACAAAAACAAACCTGCTACTGCTGTTTGATTTTGCTCCTCAATATCTTCTTCATCCTTAACAAATCAGGAATAAAGAACCCTTTTGGGGGCAATTAAAAAATGAGTATTTTGCATAGAAGAGAAAACAAATATGCTTTCTAAAAAAACACAATATGCTTTTAAAGCCCTCATGTATCTCGCTCAAAAAAACAGCGATGAGCCGGTATTAATTGCCGAGATTTCGCAACGGCGCAACATACCTTTAAAGTTTTTAGAAAACATTTTATTGGAACTAAAAAAAGATGGCATTTTAGAAAGCAAAAAAGGCAAAGGCGGTGGTTATTATTTAGCCAAACCGGCAGAGAAAATATTTTTAGCCGATGTAATGCGGTTAATTGATGGGCCTATTGCGTTGCTGCCTTGTGTATCGCTTCATTTTTATAAATCATGCAAAGAATGTGATGAAGGTTGTTGCGGCTTGCGCCAGATTATGACCGATGTGCGCGATGCTACCTTAGCCATCTTAGAAAACAAAACAGTATCAGATATTGCATTTGCTTCATTGCCACAAATACTGATGGAATAAGGCTTACAGCGTTTTATTTTACATGAAAAAGATGGAGCTCTTACTGGTTCGTATTTCCATTCTTTCAGTGTCCCGGACTATATTAACTACCCGACTTTTGCAATTTCTACTTTACATTTTCCAACATGTCTTCTGTTAGTTTTTCCAAATCATATTCAGGCTTCCAATGCCAATCGTTTTGCGCAACTGAGTCATCAATACTTTGCGGCCAGCTATCTGCAATTGCCTGCCGGTAATCGGGATTGTAAGAGATAGAAAATTGCGGCATCCGCTGTTGGATTTGCGCTGCAATATCGCCGGGCGAAAACGAAATGCCAGCCACATTGTACGAAGTGCGAACCGATATATTTTCTTTTGGCGCTTCCATCAGTTCAAGGGTTGCGCGGATGGCATCGGGCATGTACATCATGGGCAAATAAGTATCCTTGCGCAAAAAACAGTTGTAGTAATTGTTTTCTTTTGCTTCAAAAAAAATTTCAACCGCATAATCGGTTGTGCCGCCGCCGGGTGAAGACTTGTAACTAATCAATCCCGGATAGCGCAAACTGCGTACATCAACGCCATAGCGCTGATGGAAATAGTTGCACCAAAACTCGCCTGCATACTTGCTGATGCCGTACACAGTAATGGGTTCGATGATGGTTTGCTGCGGGCAAGCCTGTTTTGGAGATGTTGGACCAAATACGGCAATGCTGCTGGGCCAATACACTTTTTGCAACTTTTCTTCGCGGGCAATATCAAGCACATTCAATAAACCCTGCATGTTCAAATTCCAGGCAAGGTTTGGATTTTTTTCGCCTGTTGCGGAAAGGATGGCAGCCAGCAAATATATCTGCGTAATGTTCTGCCGGATGACCTGCACATGCAGCATTTCTTTGTTCATTACATCAAGCGAAACATAAGGTCCGCTATCTTTCAATAAAGGGTTTTGCTCGCGCAAATCAGAAGCGATAACATTACCATCGCCATACAACTTACGCAGCGCTAAGGTCAACTCCACTCCTATCTGGCCGGAGGCACCAATCACTAAAATTTTTTCTTTTACAGACATAATGAACAAGACGGTTAGTGAAATACTTCATGCAAAAGAACCACATTTACAATCATCATTCGCTTTTAAAAGAGCATAAAATGCAAACAACAGGGAATATTCAGGTAACGATGGGGAAGTTAGCTTTACAGATTTTATCTCAATTTAATTACCTTTTAATTTAAATCAGATTCAACGGCATAGTTTTCGCAATAATGAGCAAAATTTTTAAATGAAAAAGGTATTTGTAGCGGATGATAATTTTGGATACCTGTATTGGTTAAATACCCAGTTTACAAAGAAAGGATGTTATGTAAGAACCTTTTCGCGTTCTGAATCGTTGTTTGAAGCACTCGATGAATCGCTACCCGATTTAGTAATGCTGAATACAAACTTAGATGGTGAAAGCAGCTCATCTATTTGCAAAGAAATCAAAAGCCGCTATAATAATTCCGTTCCGGTAGTTGTTGCTTCAGAGGATCAATCTCTTTTAAAAGGGAAAAATGATTGCGCCGATGCGGTTCTTTATAAACCTCTTGATTCAGAAGAAATCTCACGCCTTTTGAATACAACTTTATTGCAGTAAAAACAAAAGCTGCTATTTTGTTGGACAGGTAATATTGCTATGAAAAACACCATTTAAAACATCACCATTTTAGCAGAGCGCTTGCCCAGGTAAAGCCGCTGCCAAATGCGGCTAAACAAATTAAATCGCCATCTTTTATTTTACCTTCCTGCCATGCTTCACACAACGCAATGGGAATGGATGCCGCTGTTGTGTTTCCATATTTTTGAATGTTGTTAAACACCTGGTCATCGCTTAAAGCCAGTTTGTGCTGAACATACTGAGAGATGCGCAAATTGGCCTGATGTGGAATGAGCATTTTGATGTCTGATGTTTGATAGCCATTGGTTTGTAAAGCTTCCATAATCACTTCAGGAAATTTGATGACTGCTTTTTTAAACACCGTTTGCCCATCCATAAACGCATGATGTTGGCCTTTGTCAATCATTTCATGGCTCATAAACAATTCACCCAATTCAGCTTCTTCATAATCTGCTAAATTGGGCATCCAATGGTTTGCATGTGTACCCGGATTGCGAATGGAAAGTATTTCTGCTTCCGCTCCATCGCTGTGTAAATGTGTGCTGATAATGCCTCTGTTTTCTTCTTCCGTTGGTTGTAAAACAACAGCACCTGCACCGTCACCAAAAATAACCGATACATGACGGCTGCGCGTGTTCATGTCCATTGCAAACGAATGCTTTTCGCTGCCGATTACCAATATATTTTTATACATACCGCTGCGGATAAATTGGTCAGCAACACTTACCGCATAAATAAAACCGCTGCATTGGTTGCGAACATCTAACGCACCAATTTCTTTCATCTTCATTTCGCGTTGCACCAGCACGCCGCAACCTGGAAAGTAATAATCGGGCGATAGCGTAGCAAACACAATAAAATCAACATCCTGGGCGGTGATGTGCGCACGTTCTAAAGCAATCTTTGCAGCTTCAACGCCCATTGTTGTTGTGGTTTCACCAAAACGATTAGCAAAGCGGCGCTCTTTAATGCCAGTACGTTCCTGTATCCATTCATCGCTTGTATCCATGAATTTTGTAAGGTCGTTGTTGGTATAAACATTTTGCGGAACATACATTCCAATTCCTGCTATTTTGCTTTTTGGCATAGGTTGTTTATTTTTTTGTAAGAAGAAAGAGCAAGCTACACAAGTTTCATTTTGGTAGAAAAAATTGATGTAAAAGCAAAAGCGCACTTACAGGTTGCTTTTGCTTTTACATCAATTTTCAAGAGCTTGTATAAATAAAAAAGGTTCAAGCAAAATGTTGAACCTTTTTAAAGTATGTAAACAAGAATATCGGGCAAATAGCAAGCGATTAGTACCGTTTGTTGAAGTCATTTCTTATCATCATTAGGCCCTCTGTCACCACGGTTATCTCTGTTATTATCATTATTCCTATCCCTGTTATAACCGCCGCTATTATAAGAAGAGCCACCGCTGTTACCTGAGTAAGGCTTCCTCGGACGGTCGCTGTTGTAGCCGCCGCTATTGTTGTTGGAGTTCCGGTTATTATAGCCACCACTACCGTTATTGTAAGGTCTGCTTCCTCCGCTAAAGCCTCCCACCAGCTGGGCGGTTTTGCTGCGCTTCAGCTTCCTTCACCGAAAGCTTTTTTCTTCCTATTGAAACGCCGTCAAGAGTAACAATGGTTTCTTTTGCTTCGGCTTCGTTGGGCATATCCACAAAACCAAAACCTTTGCTTTTACCAGTAGCCCGGTCGGTTATTAATCGGGCTGAACTTACTTCGCCATATAACTCAAACATTTCCTTCAAGTCAACGTCGTCAAAATCGCTGACTAATCCAGCTACAAAAAGCATCATGATTGTTGTATTTATAATAAATTAAAGTACGCAAAATCGTACCAGTAAACCCTTAAACGTGCAAAGTAAACAATCTGTATGCAAGCAGGTATAAATTTATTGGTAAGAAAATGCTATTAATAAAAATGTCCTGATGAGATTTCACCGGGACATTTTTTATGTAAAAATAAACGTCTTATTTTTATTTGACTTCTTCAAATTCAGCATCTGTAACGGTTTCTCCATTGTTAGATGAAGAAGCATTCCGGTTGCTTCATTAGGCTGTTGAGCACCGCCCGCTGCCTGCGCTTTATACATTTCTTCGCTGGCGGCAGTCCAGGCAGTATTCATTTCAGCGATAGCGCTATCTATAGCTGCAACATCACGACCTTTATGTGCTTCTTTCAATTTGTTTAAAGCAGTTTCAATAGGAGCTTTTTTATCAGCAGGAATTTTATCGCCATATTCCTTCAATTGTTTTTCAGTCTGGAATATCAGGCTATCCGCCTGGTTCAGTTTTTCCACTTTTTCACTTGCTTCTTTATCAGTTGCTTCATTTGCTTTGGCTTCGTTCTTCATCTTTTCCATCTCTTCCTTGCTTAAGCCGCTGCCTGCTTCAATACGGATTTTTTGTTCCTTGCCGGTTCCTTTGTCTTTTGCAGTTACATGCAATATACCATTGGCATCAATATCAAATGTTACTTCTACCTGCGGTACGCCACGCGGTGCAGGCGGAATACCATCCAGGTTAAACATGCCAAGGCTTTTATTGTGCTCTAGCCATTGGGCGCTCACCCTGCAACACATGGATCTGTACACCGGGCTGATTATCGGTGGCGGTTGAGAATACTTCCGATTTTCTTGGTAGGGATAGTTGTGTTGCTATCGATTAATCGTTGTCATTACACCGCCCATGGTTTCAATACCCAAGCAAAGTGGAGTAACATCTAGCAACAACACATCTTTTACTTCGCCGGTTAATACAGCACCTTGTATAGCAGCACCAACGGCAACCACTTCATCAGGGTTTACACCTTTGTTTGGTTTTTTGCCAAAGAATTTTTCTACAATTTCCTGCACTTTAGGAATACGGGTTGAACCACCTACCAATATCACTTCATCAATATCGCTAATTGCTTAAGCCTGCATCTTTTAATGCCGCTTCGCAAGGCTTTAGACAACGGTTGAAAAGTGAATCAGCAATTGCTCAAATTTTGCACGGGTAAGCTTTTTTACAAGGTGTTTAGGCACGCCATCAACAGCGGTTATATAAGGCAGGTTGATCTCTGTTTCTGAAGAAGAACTCAATTCAATCTTTGCTTTTTCAGCAGCTTCTTTCAAACGCTGCAAAGCCATCGGGTCTTTACGCAGGTCAATATTCTCATCTTTTTTAAATTCGTCTGCCAGCCAGTCCATAATTACCTTATCAAAATCGTCACCACCCAGGTGGGTATCACCATTGGTTGATTTTACTTCAAATACGCCATCGCCCAGTTCAAGTACGGATATATCAAACGTACCGCCACCAAGGTCAAACACGGCAATTTTATGGTCTTTGCCTGCCTTTATCAAGTCCGTAAGCCAGGGCCGCAGCAGTAGGCTCGTTTATAATACGGCGAACATTTAAACCGGCAATTTCACCGGCTTCTTTGGTAGCCTGGCGCTGTGCATCGTTAAAATAAGCCGGAACGGTAATAACCGCTTCTGTTACTTCCTGTGCCAAGATAATCTTCAGCAGTTTTCTTCATTTTCTGAAGTATCATGGCAGAAATTTCCTGCGGAGTATATTACCGGCCATCAATATCAATACGCACGGTATTATTGTCGCCTTTTACAACTTTGTAGCTCCAATGGCTGATTTCTTCTGTTACTTCATTAAAACGGCGGCCCATAAAACGCTTTACACTGATAATGGTGTTTTGCGGGTTGGTGATAGCCTGGCGTTTGGCCGGATCACCCACTTTACGTTCGCCATTTTTTAAAAAAGCCACTACAGACGGCGTAGTACGCCTACCTTCGTCGTTGGCAATAACCACTGGTTCATTACCTTCCATTACTGCAACGCAACTGTTGGTTGTTCCTAAGTCGATTCCTATTATTTTTCCCATGTTATTAATTGAATTCTTATTGGTTAATTTATAATTCAGTTTGATTGTCAATCATTATGCCACGGCAAAAGTGAAAAAATGGCAGAGATGGAGATTTGAGATGGTTTGATAGATTATTAAGATTGTAAGAGGCAGTTCTCTTTTGATTTTGCCCATTTTAAAGTCAATTTTCGTCTGCTTCCAAACGTTTCCATTCAGGGTGTTTTTGTAAGAAGGACTGAACGAAAGGACAATACGGCACAAATTGCAGATGATGCTCTTCAATGTATTGCAATGTCTTTTGAACTAAAGCAGAACCAACGCCTTTGCCTTCTAACTGCGATGGCACTTCGGTGTGAACGAGATATAATTTTTTACCGCTTTGTTTATAATCAATAAATGCTATGCGCCCTTCAACATCCATTTCAAAGCGATGCTCGTTCGTATTTATATGAAGTGAATTGTTTTCGTAACGCATGAAGTTTGTTTTTGCATGAATAATGAAACGAAGATGAAAGAAAATAAGTCTTATAACATTGTAAATGTTTGTCTGCACATAAATGTAGATGAGCACAGAACATTTGTATTTATTCTGCTACAATTTTTGCTATCTGCGGGCGATTGTATTTTTTATGCAAAAACAAACAATAAAATTGCACTTATCTTCCCTCATCAAAACAAAAACAAATGTTCGAAGCTTTTGGAAAATTACCTGCTGGAAAGGAAAAAGAAATAGTACAAGGCTCGCCCAATTACCGCAACGGAAAATTTCAAAATCCGGTGCCTACGCAGATGATGGAGATGAACATTAAAGCCTTTGGTACTCTCTTTAAATTTTTTAACAAACCCGCTAACTGTTTTCCGCCAAAACCATTGCCATCAGTAAAAACAAATTTGCATTCCTTACCGGCTGAAAAGCCCGTTATTGTTTGGTTTGGGCATTCTTCTTATTTGATAAAAATCAACAATAAAAACATTTTAGTTGACCCTGTTTTCAGCGGTTATGTGTCGCCTTTTAAAGGCATGAACAAAGCGTTTGCGGGAACGAATATTTATGGAGTTGATGACATGCCAGCCGATTGATGTTTTAATTATTTCGCATGATCATTACGATCATTTGGATTACGAAACCATACTGAAATTAAAGAACAAAGTAAAGCTGGTTTGTACATCGCTTGGCGTGGCTTCGCACTTACATATTGGGGCTATGATGAAACGAAAATAAAAGAGTTAGATTGGCATCAAACCGTTCATTTGGACAACGATATACAACTAACTGCTGTTCCGGGAAGGCATTTTTCGGGGCGCGGAACCAAGCGTGATCAAACGCTTTGGTCGGGTTTTGTTTTGGCAACAAAAGAGTACAAATTGTTGTTGGGTGGTGATAGCGGTTATGGTTCGCATATAAAAGAAATCGGCGTGAAATATGGCCCGTTTGATATTGCCATGCTGGAATGCGGACAATACAACGAAGCGTGGCACGACATTCATATGATGCCTGAAGAAACTGCTCTGGCCGCAATTGATGTAAAAACAAATGTGTTGCTGCCAGTGCATTGGGCCAAGTTTTCTATTTCCTTACATGCTTGGAACGACCCGATTAACCGAGTTACTAAAAAAGCAGAAGAACTAAACGTAAACATCGTTACGCCAATAATTGGCGAACCGATTGTTATTGGGGAAGCATATCCTAAGAAAAGATGGTGGGAAGAGATTTAGGATTGTGATAAGAAAGTGGATGGATTGAGCAACGTAATTAACACGACAAGAAACCTGACAGGTTTGCTCCCTTTTGTTTTTGCCCTGCAATATTGCCAGCGATTTATTTAAGAGATGGAAAACCAAGTAAAAACAAATCACCTTGATTCATACGTCAGCCAAAGGAATCCATAAGGAGGTAAAGCAATGTCTTTGTTTCCGTCAACATTATTGGAACCAAAGGAAGAAAGTGCAGTTTGCATTGTGTGATTGTCGTGCAGGTTTACAGTTTGCTCTTCGTTGCTGAAGTTGTGCAAAGTCATCACAACTTTCCCTTGCCATTGGTAACGGACACCCAAAACATGAGCTGATTTATTATCTATCAAATTCCAGTTGCCATAACTGATTTGGGGTAAATGCTCGCGCAACTGAATGATTTGTTTAATAAAAGAAAGAAGAGAGCTGCTGTCCTTTTGTTCGGCAGCTACATTCACTAATTTGTAGGCGTATTTACCCGTGTCGATAATGGGCAATACAGTAACTGCAGCTGTGGAAAAACCAGCATCGTTACTACTATCCCATTGCATAGGTGTACGCACACTTTCACGTTCATTCAAAGCCAGATTATCACCCATTCCAATTTCTTCTCCGTAACGGATAACAGGTGTGGATGGCAAGGCAAACAAAACGCTATACGCCATCTTTTCCATTGCAAGATTATCAATCATGGGCGCAAAACGGCGACGAATACCACGGTTATACAACTGCATACTTTTGTCGGGGCCCATGCGTTTGTACACTTCTTCTCTTTCTTTTTTTGATAATCGTCCCAAATCAATCTCGTCATGATTGCGAAGAAACTGTCCCCATTGCGATTGTTGCGGAATGTTCTTGGTTTCTTCCAAAGCCTGTTGCAAAGGCTTCACCTCGCCGGTTGTAAGCGAATAAAACAGGTGCTGGTTTACCCAAAAATTGAACATCATATTGATGCGCTCGCCATTATCACCGTAGTACTTTTTATTGAGTTTAGGTTCAACATTGGCTTCACCTAAAATGACGGCATCTTTGCGAATAGATTGCATGTAATTGCGCATGTTATTGATGAGCTCAAACTGCAATGGAAAGTCATCACCTTTTGTTTGTGGCACTTCAATAACAAATGGTACTGCATCCATGCGAAAGCCCGACATTCCTTTATCAAGCCAGAACTTAATAATCTTGCGAACCTCAGCTTGCACAGCTAAGTTTTGCATATTCAGGTCGGGCTGAAATTTATAAAACCGGTGATAATAATACTCTTTAGCCAAAGTATCGTAGCTCCATATTTCTTTTTGCACACCCGGAAACACCATGCCTACATTATAGTTTTCGGGACGTTGTTTTTGCCATACATACCAGTTGTGAAATGTGCTGTTGGTATCTTTTTCAGCTTCTAAAAACCATGGGCATTTGTAGGAAGTATGATTTACCACCAAATCCATAATAACACGGATATGCCTTGCTTCCGTTGCTTTCATAAAGGCATCAAAATCCTGTTCTGTGCCAAGGCGTTTATCAATACTATAAAAGTCGGAGATATCATAACCATCATCTAAGTTGGGTGTTGGCTGAAAGGGTGCCAGCCAAATGGTATTAAACCCTAACGAATCTATGTAAGGAAGCTTTTGTGTTAAGCCATTAAAATCGCCGATGCCGTCTCCATCCGCATCTTTGTATTTTTCAACATCTACATTATATATTACTGCTTTTTTATACCACCAAACAAAGGCAGAATCAGGAGAAATTTCAGTGGTTGCATTTTCTTTATCATCACTAAAAACAGAATTTGTTTTTACAAAAAAGGCAATGATAATAGTTATCAAAAAAAGAACAACAACCGCAATGAATAGATTTTTCTTCATCAACAAAATCCCGAATTAAATGTGGCAATAATAACAGCGGTTGTGCAAAACAACTGCCAATAAAAACCAACTTCAAACTGTTATATATGGTTTGCAATCCTTATGAACAAAACATCTTTTTTTGTTTCTATTGTCGCAGATGCTATGGCTTAACTATTGCATCTTCTTTTTCCTCAAAATAAAGCTATGTCAACAAATACTTCATCACTACAAAACAAAACCATCGTTATTACCGGCGCATCGAGTGGTGTAGGACGTGCTGCCGCTATTGAATTTGCAAAGCACAAAGCAACGTTATTTTTAGCTGCGCGAGGCGAGAAAGCCTTGTACGATGCGGCTGAAGAATGTAAGGAATGGGGTGCCAATGCAATTGCTGTCGTTACAGATGTTACGAATGCCAATGATGTAAAACAGCTTGCCCAAACAGCCATTGAGCAAAGTGGAAAGATTGATGTTTGGATAAACAACGCCGGTGTGCTGGCCGCCGGTGATTTTGATAAAACGCAGGTACATATTCATACGCAGGTGATAGAAACCAACCTGATTGGTTATGTACATGGCGCACACGTAGCCGTGCAGCAATTTATTAAACAAGGGTATGGCATTTTGATAAATAATATCTCTGTTGGCGGCTGGGTTCCCGTTCCGTTTGGTGTTGGATATTCGGCAAGCAAATATGGCATTCGTGGTTTTTCGGAAGCTTTGCGCGGTGAGTTGGCAAAGTACTAAAAACATTCATGTGTGCGATTTGTTTCCCGCCTTTTTAGATACGCCCGGAACGCAACACGCCGGCAATTATACGGGCGTTTATTTGAAGCCGGCACCACCGGTTTACGATCCGCAAAAAGTGGCCCGTGCAATGGTACAATTAGCAGTAAAACCAAAAGATGGAACTACGGTTGGAAGTATAGCGACACTATTGCGACTGTCGCATTTTGTTTCACCCAAATTAACACGCAATTTCACGGCTTTGTTTATGCGCACTTATTTTAAAGAGGCCGATAATGTGCCCATGACCAGTGGCAATTTGTTTGAGCCGGTTGACTATGGAACTAGCATTTATGGCGGCTGGAACTCGCCAGCAGATGCAACTGTGCGCAAGCAACGATTGGTTGCTGCAGGTTTGTTGTTCGCGGGTGTTACGGCTGCTTTGTGGATGATGGGGAAAAAGAAAAAGTGAACTACTTATCTTCTGCTTTCCGTAGCTATCTTTCTTTTATGAAAGAAACAGCAATGAAAGAAACAAATGCTCAAAGCTCACAATTCATAGCTTTCCTTCACACAAAAATGTTCTGCGTTACCGTTTGTCCATCCAACATGCGAATAATGCGGTGGCTGTAACGTGCATCGTGCTCGCTGTGCGTTACCATTATTATGGTAGTGCCCTGTTCATTCAGATCGGTAAGCAATTCCATTACTTCATTACCGTTGCTGCTATCCAGGTTTCCGGTAGGCTCATCCGCCAGAATTAGTTTTGGATTGTTTACTACCGCACGGGCAACGGCCACGCGTTGTTGCTGACCACCCGAAAGCTGTTGCGGATAATGGTTACGGCGATGCATGATCTGCACTTTATCCAGCACCTCTTCCACCCGTTTTTTTCTTTCATCAGCTTTTACGCCGGGATAAATCAGAGGTAATTCAACGTTTTCAAAAACGGTTAGTTCATCAATCAGGTTAAAACTCTGGAAAACAAAACCAATATTGCGCTTGCGCAGTTCGGCTCTTTTGCGCTCATTGAATTTGAGCGCACTTCAATACCATTAAAAATAAAGCTACCGGTATCAGGATCATCCAGCAAACCGAGAATATTCAGTAATGTAGATTTTCCGCAACCTGAAGGGCCCATGACGGCGACAAACTCACCTTCCTTTACTTCCAATGACAATTTGTTCAGCGCAACGGTTTCTACTTCCTCGGTGCGGTAAATTTTTTCTAATTGAGTAATTTTTATCATGGCGAATTTTTTCTGAGCTGCAAGCTATTAGCTACAAGCTGCAAGTCTAATTTTTATTGATGGTTTGTTTTTGTGCTTTATTCAATAAAGGACGATGAAGTTTTCATGATCGTGGCTTGAGGCTTGGCTTAGCTTTCAGTCGCTAGTTATTTATTCAATATCAATTCCTGCATTTTATCGTAATTCTCGTAGCTGGTTGTTACTACTTTATCTCCTGGTTGCAAGCCGCCTAGCACTTCGTAGTAATCGGTATTTTGTCTGCCTAACTGAATGTCTTTGCACGCCATTTTACCATCAGGCGTTACTTTAAAAACCCAGTTACCCCCTGTTTGCTGATAAAAACCTCCTTTCGGAAATAATACAGCTTGTGTTTCATCACTCAATGCAAGTAATATCTGCAATGTTTGACCGCGGCGAATGCCCTTTGGCACATCCCCCTGAAAGGCCATGTCAACCTGAAAGCGACCATTGGTTACTTGTGTATATACCTTTTTAATTTGCAACGTATAATCTTTATCGGCAAAAGTAAACTTGCCCTGTAGTCCGGTAGATACTTGCGATAGATAATGCTCATCAACATCCACACGCACTTTAAAGCCGCTCAACACATCAATCTGTCCCAGCCGTTCTCCTTTGTTTTTGTTTTGCCCAATTTCTGCATCTAATGAAGTAAGCTGACCATCAACCGGTGCACGAACAATTAAATCGCCTACCTTCTGCCGCATTACCGCAAGTGCATTTTGCGAACCCAAATGATTGTTGCGCCTGCGCCAATTGTTGTTTGGTTGATGCACTATCCTGGTTTAGCAACTGCTGCGTTAATTTCTTTTTTGCTACCTGGTAATTGTATTTATTTAATGCTTGTTTGTAATCCTGCAGGCCAATTGCTTTTTGTTCATACAAGCGTTTGTTCAGTTCATAAACGCGTTGGGCTTCTTTCAAATCGTTCTCCACATCAGTCATCTGGTTCAACTTGGATGTAGTGTTTTGCAAAGCTGCATTGCGGGCTATTTGCATTTGGGTAAGCAGGTTATATACGGATGTTTCCTGATTTACCAGATTCAGTTCCAAATCAGTATTTGATAACCGCATAATCGGCTCTCCCTTTTTCATTATCGTTCCATCTTCTACATACTTCTCTTCCACTCTCCCACCTTCCATTGCATCCAAATAAATAGTTGAAATAGGCATCACCACACCATTCACAGGAATGGTTACCTGAAACGGTCCTTTTGTTACTTCACTTACTGTTATGCGGTCGGTTTGCACGTTCAGTTTGCTTCCGCCCGCAGTAAAATAAAAACTACCTGCAATGAGCAACACAATAGCTGTAATGCCGGCAATGGTTAGTATTCTTTTCGTTGTCCATGTCTTTTTTGGTATCGCTCTGTCCACAGCTTATTTGTTTGTTTTTATTGTAAAATGATACTTACTAACACTTATCTGAATTTCACAGAAAGAATGTTGACAATACTAAAATTAGTTCTCTTAACTGCTTGCGATGAAGATGCACATTCATCATTACAAACCATTTTTTGCCGTTGGGTATGAACCAGCAAAACACAAATAATAGTTGCAAAGGCAACAATATTTACAGCGATTATATTTCTTATGTTCAGCATAGCGGTACGTTTTTCTGTTTTCTAAAAAAATCCCAGTGTAGAAACACGGGAACAATTGCACATGATTGAATCGCCATTATATTTGAAAGAGAAGTGCCAATTGCCATCATTATTGATAATCAATAACTTATGTTCATATTTTACATAGTCACTGTACGCAAGTGTACGAACAGTGTGCGGTTTTGATACACTGAAATAACACAAGTGATTGGTAAACGTTTATTCATTCTGCAACCCGCAAGAACAGAAGAATCGCTACAACCGTTTTTCCGGTTTATGTTTAGCCAATACACACAATTTTTACAACAAGAAATCAGTTTGTTTCAAAAAAGGAGCAAAACCAAGATTATCCCCAAGCAACGGTTGTTCTATATTTTTTAATAAACCAAAAGTTGATTGGTGCAAAGCGGTGGCTTCTTTGTGTGTCTTTTACCACTTATCTTGTACACATACCACTTATAGTTAACAGCTACCATTGGTTTGTAACCTTTTGCTATGTTTGTGCGTTATAAGTTGCTATTCAATCATTTGTTTTTATTTGTACCTTATGAGTTTAAAAAAATGCTCAATACTTGCGGTGGACGATGATACCGATGTACTCATTGCCGTGCGCATGTTGTTGAAAAATGAAGTTCTAAAAATTGTTGTAGAAAAAAACCCCGAAAACATGCGGTCATTGTAAATACAATTTTGATTTCATATTGCTCGATATGAACTTCAATAGTTCTATTAATACAGGCAACGAAGGCTTTTTCTGGCTCAAGAAAATAAAGGAGCTGCGCTCCCCGGCTTCTGTCATAATGATCACTGCCTACGGAGACATTGACCTGGCCATCCGTTCCTTAAAAGAAGGTGCATTTGATTTTGTAGTTAAGCCCTGGCACAATGAAAAATTGATTGGTACCATTAAAGAAGCCATAAAAAGAAAGGAAAATAAGGACAGCCACCAGGTTATGTCCGGACCTACCTTATTTGATACTGAATTACTCGGCGAGTCTGAGGTAATGCAGGATATCTTTTATAAGATCCAGAAAATAGCCCCAACAGATGCCAATATCCTGGTATTGGGAGAAAATGGAACAGGTAAAGAGCTGATCGCAAAAGCCATTCACCAGTTTTCCCTTCGGGTAACAAAGCCATTCGTTAAAGTAGATGTTGGCGCACTGACTGAAACATTATTTGAAAGTGAACTCTTTGGCCATAAAAAAGGGGCATTCACAGATGCAAGGGAAGACAGAACCGGAAGATTTGAATCTGCCAATGGCGGAACGCTGTTCCTTGATGAAATAGGCAACATTTCTTTGCACCAGCAAGCAAAATTATTAAGTGTTTTACAGAGCAGGCAGGTAAACCGGTTGGGCTCCAATGAATACCAGCCTATTGATATCAGGTTAGTCTGCGCTACTAACATACCCATCTCTGAGCTTGCAAATGAAAACCGTTTCCGTAAGGATCTTATTTATCGAATTAATACGGTTGAAATAATTATTCCCCCTCTGAGAAAACGTAAGGAACGATATTATTCTTCTGGCAAAACATTTTATAGAAATTTATTCTGATAAATATTTAAAGCCATGCTGGAGTTGGATAAGGCGCAATGAAAAATTAGAAGCTACCATTTCCCGGAAATGTTCGCGAGCTGCAATATACTTTAGAGCGCGCCGTTATTATGTCTGAAGGAAATCAGCTTTCCGCAAAGAGACATTATTTTTTCGCCAATCGAATCTATTATAAATTTCTCTTGAACAACGAAGACAGCAACATTGGGCCATTTAGAAAAAAATACCATTCTTCATGTCATTGAAAAACACAATGGCAATATTTCGAAAGCAGCAAAAGAACTGGGTATTACAAGCACTGCATTATACAGACGATTAAGAAATATGATATTTAAAAAATACGAGTTTAGCATTCTTTTGCGCGTGCTGCTCTTGTTTGCTTGTGCTTTGTGGAGAGTCGTATTTTTTATTGAGCAAACAATATGGGTATGCACTCATTCTGTTGCCTGTTGTGGTAGTTCAGGTTATTAATTTTTATTTATACCATAAACGCGCGCAACGCGAAGTGGAAGAGTTTATTGAAGCCATTCATTACCGCGATTTTTCGCGACATTTCAATGTAAAATTAGCACCCGCAGGTTTGCAGCCTTTGCGAAATGGATTTAATGAAATTAACAGCGCGTTCAAACAAATTTCCCGTGAAAAAGAAACACAGTATCAGTACTTACAAAAGTTGCTGGAGCTGGTAAATACCGGCATTTTATCGTATGACGAAGAAGATGGAAAAGTGATCTGGATGAATGAGGCGTTGAAAAATTTATTGAACATTCCTTATCTGCGCACCATCGAATCGCTCAACAAAAAAGAAGCGACTCTCTGTGCTCAAATCATTCATTTAAACCCTGGCGAAACGCTGATTACTGAAGTTCATCCTGATAAGATTACTATCAAAATTTTGCTGTCAGCTACTGCTTTTGAAACAGAAGGGAGAACTTACAAACTCATCGCTTTTCAAAATATTAACGAAGCATTGGATGAAACCGAAAACAATGCGTGGCAAAAGTTGTTAGGAGTGCTTACGCACGAAATAATGAACTCTGTGGCACCCATTTCTTCTTTGGCCGAAACGCTGAAAGACAGGCTGCATCAGTCTTTGCCGCAATTAACCAACGACAATGGATCGGTTGATGATTTGCACACCGGCATTGACACCATCCGCCGCAGAAGCGAAAATCTATTGAAGTTTGTTGATACTTATCGAAACCTAAACCGTATTCAAACTCTCACCTTAACAACGGCTTATGTGAGAGATGTGTTTGAGAATTTGTATCAGTTAATGGAACCTACTCTGGATGCTAAACACATTGAACTCGATATTATTTTAAAAGACACTTCTTTGCTATTGGAAGCCGATATTAACCTGGTTGAACAAGTGCTTATTAACTTAGTTACCAACGCTATTGATGCTGTAAAAGAAGAAGCGGCTCCCGTTATTTCTTTAATTGGAACAGTAAACAGCAACAATAAAGTTATGATTAAGGTTGCCGACAACGGTAAGGGTATGGATAAAGAAGTGATGGACAAAATTTTTGTCCCTTTCTTTACCACCAAAAAAACCGGTAGCGGTATTGGTTTGAGCCTTTGCAAGCAAATTATGCAACTGCACAAAGGCTCTGTTGCTGTGCAAAGCTCCGTAGGCGAAGGCACAACGTTTACCCTTCAATTCTAAGTTTGGTTTTAACCCAAAAATTAATTTTCGCTTAAGATATTTCCTGCGCTATTATCCGACACGCTACTTTGTTAATTTTAGGCTGTCTTAGTTTTAACTATATGCTTACGAGAAATATCCTTTTGTTTTTGTTGTGTTTTTGCTTGTTAGCTTGTCATCATAGCAAAGCTGTTTTGCCCAATGCGGCTTTACAGTACAGCTTCGTTAACATTGAACGCCAGTATTCTTTTTCACATGATGGTTTCGTAGCGATAACGGCTGTTTTTAAAAATACAGAAAATAAGAATGTTGCAGATAGTGCATTGTATTATAGCTATCTAACTAACTATTACCGCTTTGATGGCAACATTTCTATGCAATTGATTTATGCCGACAGTTTGCTTTCTAATGTGAACCAATCACGTTTTGAAAATGACTTTCATAAAGAAAGAGCTATTGGTTATATTAATAAAGCACACTCGCTTTATTTTATGAAGCGATACAAGGATTGCTATTATTATTATTACAGCGGCAGTTTAGAAGCAGATAAAGCAAACGATCCTGCACTTACCGAGGATGTAAATAACTATCTAAATATGTTTTTGTATGAAGAAGGAAATTATGCAAAAGCAATTGTAGGTTATAAGAAAGGATTGAAAGATATTACGGGTAAAAACAAAAGCTGGCAGCGGCAAATAACAAACATTGGTCTGTTAGATAATATTGGAATTTGTTTTATAAAGCTGAAAAAAGCGGACAGCGCAAAATTGTATTTGGAAGAAGCAGTAAAACTATGTGAGCTGCTTAAACCCACAGCCATCAGCCAAATACAGGAAAGATGGGAGAACCTGGCTGTTGTATATGGAAATTTAGCGCAGGCTTATACCCTGTTAGGTGAATGGAAAAAAGCAGAACAAACATTTCAGCAAAGTATTGCCATCAACAGTCAGCCGGACTACGCTAAAGAAAACGCTTTAATAACGCAGCAGCAATTGGCAGAACTGTATTATGATGAAAAGAAAACGCCAGACTTTTATAATACACTTCTTCTAGTAAAAAAAGGATTGGACACAATTCCCAACAAGAGTGTTGCCATTAGATGGAACGACATGATGAGCCAGTACTACACTTCACTTCATCAACCCAAAAAAGCATGGCTGTATTTGAATGTATACAAGCAGCTGACCAGTAAAACGGACGAGCCAAGAGCAACTTCGGAGTGGGATATTCTCGATCAGATGAGCCTTATGCAATCGCGCTACAATGTGGTGTTGCTGAAAAAAAACAATCAAATCAAAACGGGCTTTTTGTGGGCGGTTTCTATTTTTAGCCTGTTATCTGCTGCACTGGCAATTATGGTTTTTGTGCATTTTAAAAAATCGAGAAAAAGTGTTCGCAAGCTTATGTTCTTGAACAAAGAAATAAGGCAAAAACAAACCTTGCTGAACGAAACTCTAGCTGATTTAGAAAAGCAGAATATTGAAAAGCAACATATCCTGCATGTGGTTGCACACGATTTGCGCAACCCGCTATCGGCCATTCACACATTGGCTGGCGTTGTGTTGGATGACTATGAATATGAAGAGGACAATCGCGAATATCTGCAACTGATTCGCAGCGCCTGCACCGAGAGCAATCAGCTTATCAATAGCATATTGGAAATTGCCGAAAACACCGATGTTAAATATGTTTTTGAAGCAGTGGATGTAAATGAATTGCTGGCAGGCTGCATTCAATTGCTTGGTATGAAAGCAAGCGAAAAAAACCAGCGCATTCAACTGGTAACATCACAACAAAAAGCATTCATATATGCCGATACAGGAAAGATTAATCGTGTGATTGGCAATTTGGTTACCAACGCCATCAAATTCAGTCCAAGCGGCAGTTGTATTGAAGTAAGCGCAACATTTTCCGAACATCATGTACTGATAAAAATAAAGGACGAAGGCATTGGCATTCCCGAACAATACCACGATAAAATATTCAATGCTTTTACCGATGCCAAACGTGTAGGAACAGCAGGTGAAAAAACATTTGGTTTGGGTTTATCAATCACCAAACAAATTGTTGAAAAGCACCACGGACGCATTTGGTTTGAAAGCATCGAAAACAAGGGCACGACCTTCTTTGTTGAAATTTCAAGAATGGAAGATGTACAAACACCTGTTATGATGAACATGCAAACTATACAGGAGGGATGAGTAGTTAAGTGTTCGTTATTGTTACGGATGATTATCTGATAAAGATTGTTTTTTCGTTTACTGCATAAATGAAAGATTTTTGCCGCATGAAATGGATAAAACTCATTTTGATTTTGTTTTTGTTTAGTCACTCGTTTTCGGCAAACTGCCAATATTATTACACTGATATTGTAGCCCTACAGGCAGCCGCAAAGCAGTATGCAGCTTTGGTTTCAGCACATATCAAACAAGTATCGGCAACCTCTTTTAACGGCAACCAGCCGGTTGATAATTTTAAGCTTGAGCAACGCTTAACGCCTGACTTTCGTACCATCACCATTACGTCAAGCGATCCTTCTACGGGCGATTTGTTAACCATCAATTCTTATATTAATGGCAAGCTGGTTCAAACAAAAGACAGCAGCAACAATGTATTAAGTGTTGCCAAATACAATTATGATGCGGCTGGCAACATCAGCACCATTACTACCACTTCCGATGATGCTTTTATGAACAGCCATTCCACCGAAATTCATCAATGGATATACGATGACAACAAGCCACAAAAAATGTTGCGGATAAAAGATAAAACTGACACTACAGTTGTTTCGTTTACTTATGATGCAGGCAATGTAGCACAGGAAACATGGACGCGCAAAGGGCATGTTGCTGAAACGTATTACTACTATTACAACGCTAATAATCAGCTTACCGATATTGTTCGGTTTAACATTCGCCTGCGTAAAATGCTGCCCGATTTTTTGTTTGAATACGATGAAGCAGGCCATGTTTCCCAAATGACGCAAGTGCCTAACGGAAGTACGAATTATCTTGTTTGGAAATACACGTATAACAGCAATGGATTAAAAGAAAAGGAACAGTTGTACAACAAACAGCAACAGTTGGTTGGAAGAGTTGAATATAAGTATGAGTAAGGCGATGTAAGATGTTATTAACTGAAAAGCTACAAGTAAGGAAAAAGAAGCAAAAACAAAAGTGTTATTGAATTCTTGCAGGTAACAGTTTGCTTTTTTTGCTATAAAAACAAAGCCTTTAATTCAGCAGCTTCACCAGGTTTCATTTTACCACCTAATATCAATCGCACCTGCCTTCTGCGCAAGGCGCTATCGTATAACACTTGCTCTTCTTTTGTTTCAGGAATCACGGGTGGTACAGGTCGCGGCTTGCCGTTGGCATCTAACGCAACAAAAGTAAAATAAGCTTCATTGCTTTCATATTGATGCTCGTAATCTTCACCCTGAACCCTAATATAAATTTCCATTGATGTGTTGAAAGCCCTTGTGAGCTTGGCTTCTATGTGAACAAGATTGCCCAGCTTAATAGGCGTTTTAAACGAAATATTATCAACGCTTGCCGTCATGGTCGGTCCTTTACAATGCTTGCTGGCAGCCATCGCAGCAGCAATGTCCATCCAATACATCAAACGTCCGCCCATGAGGTTGCCATACGTATTGGTATCGTTGGGCAATACAATTTCATTCATTACTGTAAAGCTTTCAGCAACTCGTAAACCTTCCATACTTTTATTTTGCGGGCAAAGATAAGCGCAGCCTTATTGCACCTTTGTTTTCATCAACAACCGGTTTTAAAAATGGTTACCTTTTCTCAACGTTACTTTGCTTTTAAAGTTTATCATTTAAAAATCATTGCAAAAACAAAAGCATAATTTGTCATCTATCAAAACAATAAAAAAACACAAGCTGGCAGTAATAACCCTTGCCTATTGGTTTTTGCTCGTTTATATTCTTGTAGCATTGGTGTTTTGGTATCTCGAATTGCAGCGCCAAAACCAACAGATGTATGAATATCGTTTGGAGCAATTGAAAAAAGATGGGCCTGGTTTTTCGCAACGATTTACGATAATAGAAGATGCCAGGCGCCGCAAAACATCGCAGTACATTGGCGAAGGCACAACCTTTTTAATATTAATTCTTGTAGGTGCTGTATTTGTATATCGCGCTACGCGAAAACAATTGCGGCTGTCGCAGCAACAGCAAAACTTTATGATGGCAGTTACACACGAATTTAAAACACCAATTGCGGTTACACGCCTCAATTTAGAAACGCTGCAAAAACGAAAGCTGGAAGAAGCGCAACAACAAAAGCTGATTGGTAACACTTTGCAGGAAACGGCACGGCTGAACACGTTAACCAACAACATCCTCGTTTCTTCGCAATTGGAAGCTGGCGCTTACCAGGTTGGCGAGCAATGGATTGATGTAAGCGAGTTGATTCAAAATACAGTTCAGGAATATGTGAACCGCTTTCCGCAACGCAATATTCAATCGAACATTCAACCCGACATTGAAGCCAAAGCTGAAACAACATTTCTGCAATTGCTCATCAGCAATTTGATTGACAATGCCATTAAATATTCGGCAAAAGAAAACAAGGTAAAAGTGAAACTGAAGAAAGAAAACCAAACCATTGTATTATCGGTATCGGATGAAGGAATTGGCATCCCGGATGCAGAAAAAAAGAAAGTATTTGACAAGTTTTATCGCGTGGGCAGCGAGGAAACGCGCACAGCAAAAGGCACTGGCCTAGGCTTGTTTATCTGCAAACAAATTGTACAAAGTTTAGGCGGCAACATTCGTGTTACGGACAATACACCAAAGGGAAGTATTTTTACAGTTACATTCTAACAAAAACAAAAACTATCCAGCCATGCTAAAAGATACAAAAGGCAATATTTTATTGGTAGAGGATGAAGAAAACTTGCACGAAGCGTTGAAATTAAATTTCGAATTGGAAGGCTATGGAATTACATCCGCATATGACGGCGCTGAAGCTTTGAAAGCGCTTCAAAACGAATATTTCGATCTGATCATTATGGATATTATGCTGCCCGAAATAGATGGCATATCGGTTTCCGAAAATATCGACTTCAGCAATACGATATCCCGATACTGATACTAAGCGCGAAGAATAAAGGAGCCGACCGAGTCTTGGGTTTAAAAAAGGCGCAGATGATTACCTGACGAAGCCTTTTAACCTAGAAGAACTTATTCTTCGTGTAAATATGCTGATCAAAAAAAACAAAAATCTGCAAACGAAAGAATTGATTGGCGAATCTACAATTTGCAGGCAACAAAATCAATTTTAAAGCCCAGGAAGCAACTACATGGAATAAGAGCAAAGTGGAGTTAAGCAAGAAAGAAGCAATGCTGCTAAAGCTGTTGATTGAAAATAAGAACGAAGTGGTTACGCGCGAAAAAATATTGCAAGTAGTTTGGGGCTACAATGTGTATCCAACAACACGAACCATTGACAATTTCATACTCAACTTCGCAAGATATTTTGAGCCCGATAGCCGCAATCCCATTCACTTTCATTCGGTGCGTGGCATGGGATATAAATACACCGATTAAGCTTTTTCCAGTTCATTAATCACTTCGCTCAGTTGTTCAATCATTTTATTTCGTACCGCTTCATCTTGTACCGGCGAATACAAACTTCTATTGCATGTGAGCAACACATGTTCCGCTTTTGCAGCAAGCTCTCCGTTTTTGTTTTGCAATAAATTTAGCAAGATATTTTCATCGCTTTGCTTTGGCGATAGCGCAAACTGCAAAGCACTTATCAGTAATGTTTTTGCATTGGTAAAAAAGGTTGCGTTATCTTCTGTTTCATTCAAAGCTTGTAACAGCAAGCTATAATCAGGCTTTACTATTTCGTTTGTTTTTACCTCATTTTCTTTAACAGGTTCAATGGTTTTGGTCACCACAGCAATTGCACTTGCTTCTTTCTTTTCTTTACGGTTCGATAGCAGCCAAACCACAATCACAATTGCAGCAATGCCAGGCACAAACCATAGATATTTTTTATTGGAAAAATCATCTTGCACCAGCACCAACGGGTTGCTTGTTTTTACGCTCCTTTTTATCAGCAACGGAATTTCTTTTGTACTTACTGTTTCAAATTTTTTCAGCTCTGTGTTAAAGTAAGTAAACGAAATTTCAGGGATAGATGTTCTTCCTTTTCGCGTAATAATAAACGGAAAAATAAATGTTTTATCACCGCTTTCAGGGAAGTTAAAACGGTTGATGTGCTGGCTGTCTATCACGTCAAAATGCTGACTGTGTTTAGGCCAGTTGATAGTAGGTTCGGTAACCGCTCAATGTTCCGAACCGGCAATGGTTACCTGCAAACGGTTGTTTTAACCCGCTGCAATCTCTGTGCTGTCTGTTTTTGCAGTAATACTAAACTTACCTGTAATGCCGGTAAAACCTTCAGGTTGGTGATCTGGCAAAGAGTCAACAACAACCTTGCTTTCTGTGCTGCTAACTTCGGCAGTGTAGCTTTTTTCTGCATACGGATTTTCAATCGTAGAAAACGAAACATCATTGCTAATTGTTGCCGGTGGAATCGCCAAATCACCTGCTTGCAAAGGAATCAATTGAACCTTTCTAATCAATTGCACACGATAAATGACACCGTTTTCTTTTACCGTTTTTTCAGGTTCATCAACCGATGTCATTTCAATCACACTGCAATTGCTAAACGCCACTTGTTTGGTAACCTTTGAATGACACGAAACCGCCGTGTACAGTTCATATGTAACCATGATTGGCTCACCAACAAAACAACTTTTTTTACTAACGGAAGTCTTGATAAAAATAAGACTGCGAATTTTAGTTTCAGGGTTTTCGCCCGGTTGCAACGTCGAATTTTTCTGATACTCTTTTTGTGCATCCGGCTCGTTAAACAAGGAAGGCAATTGTGTAGGTTGCGCAATGCCTTTTATAAAACAAAAAGCCATTATTAGTGCAAAAACAAACCCTGTTTTTCGTCCCGTTCGCATCAAAGCAAATTAATAGAAAATTTGTATTTGCAATTGTTATAAAAAACAAAACAATGGCTGCGAGCTAAGAGTTTTAAGCGACGAGCAGGAAATACAAAATACAGTTTCATGTACCGGGCTGCATCGCTCCGCTTAAACATCGTTGCGTCGCACTCTTGTACGCCTTATTATTAATTCAACTTTCAAGCGAGTGCTATTTTCAACTGCGAAGACACGAAGACAGTAAGAGTTTCTGCAAAACTCCATTCACCTCTTTTTTCTGCGAAAAAATGGAGCAAAAACAAACTTTGCGTCTTTGCGTCCCCGCAGTTACAACTAAAATTTTTCACCACTACATTTGCGTCTCAGAAATAAAGATTGATTATGCCAGAAAAAATACGTTGGGGCGTGTTAGGATGCGGTCGCATTGCCCGCAAGTTCGCTACAGATTTACAGTTGGTTGATGATGCTATTTTGGTAGCTGCCGGTGCACGCAGCATAGAATCTGCCAACGCTTTTGCGAAAGACATTCCGGTACTTACACGCATGGCAGCTACGAAGAATTGGTGCAAAACCAAAATGTAGATGTGATTTATATCGCCACACCTCACAGCGAACATTACAAAAACGTCATGCTTTGTTTGGAACACAACAAAGCTGTGCTCTGCGAAAAAGCGTTTGCTGTAAATTACGCACAGGCAAAAAGGATGATAGAAAAGGCAAGAGAGAAGAAAGTGTTCCTCATGGAAGCCTTATGGACAAAATTTTTACCCAATTATCAAAAGCTACAAAGCTTATTAAAAGAGGATATGTTAGGCGATATCAAATCAGTGCTTATCAACTTTGGTTTTGCACCACAAGCGCCTGCACCACAACGCTTGCTCGACCCTTCATTAGCTGGTGGCACAATGCTCGACATTGGTATTTACAATGTATTTATGGCAATGAGCGTTCTTGGCAAACCCGCAGCCGTAAAGGCTTTCATGGCGCCTGCTAATACTGGTGTTGATGAACAATGTGCCGTAACGCTGTTATACGATAATGGCGCTATTGCACAATTGTTTTCTACATTCACGTCCAATCTTGCTACCGAAGCCAACATCAACGGAACTAAAGGTCGCATTAAACTTACACATCGTTTTTATTCGCCCGATGCGGTGATTGAATATTATCCTGGCCAGCACGATTCTAAACAAATCATTCCGGTTGAAAAGAGAAGGCGACATGGTTATCAATACGAAGCGCAGCATGTGTGCGATTGCCTGCGGGATGGTTTAACCGAAAGCCCGGTTATGACACACGACGACACTCTACAACAAATGAAAGTACTGGATGAAATCAGGCAACAAGCGGGCATAAAATATCCGGAAGATGATACAGACACCGATGATATAAATAACAAATAAAAATGGCTTCTATAATATTATTTCTCTGCAAATAATTTGCTCTATATTGCGTCAAACTAATTCTTTATAACTCTGTTCCGATTGCTTACAATTAAAAATTGATTTGAATGAACGAAAACGTTAACAAAAGCGCTTTGTTTAACGGAAGCTGCTTTGCACTCATTACCACTGCTTTTACTTTTTCTATCCGTGCAGGCATTCTGCCCCAGTTAGGACAAAGTTTTGGTTTATCCGCCGAACAACTTGGCTTTATTAACTCGATGTGGTTTTTAGGCTTTCCCATTGCTATGATTATAGGCGGTTTGGTATACATCACGTTTGGCCCTAAACGCATTATGCAGGTGGCTTTTGTTTGTCATACCATCGGTATTTTGATCAACCATTTTTGCAGGTGGATATACTACCTTGTTAGTTTCAACACTTTTTATTGGTATTGGTAACGGATGTACGGAAGCGTCCTGCAACCCGATGATTGCTGATATGTATTCAGGGCGTAAAGATGCAAAAAATGCTAGGCAGGTTTCATATGTGGTTTCCAGGCGGTATACTCGTTGGTTCGCTCATCTCTTACTTCATGACTAAGATGGGAACCGGCTGGCAGGCACAAATGTGGGTGACATTGATTCCAACCATTATTTATGCTGTTTTATTTTTTGGAAAAACATTTCCCAAAGCCCATGCCGCAGAAGCACTCTCTTTCCGAAAACTTTCAGGGCAATGCTTAGCCCGGTTTACATCTTCCTGTTCTTCTGCATGGCGCTTACGGCTATTTCAGAATTTGGTCCAAGCCAGTGGGTAAGTATTGTTTTAAGCGCAAGCGGAGCTAATGGTATGCTTATTCTGGCTTTAACAACTGGCATTTCTGCGGTGGGAAGGTTTTTCGCCGGTCCCGTTGTAGGTCGCATGGGACAAACGGGTGTACTTCTCATGGGGGCCATATTAGCCACCATAGGTATTTATATGCTCAGCAGAGTTACAGGCTCTATGGCTTATGTGGCAGCCATTGTATTTGCAATGGGTGTTTGTTATTTCTGGCCGGTAATGATTGGTTCGGTTGCCTATAGAGTCCACGAAGCAGTGCGTTGGGTATGTCTATTGTAGGCGGTGTTGGTATGTTTTCCACTGCAATCTTTCAACCTGTTATTGGTGGCTGGATTGATAGTGCCCGCACAGGCAATGCAGCCAAAGGGCTTACAGGAAATGCACTCGAATTAGCCACAGGACAACATCATTATTAAAAATGATGACCTTCCCTGCGATACTGATTGTTCTGTTTATCATATTTTTTATCTGGCAAAAAAATGCGAAGGCGCTAGGCCGGAAAGCGAAATGACGATGGCGATGCATTAATGATGGAAGCATTGATGATGGAAGCACAAGCAATGTTAACCATCATTTACTTTTTTGGATTTTGTTTTTGCTCAATTTATACTTGCACTTGCAAATGCGTCAACCGATTTGCAAGTGTTCTAATTTATAATGAGTATTTGACGCATAAAAATGCAAAATGAATTTACTATAAATCAAAACGTCAATATTAAGATTTGTCAATCAGTGCTTTTATAACAATTTTACTTTTGACAGGATTGCTTTATTTTATTTATTCAATTCTTACTTGGTTACTTTCTAAGTTAAACAAGCTTACTACAAAGCTCAATAGGCAAATTAAAGTAACGTTTTTGATTGTGTTTGTTGTGTTGCTATCCTTTATTGTTTATTACGACAAGACTTGGAATCCACAAAGTAAGATTAGGATTGAACAGGCCTCGCAAATTATTTTGCCAACTAAGTTTAAAGTTATCAGAGATGAATACCAAGATATGATACAAGATTATGGGATCATTTATGAAATACAGTTTGATAGTTTATCTTCATCACATTTGATTCAAAACATAAAGACATCAGTACTTTATACAAACAATGTTAGTGCAGATAAAACATTGCATAATAGTTTATTTATTCATGTCGGTAAAGCAAAAGCTGCATGGTTTAGATCAAATAAGAGTTATGTATTCATAAAGCAAGAAGGAACGATTCATTATTCAATTGATTTTGATACTTCACTGAGAGTGCTGAAATATAACGAGTACGCTGATTAGCATTTTAGTAGAATTTGATTATCAATCTTTTTTAATCCTCACTCATCACTTCCCCACCGATAACTACCAACATCCAATCCTGCTAAATCAAGCATCCGATCCACCACGGTTAGGGCTACTTCCTCAATCGTTTTTGGTTGACTATAAAAAGAAGGCGTTGCCGGACAAACGATGCCGCCCAGCAAGCGTTACTGTTTCCATGTTTTTGATGTGTATTAAATTATAAGGTGTATCGCGCAGCATCAAAATGAGTTTGCGCCGTTCTTTTAATATTACATCTGCCGCGCGGGTAATCACATCATCGCTCATTCCGGCGGCAATTCTTCCTAATGTTCCCATGCTGCAGGGCACAATCATCATTATATTATATTTGGCCGAACCCGAAGCAAACGGTGCCGAAAAATCGTATTTGTCCCAATACCGAACCGGATAGTTATTGTAGCTTTCATCACCCAATTCCGTTTTCCAGATTTCCTTTGCATTGGCACTCATCACTACGCTTAACTCCTGCCACTGCGTTTGATTTTGCATCAATTTTTCCAACAACAATTTTGCATAAATGCTGCCGCTTGCACCGGTAATGGCAACTACAATTTTGTTCGTCATTGTGTAAAGATAATTGAGGATGCGAGATGACAGTTGACAGATGTTAGTTGAGAGAAATGAAACAAAAACAAACGCTTACTCTATCTGTCAACGGTCATCAAACCTCTGTCATCTTTTCTTTGCTACCGCAATTTCCCGCTTCAAACCCTACCTTTGCCGCTCAAATTTTTTTCAAGTCAAATGAAAGCGGATAAAAATACCGTCATTGGTTTTGTGCTGTTGGGAGTTTTGTTTTTTGTGTATTTCTGGTACACCAGTAAACAACAAGCCGTATTGAAGGCTGCTGAACAAAGGGCGCAGGATTCCATCGCGCTTATAAATAAAGCAAAAATAAAACCGGCCGACCCGGCAGTGGCTTACCAGGATTCTTTACATACCGATTCTCTTACCCGCAAAGAACAGGCAGGCTCGTTTCAAACGGCAGGCATTGGCAGCGAGCAAACTTCGGTTGTTGAAAACAACCTGATACGTGTAACGTTTAGCAATAAAGGTGGACAAATTAAAAGTGTACAACTTAAAGATTTTAAATCTATTGACAGTTCACAGGTATTGCTTTCCGGTGGAAAAACCGATGCAATGGGTTATGCCATTAACACCGGCAATAACCAAACCGCAGAAACATCCAATTTGTTTTTTACACCTTCGGCGATTACAAAAAACAGCGATGGCAGCCAAACCATTTCGTACACTTTGTCTGCCGCCAGCGGGCAAAACATTGTGCATCAATACACCATTCGTCCCGATAATTATATGGTTGACTGGAATATTAATATGAACGGCGCCAACCAGTTGCTCACCAATAATGTTTTGAATTTTCATTGGAATATTTCGATACATCAACACCAATATTCCGGTCAGTACGAAAAAGAGCAATCGCGCATTTGTTATTACGATGATAACGGTGGCTACGACTTTGACCGTGCTACGGGCGGCGCAAGTAAAGACTTTAAAAATTCGTTAGATTGGTTTTCTTTCAAGCAACAGTTTTTCAACACCACTCTTATTTCTAAAGATAAATTCAAAAGCGGTGGTAGTGCGCATATGAACTCGCAACCCGATAGCTCGCATCTGTTGTATGCAGCCACTGCCGACATGCAAATTGCAACATCCAACACACCCAACATCAGCGTGCCTTTACAATTGTATTATGGGCCAAATGCCTTTTATACGTTGAAAAAGTATGGCAACCACATGGAAGAAATTGTTGATCTGGGTTCGGGTATTTATTCGTTTGTAAAATACATCAACCGGTGGATTATCATGCCGGTGTTCAATTTTATAGCTTCGTTCATTAGTAACTTTGGATGGGTAATTGCGCTGCTTACTTTGTTTATCCGTTTGGTAACCTCGCCTCTCACCTATACCAGTTATTTAAGTGGTGCAAAAATGAAAGTGCTGCGACCTGAACTCGCTGAATTAAAAAAGAAACATGGAAGCGACCAACAGCCTTTGCAATGGACCAGATGAAGATTGTTTAGGGAAGCAGGGGTAAACCCGTTGGGGGCTGCATTCCGGCGCTGTTGCAAATACCTATTTTCTTTGCATTGTACAGCTATTTCACAGTAGTATTGTTTGAGAGGTCAAAGCTTTTTGTGGGCGCACGATCTTTCAAGCTACGATGTAATTGCCAAGCTGCCATTCAGCTTCCGTTTATTATGGCGACCATATCAGCCTGTTTACGTTACCGGCCGTTGTCACTAATTTCTTCATTTCATTATACAACATGAGCATGACGCCCGACCAAAGCAACCCTGCCATGAAGTATATGCCGTATATTTTTCCTTTTGTGCTGTTGTTTGTTTTTAACCGGCTACCGGCGGCGCTTACCTGGTATTATACTGTATCGAATTTAATTACGTTGGGTATTCAGTTTGTGATTCAGAATTATATTATCAATCACGATAAGATTTTGGCAGAAATTGAAGTAAGCGAAAGCAACCGAAAAAGCAGCAAAGTAAATGGCAGGAACGCTTTCAGCAAACAGTAAAGCCAGAAAAAGATGCAGGCGTTGAAAGACAAAACAAAAAAATAAACCTCATTTCAACCCTTCTCTGCTCGCGGAGAAAGGCAAGAACAAAAACAAACCCTTACTTGTAAAAGAAGGGTTTGTTTTTGTTTGGATTTTAAACACTTGTTTTCAGAAATTCAACAATCATAATTCATCTATCTCTATGACCATCCAACTCTATAATGCAGGCAAACGCTTTAATAGGGATTGGATTTTTCGCAGGATAAACTTTTTGTTTGAACAAGGTAAAAGCTATGCCATCATTGGTCCGAACGGAAGTGGTAAAAGCACATTATTACAAGTGATTGCAGCCAACATTGCTGCGAATGAAGGAAAGATTGAATGGAAGAAAAATGATGAACTGATGAATGAAGCCGAAGTGTTTCAGCACATTGCCGTTTGCGCGCCTTACCTTGAAGTGATTGAAGAAATGACAGCAACCGAATTTCTCCATTTCCATGCAGCTTTCAAGCCTTTGTTGTCATCCGTTTCAATTAGGGAAATGATAGAAATTGTTGGGCTGCAAAAAGCAGCGAATAAACAAATTCGTTATTATAGCAGCGGTATGAAGCAACGCATTAAAATTGCACAAGCCATATTTTCAGATACACCTATTTTATTGCTTGACGAACCCTGTACAAACCTTGATACACCGGGTTTGCGTTGTATCATCATTTGATTGAAAATTACTGTAAAAACAAACTCATTATAGTTAGCAGCAATGATGTGAATGAATATGATTTTTGTGAAGAACGATTAGATATTTTGAATTATAAGTGAATGATCGTTTGAAAGTATTAGCGAATCATTAGGGCAAGAGCCAAGAAAAAGCTGTATAACTATTTCAGCATATCAGTTTTGGTTCGGATATTTTATTATCAGCCTCGTTTTCATCCAATCAATAAAAAAACAATCACTTCTTGCGACAATTTGTTTTTGCCGTAATTTCACCGCTCGTTTATAACGATGGAAAACTGGTTGTTTGAATAGCGATTTTTTTCTCTGTAATAACAATTTATAAAAGCGAAACAATACCGATATGGCTGAAGTGATTTTAATGCCCCGATTGAGCGATACCATGACTGAAGGCGTGATTGCCAGTTGGCATAAAAAAGTGGGCGATCCTGTGAAGAAAGGCGAAGTGCTGGCTGAAATTGAAACCGACAAAGCTACCATGGAACTGGAAAGTTATAAAGATGGAACGTTGCTGCATGTAGGTGCAGGTGATGGTGGCAAACTGCAGGTAAATGATTTGCTTGCTATCATTGGCAACACAGGCGAAGACGTGAGCAACATCGTTTCAAAACATAAAGGCGGCAACGGAACCAATGCTTCGCAGCCATCTACCAACACACAGGCAGCGCAACAGCAACCGGCAGCAACCAATGAGCCGCAAACTGCAAGCAGCGAACAGCCAGCGAAGCGCCAAGCCCTCAACTTCTTCGTAAAGATTATAGCAAGATGGAAGAAGTTGTGCTGATGCCTCGCTTAAGCGATACCATGACGGAAGGCGTAATCGCATCCTGGCAAAAGAAAGTGGGTGATGATGTAAAGAAAGGTGAAGTGTTGGCGGAGATTGAAACCGATAAAGCCACCATGGAACTGGAAAGTTATAAAGATGGCAAATTATTATTTCAGGGTGCAAAACCGGGCGAAAAAATACAGGTAAATGATCTGCTGGCCATTATTGGTAAAGAAGGTTTGAATGTGCAGGAAATTGTAAATGGACTTAAAGGTGGAGGCGGTACGGACGATACTCATGCAGGTGCTTTAGACAGTTCACCAAAAGATGCAACGGATACACAAAAAGGCGATGGCGATGTTGCGCCTGCAAACCCTCAAGTACAGAACCAAGCCAGGCTCTCAGCCACAACAAGCTACCAATGGTACACCTGTACAGCCAGCAACAAGCCAATCAACGGAGGAAGGTTATTTGCTTCGCCATTAGCCAAAAAGTTAGCACAGGAAAAAGGCATTGATTTAAAGCAGGTACAAGGCTCGTGGTGATAACGGACAGAATTACCAAAACTGATATAGAAAATTACAAACCGCAAGCGCAGCCCGCTACAGGTCAGCCGCAAGCGGCACCTGTTCAGCAACCAGCGGCAAGCAGTCAAACACAGTCATCCACAGCAGCTACGGCGGCTTCGTTTGAAGAAATCCCTGTTTCGCAGATGCGCAAAACCATTGCACGCCGCTTAAGCGAAAGCTTGTTTACTGCACCGCATTTCTATATCACCATGACAATTGATATGGATTCAGCCATGGCAGCCCGCACCCGCATTAATGAACTGAGCAAAGTAAAAATCAGTTTAATGATATTGTGCTGAAAGCAGTTGCCGTTGCCTTAACACAACATCCTAAAATTAACAGCAGTTGGCTGGGCGATAAAATACGGGTGAACCACAATGTAAATATCGGTGTTGCCGTTGCGGTTGAAGAAGGTTTACTGGTACCTGTTGTTCGCAATGCAGATAGCAAACCGTTGAGCCAGATATCAAGAAGTAAAAGACTTTGCGCAAAAAGCAAAAGATAAAAAATTGCAACCTGCAGATTGGGAAGGCAGCACGTTTACCATTTCAAACTTAGGCATGTTTGGGGTAGATGAATTTACAGCAATTATTAACCCGCCCGATGCTTGTATACTTGCCATTGGCGGCATATCGCAGGTACCTGTTGTAAAGAATGGAACGTGGTGCCAGGCAATATTATGAAAGTAACGTTTAGTTGCGATCATCGTGTGGTGGATGGCGCTACCGGCGCAGCTTTCCTGCAAACAGTGAAAGCTTTGCTGGAAGAGCCTTTGCGGATGCTGGTATAAATTCTTTTTCACCGCGGAAAAATGAAAGAAAAAGAGGGCTTCGCGAAAGAGATTTTAAACATCTCACTGCAAACCCTTATTTAACTCAGCCTCCTGCGGTTTACAAAAAATAAACAAACTCTGCGAAAACCCGCTTAGCTCTTGTTCTCATCGGTAAAAGACATCAGCAAAGCTTTGCAATGAAAATAACAATTAAAATTTTTTAATCTGCAGGATAAAAGTTTATTTTACATATCCAAAATATGGGTCTTTATCCTTTGAAGAATCTGAAGCCTCGCCAAGTTGCGAGGCTTTTCTTTTGCTTTAATTTATTCAAATTATTAAAACCAGCCGCCCGGAATAGCGCGAAATGGCCAGGGGACTGTTACTAAAATAATTAATAGGGCAAGAAAATAAAACAGTGCTGTGCGGTTGTGTTTTCGCTTGTCGCTCATTGCCCTTCTTCCCTGCACTTTACCTACGTGCAAAAAAATAATAGCCACCAACATTCCTGCAATGTGTTCAACTCCATAAAAGCGCGTAACAGGGTCTTTCATTGCGTTGGCAAAGCCACCGGCAGCCACAATTAAATGGTAACCTTTAGGCCCCCAATACCACAGGGCTAAACCAATTAACAACATAAGGTCGGCAACAATGGTAAGCAGCAAACCTGTGCGGGCATCGCTTTTAATAAAAGGGCGGCTGCCTGCAATTAAGCTATTGAAAATGGCAATTAATAACAGCAGGAGCAAAATCCATCTGCCAATGCTGTGCACATGTAGCAAAATGTTGTAAAGGTTTGCATTCATAAGTATCAGTTTTAAAAGTCAAAACTACGTGGGCACGTTATACTTTTGTGACATGAAGAATTATTTTTTTTATGGATGGCTCCTGATGGCTCTTTTGGTTTCGTGCAATAATGTGGAAAAAAAGAAAGACATTGGCAGCAACGATAAAAAAGAAAAAGACATTACACCAGAAGTTGCAGCTTTGCAACAAGGGGTAAAACAACATCCTGACAGTACCGGCCTGCGTTTGAAATTAGCCATTGCATTAGATAGTTTGAATTTGTTCAAATCTTCACTTACACAAATGGATTCTTTAATAAAAAAAGACAGCGCAAATTATGGCTTGTGGTACACGCGCGGACAAGTTAACGAACATGCCGGCGATACAACAAATGCAATGAAAGATTATGCAACTGCCATAAAAATTTATGCGTCGCCCGATGCGTTGTTAAGTCTTGCAAACTTATACGCCGAGAAAAAAAATCCGCGAAGCCTATTGCTTTGCAATCAGGTAAAAAGTATGGGTTTGGGACGAGATTATGATGCTTCGTCGGCGTTTGTTGCAGGTGTCTTCAACGCACGAACCGGGCAGAAGCAACTGGCCTTGAATTTATTTGATGAATGCATTAAAAACGATTACACTTATATGCCTGCTTACATAGAAAAAGGGTTGGTATATTTTGATGAAAAGCAATACGGGCAAGCGCTTGACGTGTTTTCGTTTGCAGCAACCGTAAACCATTTGAATCCTGATGCTTATTATTACATGGGTCGCTGTTACGAATTAATGAATAAGAAAGATAGTGCAGCTTTTTACTTTAAACAATCATTGGCTTTGGATAAAGATGCGCCTGAAACAATTGCAGCGTTAAAGAGAGTGGAGTAACATCACATAAACCTATCTGCCTCATGTGGGAGGGGCTTTATGTGTAACGGGTTTGTTTTTGTTTCAAATATTTTAGTATAAAAAATAAAAGATGCAATAGTTCATTCTTAAATCATTGATCAAAAATTGATAAATCAAAAATCTCTTGTATGCCTATCATAGCACCATCGTTTTTAGCTTCCGATTTTTTGCATCTTGCCGAACAAGTTGAACTGGTTAATAAAAGTGTAGCCGAGTGGTGTCATTTGGATGTAATGGACGGACGTTTTGTTCCCAATATTTCCTTTGGTTTTCCTATTATCGAAGCCATAAGAAGCGCAACAAAAAAGCATTGCGATGTGCACCTGATGATTGAAGAACCTGAACGTTACGTAGAAGAATTTAAAAAAGCTGGTGCCGACAGCATTACGGTTCATTATGAAGCTTGCCGGCACTTGCACCGAAATATTGAACAAATCAAAAACTTAGGAATTAATGCTGGCGTTGCACTCAATCCGCACACGCCGGTTGAATTGTTGAAAGATGTGTTGCAATACATTGATGTGGTATTAATCATGAGTGTAAACCCGGGCTTTGGCGGACAAAAATTTATTGATCACAGCATTGATAAAATAAGGCAACTGCGGCATATGATTGATGAAAAAGGTTGTCAGACTTTAATTGAAGTGGATGGCGGCATTTCGTTGCAAAATGCAAAAGCTGTTGTGGATGCGGGAGCGAATGTTTTGGTAGCTGGCAGCTCTATTTTTAAATCGGATGATGTGGTAGGAACAATTGAGAAAATGAAAATGGTGTAAAAACAAAAGCGGTTTACTTATTTATAAATAATGGTAATAACCTTATAGCATGCGCTTTAGAAATGCCCAATTTTTATTCAAAAGCTGATGGGCTGCGGGATGGAAGTGGAAAGCCCGTAAAGCGGCGCAAAATGTACGATGTTATAGGTGTGATTTATGATGTATAATACAAACAGCCGCCGCTGCGGACTTGTAACGAACAGCCCGAACAAATGATTGATTGGAAAACAAAAAATGATAGCCCCAAAATATCGGCAAAAACAAACCTTGAACATCTGTCTTCTATTCTGTGTCATCTGTGTTCTTTTCTCATCAATGCTTTTTGTTTTTACATGGCCTCTTCTCCTTATCTTTCGCATCCATAACTATGCAAGTTTGAGAAAGTATTTCGCAGTTTGGTTTTGCCTCATTTCCCTATCGTTGTTTGCGCAAAAGAGGGCAACGGTTTCGGGCATTGTGCTGAATGAAGATGACAAGCCGCTTTCCAATGTTTCCATTCAGCTATTAAACAACAGCAAAGGCACTACCAGCAACGATTCTGGCTTTTTTTCTATCACTTTATCTTCAGGTAAACCCCTGGCGTTGGTGTTCTCTTATACGGGTTACAGAACGGTGCAGAAAAACTTTTTTTTGAATAGCAGTGAAGGAGAAAAAATAACGGTAAAAATGGAGCGGTTGGTTGGCGAATTGCGCCATGTAACTATAACCAATAACAAAGACAGAGAACAAAGCGGTTTGATAAACATTGACCCGACAAGAGCCCTGGTAAACCCATCACCATTGGGCAACATTGAAAGCCTGATAAAAGTGTTTGTGGGCAGCAACAATGAGTTGACTTCGCAATATAGCGTGCGCGGCGGCAGCTACGATGAAAACATTGTGTATGTAAACGATTTTGAAGTGTTTCGTCCATACTTAGTGCAAAGCGGGCAGCAGGAAGGTTTGAGTTTTATCAATCCCGAATTAACCAGTGGCGTTAAGTTTTATAACGGCGGCTTCCAGGCGAAGTATGGCGATAAAATGAGTTCGGTGTTAGACATTACGTATAAAAAACCAACCCAGTTTGGCGGCTCGCTTATGTAGGTTTGTTAGAGCAAGGCTTACATCTGGAAGGCACGGCGCACAACAATAAAGTAACTTATCTGTTTGGTGTGCGCAACCGCACCAACCGCAACTTGCTAAGCAGCCAGGAAACAAAGGGCAATTACATTCCTTCTTCGTCCGACATTCAGGGCTTGCTAACATGGCAGGCATCACGCAAATGGCAGTTGGAAGTGTTGGGTAATTTTTCGGGAACCCAATTTACTTTATTTCCGCAGGAAAGCCAGTTAACGGCTTCGGTTTTTACCGCATTGTATTCGCAGGATATAGGTGTGAATGTTGCTTTTAGCGGAAAAGAAAAAGATGCGTATAACACCAATTTTGTAGGACTTACTGCTACGAACCAAGTAAACAACAAGCTGCGTTTAAAATGGATGCTTTCTTATTTTGAAGACAATGAACAGGAAAACGAAGACATTACAGGAGCTTATATTTTTGGAGATAGGGATGTTGACCCAAACAGCGCTTCGTTTGGAAATATTACCAATCCTTTGGGCAAAGGCGTATATCAAAATTTCTCGCGTAACGCATTGAACATCCAGGTTTATAACGCGCAGCACAAAGGTTATTTTTCGGCTGGCAAACATTACCTGCAATGGGGTAACAGCATTGAACAACAACGCATCAACGACCATCAAAACGAATGGCAGTACAACGATTCGGCAGGATATTCATTGCCTTATAATGGGACCGGAAATTTAGTGTTGAGTAATGTAGCAAAGAATGACGCCGCCTTTTCTATCACAAGGTTTAGCGGATATGTGCAGGATAATATTCAATTTAAAGACTCCTCTGATTTTACATTGCAAGCCGGTGTGCGTTATAACTACAATACATTAAACAAAGAGTTTCTCATTTCGCCCAGAATGAGCTTTTCTTTTAAGCCAAAAAACTGGACAAAAGATGTGGTACTGAAAGGCTCGGCAGGCATTTATGATCAGCCACCTTTCTATAGAGAAATGAAACGCTATGATGGCTCGCTGAATAAAGATTTAAAAGCGCAAAAAAGCTGGCAGGCAACGGCTGGCTTTGATTACAATTTAAAGATGTTCGACCGTCCTGCACGCTTTACCACGGAAGCATATTATAAAGGAATGTGGGATGTTGACCCTTACGATATTGACAATGTTCGCATTCGCTATTATGGCAACAACGATGCAAAGGCATATGCGTATGGTATTGAAGGCAGATTGTTTGGCGAAGTGGTGAAGGACGCGGAAAGCTGGATAAGCCTTGGCATCATGCGTACAAAAGAAAACTGGAGCAACGATTCTTATACCACTTACTATAATGCAGCACACAAAGAGATTACTTCAACATCAACCGATAAAGTGGTTGCCGATAGCTAGTGTCAACCAGGTTGGCTGGCTGCGAAGACCAACAGATAGATTGGTTACGTTTGGTATGTTTTTCCAGGATTATTTAAGTACAAATAAAAACATTAAAGTGTATCTGAATTCGTTGTATGGAAGTAACCTGCCATATAATATTCCGGGCAGTGTGCGATACCGGAATTCATTGACCATTGCTTCTTATATCCGTGTTGACATTGGCTTTAGTGCCTTGTTGCTAGATGCTGAAAAGCAACGCCGCAGCCACTCTCCGTTTAAAGAGTTTAAAAGCATTTGGGCGAGCCTGGAAGTGTTTAATTTAATTGATCGCCCCAACACTATTAGCTATTTGCTGATTAAAGATTATCAGAATAACACATTTGCTTTGCCCAATAGATTAACGCCACGATTGGTGAATTTTAAAATAGCGGTGAACTGGTAAATACAATCACATCTGAACGCCATCATACAAAGAGTATTTTGTTCGTTCTTGAACGATGAACGAAGCCATCAAAGTCAAACCTTTCTTTCATTGTAAACCATACTATCATTCCAAAACCAAACGCTAACATTAAGTGATACGGAAACATCGAAAAATCGTGGTAATAAAAAGCCAGCGCAGCGCCAAATAAAAAGTAAATCACCAGCAACATTTCTGTAACCAGAATTGGCGAGAATAGTTTTGCTGATGAAGACAAAGCGTTTGTTTTCTTGCCATCCGAAGCATTGAATTTAGGTGTTCTTACAAACGAAGATTTGATACCCAGCCAACCTTCAGCTACAGCCACCGCATTATTAAACGCCATGCCCATGCTAAATGACAAATACAAAGGAAAGGTTTTGAAAAAATATTGCTTTGCATCGTTGCGAATGAAGCCGGTACGAACCGTTGCGATGTAATGAAACACACCCAGACAAAGCAAAGAAATCAAGGAAAAAGAAGCATAACCAAACCAGGCTTTCAATTGCGGAACCTGCGGCTTTAGCATCAGCAAGGGAATGCTTAAAAAAGAAGCCAAAAACGCACTGACAAACACAAACCCTACCGTTAAATGAAAGAAAGCATGAGCTTTTTTTATAGGTGGTAATTGTGAACGCAATATTGTTTTTACATGCTTGCGGGCCGTTTCAGCATTGCCTTTTATCCATCGAAATTGCTGCGCTTTTAAAGCACTCATCAGCGGCGGCAATTCAGCCGGAACCGTTACATCTTCCAAATATAAAAATTGCCAGCCTTGTAATTGCGCACGATAGCTCAAATCAAAATCTTCCGTCAAAGTATCGGCGTTCCAGCCGCCTGCATCCTGCATACAAGCTTTTCGCCACACGCCGCCAGTGCCCGAAAAATTAATGAAACAACCGGCTTCGCTTCTTCCCCTCTGTTCTACCGAAAAATGAGCATCTAACAAAAACGCCTGGAAATGGGTAAGCAAAGAATTGTTTTTGTTTAGATGCGTCCATCGCGTTTGCACCATTCCAATATTTGCGTTTTGAAAATGAGGAATTGTGCGTTGCAGGAAATCAGGCTGCGGAACAAAATCAGCATCAAAAATGGCAATCAATTCTCCTTTGGCAAGGCTCAATCCGTTTTGTAATGCGCCTGCTTTATAGCCTTCTCGATTGCTCCGGCGAACGTGACAAATTTGTAAACCCGATGTTTGGTTTTGCGCTATTTTTTGTGCAACAATACTCGTAGTTTCATCGGTTGAATCATCTAAAACTTGTATCTCCCATCTGTCCTTCGGGTAATCAAATTTTACAACTGCATCTATCAGTCTTTCCACTACAATACTTTCATTATAAACAGGCAATTGAACCGTTACAAAAGGATAAACATTAAACACAGAAGGTGTGACTTTTGGAACGATTCTCTTTTTGTTTTTCAGGTATTGATATACCAAATGCAATTGCACAAAGCCATAGCAAAACAAAAAAAGAAGTGCAAGAGAGTAAAAAACCAAAACCACTTTTGTGGTTAACTCATAGTTCCAATTCATGTAGGCGTTTTCTACTCTTACTCCGACATAAACTGCACCAAAATTTTTTGCTAAAAGCAGAAAAACATTATTTTTTTACGGAGATAAAAATGGTTTTGCTGCAACCAGTGCTTTCTTATCAGCCATTATCGGCAAAGCCAGGATACAACGTCATACCGCCATCAATAAAAATAGAAGCTCCGGTAATATAATCACTGTCGTCAGAGGCAAGCCAGGCAGCCAGTTTACCAACATCTTCAGGCTCGCCAATGCGTTTGTACGGAATCAACGTCATCAGGCTGTCTAAGGCTCGTTGTGTGTCCCACGCATTTTTATTAATATGCGTTTGAATGGCACCCGGACAAATGCTGTTGATGCGAATTTTTTGCGGACCATATTCCTGCGCAATGGTTTTCATCAGCATCATAATGCCACCTTTAGAGGTTGCATAATTGGCATGACCTGCCCATGGAATGACTTCGTGAACACTGCTGATGTGAATGATTTTACCGGCGGCAACCGAACGATTTTTATCAACACCTCTGCGCAAAAACTCGCGCACCGCTTCGCGTGCGCAAAGAAACTGGCCTGTAAGATTCACACCAATCACCTCGTTCCATTGTTCCAGCGTCATTTCATGAAATTTAGCATCTCTCTGTATGCCTGAATTGTTCACCAAAATATCAACGGTGCCAAACTGTTTAATGGTTTCGGCAAACATCATTTGCACTTCATCTTCCTTACTCACGTCGGCCTGAATTATAATAGCTTTGCCGCCCGCCTTTTCAATATCGGTTTTCACGGCTTCGGCTTCATCTTTCGAGGCATCGCGCGAATGATTGACTACTACAATCGCTCCTTCATCTGCCAAACACTTGGCAATGCCTTCACCAATGCCGCTACTGCTGCCCGTCACAATGGCAATTTGGTTTTGCAATTTTTTTTCCATAATGAAATTTGTATGATGGAGGTTTCCAAATATTATTCCAAGTGAATGGCAGTTCAGCTTGCAGCAAAGCAATGCTGTAGTATTTGGCTAAAACCAAACGATTGAATCTTATTGGGTTTGGGGCCAATTCCAGTGTATCAAATCATTACTCCACGCAATACCAATGGAAGCGTTCTTATCAAAATCGCCTTCTTCTTCTGTTAATGGACCCGAACCATGAAAGAACATTAAGTATTTTTTAGTGGTTAACTTCTTATCCGGATGCATCACAAAGCCTGCCGTTAGCCTGCCTTTTGCCCATGGCCATTCTTTTTGTCCCAGGGTAATTAGGTTACCCCAATCTTCCCAATGCATTAAATTGGAAGATCGTTTAATTGCAATGCCGTTTTTAGGAGAATGAAACAAAATATAATTGTTGTTTTCCATCAACACACAAACATTTTCGCCCGCTTGGGTATGACCGGCGAATGTCCAGTTTATGAAATCGTAAGTATAAGACATGCTTACGCCGTTTTGTTTGTACAAACACCACCATTTGTTTTTGTTCGTTTTATCCTGTAACAAATAAGGATCTATCATTCTACCCATCTTTTCAAAAGGAGTATCAGCACCTTTTACTTTCAACAATTCGGGTAAGCTCCACGTTTTTAAATCTTTGCTACGCATCAGATACAGCCTTGCATCGCCATTCCCAAAACGTGGCATTTGCGATGCTGTAAAATTGGGACGCGGATAAGTTTGCAGGCATAAAATCCACTCGTTTTTATAATGAATGATATTACCCGGACTGCTATAATCGAGCGATTGGTTTTTTGGCGTTAGTATCTTAACAGGCGACCAGTGCTGCAAATCTTTAGATGTACTCAAGGCAACGTAAGAATACACTTTCGCATCTTCTTCCGTACGGATATAAGTAAAGAAAAGAAAGAACATTTTGTTATGATACAAAACAGCCGGATCGCGATAGGCAATCGTATCATTACCTGCAAACAGAACAGGTGAATACAGACGCGAAAGAATATCAGGTTGCGCTGATGCCATCTTTATAAAGGAAATAAACAGCAGCACTATGAGCGACTTTCTATATAGCGTTCTGTTCATAAATTTCATGGTAATTTCGTATGGCATTTGTAACGTTTTTTAAAACCATAGCTACTTACATTTTCAATTTTTGTACATAGCTGTATGCAAATAATGGTTAATCAAGATACGGTACTACAAAAGTATCTTTACTACCAGTTTCTATTTATCAATCTAAAATTTACTTGCCAATTTTAGTTTTCTTGTAATCACCTGTTTCCTCCTTACTGATTACCAACAGCGATAAAACCACTATTTTGCAACCCTATGCAAATGGAGTTACAACAGCTTGTTCCAGTGCCTTTGAAGGATAAATTTCAGCAACGGAAATCAGATGTATGGAATACAACTGCATCTTTTCAACCAAAAGAATGGATAAAAATAAAAGCGCCAAGCGGCACCGGAAAAACAACATTAATACATTTGTTATACAAGCTGCGCAGCGATTATGAAGGCGGCATTTTCTGGGATGATAAAAACCTGCAAACCATTGGTGGAAACGAGCTTGCGCAATACAGGCAAAGCCGCATTAGCATTATCTTTCAGGACTTACGTTTGTTTCCCAATTTAACGGCAAAAGAAAACATTGAATTGAACCGGGTACTGCAAGAACCTTTCTATCCAGCCAATAAAATTGATGAGATGGCGCAACGCTTAGGCATCAGTAATATTCTTCATCAAAAAGCCAGTATTTGCAGTTATGGCGAGCAGCAACGCATTGCCATTATTCGCGCTTTAATGCAGCCGTTTGAATTGTTGTTGATGGATGAGCCTTTTAGTCATTTAGATAAAGAAAACACAAGCAAAGCCGCTTCGCTAATTGCCGAAGAATGCACAAAAAGAGCCGCGGGTTTTGTTTTAACCGATTTAGATGAAGACGACCATTTTACCTACACAAAACGCCTGTTGTTATAAGAAATATGCTGAACAATCTTTTAAAAAAATTAATTAAAACCGGAAGTGGCAGAACACGGTTTGCCATGGCAATTATCGGACTTTCCATTGCTATGATTTTAATTTTATGTGCCGTGCAATTGGGCGCAAATTACAACGATTTACTGTATAGCAAAACCAACCAGGATAGCATTGCCAACTTCTTAGTCATTCATAAACCTGTTACTGAGAAAAGCATGAATGGCGCAACGCTCAGCAACGGGGAAATCAACGAAATTAAAAAGCAGCCGTTTGTGCAAGCGGCGGGCGTGCTTACGCCCAGCCGGTTTAAAGTTTCGGCAAGCGGTGGCAGCACCATTCCTTTTTATACTGATCTGTTTTTTGAAAGTGTGCCTGATGAATTTATTGACATCAAAAACAAAGACTGGAACTGGGGCGAAAGCTCTCAGTTTATACCAATGGTAGTGCCCAATACGTTTTTAGATATGTACAATTTTGGTTTCGCCGCTTCGCAAAATTTACCGCAATTGTCGCAGCAGCTGGTGATGAGTTTGCCCATACAAATTAACATTGCCGGCCCGCAAGGCATAGAGCACTATTATGCAAAAGTGGTTGGCTTTAGCGACCGCATTTCATCGGTACTGGTGCCGCAAAATTTTATGAACTGGGCAAACGCAAAATTCGGGACCGAAAAAAATGCACAACCATCCCGTATTGTGATTAAAACCGCAGATGCCGGAAGCCCGCAACTAACAAGCTTTCTAAAAGACCACAACTTGCAAACAGATGCCGAAAAAACACGCTTTAGCAAATACCGGCAAATTGTAACCACCATAGTGAGTATTTCATGGATTACAGGCGCTTTAATGCTGCTGTTCGCGTTGCTTGTTTTTACTTTATTTATCCAGCTTACCATTGCATCCAGCAAAGACGATATTAGCTTGCTCATAACGCTTGGTGCCGCACCTAAACAGTTGTCGCAATTTTTAATGAAACAATTCTTCCCGGTAAATGTTGTTATTGTTTTTGCGGTGCTTTTTGTGGTTACTATTTTGCAACTTATTCTGCAGAATGTATTAGCAAAGCAAAGCATGTTTGTTTCTTCCTATCTTTCTCTTTTAACTGTAGGTGCTGCACTTGTTATATTGCTTGTGTTGTGGCTTGTAAACAGGATAACAATAAAGAAGTATATTGCATAGCAAAGACGCCATCATAAGCAATCAGTTCATTTTCCTGTAAACAAAAAGAGCATCCAAATCGTTCAACCATATTACCATATGCAATCACCTTCATCACAAAAAACAACCGCTGTTATCAACACAATTTTATTTATTGTGATGATAGCTGTTAACTGCCTTTCTATTTTCTTACCCCTGAATGGGAAAACACAAATGCAGTTGAGTGCGCAATACCCCAATTTGTTTACGCCGGCAGGTTTTACCTTTTCAGTATGGAGCATTATTTACACATTGCTTTTGGGCTTTATCATCTATCAACTTTATGTTTTGTTTGCGAAACATCACCGCGATAAAGGTCATATCTTGTCTATCTCCCCTCTATTTGCAGGTGTATGCATTTGCAATGCGGGTTGGCTGTTTGCATGGCATTATGAATTTACAACGGTAAGTGTTATTATCATGCTCGCACACTTGAGCTTTTTGGTTTTAATACACGACCGCTTGAAGCTGGCAATTTCGTGGAATCCGTTGCCATCAAAGCTTTGGTTGGATATACCGTTCAGCATTTACTTAGGCTGGATATGTGTGGCCACCATTGCTAACTTTAGCGCATGGTGTGTTAGTAAAGGCTTAACCCTTTCTTTTTTGCCACCGCAATTATGGACGATAATTATGCTGCTTGCAGCTTTGCTAATTGGAATGTTTTACGTGTTTACACGAAACAATAAATTTTTAGCTTTAACCATTGTGTGGGCGTTTTACGGAATCATTGTAAAACTTAAAAAAGTAAGAAGCGATGAATCAAATAGTATTGTGCTTGCAGCTCACATTGCGTTAGGCATTTTATTACTCATTATCATTCTCAACACGCTTCGCAGGCGTACGCCAGATTATGCTACCAATTTGTCGGCATGATTTTTTTCATTCTTTTTTATTATGGAAAACAAACAACAAAACACCACCGTTCCAGATAGTAAGTTTAAAGACGATTTAAAAGATTCGCCCCGAGATGCAGAACGCTTGCAACCTGAGAACACAACCATTGATATGCCTGACGTGAGCGACATTCCAGGGCAGGAAAATATAACAGTTCCTAATCTTGGTGAAATGAGTGATACCACTATTGCCAGTGAAGATGAAGAAGGCGATGAAATTTGGGCAGAAGATGTTGATACGGATGAAGAAGTGTTGAAACCGGCCGATCAAGATTCTACAGTTTCGCAGGAAGAAAAAGATACATTGATGCGCACCGAGTCGGACGTACCAAGCAACGATAACACCAGCCTGCGCAAAGCCGCTTTAGATGCATATGATGATGAAGGTGAACCACTAAACGAAGCGGCCGGTGCCACTGATGTTTCGGGCAAAGACTTAGATACAACCATTGTGATGAACGATGATGCGATGGAAGATATTGGAGAAGAAGATGAAGAAAACAACACATATAGTTTAGGTGGCGACGATAGCGATAACATTGAAGATTCAACGAATGGATAAAGAATTGCCCATAATAAAAAAGCGCATAAAATAAGGTTTGTTTTTATGCGCTTTTTTATTATGGGCAGGAACTTTTTGTATGAAAAAATGGATCAAACGAACTGTAAAAATCTTAGTTGGCATCATTGTATTTTTCATTATCGCCTGTTTTGTTTTTGATGCTTTTGTGCAGTTTAGAATGAGCGATAAAGAATGGCTCAGTTTGTTTTCATCTCGTCATATTAATGGCGAAATACATTACTTTACTTCAGGAGGAAGAACCATTCGATATATTTCTGCCGGCAGCGATACGTTACCAACCCTTGTATTTATTCATGGTGCGCCCAGTTCATCCAGCATTTACAAAATCTTTTTTTCCGATAGTTTGTTTTTACACACATTTCATGTTTTAGCAATTGATCGCCCAGGTTATGGATATTCTGGTTTTGGAAAACCGGTCACCTCGCTTCAGCAACAAGCAGCTTTTGTAAAAGACATGCTTCAAAATAGCGGCAAAACCAAACATCCTGTCATTGTTGTTGCCGGTTCGTATGGCACTTCTATTGCCTGCCGTTTTGCAATGGACTATCCTCAATTAACCGATGGCCTGGTGCTTACCGGACCTTCACTCGGAGCGGGTTTGGAACATACTTATTGGTTTACACCTGCCGTTGAAAACCCGTTGATTAACTGGTTCATTCCACGCATGTTTAAAAGTGCCAACAAAGAAAAAATCACACACCCTGCAGAGTTGACCAAAATGCTTTCCTATTGGAAAAACATAAACATTCCGGTGATGTACATGCAAGGTGAAAAAGATGAATTGATTGATACTTCCAACGCTTCATTTGCCCAAACGCATTTGACAAATGCACCTTATTTGTACATTCATTTTTTTAAAAACAAGCCTCACTTTATTCCTTTCTCCGAGCACGCTTTTATTGAAAAGAAAGTTTACGAAATGCTAACCCTGGTTCAGCAACCTAACAGCAAAATAGCTTCAGCCAACTCAAAGTAAAATAGTGGCAAAAACCAACGTTCTTCTTTTAGTTATCATACCAGACACTTAAAATTAATTTTAACAATGCAGCAATATATTTTAATAATTGTCTATTTTTATAGGGTAAATATTATCAAAGCATGAGTTATGAAGTGTTGATTTCCGGTTGCCTGCAAAACGATCCGGCTGCACAACGCGAATTGTACAACCGATTCAGCCCGAAAATGCTGTCGGTGTGCTATCGTTATGCGCAAAGCCGCGAAGATGCAGAAGACATGCTGCAGGAGGGCTTTATAAAGATCTTCACCCAAATTCACACCTTTGAAAGCAAAGGCACATTTGAAGGTTGGGTGCGCCGCATTATTGTGCACACCTGCATTAATTTTTTAAAGAAATACAAAAAGTTTACTGACAACGTTGACATTGCTCATGCAAGCGCCCTGCAGGTAAAAGAAGAAACCCTACCTTCTATTATGCAGGCAAAGCAGGTTGTTGATTGCATTAGGTTATTACCCATCGGTTATCGTACTGTATTAAATTTATATGCTATTGAAGGCTACAGCCACAAAGAAATTGCGGTTATGCTCGACATTGAGGAAAGCACCAGCCGAAGCCAATACACGCGCTCACGAAATATGCTGGAGACGATTTTGATAAAGAAAAGAATTATTGAAAAGCCAAATGACGAACCCGATTGGTTGTCATCGTTAACCACAACAAATTAACTGCAATGAGCAATCCTTTACATACAAACGATTTGGAAACATTCCTTCAAAAACAGGCGGACAGTCACCGCATGTATCCTGCCGATAAAATCTGGCGGAACATACAAAAGGAAATTCACGGAGAGGGAAGATGGCCGGCACTTACTTTTGTTTCTATTTTTATTATCAGTGCCTTAGTAGTTTGCACTTTAATGGTTAAGCCTGAAGAACGCCAGCATAAAAACACCATCGTTTATTCAACACAAAAAGAAGAAGCGGTTGTTAGTAAAACAAAACAAAACTCAAAAGATGCGGTAGCAGCACCACCTATGCAATATGCTTATACCGAAGCTATAACGCAGCAAACATTGCAGCAGGTAAGTAAAGACATTATTGCACGGGCCGAAAAGCAAACTACTCTTCAGCCGCTTGCTATTACTCACACTTCTTTATTTTTAATTGAAAATAAACCGGCACAAATCATAAATGAACCTGCGCTTGCAGCAGCTAAAATATTAGCCAAACAAGAAGCTGCGCTACCCATAGTGGTTGAAGCTGCACAGAATAATAAATCTGGTGCAGAAACGAGCCAACTTGCCGTTGCCAAACCTGTATCCAATTATTTCAGCTCCATAGCTTTGCTGAATGTAGATGCGCAAAAACAACCCGCATACGATCTTTCTTCTTTTTACAACATAAACGAGATCTGGCGAAACTTCCCGCTGCTTCATGCAAGCGATATGTTGCGTAGAAAACTGTCGCACCTAAGCTTCGAGTTATATGTTACGCCATCTGTTAGCTACCGCGAATTAAATAGCGCTGATGGCAAAGCCGCTCGTTCTTACGCCGCCATTGCAACTAACAGCAATTACCAGTTGAATGAAAATCGCTCTGCAAAACATTTGCCTGCATTAGGCGCTGAAATTGGTTTTGCACTGGGATACAAACTAAGCAATGCACTTACTCTGAAAGGCGGCTTGCAGTTTAATATGCGTCAGTATGGAGTGAGAACTTATGGTACGCAAAACAACAATACATCTTCTGCAAGAATAGCAAATGCAATAAACAATGCTTTACCGGATAATGCCATGGATGATGCAAATGCAACCGCAATAAGTAATGTAGCCGGCACAAAACAGCAAATATTTTACAACCGGTACTACCAGATTTCTGCACCTATAGGCATTGATTGGCGCGTTTTTACATCTGACAATGGAAAACTTACTGTGCATACAGCCGTTGCGGCGCAACCGACTTATACATTTGATAAGCCCTCTTTCCTGATAAGTACTGATCCGAAAAGCTTTGTTGATGGCTCTTCCATTTTGCGCAACTGGAATTTGAATTCGGCTGCTGAAGCTTATGTTAGCTACAAGATGGGTGCGTTTCACTGGCAAATTGGTCCACAGGTTCGTTACCAGCATTTGTCAACTTTTTCAAGCTCCTATCCTATTCGTGAACACCTGATTGATTATGGTGTGAAGATTGGGTTAACAAAATCGTTGGATTGATTTTTTCAGCGCGAAGACACAAAGGTTTTTAAATACATTTTATTGAACACCGGTAAGTTTCATAAAACTTACCGGTGTTTGTTTTTACACACTTTTGTGTTTGTTGTTGACATTAGCACTCGCTTAAAAGCTCAATTCTTTTCAGAACGTTGAAGTGAGTGACACAACAGGCGATCAACAAGAATTACTATAGTTCGTACCATAAAAATGTATTTTGTATTTGCTGCTCAAAGCTCACGGCGAGAGTTTGCTTTTTATTAAAAAATACTGGTGGGTAAAATAAGCGTCCATTGGTTGGGTTGAACGTTCTGGAGATTGTAATCCAGCAATCTCGAGTAGCGAAGTCCAAGCGTTATGTCCTGTTGATTCCACCACCGCGTGTCAACAAAAATTTCAGCGCCGGTTGAACGAAAATCGTATTGATAATGCTGGTTATTTGCATTGCCTTCTATGCGCGTCCAATCGAAAAACAAATTCGCACGTATTCTTTTCAAATACAAAAGATTGGCAAAACCGCAATCAGGATATGCCAACGGCAAATGATAGTTGACACCCACTTTGTCCATAGAAGGAAAATTGGGCGAAGAATAGCCGCGTGAAAATGGAAAATCGTTAGGGAAACTGTAATTAAAAAAGTTACTTGAATGCTGAAAGGTTTGCGTTTGATAAGCCGCATTCAACACAATGCTGTGATTGGCAAAAAAAGAAGGCAAATACAAAGAGCCGCGAACCAGCAACTGGTTGGCCGACTGGCTGCTGGTTAGTTTGCGATACTGCAACAACACACTTTGCGCCCAATGCGGATAAATGTTTTGCAGTGCTTGCTGTCTTGCGCCCGAATACAACAACTGTGTTTGTAAATAACCATTTGTAAAGTTGTGGACTTGCTCTTTTGTGCTGCCTGTAAACTGCGGATTATTGAGCCCAAACGCAGCCGTTGCAGTAAGGTAACGATTTTGATTGCCGCCGCTTACATTAAGAGGCAATTGCAAACCGGCAATGCCATTTAATTCGTTGTAAGAAAACTTGTTTCCACGAGCATCAAAACTGTTTCTGCCAAAGGCTTCCGACACATCAATAAATGGCTGAACATACGAAACGCCATAGGTGATATTGTAACCGATTTGGTGATAGTTTTCGTTTTGATTGTAATTGTAATAAACCTGGTTTTGAATTGTGTTTAAAATGTTTTCTCCATATAGTGTGAGTGAAAAAATGGGGTTGGAATAATCAGGTTGAAGCGAATGAAAATTAAACGGATTGCTTAGTTTAGGATAGCGTTGTGTGAGATAATGTTTTGATGTTGGAACATCGGCCAGTGTTTGATTGGCGGTTTTATCGAAGGGCTTTTTTACATACAATCCTACCAATGTATCGGCCTCAACATTAACAGGTTGCCATTGGGGTGAAAAGGTTCCTAACCGATAGCCTGATGAAGTAAAAACGGAAGCTATCACTTCTTTGTTTTTAATAATACCGCCATACAAACCGGTTTGATAATTTGCGAGCCGGTAGTTTGTTTTTGTTGTAAAAACAAATGCCCAATTTCGTCCTTCCCCCTGTTGGAACACGAATACAAAATGGTATCGCCCTGCACTTGTGGAAAGCCAATAATCCGGTTGGCAAACGGCAATATAACAGTGGTTCTTTCTGTTTGTAAATCCCACTGCTGCAAGCTCATTTCGCCATTTGTTTTTCTTACAATAAAGTAGATGCTTTTATCATCGAAAGAAAACTTTGGATAAGAATAAATCTGGTTTTCGTTGTTGGTGAGCGATGCGGTTTTCGCCCCTTCTAAGTTTAAAATATCAAGTGTTGAATGTTGTTGTGGCGTAAGCGAAACAGCAGCAATCAATTTCCCATCGTGCGAAATATCGGGAGAA
>CAWJYO010000007.1:0-290997 GCA_963847085.1 uncultured Chitinophagaceae bacterium | reverse complement strand
ATCTACCTTAAAGTTTGCAACTTTACTTACTGCTGAGCGGCAACAAACATTTTTTGTTATAATAAAACCGGGCACTGCTGTATAAATAATCTTCCCCATGTTCAACAATGCCAGCTTTCACAGGATTGTAATGAATATAATCAGCGCGCTGCTTCCACATCGTTTCTGTTCCTAATTCCACCGCATGATAATCCTGTTTCCAAAGCTGATAGGAAGTATTATTACTGTTACGGCTGCCCGCAAAGGCAAACTTCTTTAACATCCATTCCCTGCGACTTTCATCACCATTAGTAATGGTATCAATAATCTTCTTGGCTGTAAACTTTTTTAGGTCCCGGATGATGTCGCTTAAAGGTATTTTATCAGACGATACAATGGCATGAAAATGATTGCTCATAATTACAAATTCATACACTTGCAAACCTCTGTGTTGAATGCAATACTGCAAACTTTCGATTAAAATATCTTTGTATTCCTTCCTTGTAAAAACATCAACCCAATCAATAACAGTTAGCGTAATAAAATAAGCCTTGTATTGGTCTTTAATTCTGTAAGCGTCAGCTATACAATGAAGTTACAAACTTCAAAATAAATGCGGTTGAGCGAAAAAGTTATAAGATGTAATTTCAAAATGGCCACACAAGAATACTATGCAGATGTGCCGGAAAAAAGAAAGCGGCAACTTTATTACCGCCTTGTACTGGCATTTTTAACTAAAAAGAAAGGGCATTAGCAAAACATTGTGTCTTATTACAGTTCTATTGGAAATAATTAATCCTTGTCTGCTTCTTCGGTTTTTTCATAAGAGTTGAGCGGGTATAAGCAATAAATGAAGGGATGATTTTTGATTATCAATTTCAATTCGTTGTGATGCCTGGGCAGTAAGGTTTTCATCTATCAGTTGTTGATTGTGGCGTTCCCTTTTTGCACGATTCCCCGATGCCCGGTTTGTTAGATTGTCTGTAGTTAAGAGGTTACTGGCTGATTTTCTTTTCTCAAGTTTATTGCCCTGTTTTATCAATACATCATTCCTTTTTTCTGCATAGGCCAGGTTATCTTTTTGAAATTGCAGTTGCATGTCTGTTGCATAAGGCTTAATAGCAATGGCAAAATTGTTCAGGAAATCAATTGCCTGCTGCTTATCAAAAAGAAAATCAGTTTCCCCTGTACCATTGTTCGTTTCAACTGAGGATCTCAGTTTCAGATACACTACTGACTCGTTGGGATGCAGATTATCTTTATTACCGATTTCAAAGTGCATATCGGCATTTTTTATGTTTTTTTCAGCTAATTCGGTATTAGAGGCAAGCTTGAAACTTACTGTGTCTCTATTTTTGTTTTTACTTGCTTTCAGCACAAAATCCTGTAGCGCTTGTTTAACTACATCTGAAGAATAAGGCAAATAAATTAAAACAGCATTTTCGGAAAATCCTGTTTTCTTCAGATCTGCCGTTCCATCCCTGGCTTGCCCAAATGCACAGCCTGATAGCAATAACAGGACAAATGCAAAAAATAAATTTTTCATTTCAATCATATTAAAAGGCCATTCAAAAATTGGAAGCTGGTGGAGGAAGTAAAAGCAACACGGTGATATAGTAGAGAGGTATAGTAGAGTAACCAGAAGCTTCTGACACCTGCAAAGCTAATCTAATTAAAGGGAGCCGTCCCGAATCTTTTATTTGTAACGTTAATTTTAATCCATAGTACCGTTCAAAAGAAGGTCATCATAACCTTTAAGGAGATGATGATAAAACCATAAACCTTTGCCCTTACTCACTTACCCGTTGAAAACGAATACGGATAGTCTTTTGCATCAGTGCCTTTGGCCTTGTTTGGTTTATCACTCATGATTAAGTTGAACGTACCACCGTTTTGTATATCGGTCTGGCTTAACCAATTGTGCGTATAAGCTTTACCGTTTAAGGAAGCACTTTGCACATAACGGTTGTTATCATTGTTATCCTTTGCAGTAATAATAAACTGCTTCCCATTGTTTAACGTAAGTGTGGTTTTGGTGAATAAAGGAGCGCCCAATACATACTGATCTGTTGCAGGACAAACAGGATAAAAACCCAATGCCGAAAACACATACCAGGCAGAGGTTTGCCCGTTGTCTTCATCGCCGCAATAACCATCGGGCGTTGCTTTGTACAACCGGTTCATGGTTTCCCGCACCCAATATTGCGTTTTCCACGGTTCGCCGGCATAGTTGTATAAATAAAGCATGTGCTGTATAGGCTGGTTGCCATGCGCATACTGGCCCATATTGGCAATCTGCATTTCGCGTATTTCATGTATCACACCACCATAATAACTATCATCAAATGTAGGTGGCATAATAAAAACGGAATCAAGCATCGTTACAAATGTTTCTTACCTCCCATTAAATTGATTAAGCCTTGTATATCGTGAAAAACACTCCAGGAGTAATGCCAGCTATTGCCTTCGGTAAAGGCATCGCCCCATTTAAATGGATTGAATGGCGATTGAAACGAACCATCTTCATTTTTGCCACGCATTAAGTTGTGCTGAAGAATCAAATAAGTTCTTATAATTCAGACAACGCTTTGCATATACATCCAGTTCTGATTGCGGCTTGTGCAACGCTTTTCCCAACTGGTAAATGGTAAAATCATCATACGCATATTCCAGCGTGCGGGCTGCATTCTCATTGATTTTTACGTTGTAAGGTACATAACCGAGCTTGTTGTAATAAGCCACGCCGGTTCTGCCGGTTCCTTCGGGTCCTTCGTTGTTTGCGCCATGCACCAAAGCTTCATAAAGTGTATTGATATCATAACCACGCAAGCCTTTTATGTAAGCATCACTAACAATAGAAGCTGAGTTGTTTCCCACCATTACATCCGCATAACCGGGGCTGCTCCATTCGGGCAAAAAGCCACCTTCTTTGTAATCATTAATCAAGCCTTCCTGCATCTCTTTATTGATACCAGGATACATCAGATTCAAGAAAGGATACAAGGCCCGGAACGTATCCCAAAAACCTGTGCCGGCAAACATGTAACCATTCTCTGTTTTGCCGTTGTACGGACTCCAATGCACCGGCTTTCCGGCTGCATTGATTTCATATAATTTGTTGGGAAAAATAACCATGCGGTACAGGCAGGAATAAAAGGTGCGAAGCTTGCTTTATCTACCACCTTCCACCATCACTTTGCCCAGTACATCGTTCCATTTTTGTTTTGCCCTTTTGTTCACTGTTTCAAAAGCATCATTGCCCAATTCTTTTAAGTTTTGTTCGGCCTGTTCTGGAGATGATAAAAGATGAAGCCACTTTCACATTTACCTGTTCACCTTTTGTTTTTATAGCAAAACCAACAATGGCACCCACATGATCTTTCTGCAGCTCTAACGTATTCATTTCTGCAACGCTAGTCATGCCATGTATAATTGGTTGTAAAGGATTGATCGAACACCATCACAAAATAATTTTTGAAGTTGGTGTCATGCCCTGCAGAGTATGCGTACCGAGTAACCAATGATTTTATTTTCCTCCGGAATAATCTTAATATAAGAGCCTTTATTAAAAGCATCAACCACCACAAATGCACTGTCTGTTTTAGGAAATGTAAAACGAAACATTGCTGCGCGTTCGGTTGGCGTTATCTCTGTTGTAACATCGTGGTCGGCTAAGTAAACGCTGTAATAATAGGGCGTTGCCACTTCGGCTTTGTGCGAAAACCAGCTCGCTCTTTCATCTTCTTTAAATTTCGGTTTGCCGGTAACCGGCATGATGGAAAACTGGCCATAATCGTTCATCCACGGCGATGGCTGATGCGTTTGTTTAAAGCCTCTTATCTTATCAGAATTGTAAGTGTATTGCCAGCCGCTCGCCCATTTTGCCGGTTTGCGGCGTCCACAGGTTCATGCCCCACGGAACACAGATAGCAGGAAATGTATTTCCGTTTGATAAAGAAGGCTTGGAATCCGTGCCCATCAAGGTGTTTACATAATCAACAGGACTGATGCTTGTATGATTTGATTGTGCATAGATGGATAAAGCAATCGCCATTACAAATAGTAGCGTGGTTAGTTTTTTCATGAGATGATTCATTGATAAAAATGGTGCAAAAACAAAGTTGAATAAAGATATTTTTCGTTACAAAATAAACAGTTACCAATTGATAACTACGCTTCTGCCTTCTGATGCATTCATAAATTTTAGAATGCAAGTATATACTGCTTCCTTTCAATCAAAGGAAGCAGTAAGAAGCACGCTGCCAACGGCTGCTTTCACCACAATAGATTGCGGTTTCCTGTTCATATAATTCATTTTAAAAATGGCAATGTTTGTTTTTGCATTAAAATGAAAGAAAAAGCAAACAAGGAAGAACCGAAAGAAAAAGCCTATTTTTTTCTGAAAAAAATCCTCAGCGGCACACCTTTAAAGTTGAAATGTTGCCGCAGTTGGTTTTCCAAATAATTGCGATACGGCGTCTTTATATCGTCGGGATAATTGGTAAAAAAGGCAAACGAAGGCACGGCCGTTGGCAGTTGCGTTACATATTTTATTTTAATGGAATTGCCGCGTACCACCGGCGCATGATAGGCTTCGATGGCTTTCAACATTACCTCATTTAATTTGCTGGTTGGTACTTTCCGCGTTTTGTTTTCATATACTTCCAAAGCCGCTTCCATTGCTTTGTAAATGCGTGTTTTTTCGTGCACCGAAATAAAAATAACAGGCACATCCGTAAAAGGTGCAATCTTTTCTTTTAACCGTTTTTCATAGTCGCGTGCTGTGTTGGTTTCTTTGGTCATCAAATCCCATTTGTTTACCAACACAACAATGCCTTTGCCCTTGCGTGCGGCAAGAGAAAAAATATTTACATCCTGCGCCGTAATGCCTTTTTCGGCATCTAATAACAACAGGCAAACATCGGCTTCATCCATTGCTTTGATGGCACGAATTACAGAGTAAAATTCAAGGTCATCTTTCTCTTTGCTTTTTTTGCGAAGGCCTGCCGTATCAATCAACACAAACTCTTTTTGAAACATATTGTAATGTGTGTGAATGGTATCGCGCGTAGTGCCTGCAATGCTGCTTACAATGGTACGCTCTTCGCCTATCAACGCATTTAATAAAGAAGATTTGCCCACGTTGGGCTGACCAATAATAGCAAACTTTGGGAATGCTTTTTCTTCTCCGCTTTCTTCCGCATCATATGTTTTTTCGGCAGGAATCAACGATGTAATTTCATCCAGCAACTCGCCGGTTCCGCTGCCTGTCATGCTGCTTAAAAAATAAATCTTTTCAAAACCCAAACTATAAAATTCAGAAGCTTCCAGCAAGCGGCTGTTGTTGTCAACTTTATTTACAGTAAGAAACACAGGCTTTGTTGCGCGCCGCAGCAAATCTGCCATCGCTTCGTCCAAATCGGTAATTCCGGTGGCGGCATCAGTCATAAACACAATGGCATCGGCTTCATCAATGGCAATGCGCACCTGCTTGCGAATTTCCCTCTCAAAAATATCTTCTGTATCGGGCACAAAACCGCCCGTATCAATCACGTTAAACTGCTTTCCGTTCCAATCGGCAACGCCATACTGGCGGTCGCGGGTAACGCCGCTTACATCATCTACAATGGCTTTGCGTTGCTCTAACATGCGATTAAAAAATGTGCTTTTGCCTACGTTGGGTCTGCCTACAATAGCGAGTGTGTAACTCATAGCGGGCAAAAATAAGTTATCGGTTGTAAGTGGGAAGTTATAAGTGGGATTTGTATAGACTTTAGAAAGCTAAGGATATTGTTGAAACAATTTCATGCTATCCAAAATATAACTTCCTAAATCAAGTTCATTCATGGTTTGAATTTGATCGTAAGAAGGTGCATACTTAGCAATAAACATACGGATAGAATCATCATTGTGCATGTTTGAGAATCTCTCTACCAAAGCAGGTGTAAAGATTTGCTTTACATAATTATCTTGTTCCTCCTGAAGAAGGCGCTTTTGTAGAGTAAGCGTTTGATTGTCCTTTTTAGAATGAATGAAATGAGCCAGAGAGTTAATATCAAGCAGACTGAATTTTTTATCTTTTGTATTCAAATCAATCTTTTTACCCATTACAACAATAGTTCGATTCCATTTGTTATCGCCCATATTTATTTTCTTCTTCCTATAATTAAAGATATTTTTCTGGTCTATTCTGTTTTGAATTGAATCCGCTTTATATGTGCTTGTATGCACGATAACAGGAGTAAGACTATGAAGGATAGATGTATCCAACACACTTGGAACAATGATAGAATCTCTGCTTTGCGCCTCTACTGAAATAGCATTTATAATTGCAAAAGTCAGGGTAAGAAAGTATGGAATAAATTGTTTCAAAAAATAACTTTCATTTTAGCAAATTTATCTTCTTACTCCTCTTTTCAGAGGTTAAGAGTGTGTTATTACCAACTGATTGAAAGCTCTATTTTTTTGCATCGTAGAAGAGTTTTCATTTTTGAATAATGAGAAATCACAAAGGCATGAAGAAAGACGAATTATTCTTTTAATATTTTTTAAATCTCAGTTCCTTTATGTCTTTGTGGTTCAAACCATCAACTAATTCTTCATAATTTCAAAAGTTACCACGCGGTCGGTGGTTTGCACTTTTACAATGTAAATGGCGCGGCTTAAAAAAGAGGTTAGAATTTCTTTGTGTCCCTGCACGGTTGAGGTTGTATTGTACACCACTCTTCCACTTATATCGGTAATCATAATGTTGACACTTTGCGAAGATGTGTTGCCAAAATCCAGCAGCAGTTTATCTTTCATCGGGTTGGGATACACTTTAATCCATTGCGCAAGAATGGTTGTATCTGCCGGATAATTAATGCCGATAATAGTGCTGTACGATGTATTACCATTACTATCCGTTTGCTTGATCCGATAGTAATATTTCGTTCCTTTTGTAATGCTCTTATCGTTGTAAGTGTATTCGTTAGAAGCTGCATTGTTAGCTGTTACGGAACCAATTTTGGTAAACGAAACACTGTCGGTGCTGCGCTGTACTTCAAAGGGAAGTTCATCCTTTTCATTGGCTGTTTTCCAATCAAGTAATATGTTATTGCTTCCGCTCAACGCGCCGGTAAAAGAAACCCAAATAAATGAAGAGGCTGCGGAGGCAGAATCAACCAATATAAACTGACCAAAACCCGAAATGATTGCCGTGTAAGTAATAAAGCCTTGTGTTGACAAACGATTGTCAATATTGATTGGATTGATAAGCGTAACATCCGAGTTGGCAAGGTTGCCTGATAAAGCAACGCCATTCTTTACCTGTAGTATTTTTAAATTGCCCGCTTTTACATCCCAGGCAGCCATTTCATCTGAAGTAAAATAAAACGTTGCCGTGTAAGTGGTGGCATTTTCTGTGGCAGGTTTTAGGGTAATCACTTTTCTTGCGCGGCCTACGGTTGAACCATTAATGGAAATAGTGGTTGTATCATTTCCAGCTTCGGTTATCGAAGCGGTTACATTCGTTACTGTGGCGGAAACCGAATCAATATCGGCGATAATTTTATTATTTGTACTTCTGAATTTGTTGATAAAATTCGGTTGCACATCATACCCATAGCTCGATGATACAGCGGTTTCAATGCTATAAGGTTCGCCACTTAGCGATACATCATCAATGTTCAATCCTGGGTCACCGCCATCCTTGAGCGTATCAGTTTCCCAATAAAAAGCGATATTGAATTTTTTGCCTGTTACACCGGAAGGAACCGGCAATGAAAGTGAAGCTGATTGTGTGCCATTGGTGCCATAATAGGGGCCGCTGCCTGTTAATCCTTGTCCGCCCCAAAAGTACAGGCTGCCATCGCCAATATCATACAAAACATAACCATGATCATTCTCGCTGCCACGCACACTGTACTTGAATTTAAGAGAATCTAATGAACGGTATTGCAAAGGATTGATTTGCGGCGATAATAATTCAGCCGCACCAGCAATGCCTTTTGTGTAAGTATTAGGTTGTGTAGTTTTGTTATTGGTGATATAAGCTGCTTTGCCACTGCCACCTGCATTGCCGTTAGGACCTGCTACAAACATATTAGGATAACCGCTTTGAAGAAACGAACCCCAGCCGGCAGGCACGAGCGCGCCCGCAGCAACCGTTTCAAAATGCTCGTCAATAATGTTCACTACGCTGTTTCTGGCAAAAGCAATGTTATCATCATCGTTTACGGTGATGGCAATGCTTTGCGAACCCGTGTCTGCCACAACACCGGTACCGCTGATGGTATAATTGAGGTTCAAGGTTCTGTCGCCATCAATGGCTTCATTGTCAATCAACCGAACGACAACAGATTTATAAGCATCGCCTTTTGCAAACGTTACGGTTGGCGTTAGCAATTGGTATTGCGTGTTGTTTACAGCATTGCCGCCAACGTTTATGGCAACCGTTGCTGCGTCGGTTGCCTTATACTCACAGTTCAAAAGCAACGATATGTCTCTGTATCTTGGATAGGTTCCCGTAGTGCCGGTTTCAGGTGTGGTAATTTGGTCGGTACAACTTGCAAACGAAATCCTATTGCTGCCGGTTATGGTTACAAAACCAACATCGGAATTGGGTAAGTTAGTACGGCGCGGACTGTACAGCAACACGGTTTGCATACGATCTACCTGGTCGGCGGTGAAAGTGTTCAGCAGTTCATCATCCGTATAGTCCATATAGTTTTCAAACATCTCATCCGGCGTGCCGCAGGCATCAGGTTTGGGATGAATGGGCGAGCCATAATTGGCAGCTTCCTGTGTAGGCGTATCATCAACATAATCATTGCCACATACGGCATCGCCCCAGATATGGCGAAGCCCGAAATAATGCCCCAATTCGTGTGATAAAGTTTTGCCTTTTCCCCAGCCCTGATCGCAGGTTTGCGGGCGAAAAAGGCTGCCCACCGTTTCATGGTCTATCACCACACCGGCAGTTAAGTTGCTTTCTACCGGATCGGCATCCAAACCATTTAATGTAGAAGCTACAGGAAAGGTTGAAAAGCCAAGTAGCTTGCCCGTGCTGCCATTGTTCATAGCAGGCACCAGCCAAATGTTGATGTATTTTTCAGGATTCCAAATGGTTTTGGGTTTGATGCTGTCGGCGATGTAATCTCTCGACCATCCTTTTGAGCCAGGCGCCAGCCAGCCTCTGCTGTTGCGGTCAATGCGCTCAATACCGGGTTCTGCCAGAACGTTTCCATTCGGGTCTTTCTGCGCCAGCACAAACTGGATTCCTGTGGCGGCTGCCACCTTATAGGGACTGTTCGATTGATTGGCGTAATCTTTATTCGTTTGCAGGATTTGTTGTTGAATCAGCGCCTGCGAAATGTTGCTTCCGCTGCCTTCCGCTTCACCATCATATAAAATATGAAAAACAAGCGGCACCACATACGGCTTTACCACTAAGTTTTCAGTTTGACGTTCCAGCATTTTTGTTTTTAGCCATTTTTCAAAATGCGCGTCTGTTTCTGCATTGGGGGTTTGTTTTCGCCCGATATTGATGCTTTCAGTTGTGTAACAGCGAATAACAGGCTGACTTATTTTTTGAATGGGTTTGATTTGCGCAAACAACTGCGCAACTGCTATCAATACCGTAAAAATAAAAAGGAGTAATGTTTTTTTCATGGAAGAACAATTAGCCATGGCTGCCACTATCACGAAACGGATTTGATGAATTGTATTCTTTCGGTTGTGTTTACTGGTTGTATGATCCGTTCCATTTATAAAATAAACCATAGCTTAACGCAATTGGTACTGCAATTATGCGAATAAAAATAAATATTTCGGTAAAACAATACAATTCAAATACGTGCAGACAAATAGTTCTGGTTTTGAAAAAAAGGGCAAAAACAAAAACCATTGGCTAAAATCATTATTAAACAGTATCATTTGTTTTTGCCTATTTTTTGTTATCTACCAGGTATAAAGTTGCCCAATAAAAAAAGCCGTCCCAATAAATGGAACAGCTTTTTTAATCATACTCAAAACAATGTTTGTTTATATCACATTCTTTCGCCTCATGTCGCGCACAACCGAACGTGCAAAATCGTTGGCCAATGTTGCCATGCTGTTGGCGTCAACCGACTTCGACTGAGCTGAATACAACAACTGATTGTTGGCCACATTGTACAAATTCGTTTCAAACATATAGCTTGTATTCACTTCGGTATAACCCGGCCGGTAAGGCTGATAAGCCCAGGGCGAATAGTAAGAATAATAACCCCAAAAGCCAGGTGTATAACCCATAGAGCCAGGCACATAACGCTTTTGTTTGTTTTTGTCAACCAGCGTAATAGTAACTACATTTTGAATGCCTTCGTCGCTTAATTTTTGCAGCGCCTGTTGTTGCGTCATGCCGCTAAAAGCATTCGCACCAAAATCGGCCGTTGCGGTTACGGCATCATAGCCAAACTTGTTGATGTCGTTTACCACTTCATTTTCCATTGCCACTTTTGCTTTGCTGTTTTTATCACTAAATAGCGCCAAAACCAAAATTCGCTTGGCGGCTATCCGCTGATGAGTGTTTGCATAACTATCAGTAATTTTTGTAGTGCTGCAGGATGCCAACAGCAACATCAGCGGAATACTCACAAATAAAATCCTTTTCATAGATCACTTTTATTTTTACAACGAAAAACAGACTTCCATCATCATGCTAAGATTAATAGTAATGAAAGACTTAACATAGTTTTGAAAAATGCAGATTTTTCATTTAAAATCCATGATATTTTTTCGCCAAAATATGAATACTGCCACAGGAATGCTGCAATAAAAAACTTATTTCATAATTAAGTAAAAAATAGCGTTAGCAGGTAACGAATACCATTTTCATACACATCTTTAGCGTAATTTTGTGGATAATTAAGTAAGACGAATACAAACTTTATTATGTTGAAACTTCCCGTTTATTTAGATAATAACGCCACTACGCCGATGGATCCGCGCGTGCTGGAAGCGATGATACCTTATTTTACAGAACACTTTGGAAACGCTGCCAGCCGCAATCATCCGTTTGGCTGGGAAGCCGAAGAAGCGGTTGATTATGCACGTGAGCAGGTTGCTAAATTAATTGGTGCCGATCCGAAGGAAATCATCTTTACTTCCGGCGCTACCGAAGGTGATAATCTCGCTATTAAAGGTGTTTATGAAATGTATGCTTCAAAAGGCAATCATGTTATTACTGCTGTTACTGAACACAAAGCGGTATTAGATACTTGTAAGCATATTGAAAAAACGGGTGGTGAAGTAACGTACCTGCCTGTTGCAGAAGATGGTTTGATTGATTTGAAAGGCTTGGAAGCTGCTATTAAGCCAACCACTGTTTTAATTGCAATTATGTATGCGAACAATGAAGTTGGTGTTATTCAGCCGGTAAAAGAAATCAGTGCAATTGCCCGCAAACATGGCGTTTTATTTTTTACAGATGCAACGCAGGCAGTTGGCAAAATACCGGTTGATGTAAACAAAGACGGCATTGATTTGCTTACCTTTTCTGCACATAAAATGTACGGACCGAAAGGTGTTGGCGCCTTGTATGTTCGCCGCAAAAATCCACGTGTAAAAGTAACTGCACAAATGGATGGCGGCGGTCATGAACGCGGTATGCGCAGCGGTACGTTAAATGTTCCGGGCATTGTTGGTTTTGGTAAAGCCTGTGAATTGTGCCGGTTGGACATGGAAGAAGATACGAAGCGCATCAGCCGGTTAAGAGATAAATTGGAAAACGCATTAACGCAAATTGAAGAAAGCTATGTGAACGGCAACCGTGAACATCGCCTGCCGCATGTAAGCAATATTTCTTTTAAATATGTTGAAGGCGAAGGTTTGATGATGGGCTTTAATAAGAACATTGCTGTATCATCTGGTTCGGCTTGTACATCAGCTTCACTCGAACCGAGCTATGTTTTGAAGGCATTGGGTTTGGGTGATGATCTGGCACATTCTTCCCTGCGTTTTGGATTGGGCCGTTTTACCACCGAAGAACAAATTGATTATACGATTGAACACGTAAAAACAACGGTATTAAAGCTGCGCGAAATGAGCCCGTTGTGGGAAATGTTTAAAGAAGGTGTTGATATCAACAAGATTGAATGGGCAGCGCATTAATATTGAAGATTGGTTATTGTTAATTGTCAATTTACTATTAAAAATAAAAAATAAAACAATAGATTATGTCTTACTCAAATAAAGTGATTGATCATTACAGCAACCCCAAAAATGTGGGTACGCTGGATAAAAGTAAAAAGAATGTAGGCACCGGCTTAGTGGGTGCTCCTGAATGCGGCGACGTAATGCGCCTGCAAATTGAAGTGGATGATGCCACCGGCGTTATCTCTGATGCAAAGTTTAAAACCTTTGGTTGCGGCTCTGCTATTGCTTCTTCTTCATTGGCTACCGAATGGCTGAAAGGCAAATCGGTTGACGAAGCGCTAACCATTGATAACATGACCATCGTTGAAGAGCTGAATTTACCTCCGGTAAAAATTCACTGTTCTGTGCTTGCCGAAGATGCTATTAAAGCTGCGATCAATGATTACCGTCAGAAGAATGGCTTTGAAGTATTGCAATTTGAAGAAAGGATTCATTAATCAAACCGATTAATCTATGGTTGCGTTAGACAATGCGATTTACGTAAGCGAAAAAGCAAAAGCCAAAGTGCATAAACTGATGGAAGATGCTGGTATTGGCGCTGATTCGTCATATTTTTTAAGAGTATCGGTAGTAGGTGGCGGCTGTTCAGGATTGAGTTATAAACTTGATTTTGATAACGAAACCAAACCTATGGATCAGGCTTTTGAAGACAATGGCGTGAAGGTAGTAACCGACCTGAAAAGCTTTTTATACCTGGTGAATACAGAGCTTGATTTTAGCGATGGTTTAAATGGCAAAGGATTTTATTTTAATAATCCAAACGCCAGCCGTAGCTGTGGTTGCGGTGAAAGCTTTGCAGTGTGAGTTTTTAATCCAGAGACACAGAGAACACGAAGTAGCACAAAGATTTTTATACCTGATTTTATAAGCCGGATGTTATAAATCATCCGGCTTTTCTATGCAAAAGGTTAAAGACAATTTTTCCATATAATTATTTAAACCATCAAACGTTTTTGTAAACTGTTTGTGTCTTCGCATTTTTGTGGCGAAAACAAAACAAACTTAGCTTTACCGCATGTGGATGATCTGCAAAAAAGAATGGCTGCAATTTTTTAGCAGTCTTACCGGATACATTGCTCTTATCATTTTCTTGTTGCTCACCGGTTTGTTTTTGTTCGTTTTTCCCAATACCGATCTGCTCTCATTTGGCTATGCTTCTTTGTCCAACTTTTTTTCATTAGCGCCCTGGATATTGTTGTTCTTAATTCCAACCATTACTATGCGCAGCTTAGCAGATGAATATAAATCCGGCACGTTTGAGCTTCTAAAAACATTGCCGATAAGCTCATCGCAAATTGTATGGGGCAAATACTTCGGAGCCTTGCTGGTAGTAGCTTTGGCGCTGTTGCCTACTATTATTTATGCCATCTCCATGCAGCGATTAAGTGCCATTGGCGGCATTGATGTTGGCGCAACCATTGGCAGTTACATCGGTTTGTTTTTGCTGGGTTCTGTGTTCACGTCAATCGGTATTTGTGCCAGCAGTTTTACCAACAATACTGTGGTTGCGTTTATCGCAGGTGCTTTTGTTTGCTTTGTTTTTTATACCGGTTTTGAAGCGATGAGCCAGCTACCTGCGTTTCAATCCGGAGCGGATTATTACATTGAAATGATGGGTATTAATTTTCATTATCACAGCATCAGCCGCGGCGTGGTTGATTTGCGCGACATTCTTTATTTTGCTGGCATCATCGTTTTGTTTTTATTGATAACACAACGAAATATAACAAGGCGATAAAACGCATCTATTCAAGATAAATTTACGATGAACAAACTTCTTCAACATAAATTCTGGTGGCTGTTTTTACTCTTGTTGTTTGCCATTGTTATTGCTGTTTCTTCTTTCATTCACTATCGTATTGATCTTACACAGGAGAAGCGTTTTACGTTAAGCGCTTCTACCAAAAAACTATTGCAGAACATTGATACTACCATCAACATAAAAGTGTTTTTAACAGGCGATTTGCCTGCCGATTATAAAAAGCTAAGCATTGCCACGCAGGATTTATTGCGAGAGTTTTCTGATCTAAGTAATAACAACATTAAAGTAAGTTTTGAAACGCCCGGAAAAGACTTGAACGACACCTTAAAGGCGCAGTTGTATGATAGCTTAAGCCGCGCCGGTGTTGTGTTTGAGCGCAACGAAGATGTAAACGAAACCGGCAACAAATCAACGGCTCAACTCATTATTCCATCAGCTTTAATTTATTACAAAAACAAACCGCCGGTTGCTGTTGATTTGCGCAGCAGCCGAACGGTTTTTAAAAACTTCAATGTAGTTAATGAAGAGCCGCAACCCGATAAAGAAGCCACGCGCAATGCTGCCGAAGCATTGCTGGAATTTAAGTTTGCCAATGCCATTGATAAGCTTACACGAACTTATTGCCAGCCGTTGCTTATTGTATCGGCAATGGCGAACCGGTTGATTTAACAGTAAACGATTTGGTTGAGAACACCTTCGTAATGAATATCGTCTTGCCGCTTTTGATTTGAAACGCGGCTATCCCAATCCCGACCAAATCAATGCTTTATTGATTGTTAAACCAACACAGGCTTTTACAGATGAAGATAAACTGAAGATTGATCAATACATTATGCACGGTGGCAAAGTGCTTTGGTTTGTTGATAAATTGTACGCTGAATTGGATAGCCTGATGCGCAGCCGTGCTGACTTTATTGCTTACGACCGCAACCTGAATATTGATGATATTTTGTTTAAGTATGGCGTAAGAATCAATGGCGATTTGGTGCAGGATTTAAACTGCTCAAAAATTCCGGTGGTTACGGGTTATAACCCTGATAACAGCCCGCGAATGCAGCGCATTCCGTTTCCATATTATCCTTTTTTGCAGTCCATCAATAACAATCCCATTTCAAAAAATTTAGACCGTGTGCTTTCTATTTTTCCTTCCAGCATTGATACGGTAAAAGCAGCAGGCATTACCAAAACCATTTTGCTTGCCAGCGATACTAACAGCCGTTCATTAAGTGCTCCGGCTTTGGTAAGCTTAAACAGTGTGCGCACGGATGAAGATTTTAATTCGATGAACAGGAGCCATATACCTGTAGCTGTTTTATTAGAAGGAAAATTCAACAGTTTATTTGCCAACCGGCTTGATAAAACAACGCAGGATTCTGTACAACGGGCTACCGGAAAGCCATTTGCAGCAAGGGCTTCAGCCGATGGAAAACAAATTGTGGTATCGGATGCCGATATTGTTACCAATGCAGTAACCAAAACCACGGGTCCATTACCAATGGGCGAATTGCCTTTTGAAAATTATCGCTTTGCCAACCGCGATTTCTTTTTAAATAGTGTGGATTATATGGTAAGCACCAGTGGCATTTTTGAATCGAGGAATAAAGATTTTGTATTGCGTCTTCTTGATAAAAAGAAAGTAGCTGAACAACGAACCATGTGGCAATTTATCAACATTGTTTTGCCCATTTTACTGATTATTGCATTTGGTTTTATTTTCCAGTATATAAGAAAGAGGAAATATGCACTTCTGAATTAAAAAAATTGAGGGTTGATAATTAATGTCAGCCCTTTTTATTACAATCACATTCATCGATAAAAAAGAGGCAAAAACAAACTTGCTGCAAGAAAAGAAGAGGAATAATGAAATGATTAATCTCCTTTACTTCATAATAAAGCAGTATCTGCCGTCCATAAAAGTGATTTTGATTAATAGCACGACTGGCATGGTTTATGAAAAATGGCAAAGCATATTAACTTGATGTTTATGAAAAGAATTCTGACCCTTTTAGTTGTAGCAATGACTATTGCTACCGTATCTCATGCACAGTTACAAAAAGGAAATGTTTTAGTAGGTGCAGATTTGGCAAACTTTAGTATTGGACTGAAAAAAGGTGCAGTGACAAATATTGCCCTTTCTCCTAAAGCAGCTTGGTTCATTAGCAACAATGTAGCAGTTGGTGCCTATGTAAATTTTGATCTCATTACAGCTAAGGGAGCAGGAACCTCAACCACATATGGTATTGGTCCATTAGCTCGTTATTACGTGCAATAAACCCTCAGTAAACTTGTTGCAACATGGCAGATGGTTTTTTGAAGGAAATGTAGGTATTGAAGGTAGTAATGTTTCCAATGGAAACGGCAGTAGCACTAACACAAATGGTTTAGGTTTAGGTATCGGGCCTGGCTATGCTTACTTTATTACACCTAATATCGGTTTGGAAACGTTGTTGAAATACAATGGAATTGTTGGTTTTGGTAACGAGCCTACCTCAAGCAGATTGGCTCTGAATATTGGTTTTCAGATTTATTTGCCCGGCAGAGCTACAGCAAATAAAGTTATGCGCGACGTAACTAAATAAAATGATCATTTCGCAATAATGGAAAATCCCTGATAGTGAATAGCTGTCAGGGATTTTTGTGTAAATAATTACCCTTGTACTTTTTCACCATTTGCTCATTTCTTCATGTTAGAGTAAAATAAGTGCAAAAACAAACTTTACTTTAATTAATGTGCGCAAGCCTTCGCTTCTATTTTGTACACACCAATTCATATAACTTTGCAGCCCTGAAAATGAGACTATACAATAAAATCAATAGTTCTTCCGCTTCAGATATTTTATTATGATGACCGATCAGTTGGACGCATTAAAAGCAAGGTTTGAACGAGTAGGAATTGCCCTTACCAACCCTGAAATTATTAATAATCAAAAGGAATTTGGGGCGTACAGCAAAGAGTACAAAAGCCTTGAAAAAATAGTAAAGCCTTACGAAGAATACAAACGCGTAATGGCTGATTATGATTTTTCGCGTGAACTGCTCAATGGCAATGATGAGGAAATGCGCGAGTTGGCTAAAATGGAGTTGCCCGAACTGGAAGAGAAAAAAGAATCGCTTGAAAAATTACTTACCCAACTTCTCATTCCCAAAGATCCGCAGGATGATAAAAACGCAGTGCTTGAAATTCGGGCAGGAACCGGCGGCGATGAAGCCAGCTTATTTGCCGGCGATTTATTAAATATGTATTTGCGTTATTGTGCACACAAAGGCTGGAAAACAGCCATTGTTAGCGAAAGCGAAGGCACAGTAGGCGGTTATAAAGAAGTGTTGGTGGAAGTGCAGGGTGAAGATGTGTATGGCACTCTAAAGTTTGAAAGCGGTGTGCATCGTGTACAACGTGTTCCTGATACAGAAACACAGGGACGCGTGCATACCTCAGCAGCAACAGTTGCTGTAATGCCCGAAGCCGAAGAAGTAGATTTTGAATTGAATCCAGCCGATGTAAAAATGGAAACGGCACGTAGTGGCGGCGCAGGCGGACAAAATGTAAATAAGGTGGAAACCAAAGTGATGCTTACCCACATACCAACCGGAACGGTGGTGGTTTGCCAAACCGAGCGCAGCCAGTTGGGCAACCGTGAAAAAGCTATGACCATGCTTCGTACCAGGTTATATGAAGAACAGGTACGAAAGCAGGAAGATGAAATTGCACGTCATAGAAAAACATTGGTTAGTACAGGAGACCGCAGCGCAAAAATTCGTACCTACAATTGGCCGCAAGGCCGGGTAACCGATCATCGCATCGGGCTTACTTCTTACAATTTAGATTCGGTGATAAACGGCAATATTGATGAATTTATAGAAGCACTCCAGGTTGCGGAAAACACTGAAAAAATGATGAAAAAAGAATAAGGCTGATAACATCCTTTCCGACTTCAAATTTACGTGCATTGTTCATTGCCCATTGAAATTATTGAATCAATTATTTTCAAACTAATTCACGCACTTTGAAACCAAAATTTGTATTACTGCTTCCTGCTATTGTTTGGTTTATTATCATTTTTGTTTTGCTCGTTTTACCGGGCAAAGATTTACCCAAAGAGGACTTTCTATCTGTTATTTATTTCGATAAATGGGTTCACGCGGGATTGTTTGGAGGACTTGTATTTTTATTCAGCCTTCCCTTTAAAAAACTACATTCCTTTAAAAGCAACTTTTATATTTCGATTGTTCTTCTCGCCATTCTTTATGGCGTGGCAATGGAGTTTGTACAAAAGTATTTTACTGTTGACAGGGATTTTGATGTGAACGATATGATTGCTGATGCAGTAGGTGCTGTTATTGGTTATTTTTTCTTTCGCTTTATAGCTAAAAAAAGTAGATGAAAAAAATAAGCCCCTGTAGAAACAGGGGCCGCAACCAAAACTAACTGCTTATGAGAAAATTGACTACTTATATTCTGATATTATTTTTTTGCAAAGCTGATGCCAACTTTTAAACTAATGATCTTAAATTCTTTATTATGGAGTTGTAATCAGCAATTCAACAATGCAAATATCTATATATCGTATCTGGATGAAAAAAGTTAAGAGCAATCAATTTAGATAAACACTTGCTTATTATCTACAAAATAAAGCTAATCGTGCACACGAAAGTTCCTTAATTACAAGAAGCATTATTTTGCCGGTAAAGAGGAACTAATCATTAACAACTGAACGCTCTCTTTTAACAATTGCTTCTTTATCTGATTGAATAAATCTACTTTATCTGCGGGGAGATGGAGTGTAAAAGTATCACCTTTATTTAAAGCTTCATTTAAACCTGGGTTTATATTGCTTAGGTAAGCATCGTCCATTTGTAGATATTTCGCCATAAGTGTAGAATTGTATTTGCCTTGTATTTCCACACTTTGTAGCTCCTCATTCTTTTATTTATTGCTTCTGAAGTTGTCAATCCTTTATGGTTCTTTATCTCATCAGCCGTCATGGTAGTAATCCCACCAGTACCTTCAAAATAAAAATTCGTAGCGATGAATTTTTTTACATGATTTCTTGTTTCTTCCGGCAAGTATTTTTGCAACTTCCAGAAATTTTCACTGTTTGCTTTCCTTATGGCTTGCCGCACACGGCCTTCACCAGCATTATAAGCAGCAATTACCAACAACCAGTTACCCAGGTCGCTATATAAATCACTTAATATTTGAGCAGCAGCTTTTGTGCTTTTTACGAAATCTTTACGGTCGTCCACTCTACCAGTTCTTAGCCCATAATCTTTGGCAACCGACGACATAATTTGCCATGGACCTACTGCCCCTACATTTGATCTGAGCGTTGGCTTTAAATCGCTTTCTATTACAGACAAATACTTAAGCTGCGTTGGCAAGTTATTTTCAGTAAAAATTCTGTCGAACAAATCAAAATACGATTTACCCCAAACTTTCATTTTAGAATATCCATCGCTTTGCCGGCTTATAAAACTTTGAACAAAAGGTGTAACAATTGGATTAAGTGGAATAGAAATTGTAAAATCTGGAAGGATAGGATTAGTGAAGAGCGATTTTGAATTTTTAGCTACCGAAATACTATCTGATTTTTTTGAACCACCAGATGTTCTGCCATCGGTGAAAGATAGTAGAAAAACACTCAAAAAACAAAGAGAACATACAATTGCAAACGAGTTTGCCAGTTTTCTTAATTGCATCAATTTCGTTTTAATTTTTTAGAATTAAAGCGGCTTATAAGCGCTAAAATACCTGGTTAAATAAGGGCGGAACCGTTCAAGCCCCTTCTCTCATCCGCATCATTGCTTCGGAGAGATTCAACAAATATAAGTCATTTTCCTGTGCCGCCATCACCTGCAGGCCAAAGGGCATGTGATTGCTGTGCGTAAAAAGGGGAAGCGAAATGGCAGGAATGCCGGTAAGGTTTGCAAATACAGTATAAATATCAGTAAGGTATATTTCTATTAAATCGGCTTTCTCACCAAAGTGATAGGCCGGCGATGGAACTGTTGGCAAAATAACAGCATCATAGTTTTGAAATACCTCTTTTATTCTTTCTATTAATAACCTTCTAACCTTTTGAGCTTTAGTAAAATAAGCATCATAATATCCTTCGCTTAAAACGTAAGTTCCCAATAAAATTCTTCGCTGCACTTCCTTACCAAAACCTTCCGAACGAGTGCTTTTATACAATTCGTTCAGGTTTTGTTTTGCCTCATTTTTTCTCAACCCAAACTTAATTCCATCATACCGCGAAAGGTTGCTGGAAGCTTCAGCAGTTGTTAAAATATAGTAAACGGGAACAATATAATCAAGTAGTTCAAAATCAACAGCTTCAACTTCAAAACCTTTACCTGTTAATACTTTCGTAAAAGAGAAAAAAGAAGCAGCGATTTCAGAATCCAATGAAGGATGGTTGAGAAACTGGTTGAAGTATGCAATTCTTTTCTTTTGCCCGTTTTTATTATCCTTTTGTTTTTGTTGAATTGAATGAGAAATGACTGTACTGTCAAATTGATCTTCGCCACGCAATCGTTTCCAATACGATGGCTATATCATCTATTGTGTTTCCAAAGATTCCAATTTGATCAAACGAAGAAGCATAGGCTACCAAACCCCATCTTGAAATAGTTCCATACGAAGGTTTGAATCCTACAATCCCGCAATAATCGGCAGGCTGCCGAACCGAGCCACCCGTATCACTACCCAAACTTATCATGTTCATTTTAGCTTGTACAGCAACCGCCGAGCCGCCTGATGAACCGCCGGGAACCCGCGTGCTATCCAATGCATTCAGCACATTTCCAAACGCCGAATTTTCATTGCTGCTACCCATTGCGAATTCATCGCAATTGTGCCTTCCAATAATAATAGCGCCTTCTTCCAAAAGCCTTTCAACAGCTGTTGCATTATAAAGCGAAACAAAGCCTTCCAATATTTTGGAGGCTGCAGAAACATGATGATTTTTATAGCAAATCACATCTTTAATACCCACAACCACACCATATAGCTTACCGGTAATACCGGCTTGTGCTCTCTGTTCATCAAGCGCAGAAGCACGGTGCAAGGCTTCATCGGCATAAATTTCTAAAAATGCGTTAAGGTGGTGCTGGCTGGCTATCTGCTGTAAATAATATTGCACGGCCTCCACGCAAGTGGTACTGCCGTGCAATAATTGAGCATGATAGTCTTTGATAGAATGAAAACTAAACAAAGGCTATTCGAATTATGTTGAGAAAAAAGTTATGGCTGCGTAGTAGTTGTAGTAGTTGAATTGTTTGATACCGGCGTAGATGTAATAACCGTATCTTTTTCTTTCATACCTTGTTCCAGTTCCTTTTTTACATTGTCCTTTGCATCGTTAAACTCACGAATGCCTTTTCCCAGCCCTCGCATAAATTCAGGTATTTTTCTGCTGCCAAATAAAACAAGAATAACTACAGCAATCAATAAAATTTCCTGGAAGCCTAAGTTGCCCATAAAAAGTGTTTAAATGAAGTTCAAAGATATAAGATATATACGGTGAAAAAAGAGTTTTGGGTTAAGAGTTTAATAAAAAAGCAGAAGAAAATTCTTCTGCTTTTATCGTAATGCTGTTCAATGTTTTATTTAATTCTTCTTTCCTTAATTCTTGCGCTTTTACCGCTACGTTCGCGCAGATAGTACAATTTAGCACGGCGTACTTTGCCCACTTTATTCAATAAAATTGAATCAATATTAGGGGAGAAGAAAGGAAACACTCTTTCAACGCCAATACTATCCGAAATCTTACGAACCGTAAAAGTTGCTGTTGCGCCTTCACCCTGAAGTTTAACAACATCGCCGCGAAAGCCCTGAATACGCTCTTTACCGCCTTCTATAATTTTATAATTTACGGTAATATTATCACCCGATTTAAACTTTGGAAACTGCTTTTTAGCGGTCAGTTGCTCGTGTACAAATTGCACTGCTGCTTGCATAGCTTTATATTTTAAAGGACGGCAAAGGTATAAGCATTTGCGTTTCTATCCAAAACAAAAATGAGGCACTTTGTTATATTTTGTTATAAAAATGAAAGTGATGCAGGAATGAAGCTTTTTAAATTTCAGTATCTTTCATCACGCTTTACTTATAAAAATGCTTTTTGTAAGATATGAAAACACTGTTGATAAAATTTCTCTGCCTATTTATCATCTTATTTGTTTTTGCCCAGAAAAGGGCTTTCTGCCAGTACGATTCACTAAAACCAAAAGGTATTTATACCAGCAGTTTTATTATTGATGAAATACCACGCAATCTCACTTATTACATGCCGCAGAATTATGGAAAACTTGACATTTATCCGCTGCTGATTGTTTTGCATGATGAAAAAAGCAACGCAATGAACGTAATAAAACAATATGGCGACCTCATTCATTCCAAAGCCGATTCTGCCGATTGTGTAGTGATGTATCCTGATGCGGTGGATGGCATCTGGAAAAAGGGCAAAAACAAAGATTCGCTAAACGACAGAATGTTTATCAGTATTATGATCAACTTTTTTGTTCAGCAATATCATTGCGATGCAGCCCATGTTTATTTGTTGGGCATTGGTGCCGCAGGCAATGTGGCTTATCAAATGGGTTGTGAAAGGAACAGTAAAATAACGGCTTTAGCTGCTGTTCGTTCAATCAATACCAAAACAGACTCTCTGGCTTGCGCAAGCCTGGCAACAATGCCGGTTGCAAACTTTATTAATGAAGGAAATGGAAAAGCAGCCGTTGGCAAAGGATGCGATTTTTTATTATCGCATAAATAAGAAATAGCTGTTACCCCTCACATAAATTCCACGATTAAATTGTACTTGATAATTTACCGTAAATGAATAACTTCACGTCCTTAACAAACTAACGAACATGTACCAACGTAAACACTTTCTTCCTTTTTCTCTGTTTTCATCATTTTGGCAAGTAGCAGCGAAGCACAACTTCTTAAAAAATTAAAAGACAAAGTAAACAATGCGGTTAACTCTGTAACTCCCAATTCTTCTTATCAACAAACAATTCATCAAACAACGGCAGTAGCTCTGACAACAATTCCGGCACGCCGCAAAACAAAAAAGGAGGAGGTTTAACCAACACGCCACCGGCTGATGTACAGGCAGAAATTGCTAACGCAGAAAAAGCGCAAACAGCTGGCAATTACAGCGATGCCCGTTACTCTATTCAACAAGCATTGATGAGCGTAGAACTGCAAATTGGCAAGCAAGTGTTACAATCGTTGCCACAAACGGTGAACGGCTTACAGAAAGATACAATGCAAAACAAAGTGATGAGCACTAGTTGGGGATGGAACAATTTAACCATTCAAAGTGTTTACAAAAAAGCCGACCAGCAAATGACGGTTACCATTGGCAACAATTCATTTTATTCTGGCTTTGTCAACTTATACTTCAACAATGCTGGTATGCAAACCAGCAACAATGGCAATAACACCAACGTAAAACAAACGAGGGTAAAAGGAAACAAGGCTGTGATTAGTTATGATGACAGCAAAGGCTATTCATTGCTTGTTCCGCTTGGACAAGCTTCTTTGATTGTTTGGGAATGCGTGAATTTTCCTGATGAAGCTTCTGTAATGAATGCTGCCAACGCTTTCGATATTGACGGCATTAAAAAAATGCTGGGCGAACATGAACAATAATCAAACATCTGTTCACTGCTTAAAAAATATTCCATGAAACAAATACTTCTTTTCATTTGTGTATTCATCACTCTTCAATCTTTTGCACAAAATTTTTCTACTGATATTTCTACTGCAAAAAGCTCTTACTCATCCGGAAAACTGGAAGATGCACATTTTGCACTTGTTGCAGGCGATGCAGGAAATTGATATGATTATCGGCAAACAAGTTCTTACACTTTTGCCTCAGAAAATGGACGCACTTGCTGCCAACGCGAAAGACGATAACGTTACTTCCAACGCCGGAATGATTGGCAGCACCATTCACCGCAGCTATGGACAAAACGATGATGTTGATTTCTCAATCATTGGCAACTCTCCGCTGGTGGCAACGCTCAATACGCTTTTAAACACACCGTTAATTGGTGGCATGATGAATAATAATGGCAAAAACAAAATCATCAAAGTACAAGGCTACAAAGCGCAGATGACAAAAGATGATGCTGGCAACGGACAAACCAATTATACCATTCAAATTCCATTGGGAAATTCACTAGTAACTTTTATAGCAAAGAACACTACCGATACGCAAATTACAACCTGGGCGAACACCATTCCGTTGCAACAGGTTGCGAAGTTAATTCAATAGTTTTTTGAACCACGAAGACTCGAAGTAAAGAAGTTGCACGAAAGCTTCACACTTATTATTCTTTGTGCAGCTTTGTGTTCTTTGAGTCTTTGTGGTTCAAATCATTTCAATCCAATTTCTTTACCTCCAAACTATCTTCACATTCATCCAATAATTGCTTGATTGTTTTTTGTAAAATGGGATGAACCGCATCACCCGCAATTTCTGCCAGCGGCAATCAGGGCAAAACGGCGTTGCGCCAAACGAGGATGTGGCACAGTAAGCAAGTCTGTTTGTATTACATAAATCATCAATCAATAAAATATCAAGGTCAATGGTGCGCGGTCCCATTTTTACCGTGCGCTCTCTTCCCATTTTCTTTTCAATGTTTAATAAAGCTTGCATGAGTTGTGCAGGCAATAACGAAGTGCGAATGGCAAATGCCTGGTTATAAAAAGCGGGCTGCGCGGTAAAACCCCAGGCAGCCGTTTCGTAAACAGAAGAGCGGGCAATGATGTTGCCACATTCTTCTTCCATTACATTTGTGGCTTCCTGCAAAAAGAGGAGCCGATTGCCTATATTGCTGCCGGCAAGCACATAAGCTGTGTTCATTCTTTCAAATATCCGTGTATGAGATCGTTTTTTAAAATATTCTTTGCCTCGTTGTTAGCCCTGTTTATTTTTACCTTGCTCATATTTTTGGTTTTGCTCATTATTGTTGGCGTTGCAGCTTCTCCTTCCAAACCCGACATCGGCTCAAAAGGCGTGCTCGTGCTCGATTTAAGCAATACGTTTAATGAGCAGGGAAAGCAAAATCCAATTGGCTCGCTTACCGGCGATGCTTCTTCCGATATGCCCGGCTTATATGATGTTGTGCGCATGTTGCATTTTGCCAAAAGCGATTCTACCATAAAAGGCTTATTTATTAAAGCGGAAGAAAACCCGAATGGTTATGCCACCAGTGAGGAATTGATACAGGCCATTGAAGATTTTAAAGAGAGCGGCAAAACGGTAATGGCTTATGGCGAAACCATGAGCCAGAAAGCGTATTACGTGGCATCGGCAGCAAACAAAGTGTATTGCCACCCGGCTGGTGGTTTAGAATGGAACGGATTTTCGGTTGATTTGTTTTTTATAAAAAATTTATTAGACCGACTGGAAATTCAACCACAAATATTTTATGCCGGTAAATTCAAAAGCGCTACGGAACCGTTTCGCGCCACGCAAATGACAGAACCCAACCGTTTGCAAACAAGTGTATGGCTGGGTGATTTATACAGTTTGTTTTTGCAGCAAATTTCAGGCGCCCGAAACATAGACACAGCGCAGCTTCACAACCTTGCCAACACCGGTGCTATTCAAACATCCAACGATGCGTTGAAATACCATTTGGTTGATGGATTGAAGTATGACAATGATATTCGAGCCGAATGGCTACAAGGTCTTCATTTGGCTAAAAAAGACAAGATTAATTTTATATCACTGGGCAAATATGCGGATGCTGTTGATTTTGCAAAAACTTCAGGCAACGACCGCATTGCAGTGTTGTATGCACAAGGAGATATTGTTGGCGGCAAAGGAGACAAAGGCGCAAATTGCCAGTGATGATTATAAAAGTTTACTTCGCAAACTGCGGCTGGATAATGATGTAAAAGCCATTGTGTTTCGTGTCAATTCGCCCGGTGGCAGTGCGCTTGCTTCTGATGTTATCTGGCATGAAATTCAACTGGCACGCAAAGTAAAACCGGTTGTTGTAAGCATGGGCGATTATGCAGCTTCAGGCGGCTATTATATTTCGTGCGCTGCCGATAGTGTTTATGCCGATGCAGGAACCATTACAGGCTCCATTGGTGTTTTTACGGTAATTCCAAACATGAGTTCTTTTTTTAAAGATAAACTGGGCGTTACATTCGATGGCGTGAAAACGGCGCCTTATGCCGATATGATGACGGCCAGCCGCCCTCTCTCTCCTACCGAGCAACGTTTTGTACAAGCCAATATTGACACTACTTACAACACATTTGTATCGCGTGTTGCGGCCGGCAGAAAGCGCGATACGGCTTATATTGACAGCATTGCGCAAGGCAGGGTGTGGACCGGCACCCGTGGCATTCCGGTTGGCATTGTTGACAGAAAAGGAACCTTACACGATGCCATTGTTTGTGCCGGGCGCATGATAAAATCAAACGATTATTACATAAAAGAATATCCTGAAAAGAAAAGCTATTGGCAGGAATTGTTAGATGCTTATTCAAGCAAAAGCATACAACAAAATGCAGTGGAAGAACAAGTAGGAAAGCCGACGTATGAAATGTTGATGAAACTAAAAAGCGTACAAAGTATGTTTAATGTGCCGCAGGCAAGATTGCCGTTTTTGTTGGAGATGAAATGAGTGCTCAGTTATTGACCCTCAATGTCAAACTAACATCATGCTTAACAGATAGTAGTAATTTTACTAATTTTATTTAATGAACAATAAAACTTTGTTTCTTGATGGCTATATAAATAGACTATCAGAGCAATTTAAACAATCTACGGATCTAAGAAATAATTATGATTTAGCATTTGAAATATTTGCTATTGCCGTAGTTCTTGATAAGCCTTTCGAGGAAGTGTTCGATACTATTATTGTCCGAAATAAAGAAGGCAACAACAGAAAGAAGGACGGCGGTTTTGATGGTATTTGGTTTCAGGATATAGGCGATTATTATATCATGCATGTATTTCAATGCAAAAATTCAAATAGCTTAAAAGCAAATGAGATTGATAAGTTTCGCAATGACTTCAGAGACATATTTATTGAAGGTAATAAAATTGGAAAAGAAAATATTGATGATTTAAAATCATGGATGGATGAATACAAACAAATTTCAGAGCAGGGTTTTATTATAGATGCGAAACTATATTATATTTTTAACGGAGTAAAAGATGATGCACAATACGCAAACAACAGACCTATTTACGATACTTACAATAACCCTGATCGTTCTTTTTCAATTTTAGACTCAGATGATCTATATAATAAAATCGTCAATTTAACCCAGCAAAGGAGAAAAGAAATTAAATTCACTTTTCACCCTCAAAAATCAAATATTTCGACATTGGATAGTCAAGGCCTATACACATATGCTATTGAAAATATAAGAGCTGCTAATTTTAGAATTGAAGCTTTAGAACTTTGTCGCCTTATGGACGAGGAAAAGAAAGTAAACGGGTCTGTAGAATTATTATTTGAGGAAAATATAAGGTCTTTTCTTGGCGTCAAAGTACGGGCTAATAAAAGATACATGATACAATTAATAAAAGAGAAGATTCTGTATTCTTTCCTTTTCTAAACAATGGTATTTATTATTTGCGAAGAGCTTAGTATTCCAAAATCTCCACAAAATGATATGTATTTACTACCAGTTAAAAATCCACAGGTTGTAAATGGACTTCAAACAAGCTGGGTATTATACGAGAATTATAAAAAGAAAGCAGATTTGCTTAAAAACGTTTATGTCAATGTTCGTATTTATGAAACAAAAGAAAAAGATCTGATTACAAAAATTACAGATGCAACAAATACACAAACTCCGATTAATTATCGCGATAAAATAAGTAATAAAGACTTTAATCACTTTACAAAAGCAACTTTTGCTAATCAGAATATTAATTATATAACAAAAAGAGGAGAAAACTTCTCAGCTAAAAATTCACATTTTAAAGAAGCTATAGAGAGCGAAACGGTAATTAAATACTGGTATGCAACTTTTTTTGAGGAACCTGCAATTGCAAAAAACAGTATTGCTTCTGTATTGCAAAATATTTACGATGCTTCGACTTTAGAAAAGCATCCTTTAGAAAGCTTATTTGATGGAAACAAAGATTCTCCGATTTATATTCAATTTCTAACTGCTTATAGAATTTACAGACATGTTCAGGAACAGAAGAATGAGCGTATAAAAGGGAATGAAGTTGTTGCATACGCTGATGAATTGGTCAGTTACGGTATCTATAAATACATTGGCAATGCACACCTTGAATATTTCAAAGATCAGAGTAAACTGAAAGAGGCTTATGAAGATAGCCTGACAACGATTCAGGAAATAGTATCCGAAGAGACCGCCCGCCTTAGTAGTGTAAATAAGCAGTTTTCATACAATGCTTATTTTAAAAAGCCAAAATGTAGAGACGATTTTAATAAAAAGAAAAATATTGTAGAAAATGATGCTCTTATTGAAGATTTAAAAAATATTAGATAGTACTTTAAATTGTAACTTCACTTTGAAATACAAATGCTTAATACAAATATTGATTAATTGTTAAGAAGCTTCATACATTTGTATATGTAAAGTGGTTCATTTGTTGTTTTTACTCATCTATAACAAGATGTTTATTAAAACTATAAATTATACCAATAGTCAACAATCCTTATTCTTTCCACGCCTCTATCACTTGCTCTGCATGATTCTGTGTATCCGGCTTGTCAATTATTTTTTTTATTTTTCCCTCTTCATCAATTAAAAATGTAGTGCGGGTGATGCCCATAAACTTTTTTCCAAACATTTGCTTTTCGCCCCAAACGCCATACTCTTGCGAAATCACTTGCTTATCATCAGCTACCAACGGAAATGGCAGATTGAATTTAGTTTCAAACTTTTTATGGCTGTTTACATCATCGGCACTAACTCCTATTACAACATAACCCTGTTTTAATAATTCCGAATAATTATCGCGCAGGTTACAAGCTTGTGCTGTGCAGCCAGGTGTATCATCTTTCGGATAAAAATAAAGCACCACTTTTTTTCCTCTGAACATATTGAGCGAGATGTCCCTGTCATTTTGATCTTTGGCAGCAAATGCGGGAGCTTTATCGCCTTCTTTTAGTGTTATCATAGAAAAAACGTTATCATTTCAATGCAAAGCTATTGCAGCAAATTTGTTTTTCTTTCTAATATTTCCAATATGTTTTTATATTGTAACTACTTATCTTCGCGCAAAAATAAAAAAGGATCACATGGGCTTTAAAGGCTTAAAACTCTTATTGGTAGCGGTTTTCAGCATTTTTTTGTTGCTTGCTTTTTACAACTCTTATTCACAAGAAACCTAAGGACACTACAAAAACGACGAAAGGAATGCTTTTGATCCTGCAAAAGTGATTTTGGAGCACGTAATGGATGCGCACGAGTTCCATTTTCTTTCCTATAAAGGAAGCGATGGCGAAGAGCATGAATTATCTATTCCTTTGCCCGTTATTTTATATTCCAAAGAACGTGGTTTAACAGCTTTTTCATACGGACGTTTTCATGATCATGACAGCCATGGAATGTACAATGGTTACAAAAACGAAGAAGGTAAAATTGTAGCGGTTGATGCGGCAGGAAATGTGGACGAAAATGCAAAAGTGTACGACCTTAGTCTTACCCGCAATGTGGTACAAATGTTTTTGGCACTTATTGTTTTGGTTTGGATATTATTAGCTGCTGCAGCCAAATACAAAAAGTATGGAAGCAATGTGGCGCCTAAAGGTGTTCAAAATTTGATAGAGCCTGTTGTAACCTTTATTCGCGACGAAGTAGGCAAACCTAATCTGGGCGACGACTATCCAAAGTATATGCCTTATCTGCTTACCGTTTTCTTTTTTATTTTAATCAATAGTTTGTTTGGGCTGCTTCCCGGTTCTGCAAATGTTACAGGCAATATTGCGTTCACTTTCATATTGGCCTTTATTTCACTGCTGGTGATTTTGTTTAGTTCCAACCGGCATTATTGGGGACATATTTTCTGGCCTCCCGGCGTACCGATTTTAGTAAAATTCATTTTGATTCCGGTAGAAATACTGAGTATTTTCATTAAGCCCGCAGCTCTGATGATACGTTTGTTCGCCAACATGATTGCCGGCCACATTGTAATCACCTGTTTTATTTTGCTCATTTTTATTTTCGGAGCGATGAGTCAGGCAGCAGGTTGGGGTTTTATACCTGTTTCACTTGCCTTTACTGTTTTTATCTACATCATCGAAATACTGATTGCATTTATACAAGCTTATATTTTTGCCAATCTTACGGCTGTATTTATTGGTCAGGCATTTGCAGGTTCGCATCATACAGGTCATGACGATAACATTATCGCATAATAATTAAAGAAAAACAATCTATCTTTTTTCATTCATAAAAACAAGAATTATGTCATTACTGAACATTCTGTTGCAAACGAATACCGACTCGCTGGCGCACTTAGGTGGTGCGGTGGGTGCGGGTTTAGCAGCCATCGGTGCCGGCATTGGTATCGGTCAGATTGGTAAAGGTGCGGTAGAAAGCATCGCCCGCCAGCCTGAAGCGGCTAACGACATTCGTGCAAACATGATCCTGACAGCGGCATTTGTGGAAGGGGTTGCCCTTTTCGCCGTTATCGCAGGTATCCTTGCTGTACTGAAACCATAGTACGCAAAGCAATTCTTTATTGCACCCAACGCACAGGGCCGAGGGTGCAATAATTTTAAGTTCCAACCTCAAAGGAAGTTGGAAATACGAATAGAAAATTGAAAAATTATTTAAATACAAACGGCTTTTCTGCTCTCTTTTAGGGGGTCAGAGGCTCAGCTCTACTTTATGGAACTTTTATTACCCGGTTTAGGTTTGATGATATGGACGCTGATAGCGTTTCTTGTTGTATTGTATATCTTAAGAAGATTTGCATGGAAGCCAATTTTACAGGGCTTGCGAGACAGGGAAACCAACATTGCCGATGCCATTGCTTCTGCTGAAAAAGTAAAGGCAGAGATGGCAACATTGAAAAATGAAAACGAAGCATTGCTTGCAAAAGCCCGTGAAGAAAGGGCTACCATGATAAAAGAGGCAAAAGAAACAGGCGATAAAATGATTGCTGACGCGCAAAGCAAAGCCAAAACTGAATACGACAGAATAGTAGCTGACGCACAGGCAGCAATTGACCAGCAAAAAAATGCAGCTATAATTGATGTAAAAAACCAGGTAGGCAACTTAGTAATTGAAGTGGCTGAAAAAGTGCTTCGCAAACAGCTTGACAACAAAGCGCAGCAGGAAGAATACATTAAACAACTAACGGACGCTGTTAAATTGAATTAGGAATTATGATTTGTGATTTATATTTTTTGAATGAAAACAAACAGTCAAAATCATAAATCCTAAAATCAAAAATCAAAAAATGCCCAATCCACGATTAGCAACAAGATACGCCAAAAGCCTTATCGGGCTTGCCCAGGAACGAGGTGAACTGGAAACGGTTTACCAGGACATGCTGTATTTGCAAGCCATTTGTAAAAGCAATCGCGATTTTGTAAACCTGCTACGTAGCCCGGTTATTAAAGCCGGTAAAAAAGAAGCCATTATTGTAGCGGTTACAAAAGATAAAATCAGTGCGTTAACAACGGCTTTTACAAAATTGCTGACAGATAAAGGCAGAGAAGAAGATTTACCAGAGATCATCAATGCGTTTATTAATCAGTATAATGCTATTGAAGGCATACAAACGATAAAGGTAACCACTGCCGTTGCTGTAAGCGATGAGGTAAAGAATGACCTTGTAAGCAAGGTAAAAGAGGCAACTGGCTTTGATAAAGTAGAAGTTGAATCTGCGGTAAATCCAAACCTGATTGGCGGCTTTGTTTTGGAATACAACAATAATCTGGTGGACGCCAGTGTGCTGCGCAATTTGCGTGAAGTAAAAAAGCAATTTCAGCAAAATGTGTATGTTCACAACATACGATAAGAAAAGAATCCACCGCAGTGGAGAGTAAGGAAAAATATAGTTTCGCTTATTATAAATTCAGTGTATTATTATCAATAATATTACTTCATAAATATTAAATATTCAATAGAGAATGGTAGCAATAAAGCCAGATGAAATTTCAGCAATCCTTCGGCAGCAACTGAGCAATTTTAATGCGGAAGCCGATTTGGAAGAAGTAGGCACGATTTTACAGATGGGCGATGGTATTGCCCGTATATATGGATTGAATAACGTTCGCTCCGGCGAATTGGTTGAGTTTGAAAACGGCGTAAGAGCCATTGCCTTGAATTTGGAAGAAGACAATGTGGGCGTGGTATTGATGGGTGATCAGGGCGATATAAAAGAAGGCGATAAAGTACGCCGTTCCGGCCAGATTGCATCCATCAAAGTAGGTGAAGGCCTGGTAGGTCGTGTCATTAACACTTTAGGTGAACCCATTGATGGTAAAGGCCCTATCAGTGGCGAACTGTATGAAATGCCGTTGGAGCGTAAAGCACCGGGCGTTATCTTTCGCGAACCTGTAAAAGAACCGTTGCAAACCGGTATCAAAGCCATTGATGCAATGATTCCGGTAGGTCGTGGTCAGCGTGAGTTGATTATCGGTGACCGTCAAACGGGTAAAACAGCAATTTGTATTGATACCATTATCAACCAAAAAGAATTTTATGATGCCGGCAAACCAATGTACTGCATTTATGTAGCTATTGGTCAAAAAGCTTCTACCATTGCCGGTGTAATGAAAACGTTGACTGATAACGGCGCGATGGCTTATACCACCATCGTTGCTGCCTCTGCTTCCGACCCGGCACCACAGCAGTTTTATGCTCCATTTGCGGGCGCTGCCATTGGTGAATACTTCCGCGACACCGGTCGTCCTGCATTGATTATTTACGACGATCTTTCAAAACAGGCCGTTGCTTACCGCGAAGTATCTTTGCTTTTGCGTCGTCCTCCTGGACGCGAAGCTTACCCGGGTGATGTATTTTACCTGCACAGCCGTTTGCTGGAACGCGCAGCTAAAATCATTAATAATGATGCAGTCGCAAAAAACATGAACGACCTGCCAGAAAGCATCAGGCATTTGGTAAAAGGCGGTGGAAGCTTAACGGCATTGCCTATTATTGAAACACAGGCAGGCGACGTATCCGCTTATATTCCTACCAATGTAATTTCGATTACAGACGGACAGATTTTCCTGGAAAATAACTTGTTTAACGCTGGTATTCGTCCGGCTATTAACGTAGGTACTTCTGTAAGCCGTGTGGGTGGTAATGCGCAGATTAAATCAATGAAAAAAGTGGCTGGTACGCTAAAGCTTGACCAGGCGCAATACCGCGAATTGGAAGCCTTTTCAAAATTTGGTGGCGACCTTGATGCAGCTACAAAATTTGTGATTGATAAAGGTGCGCGAAATGTAGAAATCTTAAAACAACCTCAATACTCTCCTGTTCCGGTTGAAAAGCAAGTAGCAATTATTTACCTCGGAACACAAGGTTTGCTGCGTGATGTTGCTTTAAATAAAGTAAAAGCATTTGAAGAACATTTTCTTTTGGAAATGCAGAATAAATTTCCAAAAGTTTTGGCTGAATTTAAGAAAGGAAATCTGCCTGATGAAGGTATTAAGCAAATGGTCGAATTGGCCAAAGGTTTAGCACCTCAATACAAATAAATTTATATGCAAAAACAAAAAATCCGTCCTCATAGCACTGTTGGGACGGATTTTTTGTTTTTGCCACTTTTTATCGGTTCAAAGAAAATTCAACCGTAATGTTTACTGAGTAATAAGCGTCTTTTGCCGGGCCTCCCCGCTGACTTCCCACAACGGGTTTGGAGGAATTGCCGGATTGCTGGCCGCCACGATAATACAATTGTTTTGCTAATGAAGCTTCAACAGGTGTAAGATATTTATCAAATAAACTTGGATCAATGTAAGTGGTACTTACATCATCTAAATAATCGGTATTTAAAACCCGATAAATCAGTTCTCCTTTCACCGCCAAAAGAGGCGAAACCTGGTATGACAAACCAACGCCTACCGGCAGCATCAACTGTGTTAGCTTATAATTGGGCCGTCCGGTTTCGGGGAAACCTTCGCCTTCTGTGTGCAGGGGTTGTAGAAACACTTTTGTGCCGTTAAGTTGCGTGTAAGGATTAAAAGAAAACGTACCAATGCCCACTAATATATAAGGCGACACTGGAAGATTGAGAGAAGGAATAAGAGACAGCGGATGGAATTCTCCCAACAAACTAATCTCCGAAATATTACTTGCAAAATTCAAATTGCGTGCGGCAACTGCAGGGTCTCGTGCAAACCTGTCGTCGGCTGTAACGCTGCCCCAAACAATCTGTAGCCTTGCACCTATCGTTTCCTGATACAACGCACCTACATAAAAGCCGCCAGAAGGTTTGGAAGTTTTAAACACTTGCGATTTTCCGCCTAAATCGGTAATGCAATTCATAGCGCCGCCGGTGACACCGAAGGTTGCAATAACATCTTTATCAGAGTACGTTTTATCATGAAAAAAATCCTGCGCCTGCACAAAAAAACGGCAAAACAAAAAGAAAGTAGCAAACAAAAATCGGTGCATATAAAGTTAGTATAAAGCTATAACGCTGTTGTTTCAGTAATATTTTTTCCTTTCGTCTTTTGATAAAACTTACAAGCCAATTTCAAGCCGCAGATTTCGCACTTTGGATTGCGTGCAGTACAGATGTATCTGCCATGCAAAATAAGCCAGTGATGTGCAGTATGAATCAACTCTTCAGGAATATATTTAATTAATTGCAACTCTGTTGCCAAAGGTGTTTTTGCATTGTGAGTTAATCCAATTCGTGCAGAAACGCGAAACACATGTGTATCAACGGCCATGTTGGGTTGCGAATCAATAACCGAAGTAATTACGTTGGCAGTTTTTCTTCCTACACCTGGCAAGGTCATCAGTTGTTCTACTGTCATTGGCACTTCGCCCTCAAATTCGTTCACCACTTTTTGCGCCATGCCAATGAGGTGCTTGGTTTTGTTATTTGGGTATGAAATGCTTTTGATGAGGGGAAACAATTCATCAAATGTGGCCTGTGCTAAATGATGCACAGTTGGATATTGTAAAAAGATGGCTGGGCGTAGTTATGTTTACCCTTTTATCGGTGCATTGAGCTGATAAAATAACCGCTACCAATAGCTCATAAGAATTGTAATATTTTAATTCAGTAACAGGGTTGGGATTGTGTTCTAAAAAATAAGCAATCACGAATTGAAACCGTTCTTTGCGTGTCATATAGATTCGTTTTCTGAACTGGATGATTGTGATGTTTGGGATTTGTGAGATATTGATGAAAACAAAGATGCTTTCAACTAATATTAATCTTACTTATTCAATCTTAAATCCTGAACATCCATGCACGAAGTCCGTGTTCCATTTATCGCAACACCATATTTCTATCTGCATCCAATCTTATTAAAATAAAAATCAAAATGGTAAAAGTGAGCAGCGATGACCCGCCATAACTCATTAATGGAAGCGGAATGCCTACAATAGGGAATAAGCCAATGGTCATACAAATATTGATGGCAATATGCAAAAAAATAATACTGGCAACGCTGTAAGCATACACACGGCTAAAGGTACTTCGCTGTCGTTCGGCGATAGCAACGATGCGCATGAGTAATAATAAATAAATAAGCAAAAACAAAAGGCAACCTATAAAACCAAAGGCTTCGCCAAGCGATGTAAAAATGAAATCGGTATGTTGTTCAGGCACATACTTGCCCCGTGTTTGTGTGCCTTTTAAAAAACCCCTTCCCAGCAAGCCACCCGAGCCAATGGCAATCTTGCTTTGGCGCACGTTGTAATCGTCGGGCTTTACTACATTCTTCTTGGCAGCTTCTTCGGTTTGCGCACTTTTGTTTTTGCTGCAATCATAATCCTTTCCTACCATGCTGTAAATGCGCTGGCTTTGGTAACACTGAAAGATATGATTGAAGATATAAGGCACCGCAAACACAGAAATGCCAACGCAAACAAACCATATTGCTATAATGGCAATGAGTAAGCCCAAACTTTTTTTAATACGATAACGGAAAAAATAAATAGCTATCAAAGCAATTACGGTAAGAACAATAAACAAAACCATTGGTTCTAAAATAAGCGTTCCCACTACAAGTGCAGCAAACGAACCGCCTACCACCAATATCCAGCCTGGTAAGCCTTCGCGATACATTACAATAAAAAAGCAGCCATACACAATAGCCAATCCGGTTTCGTTTTGCGCAATGGAGAGCATAGCGGGCATCAGGGCAATAACAGCAGCAATAATTTGCGACGACAGCTTACTAAAGTCAACATCCTGCCTTGCTAAATATTTCGCTAAAGCAAGCGCAACAAAAATTTTACACAACTCGGCTGGTTGCAAATTAAAACCTCCGCCTAAGGGTATCCAGCTTTTACTTCCGTTGATGCTTTTGCCAATTACAAAAGTGAGCAGCATAAGCCCAATGCCGAACAAATAAAACAGGTTGGCAAATGCTGTGTACAGTTTGCTGTCGCTTAGCAAAATAAACGTAGCGATTACAATGCAGATGCCTGCAAACAACACCTGTTTGCTGTAGTTGGTTTTACCTGTAAAAAAAGAAGAAACAATGTTTTCGTCGGGGTTGTATTCCACCATAAAAATGCACAGAATGCCAATGCAAATAAGCAAGCCATACAGGGCCACCATTAACCAGTCAATGCCTTTGGAAATAGATTTATTTTGATAAACGGTGCTCATGGTTTAGTTAGTTTTTTGCGGTTATCGGTGGGTGCAATAGCAGGCGTTTGCTGGAAGCTCTTTTCATTAATGGGTGAAGAATCTTTGCGGTTGGGTTCAGCTTCGGGGTCGAAAATCACCTTGCGGTTCTCCAGGTTGTTATCTAATTTATTGGGAATGGTATCCTGTTCTATTCTTGCATTTTTAATTGCCTTTAAAGAATCTCTCTTTACATACCAATGCTTGATGGCTTCAGGTATTAAATCGGCAGAAGATACGCGGTCAATGTCTTTTAACCGGTTGGTTGCAATAGTATCATTTAAATACTTTTCCATCATAAATGCAGCAATCGGTCCTGCCCAAGTAGCTCCGAAACCGGCATTTTCTACTACCACGGCAACCGCAATTTTTGGGTCTTCTTCGGGTGCATAAGCTACAAAAATGGAGTGGTTTTTACCATGCGGATTTTGCGCCGTACCTGTTTTTGCGCAATAATTAATACCGGGTATTTTGATGGCTGCTGCGGTACCAAATAAGGTTACATCATGCATGCCTTCATGTATGGCAGCATACGCATCGGCACTAACATGTGTGGTGCTATGTTGCTTTCTATACTTATTAAAGAAAGAGCTATCAATAATTGTTTCGTTTTCTACACTGTCAACAAAATGTGGTGTAAAGTAATTGCCTCCGTTGGCAATGATTGCCATCAAATTGGCGAGTTGCAGTGGTGTCGCCAGCATTCTATCCTGACCAATACCCAGCGTTTCATTAAAACAGCTTCCCCAATGGCTGTTGCCATAATCTCTGTCATATCCTGTCGCGTCAGGAACTTTACCGCCATCTTCGCTTGGCAAATCAACACCCAACCGTTTGCCCATACCAAAATTGTTCATGTATTCTTTCCATTTCATGTAGCCTACGCGCGAATCACCAAAGGCCGGATTGTCAACCGACATACGATAGATATTGGTGAAATAAGAATTGCACGAGTTGGCTAATGCAAGGCGCAAATTGGCTGCATGTCCGCCACCGGAATGAAGGCATTTAACAGCAACCCCGCAAGCTGCATACACGCCGTAGCAAGGATAGCCGTAAGCCGGTGTGATGACGCCTTCGTCCAATGCAATTAAACCGCCCAATGGTTTAAAAGTAGAACCAGGTGGATACTGACCTTTAATAGCACGATTGAACAGAGGCTTTGCTGTATCTAAAAACATACGGCTGAAATTCTTTCTTCGCTGCGAGCCGGTCAATTCCTGCGGATCGTAAGAAGGTCCTGATGCCATCGCTATAATACCACCCGTTTTTGGATTGATGGCAACTGCGCTACCAATTTTATTTTTTAATAGTTTTTCAGCCAATTGCTGCACGTCAATATCAATGCTGCTATATAAATTTCTGCCAGCAATAGCAGCCGTATCAAACACACCTTTTTCATAAGAGCCAACAACACGCGCATGGTTATCGCGAATCAAACGCTTTACACCACGCTGCCCCATCAGTATTTTTTCATACACTTTTTCCAATCCGGCAAGCCCGGCATAATCGCCCTGTTCGTAACCTTCGCCAATGTGCTTGTGCAGAAAAGCCGTGTCCACTTCACCAATATAACCCAGCACTTGTGCAGCTACATGATACGGGTAACTTCTGATGGGACGTTCCTGCAAAACAAAACCCGGAAACTTATACATGTTTTCATTCAGCCGTGCATATTTTTCGGGCGAAAGCAAAGCCTCAAACGTGCTGGGTTTGTAACGTGAATTTTTAAAAACACTTGTCATCACACGCTTCCTGAATTCAGCCGTATCAATGTTCAAGATGGAGCATAGAGTACCTGTATCGGTACCTCTGATTTCAGAAGGCGTAATCATCAGATCATACATAATTGTATTTTCCAGAATTGCGCGGTGCTTACGGTCGAAGATGATACCACGATCGGGATACACTACTTTTCTGAATATGGCATTGCTCTCAGCCTGCAGCCGGTAACTGGACGAGAACAACTGCAAATGCAATAACTGCGAAATGATGACAATAAAAACAACAAGAAAAATGATTTGAATAATCCGGCTTCTCGCTTCGTTATAAACCCGCATGATTGGTTAGAAGATATAAGGATGATGATTTGAAATATTGTTCTACAAAATTGCTGTTTCGGCACACATAACCCTAACGCGTTTATAAAAAATTATCTTATAAAAAGAAAGGCAAATTTTACACATTTCAAAAACAGAAGAAATTTGTGCAAAACCAAAAGCAGGCATTTTCTCCTGCAAATTAACATTCCTGCACGATGGTTGCATTTTCTCTTTTTTCACTAACACAATACCTTTGTTTTCATGATTAATTTTGTTCCTATTTTTCCTTTGGAAATTGTGGTATATCCGGGTGAGCAACTCAACCTGCACATTTTTGAAGAACGTTATAAGCAACTGATAAATGAATGTATAAAAGAAAAAAAGCAGTTTGGTATTCCTACTGTTTTAAAAAATAGCGTGGCGGAAATGGGAACACTGGTAGAAATAACTGAAGTGGCTGCTGTACACGAAGATGGTAAGATGGACATTCGTACACGCGGCGTAAGTGTGTTTCGTATTTTGGAAGTGATTAAGAACGTTCCTGATAAATTATACAGCGGCGCTATTGTAGATTATCCTGCCAACAGTGATACGGCACACAATCGTATGATGAAGCGGGTGCTTGGCAGCCTGCGCCAATTGCATACTGTTTTAAAAGTAACCAAAGACTTTAAAAAGCGGGACGAAGAACTACTCAGTTACGACATTGCGCATCATGCAGGATTATCGTTGGAAGAAGAATATGAACTGTTGGGTTTGCTGCGCGAAGACCAGCGCCTGGAATATTTAAAACGTCATTTAAAAAAATTGCTGCCGGCTGTAACGGGTGCGGAAATGCTGAAAGAAAGGGTAAAACTAAACGGGCATTTTAAAGAGTTAAAAGGCTTTGATCTGAACCTTTAAGATTGTAATATCTGTTGCAATGCTTTTAAACTTTCCTGTTCATCAAACACAGCTTTTACTTCTACCTGAAAGCCGGTAATTGCCTCGCTGAAAACAGTTCCCGTTTTTCCTTTACATTCCAATTCATAATTATTGCCTTGGAGCAAATATTGCTCAACCGATTGGTGCGTTGGATCAATCAACCAATATTCCTGAACGCCATGCAAAGCATAATCTATAAACTTGATACCGCGATCGTTATTTTCAGTGGTTGGTGATAACACTTCAACAACTAAATCCGGCGGGGGAAACAGCATTTGTTTTTGCGTGAATTTCTCTGCTTTCTCTTTTCCAAAGAAAACAATATCCGGCTCGTAACTATTGCGGCTGAGATGTATCATTATCTTTTCGGTATGAACTTGCCCCAGATTGTTTTTCATACAAAATGCTTTCATCAGCATTAATAAAAATTCGGACGCATCAGCATGTTCTAATTTTACAGGTGAGTGCATAACAATTTCTCCGTTTATAAATTCAGCTTTATCGCTTTCGCTAATGCTATCGTAAAACTCTTCACGCCGTTTGCTTTCATCCTCAATGATCTGGTTCAGTTCATCCACCAAAATTTTCAAGTTGGGCTTTTGTTTCATTTGTTCCATCACCACATCCATAAGCTTCCATTTTTACAGCTTTAAAAATACATTTTTATTTTAAAAAATGCGATTGCGCAGCCGCCGCAATTTTGTTTTTGCACCATTTTATTCTTCTAATTTAGCCGCTTCAAACAAGATATGAAAACAACGCTTTGTTTTGATTTCGGCAACACGCGGTTAAAGTGCGCTATCTTTTATAACGATGAATTGAACGGAGTAAAAGTATTGGAAAACAGCAGCGAACAAAGCATCCATCAACTATTGCAACGTTATCATCCCGATAAAACCATTTTGTCTTCGGTTATCAATCATTCGCCCGAAATAGAAACTCTATTGGTGAAAGAAACCCAGTTTCATAAACTCTCTTATCAAAGCCATTTGCCTTTTACCACGCCCGTTGGCAAGCCTGAAACCATTGGTGCCGACAGGCTGGCGCTGGCGGCTGCAGCCGTTGCGTTTTATCCACGCAAACACAATCTGGTTGTGGCTTTGGGCTCGTGCATTACGTTTAATTTCATTAATAAATTTGGTGAGTTTCTGGGTGGTTCTATTTCACCGGGTTTAGAAATGCGTTTTAAAGCTATGCACGATCATACAGCCTTGCTTCCGATTGTTGCACCCGACTGGAACTTCCCGCTCATTGGTTATGATACACGCACCAATTTATTAAGCGGCGTAATACTGGGCATGAGCAAAGAAATTGATGGTATTGTTGATGAATATAATAAAAAATATAACAACCTGAACGTGCATCTTACAGGTGGCAACACTTCTTTTTTTACGCCGCATCTACAAAACAATATCAGGGCTGATGATAACTTTTTGTACAAAGGTTTGTATGCCATCAGCGAAGCGAATTAAGGGATAAGCTTTTTATAAAAATGTTCCGTAGGAATGGTACTCTGTGTTAGTTGTAGTGTATCGTTCCGATGGAACGGAATTATTATTAATTCTACTTTACGTTCTACCCACCTTCTGTTCCTACGGAACATTTTTAAACGGCTACGATAAACGTTAAGAATGAAAGGCTAAATGCTTCAGCACCATTATCAAATTATCTTTGAACGAATTCTGTTTTAGAATACAATGAGAAACGGCATTTTCATTTTAAAAAAACTTGCAAAAACAATTTTGCTGTTGTGCTGTTGCTGGCTGTGCGCGTGCGAAAACAGTTACCGTGAAGTGCAGAAGCTAAGCGAAAAAAAAGTGGGCGTTGACAGAGTGATTGATGTTACCAGCTATTTGAGCCAGGATGCTTTGATGAAAGCTAAATTAACATCGCCTCTGATGCTGCAAACTGGAGCCGACACGCCGTATACTGAGTTTCCCAAAACATTGCATGTTGATTTTTATAACGACAGCACAAAAGTGGAAAGCCAGTTGTTTGCGAAGTATGGAAAATACATGCAAAACCAAAGCAAGGTGCTGCTGCGCGACAGTGTAGTGGTGTACAATGTAAAAGGTGATACGATGCGCACCAACGAGCTTTGGTGGGATCAAAACGCACAAAATTTTTATACCGATAAACCTGTTTACATTCATCAGCCGAATGGCAATATTATTAACTCTATTGGCATGAAAGCGAGCCAGGATTTGAACAATGTTCAGTTGTACAATATCCAGCCAACTACGTTTTTATATGTGGCAGATTCAACGGTACCGCAGTAAAAGTTATCAATCATAAACAACATGTTTCGCTTCATAAGTGTAGAGCAACGCAAACGGCGTTTTAAAAAAGATGAACAGCGAACGCTCCTTTTGTTTGATCATCATACAAAAGCAATCGAAGCCCTACCTTCTTACCATCTTCAACCAAAAAAATTATTGATTATAAGGCTGGATGATATTGGCGATTATCTTTTGTTTAGAAATACGTTACCGGCTTACAAACAATCAGCACGATGGAATGGTTACAACATTACGTTATTGGGCAACGCGGCATGGAAAGAACTTTTTAATTTATGGGATAAAGAAACAGTTGATGATACGATTTGGATCAACAAGAAAGAGTATTTACAAAACGATACTTACAAGCAACAAATATGGTTGCAATTGAGAGGGGAAGGATACGAAGCCGTGATTTGTCCGTCATTTACACGGCCCATTTTGTTGGATGATTTGTGCCGCCTTGCAACCAGTGCCCAAACGGCGATTGCGTTTTACAATTTCACGCCACATAAGCAATGGAAAAAAGTATCTGATGCCTTGTATTCAGAATTGTTTCAGCCCCAAAAAATAACACACGAATTTTTTATCAACCAACAATTTGCAGAATGGTGTTGTGGTGTGCAATTGCATTTGCAACGACCTTTTGTTTTTGCCACAAAAATCGCTTCCGGGCCATACATTGCCTGCTTTATTGGTGCTTCAACAAAAAGCAGGCGTTGGATTGCAAAAGGCTGGATGCAACTGGTTGGCCTCATCAATAAAAGTTATTCTTTGCCTGTAAAAATCATTGGCGTTGCACCGCATAAGGAAGAAGCTCTTGAAATTGCGGCAAAAACAAAAGCAGAAAGTATTACCAATACTTCATTATTTGATGTGGTTGATATCATAAACAATGCAGCACTTGTTATTGCTAATGATACCATGATGGCGCATCTTGCCGTATCGTGTAATGTGCCAGTGGTAATTGTTTCGAGCGGAAACAATTATACGCGGTTTACCGTTTATGAAGAAGCGGGCATCAGTGGCGTTTATACTGTATATCCTGATTTAGTAAATAAGAAAAGAAAAGGCTTAGGCGATGATGCTTTGCATAACCACATTGTGAGTAACGGCAGACATCGCTTCCATTAAAGTTGACACTGTTTTTGCAGCAGTGCAACAAATGTTGCAAAAACGGCCTTTATCATCATAAACTATGAACGAACACGCCGATTTCCCTTTGGTATCAGTAGTGCTTACAACCTACAACGGTGAAAGATATTTGCGTGAGCAATTGGATTCTATTCTGGCGCAAACTTATCCCAACATAGAAGTGATAGCGGTTGACGACAGAAGCACTGATGGAACCGCAAACGTATTACATGAATATGCCAATAAATATCTGAATGTAAAGGTGTTTGTAAACGAAACCAATCTTGGTTTTATCAAAAATTTTGAACGCGGTTGTCGGTTATCAACCGGCGAATACCTTGCGCTTTGCGATCAGGACGATTATTGGTTGCCCGATAAAATAAAGCGTAAAGTCGAAAGCATTGGCAACCATGCTTTGATTTATTGCGATGCAGAAATTTGTGATGATAAGCTTCAACCAACCGGCAAAAAAATTTCAGATATAGTCGTTTGCCGCAATTGGTATAGTTGTTTGGAATATGCTGTTTTTGCCAGAATTTATGGGCATACTATTTTGTTTACGCGCTCGCTGTTTGAGAGTGCTTATCCTTTTTTAGATGTGATCCCGCACGATTGGTGGCTGGTGTTTAATGCAACCTTGCAGAGTGAAATTATTTATTTGCCCGAACCGCTTATCAAGTACCGGCAACACCATAGCAATTTGTATGGTATGGTGGATAGAAAAAAAATAATGAAGGAAGGAGCATCGCCGTTGGTGGTTACGCAGGATAAGGAAAGCACAATAAGCAAAGAGAAACGAAAAGAAATACATTTCGATAAAATCCGCAAGCGAATGGACGCATTTTATAACCAATGTCCATCGCATCTGCAAAAAGAAAAACGCGTGTTACAGCAATTGAATACAAGCTATCAAAGCTTTTCCTTTCGCAATAATTTGGTGCGAATGATCCTGTTTTTTCAATATTATAAATTGCTGTTAGCCACCAAAAAAAGAACGTTGATTCGTAAGCTTTTGTTTTGCTTTAAAATGTTTACTACGATCAAGTAACATCTATAGCAGAAGCCTCTATAGCGGCTTTTATTTTTGCAGGTGTTATAGTTTGCAGGCAAGTGCATTGGCTGGTATCGGTTGCTGTGCAATTTCCACAAACACCATCTGCAATAAACGTATGTGCATGTTTACCAATCGGCCCCCAACGCCCGGCATGTATGGGTCGCAACGGCACGTACAAACCAAAAGCATGAATGCCAACTGCCGCTGCCACATGCAAAGGTCCTGTACTGCAAGCTACCAAACCATTGCACTGGCTGATGAATGAAATAAATTGTGATAGTGGCATAACGCCAACCAGGTTGGTGACGCGGCTGCCAACTTCATCGAATAATGGTTGCAACGCTCCCTTTTCAGCTTCGGTTCCTGATATAAAAATATTGTATCGCGAAGCATCCAATTCTTTTATGAGTTGAATGTAATTGCTAAGACTCCATTCTCTTGCGTTGCCTCTTGATTTCGGATGAAGGATGAGGTTATATTTTTGTTTTTGAATGATTTTTTGATATTGCTCTTCCAAAGGCTGCAATCGGTTTAAGCCATACAGGTTCGATATTTCTTCATAAGAAAATACTTTATCAATTCCAAATGGTTTCAGCAATTTTAAATTAAGCTGTGCTTCGTGCAGGTTAGACTTTTTTCTACTTAAAAAAACCAGTTTGTTGCACGTAAACCAGTTGTACAAACGATTGGCAACACCAATGCGGATGGGTATTTTCAACTCTTTAGCGCGTTTGGCAAGATGTGCTTCGGGCTTAACAAAAAGGATTGCCTGTGGGGCTTCTCCTTTGATGGTAATATTACCCTTTACAAAATCATCCATCTCTATAAAAGCATCTACATAACTACAAGCATCCACAACGGCTTTGGTGTAAGGCTTTCCTAATACAGCAATGGTAATATTAGGAAACTTTTGTTTCAGCACTTTTGCCATGGGCAGTGTTAGCACCATGTCGCCAATGCTATCGGTTCGGCTAAGAATTAAATTTTGTAATTGTTTCAACGGTAATAAAACACAAAAAGATAAAGAGTAAAATAAACACGGTAAAAATAAGAAAGCCGCAGCTAATGAAACTGCGGCTTAAAAATGTTAGAAACTTTAGCGATAAAAGAAAACGCTATCCTGTTTGATTTTAGGCAGGCTTCTTCTTCATTTTCATTGTTGAATCGCCAGTCGTAGTTTTTGACTTATGCATCCCTTTGTGAGTTTTTGACTTGTGCATAGTAGTATCAGTACCGGTTTGTGCGATGCTAGCAGAAGCAATAATCACAGTTGCTGCTAAAAGGGCAAAAATCTTTTTCATAGTTTTTATTGTTTGCGTTTATAGACCACAAATTTTGCCATAAGTAAAAAAAAGGGCAAAATATTTTTTTGCTTTAGCATTTCTTTAACATACTAATGAGCGTTACAGCTCCGGATACAAAGGAAAGCCTTTCATAAAGCTGTTTACTTCTTCTTTTACCTTTGTTATTTTATCGTTGTTATCTGCGCCCATCAACACTTCATCAATATAGTTTACAATTGTGAGCATGTGCTCTTCATTCATATTACGAGTGGTAACGGCAGGCACACCAATACGAATACCCGATGTTACAAATGCACTTTTATCATCAAACGGAACCATGTTTTTATTTACCGTAATATCAGCTTCGCCCAATACCGCTTCTGCCCTCTTTCCGGTGATGTTTTTATTACGCAAATCAATCAGCATTAAATGGTTATCTGTACCCCCGCTGATGAGGTTGTAACCCTTATCTACAAAGGCTTTTGCCATCGCTTGTGCGTTCTTTATAATTTGCTGTGCATAGGTAGTAAACTCATCGCTTAGTATCTCACCAAAGGCAACCGCTTTAGCGGCAATGATGTGTTCCAAAGGTCCGCCTTGTGTGCCGGGAAATACAGCCAGATCAATGAGTTTACTCATCATCTGCGTATTACCTTTATTGTCTTTGATGCCAAATGGGTTTTCAAAATCTTTTCCTATCATAATAATCCCGCCACGCGGTCCACGCAAGGTTTTGTGCGTGGTAGAAGTAACAATGTGGCAATGTTCAAACGGCGAATTGAGTAAGCCTTTGGCAATCAATCCTGCCGGATGCGCAATGTCTGCCATTACCAACGCGCCTACTTCATCCGCCGCTTTGCGGATGCGGGCATAATCCCATTCGCGGCTGTAAGCGCTGGCGCCGCAATAAATGAGTTTCGGTTTGTGTTCGCGTGCTTTCGCTTCGAGCATATCATAATCAACAAAGCCTTCTTTGGTTACGCCATAAAATTCGGCATGATACAATTTACCGCTGTAATTTACCGGCGAGCCATGCGTAAGATGACCGCCCATGCTTAAATCCAAACCTAAGGTTATATCGCCGGGCTTTAAAACCGCCAAAGCCACAGCCGCATTGGCTTGCGCGCCACTGTGTGGTTGCACATTGGCATATTCAATATTAAAAATTTGTTTTAGCCGGTCAATGGCAAGTTGCTCGCTTTCATCCACCACTTCACAACCACCGTAATATCGCCTGCCGGGATAACCTTCTGCGTATTTGTTGGTCATTACGCTGCCCATTGCCTGCATTACCTGCAACGAAGTAAAGTTTTCGGAAGCGATGAGTTCAATACCGCGGCGCTGGCGTTCTAATTCTTTATTGAATAAGGTTGAATATCTGTAGTATCTTTTTGCATGAAAGAAAAATTAGGCTGCAAAAGTAGGGCGAAGTGATTTATGATTTTGGATTTGTGAATAGGGATGTTAAGATAGCTTTTACAACACATCTTTTGGTCGTAAATATTCGGCGTCAATTATTTTCTTGCAAGCGTTTAAAAAATTGGTAAGACCACGTTGTTCTGTTTCAAAATCTGGTGACCAAAATTCATACTTAACCACTTTATCGGCTGAACCATATTCGATTTTACAAGTTGTTCCATCTCTACCATCTAGGTTAGCCTTGACAACATCAATATTATTAAGCTTTAAAACATCAGCACTTAATTGTTTGAACGTATCAATACCTATTAAAAAAGTTGAGTCTGTTGCTTTGAAAATTCTTCTCCTAATTCTTGTTGATGGGGTAGAAATAAGATGTACACATGGTTGTTTGTTTTTATTAATGATATTAATAAAAACATGGTGATTAGGAATTCTTAACGAATGTGTTAATTCAAACGAGATGAAACTTATCTCATTATCGTCTTGTGCAAAAGATGAGTAAAAGAAAAAGATAAATAAAGCAGGTAAAAATTTCATTGTTATAAACTATAACCTCTATACTAAAGTAAAACCATTATACAAACCTCATCTTCTCATACTTCTTTCCCAAAATCTTTTCATCATCAGCACCTAACCACTTGTTTAAAACAGTGGCATATACATTTTTAAAATCCACTTCATACTGCAAATCACCATCTTTTAAATTGGTTAAATCGGGCATTGCATTAATCAAACCTTTTTGCTGCAAACCACCGCTTACTAAGAACATATTATTTGCGGTTCCGTGGTCGGTGCCGCCGCTTGCATTTTGTGCCACACGTCTGCCAAACTCACTGAATGTAAATAACAACACATCATCAAACCGGTGGTTTGTTTTCATGTCATTTACAAATGCTGTTACGGCATCATTCATTTCTGTAAACAAGCGTTGCTGTTGCTGCTGCTGGTTCACGTGTGTATCAAAACTGCCGTGACTTACATAATAAACTTTGGTGTTGATGTCGGATAAAATAAGTGAAGCAATCGTCTTCAAACTATTGCCCAGCGCGGTTTTTGGATAATCAGCCGAAGTAGGATGCAGCTTGCTTTGCTGAAAAATATAGTCGGCACTGCTTAATGTTTCTGCCATTGTTTTGTACAAATAATCCACCGGCTTTTCATGCTCATCAGCATGATAGTTTTTTGATAAGGTGTTAAAATAATCTTCATGGCTGGTGTTGTACAAACGCCGCGGATCACGCAGCGCAATGCCTTTTTCATTTGTTCCTTTTAAAGCCAAACTCAATGTATCATCAATTTCCAAAGCTTGTGTAGGCTTATCGCAACCAGCGCATTGTGCATCAAGGTAACGACCAAGCCAGCCGGTTTGCCAGGTTTGGTTGCTTTCACTTCCCGTTTGCCAAATGTCCATGCTTCTGAAATGGCTTCTATCAGGATTGGGATAACCAACGCTGTTGATAATGCCTAAACTACCATCGTTATACAAATTCGCAAAGCCCTGCAATGCAGGATGCAAGCCCACTTCATCAGTTATCATTGCTGCTTTATCTTTTACAATTCCGAGGTTGGGTCGCACACTTTGATACACATCGTTGCGCACGGGAATTACGGTATTCAAACCATCATTGCCACCGCTTAACTGCAACACCACAACCACTTTATTTTGCTGTGGCAAAAACGGCGTTTTATTTTCAAAGGCTTTTAAAAACTTTGGTATTAAAAACGCACCTGTTGCCAACGAACCTATCTGTAAAAACTCTCTTCGTTTGATTAACATAAAATACGATTTATGATTTTGGATTTATGATTTGTGATTTTCCTAAAACTCATAGCTCACGCTCATAGCTCCTTTTCCTCAACACAACTGATATTCCGGCGTGCTCATCAAAGCAATGGCAGTTGTTTGAATATAAGCTTCGCGGCTGCTGCTATCTGTTATTTTCTGCACCACAGCTTCGCTTACGGAAACAGAAGGCGTTTGCAATAAAACGTTTTGCAAAGAAGTGTATAAGTTGTCTCTTTTTACATCCGAAAATTCGTTGGTAAAACTTGTCCAGTCAATGTTTGCACGCAATTGAAACGCATCGTTACCCAACGGTTTGTTTTTGCCCATTTTTACATTGCTGAATTTGTCAGCCATACCCATTTGCACATCATCGTCTTGTTTTGTAGTAATGGAAAATGTATCGGCATTTTTCAACAGTTGCGGAATGCGGAGACGCAACATTAAAGTTGAACTATCAATCCACGATTTTCCGCCAGCCCAGCCTGCAACATTCGGCGGATAAAATAACAACTGACCCAATGCTTTTTGCAGCAACAATTGAACAGATTCATTCTCCAACTGCATGGGCAACATGCGGCGAATGCCAACGAGCAATTCAACCGGCGATTTTATGTTGGCGCCCACATTTTTTTCATCGTAAAACCAGGAGCTGGTGAAGATGTCGTCCATCAGAGATTGAATGTTATAATGGCTTTGATAAAACCTGTCGGAAAGCCACTTTACATGGTTATCATCTACTGTTTCATTTACAAAATGGCGATAGATTTTTTGGGTAATAAATGTTGCCGTTTGTTTTTGCTCTAAAATAATATTGAGGATATCATCGCCATTAAAATTGCCCTGCTTTCCTAAAAATGTTTTCATTCCATCGTCATGCAAAAACGGACGAAATTTAAAATTGCCATCCACATCAAAGCCCCAGCCGGTAAAGGCCCGCGCGGCTTCTTTCACATCCTGTTCAGTATAGTTACCTCTGCCCATGGTAAACAGTTCCATTACTTCACGGGCAAAGTTTTCGTTGGGATGTTGCTTTTTGTTTTGCTGATTATTTAAAAAGCTTAACATCGAAGCGCTTTTGCTAACAGCTTTCAGCAGATCGCCAAAGTTGCCTAAAGCATTGCTGCGCACCGTGTTCAAAAGCAATTGCTGATAATAAATATTGATGATGCGCGAAGCAAAATGGCCATGCCAGAAAAGAGATATTTTTTCGCGAAGCTGCGCTTGAGAATTTACCATTTCATTGAGCCAGGTAAGATTGAGCTGGCCAATGCTATCGCGGATTTGTTTTTGTATTTCTTTTTTGATATCAGCCGATAAGCTGTCTCTCCTTATCATTGGTGGCGTGTTGCCTGCACTTTTCATGTCGTTCATTATATCGCGCAGCATGTTGGTGGCTACAAGAATGTCTTTTGATGAAGATGAAGAAGCCGTTCGAATGGCAGCATATCTTTTTTCCAAGTGCTTATCGTTCAAAGATGCAATTTCATTTGCAGCAACGCCAAAGCCGGTGCGCCACAGCAAATGCTGATTTTTTAATTGTGGGCTGACCAAAATGATTTTTAGAAATAGACAAAAAGAAAAAGGTTTGGTTTAATGAAGATTTATGGAATACAGATGACACGGACTGTGTGCACGGATTTTTAGGATTTTATTGAACCGCAAAGTCGCTAAGAAAATGGGCAAAACCAAACTTAGTGTCTTCGTGCCCTTGCGGTTGAAATTAGCACTCGCATAAATGCTCAATTATTTTCAAAACGTACAAGTGAGTGACACAACAGACGATCAACAAGAATTACAGAAGCCGGGTACATAAAACTGTATTTTGTTTTTATAACAATTTTAAACATCCGCGTTCAAGAAGTTACACCGTTTTTAACCAGCCGTGCTTTTTAAAAAGATAAATCATGTAAACCGGAATTAATAACATGAGCGAAACCGCAAACCAAAAACCGTATTCGTTATGCAGCCAGGGAATGCGCTCGAAGTTCATTCCAAAGATGCCGCCGATAACGGTTGCGGGCGCCATTAAACAGGTAACAATGGCAAGCACTTTCATGATTTCGTTCATGCGAATATTGGCTTTGTTTAAATACAAATCCTGCATGTTCATCATCATGTCTCTGTAGTTGTCAACCATATCGGCAGCCTGCATAATGTGGTCGTACACATCTTTAAAATAACGCATTACTTTTTTGTTGAGCAAGTCGCTATCGCTGCGAATGATACTGCTCACCATATCGCGCACCGGAAGTATATTTCTGCGCAACACAATCAACTCTTTTCGCAGGCGATTGGTTTGCGCCAGCGAATCGGCACTGCTGCCACGTATAATTTCATCTTCGGCATCTTCAAGGCATTCACTCAGTTTATCCATCACAATAAAATAATGATCAACAATCAAATCAATTAGCGAATAAGCGAGATAATCGGCTCCTGCATTGCGTGCCTTGCTGGTATTGGATTTCAGCTTTTCGCGAAGTGTATTAAACACATCTCGTTTGGCATCTTCCTGAAAGGTAATTACAAAGTTCTTTCCCAACACAATACTGATTTGCTCCTGCTCAACCGTGATGGTTTTTTCGTTAAAATAAATCATGTTTAACAGGCAATACACGATGTTGTCCACTTCATCCATTTTAGGTCGCTGACCAACGCTGATAATGTCTTCTTCAATAAGGGGATGAATACCAAAATGTCCGCAAATTTCTTTTACATAATCTCTGCGGATGCCATCAATGTTTATCCAGCTTACGCAAGGTGAATCTTTAAAAGCAAAGGTTTCTTCGGGTGTTTGCAATTGGTGAACTTTTACATCCTGACCATCGTATTGATACACGCAAATGGTTACCTCTCTTGCATCTTGTCGGGCCGGCGAATGAATGGGATTGAACATTCGCTCCCTTCGTAAATTGGCTTTGCTGTTTTTGGTATTGAACAAATAATTCGATTGCATTTTTTGTTTGCGATAGCATGGCAACATTTTATTTTGACATCGTTTGGATCATTTCTTTCAGCCTGTTTGCATTGGCAATGGCATGACCATTTATATCGTTGTTAAAGTAAGCCCAAACTACATGGTTTTCTTTTGTCCATTCTATAAATTTTTCTGCATAATAATACAACATTTCATTGCTGTACGATGACGCATACAATGCCTCGGGCCCATGGAAACGAACATAAATATTGTTAGCTGTAATCAGCTCTTCATAAGGAAACCGGCCATCTGATTGCGAGATAACAAACGCAATGTTGTATTTTGTTAGCAGGCTGATGCTATCCACGCCGAGCCATGAAGAATGCCGCACTTCAAGTGCAAACTGATATTGCCTGTAATCGCGTTTTAGCAACGAAAACAAATAGTCGGTTCGGTCATAATCAAACTGCAAAGAAGGCGGTAATTGCAGTAAAACCAAACCACACAAATGCTGCACAGGCTCGATGGCAGTGAAGAACTTTTCCAGCGGCTCTTCCGGATCTTTCAAGCGTTTGGTTTGCGTAAGAAACCGATTCATTTTGATTGAAAACCGAAACGTATCGGGCACTTTGGTTCTCCAGTTTTCTACCGTTGATATTCTTGGCGTGTGATAAAAAGTAGTGTTGATTTCAGTGGTTGAATAATGCTGTGCATAATAGCTTAAATAATCGGTGGGCTTTAGTTCTTTTGGATAAAAAGTATCTTTCCAATGCTTGTAGCTCCAGCCCGATGTTCCGATGTGAATGTTGGTGAACGACATACTATCGCACACTGCGAATAACAGACCGATTTTGGATTGATGATTGATGATTTTGGGATTTTTGATTGCTGAAAGACATGCCATCAAAAGCATTCAGCCTGGAAATTCTATTTTTAAAAAAGTGGCAAAAACAAAAGGCTCACAAACATTATTCGTGAGCCTTTGTTTTTATATCCATATCCTATCCATCCCAAATCTCTTATCTATCCTAATTCAGATTTATTCATTCGGATAAATATTATTGCCACGGTTTACATCAGGATAATTTTTATCAGGATCAACAAGTACTTTGGTAATAGCACTTGTATTATTATAACGGAAACGCCAGGTACCGCCATGTTGCCATACTTCAACAGGAAGTGTAACACGCGATTTTTTACCGTTGGCCTCTGTTATTTCTACAACGGTTGGCATAGGCAACTGACCTAAGTTTGAAACAGTAATAATGCTTCCTTGAGACGGATCCCGACGATCTGCAGGCATCACGCTTTCTACAGCCTGGTCTATTTTCCATTGGTTCATAAACCAGCCGCGCCAAAACCAATCCAATGTTTCGCCGCTATAATTTTCGATGCAATGAAAGAAATCGTAAGGCGTTGGATGTTTGAACGCCCATTGGTGAACGTAATACCTGAAAGCACTATCAAATCTGCCTTTGCCAAGAATGTTCTCACGAAGCATATTTAAACCCATTCCAGGTTTGGTATAAGCCACAGCGCCTAAATTGCGACCCGTAGCTACATCAGGCACAGTAAAAATACTTTCGCTGCTATCGGTAAATAAATAACGTGCATAACGAACTCTGTTTGATGCGCTGGTGTCTAAATACTCGCTATGATGAAAAGCACTGTCCGCCATCGAATTAATAAAGGTATTGAAGCCTTCATCCATCCAGGGATATTTGCGTTCGTTGCTGCCCACAATCATTGGAAACCAGTTGTGCCCGAACTCATGCGAAGTAACGCCCCACAAGCCTCTGCCTTTTGCCCGCGAGCCGCAAAATACAATGCCCGGGTATTCCATACCACCTACTATTCCGGCAACGTTGGTAGCAACAGGATACGAAAATTCATACAGATATTTTGAGTAAAATTCTATCGCACCTTTTACATATTCAGTTGAACGTCCCCAGGCGCTATCACCTGCCACTTCAACCGGATACGCGCTGGCTGCAATGGCTTTTTTACCGCTGGGGAAATTCATACGTGCAGCATCCCAAACAAAGGCTGCTGAAGAAGCCCATGCAACATCGCGGGTATTAGTACAACGAAACCGCCAGGTTACTCGTTTTGTATTGGCGCCTGTGTTATTATTCACTTCATCAACGGTGCGAATTTTTACCGTGCTGTCGCTGTTTTTCGCCTTGTTCCATCGAGCCAGTTGCTCTTTGGTAAGCACTTCAGCCGCGTTCACCAATTCACCAGAGCCTACTACAATTTGCCCGGCCGGAGCACTTACACTATAATCAATGTTTCCATATTCTAAATAAAATTCGCCCTGTCCTAAGTATGGCAAAGTGTTCCATCCATACACATTATCGTACACACACATACGCGGATACCATTGCGCTATTTCATCTATCCAGCCATTCTTTGTTTTTAATCTTCCCAGGCGGTCTGTGCCGTATTCGGGAATGGCAAAACTGTATTCAATTTTAAACTGAATGGTACCCCCGTTTGCCCTGATGGCATCGGCCAGTTTGATCTGCATCCTGGTATCAGAAATTAAATAATTTGCAGGTGTTGTTTTTCCATTCTGAACAACGCTTACCGACTTAATATTATAACCGCCATTAAAGCTATTGCGGTTTGCCCACCTGCCGCCGCTGATGGCGGTTGCAGCTACTGCACGCGATTCTAAATTGTAAATGTTTTGATCTACTTGCAGCCACACAAACTCCAGGTTTTGCGGGCTGTTGTTGGTGTACGAAATGGTAACGTTGCCGGTAATGTTCTGCAACGAATCATCCAATGTGGCAGCAATATTGTAATCGGCCCGGTTCTGCCAATACTTAGGTCCGGGTGTGCCATCGGCAGCGCGAAATTCATCGCCATACATCGGATAAAAAAGCGGTGCAAAAGCTTCATGCTGGTCGTAGGTTGGTGTTGTTTGTGCAGAGGCAGCCAACCCAATGAACGAAGCTGCAATGAAGAAGATTTTTCTCATGATATTATTTTTCTTTTGAAGAAAATGAATGAACAAATATGGGTAAAAACAAAGGGTGCAAAATAAAGCAACGAATGGAGAAGTAAAATCAGATTGGCTTGTAAGAGTGTTGGTTTTACCGAAAAAACAAGCCATAGATTATATTGATTGCGATTGCTTAACCTGTAAGGTTAAAACGTAACAACTCTAATAATAACTGTCATTAACCTGACAGGTTATATTTCAAAATATGAGCGAAAACAAATCTTCCATCATGCTGCATTGGTACGGTACCTCGATTTGCGTGGAAACAACAATTCAGTAATTAAAATCAACAACATGCTAACGCCGGTAGTAGCGCCTAATTTTCCAATAAAATAAAAGAAGTTGCCAAACTGCATCCACTCAATAAAAATGAGATACGCATTGTGTAGAATGGTGAGCAACAAAGCGTATAAAAAATAAGGTGCGAAGCCTAAGCTTTTGATGCTGGGCTCGGCATAGCTGAATTCTGTTTTTTCCTGGGGCAATAATAAGTTGATGATAAACGGACGAACATACGCAATGAGCACACAGGGAGCCGCATGCAAGCCAGGCGTATTGCTGAAATAATCCATGGTTAAGCCAAACAGGAAAGCTACCAGCAACAAGCCCAAACGCGAAATAGAAAAAGGCAGCCAGAGAATAAATAAAAAGTACAGCCAGGGCTTTACAAACTGATGAATGGCGGGCACTTTATTCAGCACGAAAGCCTGTACTAAAATGAACAAAACAAAACGAATGATATTTTTCAGCAAGCTACTCATTGTTCATTTTTGGGTATTGACGCTTCTAACTTGCGCTGCTCTTCCCAACGAAGATTTTTGATTAAATAAACGTATTGAAGATTGTAAAAATTGGTAGCTGTTTTTAATCGTAAGGTATAAAAGGCAGAAGACGGATCAATTGTAAAATCAGTTACCGTTCCTACCATCATGCCGGGTGGAAAATTGCCCGACAAATTGGAGGTTAGCACCGTATCACCGGTTTTGATTTTGGCGCTTTTTGGCACATTGTGCATCGTAATGAACGATGCATTTTTTCCATCCCAATCTATATAACCATTATTGGTTGAATCGCGCTTGAGCATGGCGCTCACCCGCGAGTTGTGATTGAGCAAACTCATCACTACACTGTAGTTATCACTTACCAAAAGCACTTTACCCACAACGCCATTCGGCCCCAATACACCCATATCTTTTACAACACCTTCCTTGCTGCCACGCTCAATGCTAATGAAATTATTTTCTTCTGTGGTAGAATTGTTTACCACACGCGCTACCATAAAATCAAATTTGCGGATGCGACCTAACGTATCGCGCAACATCGAATCTAATTTGGTTACGCTCATCGTATCGGCACCAGCATAATTTTTACTCAATAGTTGAAGTAACTCTTTGTTTTGTTGAACCAACTGCTCGTTGGTTTTGCGAAGCGTAAAATATTCGTGCACTGCATTGTACTGCGTGTTTACCCTGCCAATTACTCCGTTGGCAGAACCAGCAAAATAAGCTTCATACGTTTTGTTATAGTTTACTAATACAAGAATGCAAAGTATCTGTAACACCACAAATACGAACAAAACAAAAAAACGCTGTATGAAGAGAAAAATGTTACGCATGAAGAAGGCTGTGAGTTGTGAGCTATGAGCCTATGAGCTATGAGAGAAATTGTTTGTGTATTTACCTCGCAGCTCAAAGCTCATAGCTCGTAGCTAATGGCTCTATCTCATAATAAACGGATAACGTTGGTAATGTTTTAAAGCGATGCCGGTACCACGCACCACGCTTTTTAAAGGATCGTCGGCAATGTGCACGGGCAGTTTTATTTTTTGGCTCAACCGCTTGTCCAAGCCACGCAGTAAAGCACCGCCGCCGGTTAAGTACAAACCTCTGCGATAAATATCGGCAGCCAGTTCGGGCGGCGTAGTTTCCAATGCTTTTAAAACGGCTTCTTCTATTTTAAAAATACTTTTATCTAAGGCTTCGGCTACTTCCTGGTAGCTTACCATAATTTGTTTTGGAATGCCTGTTACCAAATCGCGACCATTTACAGGCAAATCGTCCGGTGGCGTTTCCAAATCTTTCATTGCCGCACCAATCTGTATTTTAATTTGCTCTGCCGTGCGTTCACCAATTAATAAACTATGATAGCGGCGCAGGGCTTCCATAATATCCATGGTAAATTCATCGCCTGCAATACGAATGCTTTGGTCGCAAACAATACCTGCCAATGCAATTACAGTAATGCCGGTTGTACCGCCGCCAATATCAATAATCATATTGCCAACTGGTTCTTCAACGTCAATACCAATTCCAATGGCGGCTGCCATTGGCTCATGCAAGAGATACACTTCTTTTGCGCCGGCTTGTTCGGCACTGTCGCGCACCGCACGTTTTTCCACTTCGGTAATGCTTGATGGAATGCAAATCATCATGCGCCAGCTGGGTGGAAAGAGGGGCTTTTTCGGGTAAATCATTTTTATCATTTCCCGTATCATCAGTTCCGCCGCATTGAAATCGGCAATTACGCCATCTTTCAGCGGGCGAACAGTGCGAATGCTTTCATGCGTTTTTTCGTGCATCAGTAAGGCACGCTTGCCTACTGCTAAAACTTCTTTGGGATTGTTTCGGTTCAGTGCAACAATTGAAGGTTCGTTTACTACTATTTCTTCGTTATGAATAATCAGAGTATTTGCCGTACCCAAGTCCATTGCTATTTCCTGGGTAAAAAAATTAAACAGTGCCATTTATATTATTGGGATAAAAAATTTTGTAAATCGTTATTGTTTGGATAGCGGTGCAAATTTGAACGAAATAAACTGAATAAACAAAGTGTGCAAAAGCAAATTCGATCTAAGGTTTAATTAACAGAAATAATAACTTTTTATTGTAAAACCAAACGCAGCAGAATATTTTACTTCCGCCGCAGTTTAAAGAAGCTTGTTATTAGCTCTGCACTTTCTTCTGCCAAAATTCCGGCAACCAGTTTTGTTTTTGGATGAAAAGGAAACGTATCTTTTATAATTCGCTCATAACCGTTCTTCTCGTCTTTTGCTCCGTACACCACCTGCCCGATTTTGCTCCAATACAGGGCGCCGCAGCACATGAGGCACGGCTCAACAGTTACATACAAAGTAGCATCGGGTAAATATTTTGCGCCCAACAAATGACACGCTGCCGTTATGCAAAGCACTTCGGCATGAGCCGTTGGATCTTTTAATAATTCAACCTGGTTGTAAGCCCGCGCAACAATTTTATTTTTCATTACGATTACCGCACCCACCGGCACTTCATCAGCATCAAACGCATTTTGTGCTTCGCGCAAAGCATGATACATAAAATATTCGTGAGAGTGCGCTAACATGCGGCGAAAGTAACGGCGATTGGTGATTTTCGATTGGATTTATGATTCTAAATTTGTGAATGAAAGTGTTTGCAGTTGCAATGCGGGGTTCGAAGCAATCTGATCTTCGTGAATAATACTGTTTGAAAAAATTAAACAGTTCTATCAATAGCATTCACAAATCATAAATCTAAAATCACAAATCCACAGATTGCTTCGTTCCTCGCAAAGACGCAAAAACAAAAGGTTCACGAAAAATTATCTTCGTGAACCTTTTGTTTTTGTTGCATTTGTGTTCTAAAAAGCTCAATCAATCTTTACTTCCTGCGCCGGTTGTTGTGCTTCGGCGGTTTTGGGTAAAGTAATGATTAATACACCATTTTCCTGCCGTGCAGAAATGCCATTTGTATCCACCTTTTCGCTCAACTGCACTACCCTTTCAAACGATTTGATGGGATATTCCTGGCTGATAAAATTGGGCAGCGCATTTTCGTCTACCGTGCGTGTGCCGCTGATGTTGAGCATTCCTTCAACCACCGAAATTTTGATGTTTTCCTTGTCGAAGCCGAGTGCATACACATACACTTCAAAGCCCGTTTCGGTTTCGGCAATGTTTACCGGCACATTGTATTTCGGGCGGCGAAATGCGGGCGCCCAGCCGTGTCTTCCAAAGGGATGACGATGTTTTGCAAAAGCAGGATGATTGCCTGCCGTGTTCCATTTTCCGTACATATACTTTTGTTTTATTGATTACTGATTTGGTGAATTTTTAGGCTGCGGATAATAATGCTGCCCGCTATCAGGATAGGAGTAGGGCGGCGGGTAATTCCAATACGGATTGTATCTGTCGTAATAGCCGCGATGCCAGCCCCAGTGCGGTCCCCAGCCGTATCGCATACCGCTGTATTTTGGATTTACAAAAGCCGTTAAGCATCCGAATGTAACGGCGCGCTGATAAAAAAGCGATAAAAAAATATCTTCCTCGTCTCATGGTTGTTTGTTTTTAAGATGATTGTTTTTCTGTTGTTGCTCCGGCAGTTCTTTCACTATCAAACCAATCTCTTCTGCCACAACCGTACGAAAATTTTTGTTTGAAGTTGTTGTATTCTTCATCACTCATGCTGCGGATTTTATCAACAAATTGGGGATTGAATCCGCGCCCGCGCCAGTAGCTACCTCGTCGGCCAAAGCCAACACCAACAATTAATCGAATGGCAAGTGAGATGAATAAAATGAACAAAAACAAACGGAGGATAAAAAAGGGCAAAAAGAACAACGCCGCTCCTCCTAATATTCCGGCGATGATCGCTCTAAAAATTCTCATTGTAATTCATTTATACAAGAGAAGACGGAGAAGAATGGATTTTACTTTATGAATGGTTGAGCGTACTATTTTTATTTTTGAAAAAAGATCATTGCGTAAATACAGCTTCATATGGTTGTATTTGCGCAATCGAAATTGTAGAGTTGCGTATATTTGAAGACTGTATAATTTTTTAATTGACCATGCCAATTTACAATCACAAAAATTATTTATCATTAAATACAGAAGTTATACTTTGGAGGTATTTAGATTTTTTTAAGTTTAAATCTCTATTGGAAACCAAATCTGCTTGTTCTTTTATTCTGCCGGAACATGATGAATTCATTTTATTACATTAGTGATGCTTTCAAGAAGAAATGTTCGCTTGACCAAACAGCAAGATTGTTTCTCATCTCAAATAACTTAATTAAAAACTATTGCCATTTAATTCAACACGTTGTGTGCTATGCGCTGACAAACCAAAAACCTTATGGCAGTTTTTGAAAACAATCCTGATGAATGGCAAAGACTTGACTGGCAAATCTTACAAAACGGCTGGGCAAGTTTATACTGGCAACAAAGTATTTTAAACAAAGACCTTGACTGGTTTAAAAAATATAAATACAACATTGTTGACTTTGACTGCATAAAGTGGACAGATGATAATCAAATTCACCAAGACCTCAAAAAGCAACTTGGCTTTCCAGACTATTACGGACAAAATTTGAATGCTTTGAATGATTGTCTTTCTGAGCTTGAAATTAATGAGACTGGACTTGTTGTTTGCTTTCGACATTTTCAAATTGTTGACAAAGACCTTGCTCATAGTTTGCTTGACATTTTTGCTCGTAATTCAAGGTTGCAAAGTTTATTTGGTAAAAGACTATTGACGATTGTTCAAGTTGACAATTCAAAATATGAGATTAATGCAGTTGGTTCTTATGAAGTTTTATGGAATGGTGCAGAATGGTTAAACTCAAAAAGAGGTTTATAGTTTCACAAAGAAGCACAGCAGAAAACCGTTCAACGTTAGCTGTGACGCGAAAGCCCTTATAGATTTTTAGTATATACCATTCGTATATACCTTTGTAAAAACTAAGATTATGAAAACTCTTTCCCTCAAACTTGATGATTCTGTTTTTGAAGAAACTGAGAAGGTTGTTTCGGAGTTGAAACTTGCCCGGAATCGTTATATCAACGAGGCAATTAATCTCTACAACCAGTTTAATAAGAGACAAGTTTTAAAAAAGAAACTTGCGAAGGAAAGCAAACTTGTAGCCCGGAGTTCATCTGAAGTGTTGGCAGAATTCGAAAAGTTTGCCGATGAAATATAAGCAGTACGACATCTGGCTAGCAGATTTAAATCCAACGGTCGGAACTGAACCTGGCAAAACAAGACCAGTAGTAATCATTCAAACCGATTTATTGAATGAGACACATTTATCAACAATTGTATGCCCGATAACAACGAATGTGAAACCTGAAGCTGAAATTTTGAGAATTCATCTTAAAAAAGCACAACTGCCAAAATTAAGCGACGTTTTGGTTGATCAACCACGGGCAATAGATAACAAGCGATTTATAAAAAAACTTGGCAAATTAACTAAAGAGCAGGTGATCGAGCTCAAGGAAAATTTAAAAATAGTTTTGGATTTATAAGCAACTTAGCTGACATGGATTTTTATGCAAGTGTAACGCAACGTTATTACTTCAGCTATGTATACAAATTGTTGTTCCAATTTGACGACCATTATTCCTTCTCTTCCGGTCTCTCCCCCTCCTTCGGCTTGCAACGATTCCTCATTTCAGTTCTGAATTTCAGGCGTTCCTCATGGCTCATTCCCTTCCATTTTTCCCGCATATCTTCCCAACGGTTGCCAAAACGAGGCTTATTACCGGAGGGATTAAAACGAAAGCCGCCAAACAAAATGCGACACAACAACAACAAGCCTACCGATTGCCAGTAAGTAATGGTGCTGGTGTGAAGCAGGGAAGGCAATATCGCATTCCAAAGCCACATGACAACTGCACTTAGCAACAGCCATAAAATGGGAAAAAAGAAAGCGAATAAAAATTTTCCTCTTCCTCTGAATCGTTTGTTGTACATACGCTTTTTCTTAATAGTTGATGAGTTCATCGTACACCATTTGCAGCCGCTTGCGCAAATGTTTTACGGCATAACCTTTCCGCGAAATAATGGTTTTTATGTTTTCATTCGCCGCATCGGCAATTTGCTGAAGCGTTTTATTTTCTAATTCGTTTTGCACAAAAACATCTTTTTGGTTTTGCGGCAATTCATCCAAAGCGGCAAACAATTCTTCCCAAAACAAATCCCTGATGTAACGCGTTTCGGGGTCGCTTGAATCGAGTAACAAAATATCGGCAAAACCAAACTCGCCGTCTTCCCCTTCATACGCAAAATCGTCGAGCAGTTCGGGTTTCTTTTTACGGTAGCTGTCGGTAATTTTATTGCGGGCCACGCGGTGCAGCCAGCCGCTCATTTGCTCAATCTCTTCAATGTTCACAGCATTGCTTAACTGGTACCAGACATCCTGCAAAATATCTTCCGCATCTTCATCCGTGGCCACTTTACCGCGTATAAAACCGAACAGCCGTTTGCCATATTCCTGAATGGTGGCTGTAATATGTTGGCCTTTTGTTTCTGGCATTGATATGTGCGCGGCTGCTTCCAAGCTTTTTGGTGAAGACGAATGAAGTTACAAATTACTTTATAAGGTAGAAGATACAAGAGGTAAGTTACAAGAAACAATATCCATGTCTCAGAAAACATACAAAAACAAAGGGCGGGTTTCAAATTCTTGTTAGCGGAAATAGCTTTCTTAATTGAACGACTGCCGAAATTCCAAAGGCGAAAGGGCCGTTTTTGTTTTGAACAATTTACTGAACGATTGCGGATGCTCAAAGCCCAGTTCATAAGCAATTTCACTTACCGTTAAACCGGTGGTAGATAGTTTTTCTTTTGCCTTTTGGATGAGTTTGTCGTGAATATGTTGTTGTGTGCTTTGGCCGGTTACCACTTTCAGCAAACTGCTTAAATAAGTGGGTGATAGATGTAGCGTTTCGGCAATCCATTGTACGGTAGGCAACCCTTCTTTTGCCAACGCATCGCTGTTAAAATAATCAGTCAATACATCTTCCAGCCGGTTCAGAATTTTATGGTTGGTTATTTTTCTGGTGATGAACTGGCGATGATAAAACCTGTCGGCATAAGTGAGCAACAATTCCAATTGTGCGATGATAATATCCTGGCTGAATTTATCAATGTTGGAGCGATATTCCCCTTCCATATTTTGCATCATGCCGATAATGGTTGCTTCTTCCCGCTCCGATAAAAATAGAGCTTCATGCACCGAATAATCAAAAAATCCGTACTGCTTTATTCCTTTCGCTAAAGTTGTATTCCATAAAAAATCGGGATGGATAAGCAACATCCATCCCGACCGTTTCAGATCTGTATTTTTTTCAACCTCAATTCCGAAAACCTGGCCGGGCGATATAAAAAACATAATGCCTTCATCAAAATCATATTGCTGCTGACCGTATTTGATTTTGGCGCCAAAATCCCGTTTCAAAGAGATGGAATAAAAATCAAACACCAAACTTATGGGCGGATCGCCCAACGGCTGCGCAATAGAGTCAAGATGAACTACACTAATTAACGGATGCTCCGGTTTGGGAAGCCCCAACACCTGATGATACTGGCTAATGGTTGTAATCCTGTAAGGTTGTATGCTTCCCATATTCGGTTATAATTATTATTGATTATAAACAGCCGCAAACTCTTTTGCAAAATCGGTAATTTTTATTTTTCCAAACGTTGGTTTGTTGCGGTAATAATCTTCAAACAATTCACCGCTGTGCATCGCTGCATTCATTTCAACCAAACCCGCAGCAATGCTTGGATTCATTCCGGCTGCTTCCATACCGCTTTGCATTTGTTCATTAGAAATGGTTATCCATTTCAAATGAGGCTTGCCAATAGCAGCACCTAAGGTACTTGCAATTTCGTTGCAGGCAGGTTCATCACTTGCCACATAGCGCACTTTTCTTCCTTGCTGCAGTGCTGTCAATTCTTCTGCAACGGCAGCCGCAATATCTACAGGCGACACCCAGGGCACTTTATCATCCGAACCATAATTGGATGCCATCATATCCTGCGTCTTTATCAGGTTTGTAAACGCATATAAATTATAATAGAAAGCAACAGGACGCATGGTTGTAATGGCTACGTTTGACGGTAATTCCTGTAAAATGGTTTCGATAAGATAATGAAAAGCAAGAAGACCATTTCCTTTATCGGTGTGCGCACCAATGCTGCTGAGATGAACCACGTGTTTTACGCCTGATTGCAAAATGGCTTGTACATAATTGTTAGCGATGTTTCGGGAAAATGCCATGATATCAAAATTCTTATCGTGGAAGTTGCCCGGCGGAAGCATACAATATACGGCATCTGCACCCTTAAAAGTTGATGTAAGAAAATCAACATCTTCAACTGTGCCGATAGCAGCCGTAGCGCCCAACGCTTCAATGTCGTTTTGCTTTTGAGGGTTACTGCTGATCACCACAACATCATTACCTTTTTGCACCAGTTCTTCTGTGAGTGGTTTGCTGATATGCCCCAATGAGCCTGTTACTACAATTTTCATTTTTCATTTTTTATGATGCAAAGTTCTGTTGAATAAAAGAGGTAGAAGTAATCAAATCTGCTTTTGTTGTAGCCGGAATAATGAGTTTGATGTTATACATCATTCCGTATTTATAAAATGAACAAAAACAAATCATCACTTTCTTTCTTGATTCTTGTCATTTTGTTCCTTGAACCTTGTCTCTTGTTCCTTGTAATTTTCCTTTTTATTTTTGATGTTATGAGTGAGAAAAAAGAAAAGCTGCGGATTGATAAATACTTATGGTCAATCCGTTTGTTTAAAACGCGAACCTTAGCATCAGATGCGTGTGAAAGAGGCAAAGTAAAACAAAACGGCGCCTCGCTGAAAGCTGCAAAGGCAGTGGTTATTGGCGATGAATATGAAGTAAAAACAGAAGCGCGGAAATGGATTATTAAAGTAACCGGCCTGCTCGATCATCGGGTGCAATTCAGTGAAGCCGTCAACTTTTATTTGGATCTTACGCCTATTGAAGAACTGGATCAAAAAGTACAGACGACTTCTTTTTATACCGGCAAACGGCAAAGTAAAATTGGGCGACCTACGAAGAAAGAAAGACGTGAGTTGGATGAATTTATGGAAGATTAACGAGGAAGATTGTCTGAACTGGATTGACAGGATATTAAGGATTTGTGGCTTGGGATGAAGTAAGAAGTTTGTTTTTACAATAATATTCAATTAAACTCATTTTATATCCAATCCCATTTATCGGTAGTGTATCACTTTGAATTTGTCCCGCAGATTTCGCTGATTTGCGCAGATATTCTATACCAATCTGCGGTTATTTGCGTCATCTGCGGGACACTGTATTTTCAAACTGAGACACTACTGTATTTCATGTATGTATTTCTGAAAATCATTGTACTGTTCTTCTGTAAGTTGTAAAGCACCTCGAAATGCTGAAGCATTCTTTTTACGATTACTTTTTATGTCATTAGTTAAAACTTTGATGACGTTCTGTTCTTCAAGATTTTGCAGCAACTGATACGCTCTGTCATCTTTAATTTCTATCAATACAGTATCCATATTGTTATGCTTGTTTCGTAAAATTACAAAAAATAAAATCCCCTTTTTATCGCCTTTTCTTCTTTTGCCTTTCTATAAAATTTTCAAACTCTTTTAAACTAAAGCTGCTCAGATTTTGCTCTTTGGTAACGCCTGCTTTTTGTGCTACCAGCACGCCGTATTTTATATCGTCAAAACCGCCAATCGAATGCGCATCAGGATTGATGGAAGTAATTACACCTTTGTCTAAGGCATAACGCAAATAACGCCAGTCAATATCAAGCCGGTGAGGGTTTGCATTCAACTCAATCACAACATCGTTGGCAACACAGGCATCAATAATTATTTTATGATCTACAGGGTATCCTTTGCGGCTTAACAACAACCTGCCTGTCATGTGTCCAAGAATGTTTGTATAAGGATTTTCGATGGCAGTCAACAAGCGATTCATGGCTTTGTCTTCGCTCATCTTTAAATTGGAATGAACCGATGCAATCACCACATCAAATTGAGCCAATACTTCATCAGGATAATCTAAACTGCCATCATTTAAAATATCACTTTCAATGCTTTTAAAGATAACAAAAGGAGCCAGTTTTTTATTCAGTTCATCAATCTCTTTGTGTTGTGCAAGCAAGCGTTCTTCTGTTAAGCCATTGGCATAAAATGCAGCCTGCGAGTGGTCGCTCAATACTAAATATTGCAAACCTTTTCCCTTTGCTGCATTTGCCATTTCGGCAATGGTATTGTTGCCATCGCTCCATTTGCTGTGCGAGTGAATGATGCTGGTTATATCATTCACTTCAATCACTTTTGGTAGCTGATGCTTTTTGGCTGCTTCAATAATGTCGGCACTTTCACGCAGGTAAGCAGGAACAAAAGAGAGGTTTGTTTTTGCAAAGATTTCTTCTTCGTTGTTGTAAGAATCCTGTAATGAAAATTGTTGTTGCCATGCTTTGATAAATTCATCGCTGCTGCTGGTGATAAAGAGCTTTGTAACAAAGTTTGTTTTTGCCGCAAAATGAAGTTGCACTCTTACATTGTCTTCGCTTTTGTACATTGCTTCATCATCCCTTTCTTCTTCTTTTGCAAAACCCTTCTTTGTAAAGTATGAATGAATATTGGTAGCCGGAACTGTTGTTACCAGTTCTATCTTTTCAACAATCTCATTATGTTGTTTTAAACTGCCGGTAAGCGATGTTTGTTCATTAGGAAATTGAGCTTGTAATTCTTTCTCCAGGCTACTTGCATACTCACAAATTTCAGCATACAGATAACTGCCTTTATTGCGCAAATAAAACTCGATAGCTTCCTTTATGTTTTGCTGTGTTTTTGCGCCGAAGCCTTTGTACAGCAGCAATCGGTTTTCGTTGCAGGCATAGAGCAACTCACCCAAATCTTCAATGCCCAACTCCTTCCATATCGTTGCTATTTTTTTAGCGCCTATTCCTTTTATGTTCAGCATTTCCATCACACCCATCGGTGTTTTTTCGAGGTATTCATTCAACAGGGGCAGCTCGCCGGTTTGCAATTGCGTCATTATTTTTTTTGCAATGGCATCCCCGATTCCGGGCAGCGCATGTATTTTTTCTTCTGATAAATCGCTCAGCTCAACCGGCAGCTTATCAATGGTGAAAGCCGCGCTGGAGTAAGATTTGGTTTTAAAGCTATTCTCGCCATGAATGTCCATTACTTTGGCAAGCATCGAAAAATTGTGTGCAATCGTTGCGTTATCCATGTTGTGAAAGTAGAAAGAAAAGAACAATGATTTTGCTGAGGAGATAATAAGCTGTTCTTCAATTTGAAAACTTGTATCTCATCAGATTGTGCAGATTCTATGGTTTTCAATTGTATGGGCTTCGTTTAAATAAAATTATATGGTTCTCACAAAGAGAACAGGGAAACGGAGAAGAATAATACTCTTCGTAAACTCTTTTCTCTATATGCGAACCATAAAAGGATCTGCAAATAAAAAAGCCCCGATAAAAACCGGAGCTTCATGTAAGTAAAGTAAGAATAACCTCTGATTACTTAGCTGCTTTTTTAGCGGCTGCCTTTTTAGGAGCGGCTGCTTTTTTCACTGCTACTTTTTTTGCAGTGGCAGCTTTTTTAGGAGCGGCTGCTTTTTTTGCTGTTGCAGCTTTTTTAGCGGTAGCTGCTTTTTTAGGTGCAGCCTTCTTTGCAGTTGCAGCTTTTTTAGTAGCTGCTTTTTTTGCAGTTGCCATAATAATACAATTTAATGGTTAGTAAATATGCCATCAAAAGTACATACATTATGCCAACTGCAAAAATTAAAATCTGCTTAAGCGGTTGCTTCAGCTTCAGTAACAGAGATGGTTGTTTTGTTATCTCTTGTTTTTCTGAATTCAACAATGCCATCCTGCAAGGCAAACAAAGTAAAGTCTCTGCCAACGCCTACGTTTTTACCAGGATGAAATTGTGTGCCACGCTGACGAACAATGATGTTGCCGGCGATGGCAGGCTGACCGCCAAATATCTTCACACCTAAGCGTTTGCTGTTGCTGTCGCGGCCATTCTTTACCGAGCCTTCGCCTTTTTTATGTGCCATAAAAATGATTGAATATTTTGAATTGAATATCGTTAATTGAAAAGACTATACAATGCTGCTGATCTTGATTTGCGTGTAATGCGTGCGATGACCGTGCTTTTTACGGAAACCTTTTCTACGCTTCATTTTAAAAGCAATTACTTTATCGCCTTTCACAAGGTCACTTACAATTTCAGCTTTTACAACGGCTTTTAAATCTGCGCCAAGTGTAAGGTTGTTATCATTGCTGGTTAGCAACACATCGTTAAATTCAACGGTATCGCCTTTGTTGCCGGCAATGTGCGGAACAAACAAGCTATCGCCTTCCTGCACTCTGAATTGCTGACCGGCTATTTTTACAACTGCAAACATAATTTCTAAAATTAGGGCTGCAAAAGTATAACTTATAGTTTGATTAGCCGAATGATATAGCAGATTTTTTTAAAGGAATTTGTAAATTCGTTGTTAACCGCTAAAATGTGGAGACGCTAAGTTTTGGTTTTGCCGATTTTTTGAATCTTAATTCCTTCGTGGCTGAAATAGATGAATGTCCTGCAACGGTGCATCCAATGTTCTGTTCAATCCCGGCGGTGCAAAGCGCGGATCTTTTAAAAAAGATGTATCGGTAAGCGTGTATAAAAATGAAGTCAACTGGCCAATTTCAAAATTGGATAGCTTCATGTTTTTAACCAGTGGATCGGTAGTTGGCCCGTCAACAACATCATTGCGATAATGGTTCATCACATCCAACAACGCTAAAAAAACGCCCGTCATGTTCGTAAGGAGCTGTAACCATTACGTTGCGCAAAGAAGGCACTTTAAACTTTAATGAATCGAACGGGAAGCGTGTAATGTGCATTCGTCCGGAATCGTTCAACATACTATCAACTGGTAAGCCTACGTTGCGATAACTTAAGTCCGTGAACAAAGGTTCTGTGTGGCAGGCGGCGCATTTTTGTTTAAAAATATCATAACCCAATTGCTGCGATAATGTGAACTTAGTTTCACCGCGTTTCACTTTATCATAATAAGAATTAGCGCTTACCATCATTACCAAAAACTGGCTTAATGCTTTTGTGATACGTTGTGTGTTGATGAGTTCGCTGCCAAACGCACCTTTGAAAAGTTGCCTATACTCCTTGTCCTGCTTCAGTTTGGCAATGATAGAATCTATCACTTCGTGCATTTCGTTATCGGCGGTGATGGGCACAAGAGGTTGCACATCCAAATGGTTTACACCACCATCGTACATAAATTCTTTTTGCCAGGCAAGATTGAAAAGAGGAAGTGCATTGCGCACCGTAAACGAATTGTTGTAACCATGACTTAGCGGATGATCGTAAGTGGCAAAAGCGGCAAACTGCTGATGACAGCTTGCGCACGGAAAGTTGCCATCTTTACTTAACCGTCCATCATAAAATAATTTTCTGCCCAATTCAAAACCTTCTTTCGTTATCGCGTTTTTTGAGAAATCGTAAGCAGGCTTCGGCCATCCATCAGGAATAACAAAAGAGAGTGGCGTTGTGGTGCTTTTGTTTTTATCAATAAAAATAAAATTGCTGCCGCCAATCAAAAGCAGTAACAAAAGGAGTATGACGTGATACTTTTTCATTGATAACAGGCACGAAAATAAAAATAGCATAAATCAAAAAAGAAGCTTAATGCCATCCGCTTATGAATAATAACATTACTTTGCAACCGCTGTTTTTCTGAAAATAATTTCCGTTCGTGTATTTTCGTTCGGTTACAATTTGCGACCTTCTATTTTTGTTTTATGAGAAAGCCTCTTTTTCTGTTTTCCCTTTTTTTACTGCCTTTTTTTGTTTTTGCACAAAATGATAATAAATGGGATTTGCAGCGATGCGTTGATTATGCTGTTCAGCACAACATTTCGGTGCGGCAAAGCGATGTGCAGTCGCGCCTTACAGCCTTGCAAACCGAACTGGCAAGAGGTGCTGTTATTCCAACCTTAGGTTTTAATACCCAGGCCGGTTATCAGTTCGGCAGAACCATCAACCCAGCCACCAACCAATTCATCAACCAGCAAATCTTTTTTCAAAATTATAGTTTGCAAACGGGCATTACTTTATTCAATTGGTTCAGTATAAAAAATAATGTAAAATCAGCCGAGTTTGCCGAAGAAGCAGGCCGGTTGGACATTAGCCGTGTAAAGAATGATATATCGCTGAATGTAGTGGCAGCTTACCTGCAACTGTTGCTTTCGATGGAGCAGATTAATATTGCCAAAGCACAAATTGGCTTAACCGATTCGCAGGTTGTGCTTACCCGCAAGCAGGTGGAGGCAGGTAGTATGCCCGAACTGAATGCAGCGCAATTAGAATCGCAACTGGCAACTGATAGCAGCACGTACATAACTGCTGTAAGTACAAAAGAGCAAAACCGCTTGCAGTTGATTGCGTTGTTAAACCTGGATGCACGCGAGCCTTTTGAAGCAAGTATTCCGGATGTTGATAAAATACCATTGCCACGGTTAAGCGATTTAGAACCCGATGTACTGTACCAGATCGCTTCTACCACGCAGCCCTTGCAACGGGTAGATTCGTTACGAATTGCATCTAACGAATACAGCATCAAAGCTAATAAGGCTGCCATGTATCCTACCTTATCTCTGTTTGGCCAGTTGAATACACGATATTCCAATGCTTACCAAACACCCAATACTGTTTTTCAGGGTTTCAGGTCAGATACCATTGCTGCTGCAAAAGTAAATGGCGCTGACTATCCGGTGGTGGCGCAAACACCCATTTATAACACTTCATTGAGCACAATACCTTACTGGAAGCAAGTAGGCAACATACAGTTGGGAGAAGCCATTGGCTTGCAATTGAATGTTCCAATCTTTAATGGAAAACAATTGCGCGTTAATTACCAACGCGCTAAAATCAACCTGGAAAGTGCAAAGCTGCAGCTTGCTTTAGACAACCAAACCTTGCAGCAAAATATTTACACAGCCCGCGCCAATGCTGAAGCTTCCATACAGAAATTTAGTGCGAATCAAAAAGCAGCCATTTACGCTGAATACGCCAATGAGCTTTCACGCAAGCGCTATCAAATCGGCATTCTTTCTACCAGCGATTATCTTATTGTTCAAAACAATTTAGCTACTGCGCGGTTTAACTTAGCTGCTTCGCGTTACGATTATATTTTTCGCATCAAGCTGTTGGAATATTACAGATACGGCGCGGTGCAACTTTAATTTTATTTCATTTTACATTATTCAAAGAAACCTGTTGCTATGAGCAAGTCATTAAAATGGATTATCGGTATTTTGGTTATAGTAATTGTTGTTTTTATTGTGCTGAAAGCCACCGGCGCGATTGGCAAAGATGAAGGCACAAAAGTAACCGCCGAAAAAGCCGCCGACCGCACCATTATTGAAACCGTTAATGCCAGTGGTAAAGTATATCCCGAAGTAGAAGTAAAAATAACGCCCGACATTTCGGGTGAAATAGTTGAGTTGAATGTTGCTGAAGGCGATACCGTAACAAAAGGCCAGGTGCTGGCTCGCATTTACGCTGATATTTATACATCGCAGCGCGACCAGGCCGCTGCACAGGAATCGCAGGCACAGGCGCAGGTATCTAATTCGCAGGCGCAACTGGGTGCATTAAAAGCCACCGTTGACCAAACCACAGCCGCTTATAACCGGCAAAAACAATTGCGCGACGACAAAGTGATTTCGCAAGCCGAATTTGAAACCGCACAACAGGCTTATCTGTCGGCGCAAGCCAATTACAGCGCGGCAGTTAGCTGCCATTGATGCCAACAAAGCTGCTGTGAAAAGTGCAGCGTCTAACCTTACGGCTGCCGCTAAAAATTTGGGCAAAACCACCATTATCGCACCTATGGGTGGAGTAATCAGTTTGTTATCGGTAAAAAAAGGTGAACGTGTTGCCGGCAATAGCTTTAATGTGGGTACAGAAATGATGCGCATTGCCGATTTAAACAGCATCGAAGTACAGGTTGATGTTAGCGAGAACGATATACCGAAAGTAAAATTGGGCGATAGCGCCTTAGTGGAAGTAGATGCTTATAACCAGCGGAAATTTAAAGGCATTGTTTATAAAATTGCCAATCCTTCTTCTAGTTCGAGTACAACTTCAAGCTCTTCAAGCACTACAAGTGTTACCAATTACCAGGTACACATCCGTTTGTTGCCCGACAGCTATCGCGACTTGCTTCGCAAGGGTTTACCTTTTCCGTTTCGCCCGAATATGACCGGCAGTGCCGACATTCAAACACGCACCCATGCTAATGTATTAAGTGTTCCGCTGAATGCAGTAACCACGCGCGATACAAGCAATAATCCTACACAGAAATCAACTGCTGATAATGGTCCGAATAACAACAATCAAAACAATAACAACAACGACGATGCAACCACCAGCGGTGATGCAAACGAAGTGGTGTTTGTATTGCAGTCTGATGGAACTGTAAAACAGGCCGTAGTAAAAACCGGCATTCAGGATTTGAATTTTATTGAAATTACACAAGGTTTAAAAGCTGATGAGAAAGTAATTACCGGGCCTTATGATGTGGTGAATAAAGATTTAAAAAATGGCACAAAAGTAAAAGTGGTATCGAAAGATGAACTGCTGAAAAGCTTTAGTAAAAAGTAGAATATCTTAATAAATACAAAGCCACACTGATGCTTTGTAAAATGCGGAAAAAACAAAGAGCCAACAAAACAAACATCTGTTGGCTCTTTGTTTTTGCACGTTTTTTATCTCTAAAAGAATTTATTTTCTGTTACTAATTGCCGTTGTATCATCAGCTTTTGAATGGTTTCCTGTTCGTCTTTTTCAATCCCCAAAACATCGCCAACCGTATCAATCAAGTCTTTCTCTAAAAAGTCAAGTGAGGAATCGCTTAGTCCCAATTCAATGCAGTAAGAAAACAAAGCCAGCTCGCTTGTCGGGTTGATTTGCGAAATCAAATCCTGAACATATTGCCTTTCATCGCCAATGCTTCCGCGGTACGATTTATAAGCAATCAATTCATCTTTAAAATTCAGATCATTGTTCATCCGCAACTGGGCAAATTTGGTAGATAGGGCATCCAATTCAGCTTCGTTAAAAACTCCATCTTTATAGCAACAGTGCAGAAACAAATGACATAACGCTTTATCAGGACTTTGAATGAAATTAGAATAAGTCATAGTTTGTTTTTATGCAAAAAAGCAAGGATAATGCCATGAAAGCAACAAGCTACGAGCTGTTAGCTATGAGTTGCGAGTATTGAGATTTTAGTGCAAAAACAAATCTATTGGTAATCGCCTGTAGTTCGCAGCTCATAGCTAATAACTCACAGTTTTTCCCTCATGAACTAACAACAGGGGAACATGTGTGTGAAATGCCAGCGTCTTCACATGACTCTTACGAAACAAGCCTTCGAAAAAGCCGTGCTTTTTTGGAATGGCAATTAAAAGCTGGATGTTGTTTTGCGTAATGAAAGTATTGATAGCGTCGGCAAAATCCGCACTTTGCACAACATGAAATTGTGGCGATGTCGGTTGCAATATAGTTTTCAGCGTTGCCACTTCATTATCAAAGTCTGTTGCTTTTTTAACCGGTTCAGCCACATGCAAAACATGCAGTTGCGCTTTGGTTTCGCGCACAATTGTTTCAATCGGTTTTACGGGTGTTGTTTTTGCCACTTGTTTGTAATCGCAGGCGAATAAAATATTTTGCACAGGCTGGTAAACAGCTTCATGCGGCACAATAAGCACCGGTGTTGTAATGCGCTTTGCAATGTCTAATGCACGGCTGCCAACCAATGTTTCAGTTATTTTATCACCCACAGTAATGCCGGTTATTACCATGTCAATGGGTTGCGAAGAAACAACTTCTTCTATGCCATCAATCAAATCATTAAACTCACCCATTACCTGAATCTGCAACGAGCCGGACACTTCGTTTTGCAATTCGCTTCTGAAGCGTTGCAGGTGTTCGCGACTTATATCACCCAAGTCCGAAACATTGTACACTTCCATTGCGTTCATGGTAGGCTCGGTTAGCAGCGGATCGGCTGGAATTGGCTGCTGGTAAGCGTTGTATAAAATGATTGTTTCGGCATTCCAATGCTCAGCCAATGCAATGGCATAACGCGCTGCAGATTTGGAAGGTTCGGAAAAATCAACCGGAACAAGAATGGTTTTCATAAGATGAATTTGATGAGATTTTGTAAAGATGATAACGAGACTTACTATTAAAACAATAATTCAATTAAAAACAAACGAGCTACATGAACAATTCTTCTGCTTTTTAAGTTTGTGCTTTCATGTAAAAACATACCCATCATCCAATATTCTCAATCACACCTGCAATGCCTTGCCCGCCGCCAACACAAGCCGTTACCATTCCGTATTTCTTATTCAATCGCTTCATATCATTTAATAACTGAATGGTAAGCTTGGCACCCGTACAGCCTAAGCGGATGCCCCAATGCAATGGCACCACCGTTGATGTTTACAATATCTGGATTCAAACCCAATTCGCGAATAATAGCTACCGATTGTGAAGCAAACGCTTCATTCAATTCAATCAATTCTATATCTCCCAAATTCATGTTCGCCCTTTTCAACACTTTTGGAACCGCAGCTACAGGCCCAATACCCATAATACGCGGATGCACACCGGCACTTACACAATTCACTAATCTGCCGATGGGTTGTAGGTTCAACTGATTGATTAATGTTTCGCTCATGACGATCACAAACGCAGCACCATCGCTCGTTTGCGATGAGTTGCCAGCCGTAACGCTTCCATTGGCTGCAAAAGCAGGTTTTAGTTTTGCCAATATTTCCGGCGTGGTATCTGCCCGCACACCTTCATCGGTATCAACTGTATAGTTTTTTGTTTTGCGCTTGCCCTTTTCATCTACATAAATTTGTTCTACAGCGATGGGTAAAATGCCCGTTTTAAAATAACCGTTTTGCAAAGCCGTTGCGGCTTTTTGATGAGAGCGCGTAGAAAATTCATCCTGCTCTTCACGGCTTACTTTGTATTCCTTGGCAACTGCTTCCGCCGTTAAGCCCATGCTCAAATAATAATCGGGTTCATCTTTGGCAATGGCGTACGATGGCACCGTTTTCCAGCCCGCCGTTGGCACCAAACTCATGCTTTCCGTTCCGCCTGCAACAATGCAATCTGCCATGCCGGTACGAATTTTTGCCGTAGCCATTGCAATGGCTTCCAGGCCGCTTGCGCAGTACCGATTGATGGTGATGCCGGGCACATCAATGCCCAACGCTTTGGCAGCAATGATGCGACCAAACTGCAGGCCCTGCTCGGCTTCGGGAACAGCATTGCCAACAATCACATCATCTATTTGCTTTGCCTCTAATTGCGGAAGAGAAGCCACCAAACCTTTGATCACTTCAACCGCTAAATCGTCGGGACGATAGAACCGAAATCCACCTTTTTTTGATTTGGCAACAGCCGTGCGAAAACCGGCTACAATATATGCTTCTCCCATTGTATTTGTTTGAATTGTAAAAGTAAGGCAAAGGGAGTAAGGCAGGCGTTATGGGTGTTGTAATTTGACATAGCAATCAGGATAAAGTATTTTTTCAACGTAGTCCTTACTTCTCTTTCTTTGCCACTTTTACTTCGGTTGTATCGCTAGGTAAAGTAGGCACAAAATAACCGCCGGTATCAATGTTTGTTTTTGGAAATACCATTTTTAATTGTGTATAATCCGATGTGCTGATTTTGGTTTTGTACAAAAACAAAGAGGTTAATGACCGATTGTTTTTCAATGATAAAACACCTTTTGCCGTAACGTTTGTTTTTACCAGATTTAAGTATTGCAAATGGGATAAAGAAGTTATGAATTGTATGCTTTCATCGGTAAGTGAAGTGTTGGAAACATCCAATCTTGTGAGGTTGTTTAATTTACTGATGTAGGTCATTAAACTATCACTCACATTCGTATTAGTGAGCTTTAGCCACACTAACTGTTTGCTTAATTGTTGCAACAGCATCAGCTTTTCTTTTGTAACAATTGTATCGGTTATAAAACTTCCCATCAGGTAATTATTGCCTTGTGCAACTGGCATTACCAAAATGTGTTGTTCACGAAGTTTATCTATTGTTTTTTCATCCGCAGGCGCAACCGGCGCAGCAGGAATATCGTTTACTTCTTCTTTCTTTTTTTCAACCCTTTGCAGGGCGAGTAATTTTTGTTTGATGTCGGGCGATTGTTTTATGTCTTTCACTTTTGCATTCATATCGGCACCGTTGTCAATCCACCAATGCAGCAGTGCAATCTGATCTTTAGTAAGCTGCGGTTTTTCTTTGGGTGGCATGTGGTCATCGTCTTCTAACGATAGCGCGATCCGCTTCGCCAGTTCGCTCCCTTCAGCGTTGCCTTTTGTAATTACAACTCCATCTTTTCCGCCTTTCATCAGCTTCAAACTATCATCCATGCGCAAGCCGCCTTTTTGTTTGGTTGCACCATGACAGGAATAACACCGCGTAGCCAAAATGGGTTTGATAACATCGCTGTATAAACTATGGCTTCCTGTACGTTTGCAATTGGCTTGATGGTAAGTGATGCGCTGCTATCGTTTGAAAACATATTTGCCAATGGCTTTGTAAGATAATCAGAACCATGCGTAAGTGAACCACCCAAATGGCCAGTTATAATTATCAGCAAAAACAAACCTATTGACAGCGCGTTTCTGGGTACATCAAATTTTGGGTTCCTTTCTTTTACATACAACACAAAAGACACCACCGTTAGCACAATGGCCGACGTCATGTGATACGATATTAAAGTAGCATCGTAGTCATCTGTGGTTGATAAGATATAACCTGTTATACAGGATAGCAAAGCAGTGATAGCGCCGGCAAGCAAAGCCACGGCCACCGCGGGTTGCAACGCTTTGTATTTTTCTTTTCGCGCCAGCCATTGCAGCAATAAAGCAATCAGCAAAATGCCAATGGGAAGATGAACGATGAGAGGATGAAAATGACCAAGAAACTCAGACATAAGGAAAGCTATGAGCCGTGATTTGCTGCGAACTTTTAAAAGTGCGGAGAAATTTATTGAAGTTTGTTAGCAAAAGCAATAAGCATTATTTGTTCTTCATCAACCTTATATAAAATTTCAGTAAGCTTAGTTTCATCTGCAAAACGCATTGTTTTCGCAATCAGCAATTGTGTTTCCAATTCATAAGCTGATCCCAAAGAAATTTCAACAAAACGATGGTAATCTTTTGAGCTCGAACGGCTGCTTCCTTCTGCGATATTGGATGGAACCGATACGGCTGCCCTTGTTATCTGAGAACCGATGCCAAATCTTTCTTCTTTTGGAAACGAAGCCGTTAACTAAATGATTTTAACTGTCATGTCAAATCTCTTCTGCCAGATTTTTAACTCCTTAAAATTTCTCATGCTTGTTTAGTTTGTTGTTTATGAATTTGTATTTTGTATTGGCTCGTAGCTCACAGCTCATAACTCGCAGCTTGTAGCTCATAAATATCTTTCTCTCCACAACTTCATCATATACACATTAATTGCCCATTGGTCGGCCAAAGGTTCGCGGGTATAAGGCAAGGTGGGCATGTAATCGGGCGGACCAAATTCGGTAAGCACCGTAAGCGTTTCGCCCTTTTGTTTTTTCAGTTCTACAATTTTATCCCACCAGGCAAAATGTGCTTTTACGGCGTCACTCCATTCCGGTGCGCGCGGATCGTTTACCTGCGGACCTTCAGGATGGCCAATGCGTGCATGAACATGATCAACCCGTTGCAAGGTCATATCAACAGTTTGCTGTTGATCCTGCAACAAGGTTTCGCTCACATTGCACCAATGCGATACATCGAACGTAACACGCAGATCAGGAATGGTTTCTATAAATTTTCTTGCCACCGGCGCAGCAAACAACATGCGCGAGCGATGCGTTTCGTGGCAAATTTTTATACCAGTTTGCTTCGCCAGTTGCAGCGTATAATCAACAATCTGTTTGTTTTCTTCATAAGAAAAATAATCCTTCCCCGAATGGCAATTGATGTACAACGGACGTTGTGTTGTATTGGTTGCTGCTGCATTAATCATGGCTTTAAAAGAAGTGAAATGCTGGCCAAAATCGCTTTCATGTCCTGCACTAAAAAGCCAACTTCAAGGTTGTATTTTTTTAATGCCGAAAACAAATCGTCCTGATCTTTTTTTTGCAGCGGCCACCAGTTTTCGATGCCGTCGTATCCTGCCCCTTTTGCTTTTGCACAAAATTCATCCATGGTTCCGGCAAAGCCCCAATTGGTAGCCAGAACTATTAAGCTAAAGTTGTTGTTCATGTTGCGAATCGGTTGCGGTACTGCGAATGATTTTAATGAAGATAAAAGCAAAGCAGTGGTTGTGGTTTGAATGAATTTTTTCCTGGTTAGTGGCATGGTTGATATTTTTTGAAACACATAGAATCATAGAAACATAGGAATACACACATAGTTTATTCTTTAGGTAATACGGCAAATAAATCATTGACAAAAGTTTTTTGCCCTTCTTTAAAAATATTTACACAATTGAAGTTGATAAGAATACCTTCGATTACTATCCGCTTAAGCCTTATTATTACAAATATTTTTTATTGACCATTCTTCTTTTTATCAAGGTAAGATTGGAAAAAAGTCAAGTCAACTTCATAAATCGTTTTCTTTCTCACACCTAATTGTTTATCCTCAAAAAGTTCAACAAGCTTTTCACCATCTATTAGTTCAATTGGCGGTGCACCGTCTCTTGAAGCTTCACGTTTTGCATCTATCGAAAATGTTCCTGTGGTTATTATAATGCCTTTTTCTGCACGACCAAGCATTGCATTTCTAAAGTCACCAACCTGCGCTCTTGATACTGTTCCTTTATACCTTTTACATTGAAATAATACTTTCATACTTACAAACGGATTTAGTTCTAAGATGCCATAACCATCAATTCCTCCATCATGAGAATTTCCAGTTACTTCAACGTTTTCAAAACCATGCTCTCTTAAAAGTCGTTTACATATGTCTTCAAAACCTCTTGGAGAAACGCTTTGCAAAACTTCAATAAGGGTAGGAATATATGTATGTTCGATGCTTTCAGGTTGTTCCTCCTCTTGTTCTTTTATGACTTCATTCTCACTTTTTTGTTTTCTTGCTTTTTGATGAATGTCAACCCACTTCAAAAAGATTTGTCGTGCTTTGTTTTCATCTAAATATGTTTGATAACCTAAAGGTGTGAGTGTCCATACTCCTCTAGTATTATCATCTAAATATCTTTCCCAAACCAAATATTGTCTTGCCCATGCAACTTGATTTTGAAATCGAAGAATACCGGATTTCATAGTTTCTTCAAGTACTTTATCTGGAATGTTTAAATTTTTTGCGATTTGCTCTGCTACTTCTTTTGGTTTCCCAGAACCGCCTAATTGCCTTAAAGCATCCAGCAATGGTCCAAACCATTTTACAAATTCTGCTTGCGGTGCCTTACGTTTTCTCTCACTCATTTTTAAAATATCTGTTTAAAATGGCAACTAAACTATGTGTGTATTCCTATGTTCCTATGATTCTATGTGGTTAATAACTTCACGCTAATATTTCCTCAATCACTTTTCCTTTTACATCCGTTAAACGGAACGGTCGTCCCTGGAAATCGTAAGTAAATGTTTCGTGGTCAAACCCAAGCTGGTTCAATATTGTAGCCTGTACATCAAATGTATCTACCTTACCACTGATGGTACTATAACCAATCTCATCTGTTTCGCCATAGCTGCCGCCTTTTTTAATTCCGGCGCCTGCCATCCATATTGTAAATGCTTCAGTGTGATGGTCTCTTCCTTTAAACGGATTTTGTTTTCCTTCCCTGTTTTCCATCATCGGTGTCCGGCCAAATTCGCCACCCCAAATCACCAGCGTTTCATCCAGTAAGCCGCGCTGTTTTAAATCGAGAAGCAATGCCGTTACGGCTTTATCGCTATGACGGCATTTATTGATAAAACCAATATCAATGGCAAGGCTGGCATCGGTACCATGACTATCCCAGCCCCAATCAAAAATCTGTACAAAACGTACCCCTTTTTCCACCAGTTTTCGCGCTAACAAAATGTTGTTTGCCAAACAAGATTTGCCGGGCTGCGTGCCATACATATCATGAATGTATTGCGGTTCGTTGTTGATGTTCATTACTTCGGGCACAGAGATCTGCATTTTATAAGCCATCTCATATTGCGAAATGCGCGATAGAATTTCTGGGTCGTTGTATTCTTTGTATTCCTGTGCATTCACTTCATTAATGGCATCAATGCTGGCTTTGCGCAAATCGCGGCTCATGCCATCAGGATCATTCAGAAACAACACCGGATCGCCTTCGCTTCGGCATTGCACACCTTGGTACACACTTGGCAGAAAGCCGCTTCCCCATACGCTTTTTCCCGCATCGGGATTTTTACCACCACTCGTTAGAACCACAAATCCTGGCAGGTTTTCATTCTCTGTTCCCAAGCCATACGTTACCCAACTTCCAAGGCTTGGGCGGCCCAAACGCGGCGAGCCGGTATGTACCAGCAACTGCGCAGGACCATGGTTAAACTGGTCGGTGGTAACGGCTTTTAAAAAGCTTATTTCATCTACAACAGAAGCTAAGTGCGGCATGTGCTCGCTTACCCATGCGCCGCTCCCTCCATACTGTGCAAACTTTGCCTGTGGTCCTAACATTTTAGGTACACCACGAATAAAAGCAAAACGTTTTCCTTCAAGCAAAGAAGGCGGACACAATTGTCCATCCATTTTTGCCAGTTCAGGTTTATAATCGAACAATTCCAACTGCGAAGGCGCGCCTGCCATGTGCAGATAGATAATGCTCTTTGCCTTACCGGGAAATGGTGGCAGCTTCGGAGCCAACGGATGCGCCGGATCGAAAAGGATTTGTGTTGATGATGATTTTCGTCCGCAACCCATCAATGCACCCAGCGCCAACGCGCCCAATCCCATGGCACTTTCTTTAATAAAATGCCGGCGTGTGTGCATTTGAATGGCAGCATTTTGCGCTTCTCGGAGTAACCGTTGATTGTGTAGTTCTTGTTGTGTCATGACCTTATCTCTAACTCTTCTCTGCAATAAGAAGAGAAATTTAATGAATGAACTGATTTTGTTTTTGCCTCATTTTCTTCGCTGCTTTTAAAACTAATCATTCTTCTCTTTTCATTAGGCGGTTGCAACAACTGCTTTAAGGTTTTAAAAATGAAAGCAACGTCCTGCTTTGTTTCCATCATTTCTCTTTCAAATTTTTCGAGTTTTAGAAGAATATCTTTATGCGTCAGCAGCAACTCTCTCATCTTTGTAAAGATTCTGATGATTTGAATGTTTACCTATATGGCAATTGAACTGTTTAAAACGCTTGATAGCATGGAAACGCCTTGTTCGGTAAAAGCGAAAGGCTTGTACCGCAAACTCATTTTTAGTGAAGAATTGGAGGTCACAAATTGTGACCTCCAATTCTCTAATTCTTCCTTTGTTAGTTCAAACATGAAGTCTTCAGGAAATCTTTCTATATTCCTTTTAACAGCTTGATTAAATACTTTTGTTTGCACACCATACAATTCCGCCAAATCTCTATCCAGCATTACTTTCTGCCTGCGTATCATATAAATTTTATTCATTACAACTTCATCTACTAAAACTATGTTTGCAGCATTTTTTGCTTTTGCCATAAAAGTTTTGCTTTGGTATTTTGAGGTTACAATTTATAACCTTATTAAATCTCATTTATCTTAACCATCTCCCCAAATCCCCGTCAACTTTTCGTTACTATTTCGTCTAAATTCAATATCGCATTTGCCACCACCATAAGCGCCGCCGTTTCTGCATTGGCATGTTCATTCATACCACCGTTCATTTCGCAAACTTTGTTTTTATCCCTTTTAAATTGCTGGTAAGCGATATTATACAAGTTGAGTAAGGAAGCCAAACTTTTCGCATCAATGCTATGATAGGTAGCGATAAAATAACCTTTTTGAATTTGCTTCGCTACATCGCTGCCTCCTTCGTTTTGCATACGATAAGCAAAGTGCCGCGCAAGATCGAGAAACGCGCTATCGTTCAATGTATTCAATGCCTGCAAAGGCGTATTGGTATTGATTCTTCGCACCGTGCACACTTCGCGCGAAGCAGCATCAAACGTAACCATAGCAGGATATACAGCGGAGCGTTTCCAATACGTATAAACGGCTCTTCGATATTGCTCGCCGCCGGTACTCTGTATCCAGGTAGCATTGTTCCAGGGCGATTGCCAGATGCCCGGCGGCTGATACGGCATCACGCCCGGACCATACATTTTATCGTTCATTACATCTGCAATGCAAAGAGCCTGATCCCTGATTTGCTCCGCAGATAATCGAACCCTTGCGCCACGTGCATACCAACGGTTGAAAGGGTCTTTTTGTTTTGCCTCTTTTGTTAGGAGTGAACTTTGCTGATAAGTGGCGCTCATTACCATTTTTTTGATGAGTGTTTTTATACTCCAGGCCGTTTTTGTCATAAAATCATAACTTAACCAATCCAGCAGTTCGGGATGTGTAGGGGCAACACCTTGCGTTCCCAAATCTTCCAGCGTTTCTGCCAGGCCGGTTCCGAACAATTGTTGCCATACACGGTTTACCATTGTTCGTGCAGCTAATGGATTTTGCGGCGATACCATCCATAATGCCAGGCCCAACCGATTGTGCGGTGCATTGTGCGGAAACGCATTTAACGAATGCGGCACATCAGGCTCTACTTTATCACCCTTCGTTAACCAGTTGCCCCGCTCAAACACATAAGAGGCGCGGTGCATGTCGGCAGGGTTATCCATCATTACCGGCGTGGTAGGAACATCTGCATTTATAAGTTTCCAAAACTCATTTTTGGCTTCAGCATAACCCACTTTGTTTTTGCCGGGAAAAGCTTGTGTAAAGTACAGCCAATCAAGCATGGCGCCATTGTCGGTTGGCTTTTTTAAAGTAGAATTTTTATAAGTAAAAATAAGATTGTGAATACCACTTGCGGGTTTGATATCTGTTTCGGAAATCTTCCAATACTCTTTTATTTTGAGTAATGGAATGGTAGCAATCACTTCTCCATTTATATCATCCAAATGAATTTGCCAGATACCGCCATCCGACAAACCGGCATAGCGAAAAATGAGATGATCTTTATCCGTAAGGTCAACGTTTTTTAACCGGCAAACAGCATTGTTGCGGAAGGCTGTCCACTTTGTATCATTTAGTTCGCTGTTGGTAAAGCTGTCGCAAACGAGCGAGTTGTAAGCCGGTTGCCATGCTTTTAAAAATTGCTCTACTTCGGTTGCGCGTTGCTGCGAAGCAGTTTGTTTTACCCAATTTACTACTTCGGTTATTTGTTGCTGCAGTGTATCATTATAAGAACGATACAACGGATAATCAGCCCAGGTATCTTCATCTCTTGTATCGTTAAAAAAAGCCGCAAACTTGTAATATTCTTCATGCTTAATTGGATCGTAAGGATGGCTATGACATTGCACGCACGAAAACGTAGTTCCCTGCAAGGCGCTCCAGGTTGTATTTACACGGTCTAATACAGCCGCAGTTCTGAACTCTTCATTATCGGTTCCGCCTTCATCGTTGGTCATGGTATTGCGATTAAATGCGGTAGCGATGTAATCATTGTCGGTTGCGTTGGGCAATAGATCGCCGGCGATTTGCTTGATTAAAAAACTATCATAGCGCATGTTGCTGTTGAACGCATCAATCACCCAATCACGATAGCGCCAGATGTTGCGGCTGTCATCTCTTTCATACCCTTTGGTATCGGCATAGCGCGCTAAATCCAACCACATTGAAGTCCATTTTTCACCGTATTGTTTTGATGCCAATAAGCTATCTACTAACTCTTCATAAGCATGTACGCTGTTATCATTTAAATATTTATCAGCGATTGTTTTTGAAGGCAATTCTCCAATGATGTCAAGACTTACGCGGCGCAGCAAAGTGGCTTTATCGGCTTGTGGCGATGGTTGTAAATCGTGTTCTTTTAGTTTGTCAAGAATAAAATCATCAATCTCATTTTTTGCCCAATCATTCTTAGTTGGTATCAACCCAAAAAATATTTTTGGTTGGGGAACGGCAACGGGTTTTAAGGCAACATAACTCCAGTTTTCGCCCCATTGCGCACCTTGCTTAATCCATTTACGAAGCACATCAATTTCATCTTTTGATAAGGGCTCGTGATGAAAGGGCATTCGTTCTTCGGGGTCTTTCAGGGTAAGGCGTTGAATCATTTCACTGCCGTCAGGATCGCCGGGAATAATGGCATATTTACCATCTTTTGTTTTTGCCAATGCCTGATCTCTAAACAACAAACTAAAGTTGCCTTTTGCACGCACGCCACCATGACAAGTAATACAGTTTTTATTAATGATGGGTTTTACCTGAGTGCTGTAATCAATCTTATCTTCTTTGGTAAACAATACGAAAGAAAGTGTTACAATAGCAAGCAATACAACAACCCATGTTGTTTTTGTGAAGAAGCGGCGCATGAGAATCGTTTGGAATGGTTAAAAGTACAATTATTTTGTTTGATGGAATGTATGGTGCATTCCCGTCATTGCGAGCACGAAGCAATCCGTAGATTTGTGATTGATGAACTATAATTTGAGAGTGTTGGTTGAAGAAAAGATTATTTGTTTTAAGCAATATTTACTTTGTAGCACAGATTGCTTCGTGCCTCGCAATGACGGGTGCAATCTGCTTCTTACAAATCAAACTGCTTTTTGATTCAGACATATACTCTCGTTTGAAAAAGCCTCATTCTTTTCAGAACGTACAAGTGTGCGACGCAACGAAGGAAAAATCGGAGTTTCAGACGCTCGTCCCATAAAACTGTATTTTGTATTTTCATCTCTTTTTGTTTTCGTGTCTTCGCGGCAAACTATATTTGCCCTTCTTAAAAAATTGTGCATGAAAATTTTGGTTTGCATCAGCAAAACACCTGATACAACTTCGAAGATTGCTTTTAAAGACAACAACACGAAGTTTGAAGAAGCTGGTGTGCAATGGATTATTAATCCGTATGACGAATGGTACTCGCTGGTGCGTGCCATTGAGTTGAAAGAAAAAGATGCTTCTATCATTATTCATTTAATAACCGTTGGTGGTGCCGACACCGAACCTATTATCCGCAAAGCGTTGGCCTTAGGCGGCGATGAAGCCATTCGAGTAAACGCACAAAGCGATGATAGTTTTTATGTGGCTTCGCAAATTGCTGAAGTAGCTAAAAGCGGTAATTACGATTTGATTTTTACCGGCAAAGAAACCATTGATTATAATGCATCTGCGGTTGGCGGCATGGTGGCTGAGCTTTTGGATTTGCCGTATATTTCGCTGGCAACAAAATTTGAGTTGAATGGCACAACAGCCGTTGTAACACGCGAAATAGAAGGTGGTGAAGAAGTGGATGAAGTGGCATTGCCTGTTGTGGTAAGTTGCCAGAAAGGTGTAGCAGAACAACGCATTCCCAATATGCGCGGCATTATGTCGGCACGTACCAAGCCATTAAAAGTGGTAGAGCCGGTTGCGGTTGAAACACTCACCAAAATTGAAAGCTACGAATTGCCTGCACCGAAAGCCGGAGTGAAGCTGGTGCCTGCCGATAATGTTGCTGAACTCGTGCGTTTGCTGCACGAAGAAGCGAAAGTTATTTAAGATTTATGATTTCGGATTTATGATTTGTGATTGTAATTTCATTGATGAAATCGCATTCATAAATCATCTTCTAAATCACAAATTACTCATTCAAAAATCATAAATCAGAATTATGTCTGTTCTCATATTTGTTGACCATGCGGAAGGTCATATTAGCAAATCTTCTTTCGAAGCTTTATCGTATGGCGTTGCCCTGGCGAAGCAAATGAATACATCTGCCAATGCAGTAGTGTTGGGCAATGTATCGAATGAAGAAGCAACCTCATTAGGCAAGTATGGCATTGAAAAAACATTTTTGGTCGCGGGCGATGTGTTTGCCCATGTTGACGCACAGGCATACACTACTGCTGTAGCAGAAGCTGTTGCTAAAAGCGGTGCCACGGTTGTTGTTTTTTCGCATAACCAAACGGGCAGAGCCGTGGCTCCTCGTTTATCAGCAAAACTAAAAGCGGGCTTAGTAACCGGCGTTACCGGCTTGCCCAAAACGGAAGGCGGTTTTGTGGTTCGCAAAACGGTGTTTTCGGGAAAAGCTTTTGCCAATGTTGACATTACTTCGCCCATTAAAATCATTACACTTACACCCAATAGTTTTGGCGTAAAAGAGGCTGGCAATGCACAAGCCGAAGTAGTATCAATTGCGGGTTGAAATTGGGGCAAAAGTAAAAGTAACTGCCACTAACAAAGTGAGTGGCGAAGTGCCCCTAACCGAAGCCGATATTGTGGTGAGTGGTGGCCGTGGTTTGAAAGGACCAGAAAACTGGGGCATGGTGGAAGACTTGGCTCATGCGCTTCATGCAGCACTGGCCTGCAGCCGCCCGGTAGCCGATGCGCACTGGCGTCCGCATCATGAACATGTGGGGCAAACTGGTATTCAGATTTCGCCAACTTTGTATGTTGCTTTGGGTATTTCAGGAGCGATACAACATCTTGCCGGCGTGAATAGAAGCAAAGTAATTGTGGTAATAAACAAAGATGCCGAAGCCCCGTTTTTTAAAGCGGCTGATTATGGTATTGTAGGCGATTTGTTTGAAGTGGTTCCGAAACTAACGGAAGAAATTAAAAAGCTTAAAGGGGCGTAAAAGTATTGATGATTACATAAAAATTTCAGTAAAAACAAACTTACCCCGCAGAGTTATCTGCGATGATAAATTGTTCACTTTTATAAACTAACGATATGCAACGCAGACACTTCATGCAACAATCGGCATTAGCCGGCGCTTCTTTGTTAACGGCAACTATGGCAAGAGCAAATAGGGATAAAAACAAAGCAGCGGAAACGCCGTTTCATTTGAACTATGCCATTCATGACGGTATGTTTAAAAACACTGCCGGTGCCGATTTTATTGACCAGCTAAAATATGCCTACGATATTGGTTTCAGAGCGATGGAAGACAACGGCATGACCGGGCGGCCCGCCGATATGCAGGAAAAGATTGGCAACGCAATGGCGAAGCTGGGAATGAAGATGGGCGTGTTTGTGCTGGACAAAGGCGGTAATGGCGCCAACTCGTTAGCCACAGGAAAACCTGAATACACCGAGATTTTTTTAAAAGGTTGCCGTCAGGCGGTTGATGTAGCCAAGCGAGTAAACGCAACCTTGATAACGGTAGTGCCCGGCGATTTTGATAGAAGCCGTTCGATTGATATGCAAACGGCCAATGTGATAACAGCTTTACGAAAAGGAGCCGAGATATTGGAACCGCATAATATTGTTATGGTGCTGGAACCATTGAGCGATACGCCTGATTTGTTTTTGAGAGGATCAGACCAGACTTATACAATTTGCAAAGCAGTGAACAGCCCGAGTTGCAAAATTTTGTACGACATGTATCACATGCAGCGCAACCAGGGCGACATCATCAAACACATGGATGATGCCTGGGATGAAATTGCTTATTTTCAAATTGGCGATAACCCTAGAAGAAACGAACCCGGCACCGGCGAAATGAATTATAAAAACATCTTCAAACATATTTATGAAAAGGGATACAAAGGTGTACTCGGTATGGAGCATGGTAACTCTATTCCGGGTAAAGAAGGTGAAGCTGCGCTGGTAAAGGCATATAGAGATGCCGATAGTTTTGTGTAATGATTTTAATAGTGGATCATCTTGAAAATATAGCATCGCGTCATTACGCAAATATCGCCGTTTGGTTTTGCACATATTTCGTCATTGCGGGCGGCTTTGTGCAGAATCTGCTCTTTACAATTTGAACAAATTATGTGTCGTAAACTTGCTTTATTAATTCAATAATTCTATTAATCAATCATCAGATTCCGCACAAAGCCCTCGTTAGTCTGATTATCATTTCTGTCATCGTGTTGAGGGCATCCCGACACGTCGGGACAGGTCTTGCGGAATGACGCGATGCTCTATTTTCAAACAAATATCTCTCTTTGTGTATCTTATTCTCTTTGCGCTTTGGTGATTCCAAATTCTTAAAAATTCGCTTTTCTTCATTCATTTCCTCTAAAACCAAATCATGCTTTTACATTTGCCGTTCTACCAAAAAAGAAAACAATGGTTGATGTTATTTTAGGCTTGCAATGGGGCGATGAAGGCAAAGGAAAAATTGTAGATTATTTTGCTCCGCAATATGATGTGATTGCCCGCTTTCAGGGCGGACCCAACGCTGGTCATACGCTGTATGTTGAGGGTAAAAAAATAGTGCTGCACCAGATTCCTTCCGGCATCTTTCATCAGAATACAGTGAACCTTATTGGTAACGGCGTGGTGCTCGACCCTGTTACGTTGAAACGCGAATGCGAAACGGTTGCCAAGTTTGGAATTGATGTAAAACAAAACCTGTTTATTGCCGAACGAACCAACCTCATTGTACCTACGCATCGCGCATTAGACAGGGCTTCCGAGCTATCGAAGGGTGAAGGCAAAATCGGTTCTACTTTAAAAGGCATCGGCCCGGCTTACATGGATAAAACGGGGAGAAACGCGTTGCGCGTTGGCGATATTCTCACCAAAAGCTTTGTTACCGATTACATCAAACTGCGTTTAAAACATCAGAAAATATTAGACAGCCATCATTTTAATGAAGACATTTCGGCCTGGGAAGAAGAGTTTTTTGAAGCGATAGAATTTCTTCGTTCCCTAAAAATTGTAAACGGCGAATACTTCATCAACAACCATATTTCGGAAGGCAAAAAAATATTAGCAGAAGGCGCACAGGGCAGTATGCTGGATGTTGATTTTGGCACGTTTCCTTTTGTTACTTCTTCCAACACCATTTCGGCCGGCGTATGCACAGGATTAGGTGTTGCACCGCAACAAATAAAAGAAGTGTTAGGCGTTACGAAAGCGTATTGCACACGGGTTGGCAGCGGTCCGTTTCCAACCGAACTGGAAAATGAAACGGGCGAAGAACTGCGCAAGATTGGCAATGAATATGGAGCAACCACCGGTAGGCCGCGCCGTTGCGGATGGATTGATTTGGTGGCCCTAAAATATTCGTGTATGATTAATGGTGTAACCCAGGTGGTAATGACCAAAGCCGATGTGCTGGACAGCTTTGAAACACTGGATATGTGCACGGCTTACAACATTAACGGCGAAGAAAAAAAGGAAGTTCCTTTTCAAATGATGAAGGTGAACATAAAACCTGTTTACCAAACATTTGAAGGCTGGCATTGCGATTCAACCCACCTGCAAAATGCAGCGAATTTGCCGCCCGCTATGTCAAGCTATATTTCGTTTATTAACGGGTACATCAACGCGCCGGTAAAGTACATTTCTAATGGCCCGGGCAGAGAACAAATTATCATTTTATAAATACAGTCTGGCACTAAAAATTTTTTTTGCTGATTGAAAAACTCGTTGAAATTTTACGTTGTTAATCTTTGGAATTATGGCAAAATCTGCAAACAAAAAAAGCACAGGCCGCACAACAAAAGCGGCAACTGAAAAAGAAGAAAAGAAACCTTCTCCCGCGAAAAAGAAAAGGGAAGATGATGACGATTTAGATGATGAAGATGTTGAGCCTGTAACAAAATCATCTGCTAAAAAAGCATCGTCAAAGCTGGGTGATGACGAAGAAGAAGAAGATGTGGAAGAAGTGGAAGATACCTGGAATAAGCCTGACGAGGAAGATAGCTGGGACCCTGATTTTGATGAGTTTGATATACCCAAATCAAAAGCCAAAAGCGGTTCAGCCAGCCCTAAAAAAGGAAGCAAGAAAGGCGATGATGACGATGATTTTAAGCTGGACGACGACTTTAAAGAATTTGGCTTGTTCAACAACGATAAAGGCGGCGGCTTTGACGATGATGATGATTTTTAAGCCATTTCTCTACATTTCATGATGCGCAACACCGCATCATTCCGCATAGGTGATGCATCTCTTTGTAAGCAACAGATGCTAAACTGGGCAAACCGGTTTAGCATCTGTTGCTTTATGAACAATCATCAGTATAAAAACAAATATTCGGTTTACGATTGCATCGCCGCTGCTGATGCAGGCGATTTGTTTTTGCCCGAAAAAGATGCGCTTTCTGGCCTGGCTTCTTTCACGCAACAACATCGTGGCAACTGGCTGTTTGGTCATGCCGGTTATGATGTAAAAAATGAAATAGAAGGTCTTACTTCTTCATATACTGACAAGCTCCAATTTCCTGATTTATTTTTCTTTCAACCCAAAATAATATTGTTGTTGCGGGGCAATGTGCTAACCATAGAAAGCAGAACGGAAAAGCCGGAAGATGTGTATAGAGTAGTGATGGAAAGCCATTTTCAAAATGATGTTTTCACTAATAAAAAGCTCGTGTTGCAACAGCGCATCCCTAAAGAAGAATACCTTTCAATCATCAGTAAAATCAAACAACACATTTTGCGCGGCGATTGTTATGAAATGAATTTTTGTACTGAGGCCTTTTGTGAAGATGCGCACATCAACCCGATAGAAGTTTATCATCATCTTTCTAAAATTTCTCCCGCACCATTTTCAGCTTTTTATAAATTGAATGATAAATATGCGTTGTGTGCAAGCCCTGAACGATTCATGCAAAAACAAAACAACCGCTTGCTTTCGCAACCGATAAAAGGAACTGCAAAAAGAAATCTGGATGATGAAACATTGGATAATGAATTAAAGCAAAGCCTTCAAAATAGTGGCAAAAACAAAACTGAAAATGTGATGATTGCCGATTTGGTGCGCAACGATATGAGCAAGATTTGCAGGCGTGGAAGCGTAACCGTTAGTGAGTTGTTTGGTGTGTATTCCTATCCTCAAGTGCACCAGATGATTACCACCATTGAAGGTGAAGTAGATGAAGATATAAACATCGCTAATGCGTTGCAGGCTTTGTTTCCCATGGGTTCGATGACGGGTGCACCAAAGCGAAGAGTGATGCAGTTGATTGATGAATATGAACATTCAAAACGCGGCTTGTATTCGGGCAGCATTGGTTATATTTCGCCCGAAAACAACTGGGATTTTAATGTTGTCATCCGAACCATTTTGTACAACGAAAGCACGCGCTATCTTTCTTTCCAAACCGGTGGTGCCATTACGTTTGGGAGTGATGCTGAAGAAGAATACAATGAATGTTTGTTGAAAGGCGAAGCGATGAGGAAAGCGTTGAAGATTGGGTAAAAACAAAGTGGAGAAATTTGATTTAAAGTATAGTATCATCCTCTTTAAGAAACGATATTGAAACCAAAAACAAACATGAGATATACATTTATTAGCTTAATTTACTGTCTGACTTTTCTTTCAGGCTGTTCAAGAGACTGTCGTTCGAAAGTAGACTCTACGAAACAACTCACTTTCCTGTCGAGAGATGGTGTGGGAGGAACCGGTATAAGAAATGTTTACTCGGATAATTTGCTTGTGGATAAAAACCACGCACAGAACTTATCTATCTATGATTACGTTACAATGTCTATGCGATATATGGATACGGTACATGCAGATTTACCAGTGTTTAATGTAACTTATTATGGTGTTGATTTATGCGATCCCGAAATTCATCCGGGATCAGCTAACATGCAAGACTATGCACTGATTGCAATTTCATTTGACTATGATAATAGCAATACAAAAGCAACCAGTGAAAAAAATAAGCTTTTTAGTATTTGGTTATGGAAGGAAGGGCAAGATTATAGTAAAAGTTTTAATGAAACCACGACTATGACTTTTGATAAAGGACAAATGAAAATGGTTAATCACGATGCAAAAACAGGAAGGATGCTTTTAGATTCTTTAGCAAATTCGCATACTCCATTGAAGGACATTTGGAAAAAGATAAATTAAACACTTGCTTGCCGCAGATGTTAAGTTTTGGCTCATCTATCAAATAAAATAAGACGATATGTTGAACGGAAGGCATCGAATAATGCGTAAAAACAAACTCTGAATCTTTCTTGCTTCACATCACCCAGACGATATTCTACTTTCCAACTTTCTTTCTCCCAATATCACACATCATTGCTTATTTTGCCATCGAAAATTTATTTTACCATTCTTTGCTTCTTATGTGATGAATATGTATCGTTTTCTTTTGTTGGGTTTTCTCTTTTTTGTTGTAAAAACAAAAGCACAAAACCGCTATGAACTGACCAGCGGCTGGCAATGCAAACAAGCTTCTGCGGTGCAACAAACCGGCGAACAACTTTCCATTCCATCCAATACTTTGCAGGGTTGGCAACCTGCTGTTGTGCCAGGCACGGTGCTTACCACAATGCTTGCCAACAAAGAAATTCCTGATCCGTTTTATGGCATGAACAACAAACTCATTCCAGATATTTATGATGCCGGAAAAGAAAAATATACGTATTGGTTTGTGAACGATTTTGTAGAACAAAGTCCAACGAATGGCGAGCAATTCTGGCTTTATTTACGCGGCGTAAATTATAGCTGTGATGTATATTTTAACGGAACCAAACTAAACGAAACGCTGCACAAAAGCATGTTTTTAAGCCAGACTTACAACATTACTTCCCTTTTGCAAACCGGCATGAACCGGTTGGCGGTAATTGTTCATCCGCCCGATTTTGTAGGCAACGCAAATGGTGGTCAGGGCGGAGATGGAACCATTGCTAAAAACATCACGCAGCAATACGTTGCAGGCTGGGATTGGATTCAGCCAATACGCGACAGAAACACCGGTATCTGGGATAAAGTATTCATCGAAAAAACAGGCTCCATCAATGTAAAAAATATTCATGTAGTAACTGGGGTGCCCGGCGTGCGAATGCCAACCGGCGCACAACAACCTGCTACTATTCAGCTTTCTGCCGAAGTAGAAAACGCCATTAATTTTCCGGTGAGTGGCAGGCTGTTGTATAACATTGGCGGCTGATACCAGTTTCTAAAAGCATTACTGTACCTGCACATTCATCGCTTGCTGTTTCGTTGCCCAATTATGTTTTGCGCAACCCCAAACTATGGTGGCCCAACACGTATGGCGAACAGAATTTGTACAATACCAAAGTTCAGTTTATCACCAACAACGCAGTGGTTTCTGATAGTGAAAACCTATCGTTTGGTGTGAGGCAAATTGAAGCCGAATGGAACAACACAACACGCAGCAGAGAGATAAGAGTGAACGGACAAAAAATATTTATAAGAGGTGGCAACTGGATTGTTTCTGATGCCATGCTTCGCTTCTCGAAAGAACGCTATGATGCAGAAATCCGGTTTCATAAAACCATGAACTTAAATCTCATTCGTGTGTGGGGTGGCGGCATTTTGGAAAGACCCGAATTTTACGATGCCTGCGATAAATATGGCTTGTTGGTAATGCAGGATTTTTGGGGCTCGGGCGATTGCAATGGTCGCTGGGTAGATGATGCTAAAAAAGATGACCAATGGACACGCAGACAGTATCCTGACGACCATGCTTTGTATATCGCTTCTGCAGCCGATGGCATCAAATTAATCCGCAATCATCCCTCGCTTGCTATCTGGTGTGGCGGCAATGAAATTACGTTGCCGGAAGATCTTTTTCATTCGGTAAAAGATTCCTTGTTGCCCCAACTGGATGGCACAAGATGGTTTGTTGATTATTCCAATTCCGATAGCATGTCGTACAACTTTTTAGGTGGCAATGGCGATGGTCCGTATGGCATTCAAAACACCAAAACATTTTTTGCCAACCGCACGTTTCCATTCAATTCTGAAGTAGGCTCGGTAGGCTTGAACGATTATACTTCGCTGCAACGTTTCATTCCCGACAGCAACATGCGGGTTCCGCAATTTGCCAATGGCAGATCAACGGTAGATTCCATTTGGGATTATCATAAATACATTGGTTATGATAATTATGTAGCTGCTTACGGAAGCATTGCTACTGCTAAAGAATTTGCAGCCAAAGCGCAGTTGGTTAACTACAACCAATATCGTGCATTGATTGAAGGATTTACATCACACGCATGGGATTGGTACACCGGCGTTATCATTTGGAAAACGCAAAACCCGTGGACGGCAATGCGCGGGCAGATGTATGATTATTATCTCGATCCGAATGCAGGCTTGTATGGCTTGCACGCTGCCGGAGAACCTTTGCATGTAATGCTGAACGCAGCAGACAGCGTGGTGATGGTTGTCAACAACACATTTGAATCGAAGAGAGATTTAATGCTGCAGATTTTTTTGTACGATATGAAGGGCAATTCAAAATTACTTACACAAACGTTTACCGAAATTGGGCCTACAACGGTGAAGAGAACGTTTGCCATTCGCAGAGAATTGGCTGAGGCTGGTAAAGATGAAGGCAGTTTTGTAGTGTTGCGATTGTTGAATGTAAACAAACAAATTATCAGCGATAATTTATACTGGCTGCCCGATGCAAACGGCAACTACAGCGGCTTGCAGAAAATGGACAAAACCGAACTAACCATAAATGCGGCAAAAACAAACGCGGGTAAAATAAGCGTTACCTTATCCAATGCGGCAGGCAAACCGATTGCTTTTTTTAACCGCATTTCGTTGGTTGATGCAACCACACAACAACGGGTGTTGCCCACTTTTTACAGCGATAATTATGTGTCTGTTTTACCGGGCGAAAGCAAAACGGTAACGATTGAGTACAAACCATCTGCTAACAATAATGTGTCGGTTGAAGTAGAGGGCTGGAATGTGGATGCGAAAAGGATAATGATAGAGAAGTAGATAAATGTATATAGTTTGTTGCAGCATTATTCCATCATTCCGCAAATGCCGCCAACACGATGGCTCTATTGTAATCAAACCTACAAGCGGCTTTGTGCGGAATCTGCTGATTATACATTGATGGTGTTGAAAGAAAATGAAAAAGCTTTATTGCATAGCAACGTGTTCAAATTTATAAGAGCAGATTCCGCACAAAGCCCTCGTTAACTTGATTATAACTTCTATCATCGTGGTGAGGGCATTTGTGGAATGACGAAACCCTGCTTTTAAACTGAGACACCCACAGAAGATTTATACACAAGAATCTTTACTTTTTCAATTTCCATTTCTTCTTCAAATACAAACCTCATTTTTTCCAGCAATCGTATTGAGTTCATATTATGAGGAACTGTAGTAGCAAGAATATGCGGATGCCTGTATTGCCGAAACAATTGCTGCAAAACAGCACTTGCAGCCTCATAAGCATATCCCTTGTTACAAAACTGTGGCAGGAAAGCAAAACCTAAATCGGGATGTTGTAAATAATCTCTTTTAATGAAGGTTACAATTCCAATTTTATTTTCACTGCCGCTAAGCCTTACTACCCAGTAAGTAATGTTTTGATTTTCTAAAATGGTTTGAATGTAAGCACCGGCTTCAGCAACGGAAGTGATGTTGCGGTTTCCAATAAATTGAAGCCAGCCTTCCGTGTTTACCAATTCAAAAATAAAATGATCATCGTTTATCGTCAACGGCTCTATCAACAGCCGGTTTGTTTTTATTGAAAAATGATCATTCATCTTTATTGTGTTACTTCAAAACAAACAGCATATTTGCCAACAGTTTTGTTTTGCATCTTTTTTGGAATTTGTATTGAAGTACCTTCTCCGTCTTCCTTCCATGTTATTTTTTGATCAGGAGCATCAACCAGTTTTATTTTGCTCCCTTTTTCAATAGCAAACTTGCTTAATTGAATGCTGGCAGGCAACACTACGCCTTCATTATTCTTATCTGCCAAAACATAAATGAATTTGGTTTTGCCATTATTTGATTGTAGATAAACTACATTGTTTTCTTCATAAGGCTGTAATGGAATCGTGTTGTAAATGCCATTGCCATGAACCTTCATCCAATCGCCGATTTGTTGCAAACGCTGGTACGCTGTATCGGCAAAATCGCCTTCCGGTGAAGGACCAATGTTCAGCAATAAATTGCCACCACGCGAAACAATTTTTATTAGTAGCTGAATCAACTGATTGGTTGTTTTATAATGATCGTTCGGCACATAGCTCCATGAATTTCCCATTGTAATGCACGACTCCCAGGGATGATCCAACGGCTTATCCGGAACGGTTTGTTCGGGTGTTACATAGTTTTCATTTTCGCCCGAAACGGTTCTGTCAACCGCCAGCAATCCGGGCTGATAAGAACGCGCCATGGCAATGATTTTATTCATATCAACATCCTGGTTTTGCCTGATGCCACGCTGCCAATCTACCGATGCATCCACCGAAGAAAGCGGGCGCACCCAGCCACCATCCAACCACAAAATATCAATAGAGCCATAGCCCGTCATCAGTTCTTTAATCTGGTTATAAGTGAACAATTTAAAACTATCCCAGCGTTCAGGATGCTTCGCTAATTTCATAATTTACATTTCTGTCTTTTGGCGGAAAATAAGGCCACCAAAAATAAGGGCTGTGCCAGTCCGGTTTAGAAAAATAAGCACCAATCATAAAGCCATCTTTTCGAAAAGAATTGAACACTTCTTTGGCAATATTGCTTTTAGGGTTGGTTGAAAATGGCGTTTTCGGAGAAGTAATTTTATAATCGGTTTCCTTTGTATCAAACATGCAAAAGCCATCGTGATGCTTGGTGGTAAACACCACGTACTTCATGCCTGCATTCTTTGCAGCAGCCGCCCATTTATCAGGATTGAATTGTACAGGATTGAAGGTCGTTTGCAGATTCTCATAAGCTGTTTTGTATGTAAAATAATCGCGCTGTATGGGCCTTTGCGCTCGCACCAGCCTTCATCTTCGGGGCAAATGCTCCAGCTTTCCACAACGCCCCATTGGCTATACGTTCCCCAGTGCATTAATAAGCCAAACTTATATTGCTGCCATTGGTGAAGTTTTTGTAAAACGGCAGTATCTTTTGGCCAAACGTAGCTGTTGCTGGTGTTGTGTTGCTGTGCCTGTGCAACATAAAAAAAGGGCAAAACCAAAAGGGTAAAAAACAGAACTCTTTGTGCAAGTGTTTTTATCATAAAAAACTATATCGTTTCAAATTCAACGCAGTTCCTTTCATTATAAACCTACTCATTTGCCAACCATATCATTTATTTCTGCGAAAATCTGTGCTATCTGAAGGAATTTACTCCGAATAAACGTACATGTATGTTACAGATTCCGCGTAAAATGGCTGGTTGCTTTTTCGCGGTAAGCTTTTGGTGCAACACCAATATTTTTCTTAAAAATTTTATTGAAGTTAGACACCGTTTTATAGCCGCACCCAAAAGCAATTTCTGAAATATTCAAATCGGTTTCCAGCAGTTGTTTGCAAGCTTTTGAAGTGCGCACATCATTTAGATAAGAAACAAAATGCCGGTTGGTTCTTTTTTTAAACAAACGGCAAAATGCCGGTGGCGTAAGACTGGTCATTCGGGCTACATCGTTCAGCGAAATATCTTTGCTAAAATTTTCCGATACATAATTATATACTTCAGCAAGGCGGTCAACTTTATTGTGTGCCAGCATACCCGAATATCCTTTGTAGGAAATGTATTCTGTTTCTTTTGAAACCGAAAGAATATGCAAAATATCCAGCAAGCCGATGATGCGTTCCAAGCCCCGCTTTTGGTTGAGGCTGCACATTTTTTCGGTGATCACTTCTCCTGTTTTGCCAACAATTTTCAATCCTCTTGCCGAGCGGGCAAACAACTCGTTTAACTTGCTGCTTTCAGGCAATTGCAGCATTTCGTCCGAAAAAATTTCTTTTTTAAAATGAATGACAAACGACTTCGACCGGAAGTTGGAAAAGCCTTTGTGAAAAATATCATCATTCTGCCAGGCATGCGGAAGATTCGGACCTAAAAACACAAGATCACCGCCATAAAACGAATCCATCTTATCGGCAATAATGCGCCTGCCGAAGCCTTCCTTTATATAAGTGAGTTCAAACTCAGGATGATAATGAAACAAAGCGTTGTGATAAGGTTCACTTTTTTCTTCCACTGCCACCTGGTGCTGCGCTTCATTGTAAATTTTGGTGTACTGAGCTCTCATTTGCCGTTTGGATTTTTACGGTTGATTTGAATGTTGATGTTGTGAAAAAAAATTACGAACAAAGATGTTTATATTTTTTCACAGGTTAAAATTTTCCTCCTTTTCATTAAAAATGAAAGCAGCGTTTTTCCTTATTCTGTTGTTATTATTGCATCATTATTTACTGAAAAACCAACACAGTAAAGATTTTGTAATACACTATAGAAACATTTTCGGCGCACACGATTTTAAAATGCTGACTGGTTTTTGACTTTTGTTTTTACACCGATTTCTTGCCTTAAGAAATAAGAACTGATTACCTGTTGCTGACAGAGTTAACTATCTGTTATTGCCGCAATTTGACAACTATTTATAAATACAAATCCGACCAACATGAAACATGTTTTCCTCTTGTTTTTTCTCCTGCTGGCAGGAATGGCTGCCATGTCGCAAACCCGAACGCTTACGGGTTTTATAAGAGATTCTGCTACCAATAAACCCGTGCAATATGCAACGGTAAAAGTGGCAGGAAGAAATATTGTAGCTACTACCGGCAATGATGGCGGCTTTAGCATTGGCTTGCCCACTCCTAATGTTACACTTGAAGTTTCGTATGTTGGTTATGCTACCCAAAGTATTTCGGTGAGCGATAACGACAATAATATCATGATTTTATTAGGACAATCGAAGGGCAGCGGGCTTAGCGAAGTGGTGGTAACCGCATTGGGCATTTCAAAAGAATCAAGGCGATTGGGTTATGCCGTTAGTACTGTAAATGGCGACCAGATGAGTAAAGCCCGCGAAACCAATGTGGCACTTTCATTAGAAGGCCAGGTAGCCGGTTTAGACGTGCACGGAACCAGTGGCGGACCAGGCGGCACAGCGCGCATTTTGCTGCGTGGTATGCCCAGCATGAATTCAGGCGGTTCTCCTCTTTTTGTGATTAACGGTGTACCAATGGACAATTCAAACCGCGGTTCTGCCGGTGAGTGGGGCGGTGCCGATTTGGGTGATGGCATTGGTAATATCAATCCTGATGATATTGAATCTATGACGATTCTAAAAGGTCAGGCGGCTTCAGCTTTGTATGGCGCACGTGCTTCCAATGGTGTGATTTTGATCACCACCAAAACAGGTAAGAAGGGTACAGCTACCGTTAGCTATAATACCAATTATCAATTGGATAAAGCGATTGACAATACCAACTTTCAATATGTGTACGGGCAAGGGCAAAATGGTGCTAAACCTTCAAATGCAACGGAGGCGCAGAATACAGCCCGTTTAAGCTGGGGTGGAAAATTGGATGGCAGCCAGTTCACACAGTTTGATCGCAAGCAATATTCTTACTCGCCATACAAGAATAACATTGAAAACTTTTACAGAACCGGCCCCACCTTTACTAATACGGTTGCCGTAAGTGGCGGTGGCGACAGAGGTACTTATCGGGTGGCACTTTCTAATTTAGATAACCAGTCCATTGTTCGCAACAGCGGCATTACCCGCAGAACGTCAAGTTTAAATATGGACCAAAAAGTTACAGACAAGCTGGCTGTTTCAGTGTTTGCCAATTACATTGATGAACAAGATAAAAACCGAGACTAGTTTAAGTGACGGTCCCGGCAATCCAAACAATGGTTTGTTTTTGGCCAGTAACATCAATGAAAACATTTTAAAACCTGGTTATGATTCGAGCGGAAATGAAATTGTTTTCAGTGATGATCACTTATGTAACCAACCCCTGGTTTGTGGTAAACAAATGGATTAACAATACAAGTCGTAGAAGATTGATCTCTGCCATTTCAGCTAAGTATAATTTCACCGATTGGCTGTACGTATTAGGGAGCATGGGTTATGACATGCAAAACGACCGGTATTTAAGTGTTACTCCTTCCGGAACCGCCTATAGCTTCAATTCAGCCAATCAGTCGGGCAGTATCGGTCTCTCTAACGCGCAAACATCAGAACTTAATTTTGATGGAATTATCGGAATCAACCATAATCTATTTAAGGATTTAAACTTTAATGCCACCTTAGGTGCGAATGCAAGAAGAAACCAATTTGAAAGTATTGGAATTGGGGGCGGACCTTTTGTAATACCTAACTTGTACACACCAAGCAATGTAGTTAGCTTTAACAGGAGCTATGGCTATAATTTAAAAGAAGTACATTCTGCTTATTATTCGGTTGATTTCTCTTATAAAAACTATTTAACCTTAAATACGACAGGCCGTTATGACGTTTATTCAACGTTACCAGTCAACAATAACTACCATCTTTACCCCTTCAGTTTCTGGTGGGTTTGTTTTTTCTGAATTGTTGCACAGCACAAAACTCAATTACGGCAAACTCCGCGTGGCGTATGCACAAACCAGTGGAGAAAACAATAACCCTTACGGGACTGCGGTTTATTACAGTGTAGGAAATTCCATCAATGGTGTTCCAACCGGTAATTTTAGTTCCAATCTTCCCAATTTATTTTTAAAACCTTTTACCTTAACCGAAATAGAAGTAGGTGCTGAATTGAAGTTCTTCAACAACCGCCTGGGTTTAGATGTAGCTTACTTTGACCGCAAAACAGAAAAGGAAATTATGAATGCCAATTTAAGTTCTGCATCAGGCTATACCAGTTCTGTTATCGGTAATGGTTCTACGCTAAACAAAGGGTTGGAAGTGCAGGTAACAGGCAATCCGGTAAAGGCAAGATACTTTAACTGGAACATCACCGTAAACGCCACCAGCGTAAACAATAAAATTTTAAAAACGGATCAATTCAATAACAATGTAGGCTTAGGAACCTATCGTCCGTTGAATGCCAACACAGCTTTTATTGTTGGCATGTCGGGTCCGCAAATTTTGGCGCATGATTATACTTATGATTCTAAAGGCCAATTAGTGGTAGATGCCAGCGGCTTACCTATAAGAGGCGATTTAAAACCCTATGGTAGCGTACTGCCAACATTTTATGGCGGTTTGAGAAACGATTTCAGTATTGGCAACTTCAATCTTTCTTTTTTGATTGATTACAATTATGGTAATAAAATTCTATCTGCCACAAGTTACTACAGCATCTACAGAGGATTAAATCAAATGACGCTTGCCGGAAGAGAGAGTGGAATTACTACCGGCGTTTTGGCAGATGGTACCGCCAACACAAAGGCTGCCGATGCCGAAAGTTATTATCAAAGAATAGCTGGTATTTCTAAATTGAATGTATTGAACGGCGATTTTATTAAAGTTCGCCAGATCACACTGGGCTATACGCTGGGTGAAAAATTGTTCGCCCATGTTCCTGTGTTCAGTTCAGTTGATCTTTCGCTGGTTGCCCGTAACCTGCTTACGTTAATGAAGCACAGCGAAAATATTGACCCTGAAGCCGGTTTTAATGCCAGTGTAAATTATGCAGGTATTGAAGGCACCAGTTTGCCTGCAACCCGAACATTTGGTATCAACGCTAATTTCAAATTCAAAAAATAATAATAATGAAACAACGAATCATATATTCCTTTCTTTCTTTATCATTGCTGCCGGCAAATTGTACCAAAAATTTCGAGGCGATTAATACTGATCCAACGCAGGCAAACGCTGCCACTTTCGACCCCGAACTTGTTGTTGCCAACTGCCGAGTTGGCTTATACAAGCGCCATGTCAGGCTATTCGGGGCCCATACTGTTTCAAAGCATGTGGGTGCAAATCTTCGCTACTGCATCCTATCCCAGCTATTACAGCAATGGTGATAAGTATGTGGCATCGGGTAATACTACCACTTACCAGGCAAGCACCTGGAACAATGGTTATACCGCTGCCAGCAATGCACGTGAAATACAAAATCTTACGAAAGGAAATGACGCTTATCTCAATTTAAGAGGTATGGCAACTATTATGGAAATCGCTTCCATTATGCTCGTAACTGATACTTATGGCGACTGCCCGTACTCGCAAGCCTTAGAAGCGAAAAACGGAATAACCTCACCTGTGTATGACAAACAGCAGGATATTTATAACTCTATGCTTAACCGGCTGGATTCTGTATTAACTACATTAGATCCTTCTAAAACAAACCTACCAATGACGCTTTTTCTTATAAGGGTGATGTAACGAAATGGAAAAAATTTGGCTACTCCTTAATGTTACGTATGGCCATGCGCTTGGCGAAGGTTGATGCCACCACCGCACAGAAATATGCAGAGAAAGCGGCCGCAGGCGGAACACTTGCAAGGTTGATGACAATGCTTATATTGATGTATGACAATGCAAATGGCTATGCAAATCCCAACACAGCGCATTAGTTGTACCAGAAGATTATACTGAAGTTAAATGGGGCAAAAACTGATTGATATGCTAAAAGCCACTTATGATCCAAGATTCCGTTATAGCAGAAGTACCTGCTGCCGGGCTTGCCAATGCAGAAGAACGAAACCCTGGCTGGTAATTCCGACCCTTCTGTGCAAATGGGTATGCCCAATGGTTATGATCAAAATGGCAGCGCAACCGATATTTCTAAATCACCGGGTTATCATGGGCACAGGTACGGGCACCGACTTAATCCAATTGGTAATTATTCACGTCCCAAAACATCTCTCTATCTTAGATCTAAATGCTCCGGTATTTGTATTTACTTATGGCGAATCTGAGCTTTTATTAGCAGAAGCAGCTGCTAGGGGCTGGAATGTAGGCGGTACGGCAGAAGTACATTATGCTAATGGTGTTGCCGGTGGTTTGGAACCTACAGTCACATATTCTACTGCGCGGCACCATAGCGCAGCCGCAGCAACCGCTTATGCGGCAGCGCAATCCGCTGGTTGAAGCAATTCGCTCGAACAAATCAATGATCAATACTGGATTATCAACCGGCACTTTATTCAACTTCAGCGAAGCCTGGAGCAATTGGAGACGTTCGGGCTTTCCAACATTAACTCCAGTAAATTATACAGGTAATTTCTCCGGTGGACAAATCCCGCGCAGAGAACCTTATCCATTGTCGGAAGCTACTACAAACGGAACCAATTACAAAACGGCTGTCTCCAGCTTAAGTGGTGGTGATGTGTTTAGTGGAAGAGTTTGGTGGGATAAATAAATCTTTTGTTTTACACAAAAAACAGGTTGCCCCAAAAGCAACCTGTTTTGTTTTTACACAAATTTGTTTTCTAAGATTAACGTACCGTTTTCTCTTTCTTTTTTATTCCGTTTCTTACCTTGCTTCTCTGCTTATCAATGATTAGTGAAATGACGAACCACTTCTTCCTTTTTTTCAAAACTATACAACGGCTTTGCTTTGCAGGGATGTTTGTTTTTGCCACATTTTCGGGCTACACACAGCAACCCTTGTTTCAATTGTTATCATCCAAACAAACCGGCATTACATTCAATAACATCATCAACGAAGATGAAAATCTGAATGTGCTTTCGTATGAATATTTATACAACGGTGGTGGCGTTGCGGCCGGCGATTTAAATGGCGATGGCTTGCAGGACCTTGTTTTTACTGCCAATCAGAAACCCATCAAAGTGTATTTGAATTTGGGTGGAATGAAGTTTAAAGACATTACCAAAGAAGCTGGCCTAGAAGGACGAAAAGGCGGCTGGAAAACCGGCGTTACAATGGCCGATGTAAACGGTGACGGCTTACTGGATATTTACATTTGTTATTCAGGCAAGCTGCCCGATGATATGCGACGCAATCAACTGTTCATCAACAAGGGAAATTTAAGATTTGAAGATGAAGCTAAACAATATGGTTTGGATGATCCGGGCTACAGTACACAAGCTGCTTTTTTTGATTATGATGGCGATGGCGATTTAGATATGTTCCTGCTCAATCACAACGTAAAAAAGATTGACAACATGGAACTGGCCAAGTTTCGCAACGAAGTTGACCCTTATGCGGGAAGCAAATTGTATCGCAATGATGGCGGTCATTTTACCGATGTTTCAAAAGAAGCAGGCATTCATCAGTTCCCGCTTACGTTTGGTTTGGGCATTGCCATTGCCGACATCAATAAAGATGGTTTACCAGACATTTATGTAACCAACGATTATAACGAACCGGATTATTGTTATTTAAACAAAGGGAACGGCACGTTTGAAGATATTACCAAACAATGCTTTCGTCATATTTCGCAGTTTTCGATGGGCGTTGACATTGCCGATTTTAACAACGATGCTTTGCCTGATGTGGTAACACTCGACATGCTACCGCCGGATAATCATCGTCAAAAATCATTACAACTTCAGGAAAACTATGAAAGCTTTGCCCTCATGCAGCAACAGGATTTAGGCAAACAGTACATGCGCAACATGCTGCAATTGAACAATGGCAACGGCACGTTTAGCGAGATAGGACAATTAGCTGGCATATCCAATACCGACTGGAGCTGGAGCCCGCTGTTTGCCGATTTTGATAATGATGGATATAAAGATTTATTCATCACCAGCGGCTATTTGCGCGATTATACCAACAAAGATTTCATGCGCTACTGGGGCGATTATAAGATAAAAAAAGCAATGGATAAAGAACCGGCCTTGCTGATGGATCTGATAAAAGCCATGCCTGCTACAACGTTTCACAATTGCTTGTTTAAAAACAACGGGAACCTAACTTTTACTAATGAGCAAACTAACTGGGGACTTGATAAAGCGGCCCTCTCAAACGGTGCAGTTTATGTTGATCTGGATAACGATGGCGATTTGGATTTGGTAATAAACAATATCAACCAGGAAGCGTTTATTTACCAAAACAAAAGCCGCGAAACCAATAATAATTCTTACATCAGCATTGAAGTAAAAGGAACAAAACAAAACACACGAGGCATTGGCAGCAAAGTATATGTGTATGCAAATGGAAAAATGCAATACCAAGAGGTAAATCCGAGCCGCGGCTATCTTTCGTGCATGTCAACCGTGTTGAATTTTGGTTTGGGCAAAAACAAAATGGCAGATTCAGTAAAAGTGATTTTCCCGGATGGCTCAACAAAAACGCTGACTAATGTTGCCGTTAATCAAAAGCTTACCGTTGAACCTTCGGGAACAATCCCTCCCATTTTTCCGGCAAAAACGGCCTCTCTGTTTACAAAAGCACCGGCCATCATTCCTTACACGCATCAGGATTATACCGAAAACGATTTTAAACGCCAGTTGCTGATGATGTTCATGTATTCTAAAACCGGACCTGTGATAGCAAAAGCAGATGTAAACGGCGATGGCAGGGAAGACATTTTTATCAGTGGCGATAAAGAAAAAGAAGCCGCTGTTTATTTGCAGCAGGCAAACGGCGGATTTACCACCAGCAACAGTGTAATTGGTGATGAAAGCACATCGGCAGTTTCAGCGGCTGTATTCTTCGATGCCAATGGCGATGGCTTTCCTGATCTGTACATTGCAAAGGGTGGTTACTCTTTGTTTGAAGCAACTACGCCTGCGCTTCAGGATGAGCTGTACATCAATGACGGAAAAGGGGCTTTTACAAAAGATACAACAGCCTTACCTGATGTTAGTGCGAGTAGTAAATCGTGCGTGGTGCCTTGCGATTATGATGGCGATGGCGACATAGATTTGTTTATCGGCGGAAGGGTGATTCCTGGTAAATATCCAACAGCGCCAATTTCTTATTTATTAACGAATAATGGCAAAGGAAAATTCACGGTAACACATACGCCGTTTGACAGCATTGGCATGGTTACATCGGCGCAGTGGGCAGACATGAACGGCGATGGCAAACCCGATTTGGTTCTTTGTGGTGAGATGATGCCTATTACCATTTTTGAAAATACATCTTCGGGATTTATTGATAAAACCAAAACCTACTTTTCACAGCCACAAAATGGCTTTTGGTTTTGCCTGAAAATTGCCGATGTGAACGGCGATGGAAAGCCCGATATAATTGGGGGCAACTTGGGTTTGAACACACAAATTGCAGCTTCTGAAAAACAGCCAGCAGAATTGTATTATGCCGATTTTGACAACAACGGTTCCATAGATCCGTTCTTTTGTTTTTACATCAAAAATAGGAGCTATCCGTTTGTAAGTCGTGATGAACTGAATGAGCAGATGTATTCGATGCGAAAAAAGTTCTCTTCTTATCAAGCCTATGCCGATGCCAATATTCATACTATTTTTACGAATGAAGATTTACAAAAAGCAAAAGAGCTAACGGCTACCCAAACGGCGTCGGTTTGTTACCTCAATCAGAACGGAAAAATGGTTCCTGATTCATTGCCTATCGAAGCTCAGTTCTCGGTGGTTTCCAACATCATTGCAAAAGATTTTAATGGGGATGGAAAGATGGATTTGCTCTTATTAGGAAACCATTCCGACAACCGGCTAAAGCTGGGCAGCATTGATGCGAATTACGGATGTTTGTTGTTGGGCGATGGTACAGGCAACTTTACTTATGTGCCACAAAAAACATCGGGCTTGTCGGTTTCGGGCGATGTAAAAAGTGCAACCATACTGAACATCAGCCATAAAAATTACCTGGTGGTTGGCAGCAACAACGAGCCATTACAGTTTTATTCATTACCATAAATTGTTGTAGCATGAAGCGTGCGGTTATCCTGTTTGTTTTTACCGTATTTTCTATCCCTTATTTATCAGCGCAAAAAGAAGCACCGCGCTATGTTTCGTTTTTGCAACCGGCTTTGTTTTCACAAACCAAAGTGATGATGCACGATGTGGTGAACCCACCTGCTGCCAGCCGTTACTATGCGTATGCAATGTTGTGTGCTTATGCCATTGTTTCGCAACACAACCCAACACTGCCACCGGCCGAAACTTTTATCAAAGAATATAAGCCTATCGTCATCCATCCAACGTCTCATTACGATTATCAGGTTGCAGCCTTGTATTCTATTTTAGAAATCGGAAAGCTGATGCTGCCTTCGGGTTTTATGATTGAGGAAGATGAACAGAAGTTTATAAAAAAATTAAAAGAAGCTAAAGTATCACAGGTAACCATTAACGAATCTGTTGCTGTTGCAAAGGAAGTTACTACCCAAATAATTGCGTTTTCAAAAAGCGACCATTACAACCAGTTGAGTGCTAAACGAAGATACACACCGCTTAAAGGTGAACAGTATTGGTATCCTACACCGCCGGGCTATTTTGAAGCGGTAGAGCCCAACTGGAAGACGGTTCGTTCCATGATGATGGATTCGAGTAACCAGTTTGTTCCCAGGGTTCCCGTTCCTTTTAGTAAAGACAGCAGCAGTGCTTTTTATGCGCTTGCCAAAGAGGTTTATAATTATGGCGTTCACCCTACCAAAGAAGAGCTTACTGTTGCTGCTTTTTGGGATTGCAACCCATTTGCAATAGAAACATCTGGCCACATGATGATTGGTTTTAAAAAAATAAGTCCGGGTGGTCACTGGATGAACATTGGCTGCCTTGCTGCCCAAAAAGCAAAGCTTTCTTTTGATGACGCCGTTGCCGTAGAAACCTATCTGGCTGCCACTTTGATGGATGCGTTTATCAGTTGCTGGGATGAAAAATATCGTTCCAACCGAATACGACCCGAAACATACATCAACCGATACATTGACCCGAAATGGGCACCTGCTTTGCAAACGCCGCCTTTTCCGGAATGTACTAGCGGGCACAGCGTAATTTCAACCGCTGCTGCCGAAGTGCTCACGTTTTTGCTGGGTGAGCCGTTTTCTTTTACCGATGATTCGGAAGAGATATTTGAATTACCTGCACGAAAGTTTACATCGTTCCGGCAGGCTGCCAACGAAGCAGCGGTATCGCGCATTTACGGCGGCATTCATTTCCGCGATTCGGTAGAATGGGGACAGGAAGAAGGTAGAAAATTAGGTGATTTTATATCGCAGTTATTAAAGAAAGCCGGGTGAAGCCCATGCACGCATCATGATGTTTATGACAATGAAACGATGTGTTTGTTTTTGCACGATAATTCGTTCCGTCAGGAACGGAGGATTCATCTCATTGACAATCTACCCACCTACCGTTCCTGACGGAACGAAAAATCACAATGTAACTCGTTGTTGATTGTACCCATCTATGGTTCTGACGGAATCAATCTTTTCAATCAAAATCATTGCTGCTATTAAGCGTAAAATAGTAGATTATCACATAAATGGATAGCTATCAATCTGCCTTGTAATATTTACCGAACAAAGCTGCGTTTGTTATTAACTAAAAACTGATGAAGCAAATGAAGCAGCCGCAACTGATTGGCAGTTCTGTCTTTGTTTTGTTCGGGATACGACGTTTTGTAATACACGTTTCCATTGAGATAATCGGTTAAAAAGCGAAGGGCCTGCATATAAACCAATACGATTCCGGCATAGTGTAAATTTTCCTTTTCTTCCCTGGTTAAAAGACTTGCCATCGCATCTAAATAACCTTCGTTGATAGCATCAAAAAAAAGGGGCCGTATAGCAAGCGCATCAATGTTGGCATCGTCTTCCTGCAGGTTAGGAACCGAAGTGCGAAGCATATCGCCGATGTCGGAAAAGAAAAGTCCCGGTTGTGTAGTGTCTAAATCTATGGGGCAACGGATCGCATCGGTATCTTTATCAAACAGGATGTTGGCTATCTTACAATCGTGATGCAGGATATGAAGAGGAAAGTGTTTTTTATCTTTGTAAATAGCCGAAAACCATTTAACAAGAAACGAATATTTTTCAATCTCTTCTACCAGGTTTTTTACTTCTTTCTTTTTTTGTTCGGATGCTGTTTGCAAGGTTCCTTCAAACTGCTGAAACCTGAGCGCCAAATTGTGAAAATGGGGCAAAATGGTTGCCAACTGGTGATCGTCCAAACTTTGCAACGCGGCACTAAACGATCCAAAGCAGTTGGCTACTTCATAAGCTTTTTCGGGTGTTTCGATGGTTTGCGGGCTGTACGTGTTTTTCAAAAATTCAAAGCATCGCCATACTTCACCCCCGTTGTTGTAAAAAAATTCACCCGAAATTGTCTGTATCAGCTTTGGCAGTTGCATACTTCCTTCGCCCGATAAATGCTGCTGTACCCGCACATAATTGTTTTGTAATGCGGAAGGATTGGTAAAAACAGCGGTATTTATTTTTTGCAAAAAATAAGTATTGCCATCAGTAGTAAGAACTTTATAACTGTGGTTGATCAATCCGGTTCCTACTGATTGTCCCGATTGAAAATCGGTTACATCGAAATGACTGCAAACTTCTCTTAAATCTGTACCGTGCATGGCTGAAACAATATCATAAAAGAGGAAAAGTAGATTGAAATTTTGATACAGCCAATAACAATCGTTTGCGTAAATCAGTAATTTCGTAACAGCTTATGAAAAGCCTGCCAGTAAAGAAATTGCCAAAAAATTAAACGTATCCGTATCTACTTTATCGCGGCACTTCACAACCATCCAAACATTGGCTTGCGCACCAAAGCAGTTGTGAAAGAACTGGCGAAACAATTACCAACTTACAACTGAACAAAAACATTGTATTTGCCCAATATGCAAACGTTCCGTCAGGAATGATGGTAGAAATAGCACTAAGGTATTATCCTTTCTTCGTCCCGTCCGGAACGGCAGGTAGGTAAAAGAATGAATGAATAAAAAACAGCTGTAGGAACGATACTCTATATCTCCAAAAAGCACCGGGGTGGAACGGAGCCAGGTTTGGTTTTGCCTTATTTTCTACCCGCCTGCCGTTACTGACAGAACCGTTGGAAACCTGTTGTGCGGAAGTACGGAATAAAGAAAGAACTACCATCTTACATTTCAGAGCCAGGCTCATTTTGCTTAAACTCTTAGCGTAAAAATAATTAAATTGTTTGGTAGTAAAGTTTCCTGTTCGAAAGTTAAACAAGACGGCTGGCTATTTCTTTGTTCAAGTTGTAATGACTCATTTCCCCAGCACCCGCACCACTTCCTGAAAGCTTCCCAGCGCACTCTCTAAATTCTCCACGATTTCCAATGCCAGTTCATCAGGGTCGGGAAGATTGTCCAAATCTGCCAGTGATTTATCTTTTAGCCAGGTAATGTCCAAAGATGTTTTATCCCGGGCAACAATTTCATCATAAGTAAACATCCGCCACCTGCCTTCGGGAGTCGCTTCGCTATAAGTTGCTGTTCTTTTAATGCCGGTTGGTTGGATTGTAACAGGTAATAAAGTCTTTCAAGTCTTCCAGCTGCAGCGGGTTCTTCTTTAGCGTATGGTGAATGTTCGTGCGGTAATCATACACCCACACTTCTTTTGTCCATGCTTCTTTGCTGCTCGGTTTGCCATCAAAGAACAACACATTTGCTTTTACTCCATTGGCATAAAAGATGCCTGTGGGCAGGCGAAGAATCGTATGCAGGTCTGTGGTTTCCAGCAGCCGCTTTCGCACCGTTTCGCCTGCGCCACCTTCAAACAACACATTATCCGGTAACACCACCGCAGCCTTGCCTGTTGTTTTCAGCATGCTTTTAATATGCTGCACAAAGTTCAGTTGCTTGTTGCTGGTGGTAACCCAAAAGTCCTGTCGGTTATAGGTCAGGTCTTCTTTCTCCTGCTCGCCTTCTTCATTGGTAAAAGTCATGCTGCTTTTTTTGCCGAAGGGCGGATTGGCCAGTACATAATCGTACCGTGTTTCAGACGCAGCAATCAACGAATCGTCGGGCGATATCATTACGTTCTTCACTGTCTGATATCACCAATATTGTGCAGGAACAAATTCATCAATGCAAGCCGCCGCGTACCGGCAACAATTTCATTGCCGAAAAAGTGTTGTAATTTCAGAAACTTCTTTTGCTTCCCTGTCCAGTGTCATGGTTCTCTGTATCGGAGATAAAATCATAAGCAGCTAAAAAGAAACCACCGGTACCGCAGGCCGGGTCAGCAATGGTTTTCATTGGCTCGGGACGCAAACATTCCACCATGGCGCGTATCAATGCACTTGGTGTAAAGTACTGGCCGGCGCCGCTCTTGGTATCTTCTGCATTCTTCTCCAGCAAGCCTTCGTAAATATCACCTTTGTCTTTTACACCCATCAGCACCCATTGCTCGGCATTGATAAGGGCAATCAGTTTATACAGTTTGGCAGGGTCGGTTATCTTATTCTGGCTCTTGGTAAATATCTGCCCAGTATACCTTTTTCTTTTCCCAGTTCCCGCAAGCAAGTTATTGTAATGAACTTCCAGTTCATCACCGCTTTTATTCAGTAGCGTTTGCCAGTTGTATTTATGCAGGTATTGGCATTGTGCGATAGTGCGGCGGCCCGCTGTACTCATCTGCCATTTTTAAAAACAACAGGTAAGTCAGTTGCTCTAAATAATCGCCATACCCTACACCATCATCGCGAAGCGTATTGCAGAAGGCCCAGACTTTGGAAACGATAGAAGAAGTGTTGGTTGTATGATTTGTATTCATAAGTTTTATTCAGACAATGCCTTACTTGCTTTTGACAGTTGAATGTTTGAAAACAATGGAAGATAGGTTAGAGAAATTGTTGCTCATTTAATTTTATTAAACATTATCGTTACGATATGTTTATAGCGATTGTTTTCACTGCTATAAGCTCCGTAGGAGCGATATTAAATTTGTTCAAAAATATAGTCTGTTTCAAAATCAATTTCATATCGCTTCAGCAAGGCTATATATTCTTCTCTGAAAGATTTTGTTTTGTGGTGTTCTTCCTGAAGTTTAATGTAATTGATGATGATATCCAATTGTGAATGCCCCAACGTAAAGGCGCCAAAACCGGTTTGCCATTCAAATTTTCCTGCTACCCATTTCTTTTCGTTTATGAACCTGGACGAATTGGCTTTTACATCGCGTATTAAATCGGAAAGCGTGGCATCAGGTTTCATCCCAATAAGCAAATGAATATGGTCAGGCATTCCATTGATGGCGAGGAGCTTTTGGTTTTTATTCGTAACGATTCCGGTAATGTATTTGTACAATTCTTCTTTCCAGTGAGCCGCAATTAGATGTTGTCGTGCTTTTACGGCAAAAACAACATGGAAATATAGTTGTGTGTACGTATTGGGCATTGTGTTGTATCGCTCCTATAGAGCTACGTTTTTTGTTTTGATCTTGTTGATAGACATTTTGCTGCTACCCCGTTAAGCACCATCGGTGCAACATATTTATAGAACACAGGTTATATTGTTGAAGCTCCGCAGGAGCGACATGTTCATAGAACCCAGATTATGTTGTTTTTAGCACCATCGGTGCGATATATTTATAGAACACAGTTATGTTGTTTAAGCACCATCGGTGCGATATATTTATAGAACCCAGGTTATATTGTTTATAGCACCATCGGTGCGATATGTTTATCATGCCGCTCCTACGGAGCTAAAATGAATATCGTTTTCCTATAAACGTCTATAAACATAACACTGCTACGCAGTTAAATTACACCAATTTTCCTTCAAACGCTTTCTTTAAAATACTTTGCCGCAATACCTCTGCCCTTTGCAAACTTTGGGTTATGCTTTCTTCCATTTTATCGGCTACACTAAGACGGTTTTCAATTTGTTGAATGATTTGTTTTTGCTCTTCAAGCGAACAAAAAGGGAAAGGTATTTCTCTACATGTTGAAACCTTTACATTCCATTGTCCCGCCGTTGCTTTTGAGGTATTTTCAAGCCAGTTAATAGTGACTGTGTTTTGCATAAAATAAGAAAGGTACTTTGATGTTACTTTCTCATTAGGTCGGAACATTACTATAGCCTGATTTATATTCCACTCAGAATATTGATTGGAAACAATAGAAACTTTTCCAAGTGGAGGACCAACGATATTAATTAATTCAAGTTGCGAGTTATTACACAAGTTGATTAAAAGTAAAAGCGATAACAAACAATGAGAGTTTTAGTAAAAAGCCTTTAAAGGTTACGGCATGAATGGTTCTGAGAAACAAGGCTTTAATTTCACTAAAGGTGGTTTCAATTCCTTTTCTCATCTGTTCTTTCATAAACCTTATCCAAGGATCATCTTTTCTCTTTGCATTGCTCCTGCGCTGTATCATCAATTCAATTCCGTCTGCTTCCTTTATATCATCTTCTATGGTATAATCGGTATAAGCGGCATCCCCATAGATTTTGCTTTCAGCAGCTACCGCTAAAGGCAGTTTCCTGAGTGCCTGGACATCACTTTCACAACCCGGCACAAAGCAGAACTCAACCGGGATGCCACTTGCTGTCGTCAACACTTGAACCTTGACACCGTAAAAATATCTGCGCATACTTGCCTGTTTGCCTCTCCATTGCTTTCCTTTTAGCAACCTTGAGCAACTGATGCGAATGTTATCACAGACAGCCACCGGAAAAGAATCAATCACATAATCCCTGATGCACCGGCCATCGTCTTTATACAAAATCACCGATTTGGTAAAACAAATTGAAAAGCAAAATCCATTACCCCATGCAACCGTCGGTTAAACCGGCTTTTGTCAAGCATGCCTGGAATCATCTTTGTCATTTGCATAAAGTGTCTGGCATTGTCCTGATGACCACCAAAATAAAGAGAGGACACAAAGAGCTGTCGTGATCACTTCGCTATCACTTACTTTTCTACGCACATCTTCCTTGTGACCGATCCCTTTTACTAAATTATCTACGATACAATAAAGAGCTATAATTTTATCCTCGCAGAGCATTGGTAAACTAATTTTAAGTGTGGTAACTCAAAATTATTCTCTATCCCTTGCTCTGCTTTCTTTCTTAACTAATAACTAACTAGCAACTTGCGTTAATTAAAACATCTCCAGGAAAACAGATTGATCGCTTTAATTCTTTATCATGAATGGCTTTTGGAATAAATGTCGGGTTCTTTGTAAAGTTTAGAGTGCCATCGAAGTTCAGGTTATATACTTTTATAAAAGGTATCTCGCCACTGCCTTCAGATAAATATTCTTTAGTTGGTGTATAACCATTATTGATTGTATGAATTACATCATTTGTTTTTACCCATTTCCACCCTACCGGCAAAGCGCCATTGTCTGAACCATGATTGAAAAGATTATCGTGATTATCCTGATCCGTTTTTTCTTTGTAGTTCATTTCATGTTCTGCTGCAACACTCAAGTCATGTTCATCAGGCGAATCATAAGAATCATGGTTCAGACGTCCCTCAAATGCCCACTTCAACACAGCCTGCCGGTACGTTTTCAATTGCTGCCGTGCCGTTTTTAAGCCTTCTATTCCTTTATCTATCTCACTAAACAGTTCTTCTATTTTGGAGACAATGGCTTGTTGGATGAGTTTGGGTGGAAGAATTGAATCGAACCCTTTTAAATCTTCAAGAGAAACATTGTTCATAGCTCCTCCTCTTGCTTTTGCTTTGATTTTTGCAACAAAAGATTCCAATTGATATTGCAAGAACTTTAAGTCAAAATGTTTTTGTGCACCTCTTATAATTGCAAAAGCTTGATTGGTATTGGCTGGTAGATAGTTTTCTATAATCGCACATGTTTCCCCAATCGTTCCAGCAATGGAAAACAATAAATCTCCCGCGCATAGTTGTGATTTCTTTTGGTATTGATGTGCTTCCTCAGAAATAAAATCTTTTATTGAATCTACTGATACTCTACCGTTTTTTACATTCTCTATTTTTAAAAATCGAATGCCACTGTTTTGAAATTTAAACCCATATGTAGTTGGTGTTCCTCCTTTAGTTATTCTTTCACATGCCTCACCCAACTTCACCCATTTCCATCCTTCCGGCAACTCCTTCATCGTTTCCTTTTCATTCATAATTCAATACATTTAAAAGCCTACGCTGCCAGCACTTCATTCAACTCCCTTAATATCCTTCATAATCCTCCTTACATGTCTGAACCTTGATTGGAAGGATTAGACGATTACCTTGATTTGTTAAGGTAAATCATGTTAATCCTATAATCCGGCAAAATCAGGGTTCAGACAGGCAAAGAGAATTACCCTGATGGTACGGGTTTTCGATGCCAGTTGCTTGCTTAATCAAGCTAATCCCATCATCCTACGAATCAAGGTTTTGTTTGTTATTATGCACTCTTTTAAATTCAAGGCTTCTGCTCCCAAAATTGATTAGCAGGCCAATCTTCATTTTATACGCCTCAACATAATTCATTGCCTGCGCCAAATGAACGTCTTCCAGTTTAATGATGGCTTTTAGTTCTACCATTATTTTTTCTTCTACAAAGAAATCTACCCTCCTGCTTCCTATTGACTGGTCTCTGTAATAAACGGGCATTTCCAATTCTCTTACAAATTGAAGACCTGCCATATTCATTTCTATTGCCAGTGCTCTTTGATAAATCACTTCCTGAAAGCCATTCCCTAACCGCTTGTGTACTTCCATTGCGCATCCGATAATTTTCTTTGTTTGTTCTACATATAACATGAACGCTGATTTTCATGATTGTCTGAATACCTCGTTGTCTGAACCTTGATTAAAAGAATTGTCTGAACCATGATTTTGCCTGATTAAAGGATTAGCATGATTTATCTTAACCAATCAAGGCAATCCAATTATCCTTTTAATCAAGGTTTAGACGTTATTCTTACGCTGCCAGCACTTCATTCAACTCCGCTAATATCTTTTCATAGTCCGCTCCAAACATCTGGTAAAACTTGCCCAGCCCACCCGCTTTATTAAACGGATCCAGTTCAAAATCTTCCCTGTCCACATGAAAGCTCTGGGCTACATAATCCTTTATCATCCTGAGCCATTGCATTTGCTCAGCAGTAAACTTCACTGCACCTGCCTGCTTTTGAAACACCCATTCCTGGAAGTTCTTATCCACCGTTTTATCATAGGGTGTTAAGCTCGCATCAATGCCGCTTACTGTGCGTAGTAAGCTCACCAATGCCGTCAGTTCATTCTTCGGCGAAGCTTTGGTTTTGCCCATTTTTTCATAAGCACTCCAAACCGACAAAGGCGAGAGCAACGGTTGTTCCTCTTTCAGCTTTTCACACAGTTCTTTAATCATGCTGTAGGTAAGCTCACGGCGACGATAGGGCTGCGCATAAAAAATTTGCAGCGCCATTATTTCATCTTTATGCGCTTCTATCCACTTCGTAAAATGGTCAATGGTAAGCGCCGCTTCCCCCTCCCTGTCTTTCACCCAGCCTCTATTCGTTATCTCGTCTATATTGATGCCATCAATAATCTGGTCGTATTTTTTGCGCACATTCACAATGTAGTCGCGCAGGTGGTTATTATCAAACACGGCAACAGCCTTCTCAATCATTTGCTGGTGCCATAAGCCCGCTTCTCTTTCTATCTCGGCAGGCGATGCATTGGGGCTTTCCTTTTTTACTTTTGTCTTTTCCGTTTCTATCACATCGGGGTCGTAGGCAGTCAGCAGTTCCCTTACTACCTGCGATATAGTATGCCCGTTGGCCTCCCTTGCAAACTGCGCCTTTTCGGCATCGTTAATTTGTTTGTCTAAACGAAGCAAACGGTTGGCAAGCGTGGTGAGTATATCTTCGCTTCGGTTGCCCATCGCTACGTTTTGCAGCACATCTTTCAGGCTCATGCCGGGTTGCTTCTCCAAGTGGGCGGCTATCGGTTTTCTGGCTGCTCTCCACGCCAATGGCATCAATAATTACAAAATGATCTTTGGTAAATTTTGCCGATGGTGTGCCGGTAGCTTTCAATTGTTCAAGGCTGCAGGTGCGCGTGCCCCTGCCTTTCATCTGCTCATAATAGCTGCGGCTTTTTACATCGCGCATAAAAAGAAGCACTTCTAACGGGCGTATGTCGGTGCCGGTGGCAATCATATCAACCGTTACGGCAATGCGCGGGTAATAATTGTTGCGAAACTGTCCCAGCACCGTTTTCGGGTCTTCTGTGCTTTGGTAGGTTATCTTTTTGCAGAACTTGTTTTCTTCGCCCCATTCTTCCCGCACAATGTCTATAATATCCTCTGCATGAGAGTCGGTTTTCGCAAAGATTAATGTTTTTGGCACTTCAAATTTTCCGTCCCCGTCAATGCGGTCGGGAAACATTTGGGGCAAGTTTTGTTTTACCTCTTTTATAATCGTGCGGATGGTGCTCAAATTCACAATGTCTCTGTCCAACTGCTTACCACTGTAGGCGATGTCTTCATCCACCGCTTCCCAGAATTTCTTGCGCGTCAGGCGTTCGCGTTTGTCCACGCTTTCACCTATCGCTATGGCAGCGCCGTTCTTTGTAATTTTTGTTTCGATGGAAAACACATTGTACGGCACCAGCACACCGTCTATCACCGCTTTCTCGTAGCCATAATCGCTTACCAGGTTTTGATTAAAATAACCAAATGTGCGGTTGTCGGGTGTTGCCGTTAGCCCTACCTGAAATGCGTCAAAATAATCGAGCACCTGCTTCCATAAATTGTAGATGCTGCGGTGGCATTCATCTATTACAATAAAGTCGAAAAACTCGATTGGGATTTTAGGATTGTATGTTACGGGCGGCGGTTCGCGCATTTTGTATTCATTCGGGTTTGTTTCTTCTGCACTTTCGTCTAATTCCGTTCCTTTCAGTATCGAATACATGCGCTGAATGGTGGAGATGTACACCTGGTTATCGGAAGGAACGTAACCGCTTTTCAAACGCGTTACGCCATAGAGTTCTGTAAACTTCCGGTTGTCATCATTGGGCAGGTAAGCCATAAATTCCTGCTCGGCCTGTTCGCCCAAGTTCTTTGTATCAACCAGGAAAAGAACGCGCTTTGCTTTTGCCCATTTTAATAAGCGATAAATGAACGTAATGGCAGTAAAGGTTTTGCCCGAACCGGTTGCCATTTGTATCAATGCTTTTGGTTTTGCCTCTTTAAATGAGGCTTCCAATTGATTGATGGCTTTTACCTGGCAATCGCGCAAACCAGCGGTTGGTAAGAGGGGCAGGTCATGCAATCTTGTTCGCAAAGATTTTTCTTCTTTGCACCATTGCACAAATGTTTCGGGCCGGTGAAACGTGAAAACGGGACGTGAACGCGGCTTGCTATCGCGGTAATCGGTAAAGCGCGTTATCTCTCCCGTACTTTCATACACAAACGGCAGCTTTTGGTTTTGCAGGTATTTTAGTTTTGCCGATGCATAGCCTTCGCTTTGGTCTTCATGCATCGTTAAGTGAACGCCTTCTTCTGCCCGCTTCGCTTCGATAATACCGACTGGTTTTTTATCGGCAAACAAGACATAATCGGCAGGACCAATATCGGTTGCATATTCGCGCACCGCTACGCCAACACCTGCTGAAAGGTTTACCGCATTTTTGTTTTGTACGATCCAGCCAGAGGCTTGTAGTTGTTCGTCTATTTCATCACGCGCAATCTGTTCGGGATTTTGGTTCACGATGGAGCAGCAGAATTTGTTGGTGCTAAAGCTAAGGGAGAAAGGGTATATGAGAAAATTCTGTTCTTTTATTTTGTGCAGTAAATTCCTGACTCTTTTTGCTGAAATCACCTCTACGTTTCCTGTTATCTGCTCTATACTTATTTGACAATCCGCATATAATAACCCGTTTGTTTTTGCATGAATTTTATGGTCGTCACTGCGAAGCACGAAGCAATCTGTGCTTTATCATTTATGCTCTTTACTACTTCTCATTATCACTTCCCGCCATCTATAGACTGCTTCGTGCCTCGCAGTGACGATTACATTTTTTTTAATGGTTTAGAAATACGAATAGTCATATTATTTTCTACCAGACTTACTCAGTAAGAAGCCATACACAGGCTGCGTAATTGACTGAATAAGATTGTGGTGAGGTTGTTTAATATTGAATTGTCAAAAAAGGCATCAAAAAAAGCAAGGATTGCGTATCCCGTTGCCCCTCGCGTCTTGCAATAACCTTTACTTTTGAATGGAAGGTTTTGCATTTCAAAACAAAAGAATGATGCAACTGCAGCAAACCTCTTTGCCCGACATTTACACCAAAAGCCATTTGGTTAGATTCACAAAATGATACAGATGAAAAAAGCCATTTACAAAAACAATTTCCTTTTTTTAATCCTTCTGCTCTCGGTTTTTATTTCGGATGCACAGGCTGATAACCCGATCGCTATTATTCCCAAACCATTAAGTATGCAACTGCATAGCGGTCATTTTGTTCTTTCCAATGCAACTTCCATCACAGCATCATCACCGGATGCAGATGTAAAACAAACGGTACAATGGTTTACGGGCATGGTTGCAACATCCACAGGGTATCGTTTATCAACAGCCCAATCATCCCAAAACAGCATCAGCTTGTCCCTAAACAAACAAAGGGATGCTTCATTGCAGGATGAGGGCTATCTATTAAAAGTAACACCAACCAACATAACCATCACCGCCAATAAAGCAGCCGGACTTTTTTACGGGTTACAAACCGTTTTGCAATTGCTGCCACCTTCCATTGAAAGTGTAACTGCGAGTGCCAAATGTTCAATGGACAATACCTTGTGTTGACATAAAAGATGTACCGCGTTTTGGATGGCGTGGGTTAATGCTTGATGTGAGCCGGCATTTTTTTACCAAGCAGGAAGTAGAATCATACATTGACCAGATGGCGCGCTATAAATTCAACACATTGCATTTGCATTTGGCGGATGATCAGGGTTGGCGTATTGAAATAAAAAGTTTACCCCAGCTTACCCAGGTTGGCGCGTGGCGCGTGAAACGCACGGGCCGGTGGGGAACATTTATGCCGGCGCTTGCCGGTGAGCCCACACCTGATGGCGGCTTTTACACGCAGGATGATATGAAAGAAATGATTCAATATGCGCAGGATCGTTTCATCACCATTCTTCCTGAAATTGATGTGCCCGCACACAGTCTTGCTCTTATCAGTGCTTATCCCAATCTGAGTTGTACGCAGTTGCCCTATTCTGTTAGTGCAGGTGGCAGAGGTTATGAACGGAATGATAATGTTTTGTGTATTGGCAACGATTCATCTTTCACCATGCTCGATAAAATTTTTACAGAAATAGCAGCGCTGTTCCCGAATCAATACATACATATTGGTGGCGATGAAGCGTACAAAGGCTTTTGGGATGCCTGCCCGAAGTGTAGAAAAAGAATGGCAACTGAGCATTTAAAAGATGTTGATGAATTACAGAGCTATTTTGTAAAGCGGGTTGAAAAGATTGTTGAATCAAAAGGAAAAAGACTAATTGGATGGGATGAAATTCTGGAAGGTGGATTAGCACCCGATGCAACGGTCATGAGCTGGCGTGGTATGAGTGGCGGCATTGCTGCTGCAAAAATGAAGCATCCTGTTGTGATGACGCCGTGGGATTATTGTTATCTTGATTTATACCAGGCTGAACCAACAGGCGAACCTCCAACATACGGTTTATGCCGTTTGTCTGATTCTTATCATTATGAACCGGTTCCTGATAGCGTTGATGAGAAATTGATTTTAGGCGGCCAGGGAAATTTGTGGACTGAATCTGTTCCAACACTCCGGCATGCTGAATATATGACCTGGCCTCGCGGCATTGCCCTGGCTGAAGTTTACTGGAGCGCAAAGGCAAATAAAAACTGGGATGATTTTATTACAAGATTAGAAAAACAGTTTCCACGCCTGGATGCAGCGCAGGTGAAATATTCAACAAGCATGTACAATGTTGTGTTTAAAGCTGCGCGGATAAAGAACAGTGATTTCGGAGTAACCCTTTCAACAGAAGTAAAAGGCCTTACCATTTATTACACGTTTGATAATACCAACCCGGATAACTTCTCACAAAAGTTTACCGGGCAACCCATTCAGTTTCCGAACGGTACCACCTATTTAAATGCAATTGCTTACCGCAATGGAAAACCCATTGGTGAGCAGATCAACATAACAAAAGAAGTGTTGAGCCAGAGGCTTGATGAAAAGCATCACGTGTATTAAGTTCATCATCATTCTGCAGCTTGTACCGCGTTAGCCATAGAAAGTCGTTTTAGTTACTCTATATTTCTTAGCATGAAGAAAGCGATATGTATTTTACTGTGTTGTATTTTTTTTCAATTATTAGCTCAGAGCCAAACCACAATTGCCAAATGGAAGGATGATAAAAAAGGTGCTGTTTCTATTACTTATGATGATGGCAACCGCAACCAGTTTAAATATATGCTGCCGGTGATGGAAAGGTTAGGAATGCGGGCCACATTTTATATCATTACCGGTCCTATTATTGGTTCACACTATCCTACGAAATTTATTGGCAGACCTGTTCCCGAAATCATGAAGGAAACGGAATCCATTCCTACGAATGTGAATAACTATTTTGAACGCGCATCAGCGGCAAAATACCTGAACCGTATTGGTGCCGATGCTTATTATGACAAAAGTGCTATTGACTTTGAAGATGGAAAGCTTGATGAAGCGTATAAAGTAATGGATACGCTGTATAAAAAAGCGAGAGAGGGTTCTTTTAAAGTTGGAGCTGAGTTAAGTGATGAAGTTTCGCAAGAAAGGGGGTTAAGCTGGGACAACATAAAGCTGTACGCATCTAAAGGTTATGAATTTGCAAGTCATACTGTATCTCACACCCACCTTGCCGTTCTTGATAGTGCGAACATTAATTACGAATTATATAAGAGCAAGGAAGATATTAAAAACCATTTGGGTAGCGAGTACACGTTTGATGCGGAGATACCTTTTGGCATTGAACATCCACGTGCATTACACTATGGATTACCTGCGTATGAAGCTTTGCGCAATGGAATGAAGGATTCTTTCCTGTTTGAAATCAATCGCGGTTATAAAACAAGCCCTGGTTCATCCGACAAAGAATATGTGCAGTGGCAACGCGGTCCGCTTTCCAAAACAAGTTTGGAGGAAATGAAATCTTATATTGACACTACGCTTGCGCATACTAATATCTGGCTTGTGCTGGTATATCATGGTATCAATGGGTTGGGTTGGGAAGCTTTACCAGATACGTTGCTTACTACCTATTTTCAGTATATCAGGCAAAACGAAAATAACCTGTGGATTGCAACATTCAAAGATGTTGCAAAGTATATACGCGAAAGAATGCACGCTACTGTTACTCAAACCAAAAGCGATAATAAGATCACGGTTCAACTTTCTCAGTCGCTACCTGAAGAAATTTATAATGTGCCGCTTACCCTAAAAACGTATATACCGGCGAGTTGGAAAAACCTCAGCATTATACAAGACAACCACGAACTAAAAATGCAACTAAAAAAAGATGAAAGGGGTACGTATGTTTTGTACAATGCAAAGACGGGTAAAGCGCCGGTTCAGTTGACTGCTTTATAAGCTTAAATGAGTTATCAGTGAAGTAAAGTCTGCAAAATTTGAGGATAGGCTGCAACGGAATCCGGTTTTCCCTTTCGTTGACGAAACGAACGGTTCACAATGCATTCTTCAAAGGAAACAGCCACCTAAAAGACTATGAAGAATGTAGGTTAGAGGTTCTAACGGTATTGTGGTGGAATGACGTGACCAACGATGATTATAATTTAATTTGATGATTGTTTTTATAAAAATGGTTCTTTAAAACTTCAACTCAGTCGGTAGATACTTTGCCACCAAATCTTCATAGTAATGTCGAAGCTCAGTCCAGTTAGGCGGCGTTGGGCTTTTAGAATATAAATCGTAAGGATTGAACAGCTTTACCCACTTCAGCATTTTGTGGTCGTGCTCATCTAACAAATAATCATACGCGCCTTCTTTATGCCATGGATAAAACGAATGATAACGCAACATGTATAAACCTTCTTCAGGTAAGCTGTCTTTGGCAATATTGTAAACATATTCATCGTGGCCCCAGCTCATGTTTACATGGCGCAAACCGCAATTGGGTTCGTACACACCATATTTTGTATTATAACGCTCATCGTTATAATCAGGATTATTTTTAAAAAATTCAGGATACACAATTTTGTTTGAATACGCACAGCCTACCGGGAAAGTATCGCCAACCACAGCCCATTGCGGCTCGCCAAATAAACAAAGCACTTTACCCATATCATGCAATAAACCTACAAGAACCATCCAGTCAGGATGTCCATCTTTGCGAATGGCTTCCGAAGTTTGCAACAAGTGCTGAAACTGGTCTAGATCCGTATCAGGATCAGAATCATCAACTAATTGATTTAAGAATTGAAATGCATCCCATACAGGCATTTTTTTCTTATCGAATTTCAAATAATCCGCTCGCTTTTGCTGTACAAAATCATAAGTCTGGTAGGTATGATTCAAACGATAAAATTCGCGAACGGTATCACGTCCCGGTTCTTCATAATTGCGATATTCTTCTGTTGATTTGGATATGGCAATATCTTCAGGATTCGGATAACGCTTTAGCAAATCGTCTTCCCACTCGTCGAGGCTAAGGAGTGGATTTACTTCGGCTACAGACAATTCTTTTTGTTTTACTGCATTCATAGCAAGCTCATTTTTAAGCAGGATAAAATTAATCAATCTTACGTATGATAATAATAAAATTAAAACTTGTATTGATTGAATATATTGTGCGTTCATTTAACGAACGCTTTCCGCTATGACATTGCATTTTGCTGACTACCTTATCATTCTTATTTATTTCTTTTTTGTCATCACCGTTGGCTTTCTTATCAAGAAAAAAATCAAGTCGAGTAACGACTTTTTATCCAGCAGCAGAAACATCCCTTTATGGATTACAAGCTTAGCTTTTATATCCGCCAATCTTGGCGCGCAGGAAGTGCTGGGCATGGTGGCATCAGGCGCTAAATATGGTATTATGACGGTTCATTTTTATTGGGTAGGTGCCATCTTCGCCATGGTGTTCTTAGCCGTGTTTATGATGCCGTTTTATTATGGCAGCAAAGCCCGCAGTGTTCCTGATTACCTGTCTATGCGGTTCGATGAAAAAACGAGGGCACTGAATGCGGTTTCATTTGCGGTGATGACGGTATTTTCGTCCGGTATTTCTTTATATGCGTTGGCAAAATTATTACAGGTTATCCTGCACTGGGATTTTGATGTATCGGTATGGCTGGCAGCAGGTATTGTAATGGTGTATACTTTTTTAGGTGGCTTAACCAGCGCCGTATATAATGAAGTGCTCCAGTTTTTTCTTATCGTACTTGGACTTTCGCCCCTGGTGATTGTTGCCCTTCACGACGCAGGCGGTTGGGAGAATATCAAAGCCAACCTTGCACCTCAACTTACGCATGCCTGGAAGTACATGGATAAGGCAAAGAACAATCCAATGGGGTTAAACTATATGTCGCTCATCTTCGGGCTTGGTTTTGTAATGTCGTTTGGTTACTGGTGCACCGATTTCCTGGTGGTGCAAAGAGCTATGATAGCCCGCAATATGGGCGAGGCACAACGCACACCGGTTATGGCTGCCATTCCTAAAATGCTGATGCCACTGATTGTAGTATTGCCCGGCGTAATAGCTATTGCGCTGATGCAGCCTGCCCTGCTGTCAAAGGGCTTTCGCATACCAACCGCAAGCAACGGCGAATTAGATTATACCATGACCTTGCCTGCGCTGATTGCGCATTATTATCCGAGTGGTATTTTAGGCGTTGGGATCACGGCTTTGATTGCTTCTTTCATGAGTGGCATGGCAGGTAACGTTACTGCATTTAATTCGGTATTTACCTACGATATTTACCAATCATATTTCGTCAAAAACAAATCGGATAACCATTATTTATGGTTTGGTAAATTTATTACCGTGGCTGGTATTCTTCTCTCCATTGCTACCGCCTATGTAGCTAAGAGCTTTAATAATATCAATGATTTTTTACAGCTTGTTTTCTCCTTTGTAAATGGTCCGCTGTTCGCTACTTTTTTATTAGGTATGTTCTGGAAAAGAACTACAGGTGATGGTGCTTTTTGCGGCTTGCTGGCAGGCACAGTTGCGGCAGCCGTTACGCATGGTGTAACAGTGGCAGAAGGCAAGGGCGGATGGATAGCGCCTTTATACACGATCGGCAGCGGTATGGGGCAAGCTTTTATTGTAGCCGCGGTATCATGGATAGCTAATTTTACGGTTACCATTTTAGTGAGCTTATTTACTAAACCCAAACCGGCCGAACAGTTGAAAGGACTTGTGTATTCGCTTACTTATAAACCGGAATATCGGGAACCAAAATGGTATAAGCGCGTGGTGCCGTTAAGTATTTTATTGTTGGCTGTTACCATCCTGTTGAATATTATCTTTTTCTAACCTCATCACTATGAATAAGCGTATTACTTCGCTAAGCTTTATTATTGGTTTATTTTTTCTGCTTATTGCTTTAATTCTTTTAATTGGATACTTTGTTAGTACTCTATTGGCTAATATTATTAATCTGTATGCAGGTATTATTTTCCTATTGTTTGGATTGTTTATGACAACTATCAATTCGCAAAGCGATTCTTCTGAATAGGATAGCAGTTTACAACCTTTAAATATAAAACTAAGCAAGTAAATTAAGAAATCAGAAGATTTCCAGTGTACAATTTATCCATTGCTTAAATGATTAAGCACATATCTTTATCGAACAAAAGTTTGTATGATAAAGATATTTATTAAGCTTGTCATTATTGTTTTTGTTTTCTTCTTACATAACCTATCGGCTGTATTCTCACAAAATAAAACGGCCATTTCTACAAGCGATGAATTAAAATCATTCTATAAGATTTCAGAGTTACCTTCTTACAGGTCAAATACCATTTGCGGGCAAATATCAACATACGATACCACAGGAGGAAACAATGATGGCTTTGAAGGCACTTATTCTTTTATACGTCGAAATAAAGATAGCAGCCTTGTTATTTTCGATATGAAAGGCCCCGGTGTGGTAAACAGGATATGGACACCTACACCTACCAATGATACACTTGATTTTTATATTGATGATACCTCACAACCAGTTCTTTCTATCTGTTATCTGGATTTGTTTTCGGGCAAAATATTTCCTTTTATTTCACCTCTTTGCGGCAACCAGTTAGGAGGTTATTTCTGCTATTATCCCATCCTGTTTCAAAAGAGTTGCAGGATTGTTTGTCGTGGTAAAAAGCTTCAGTTTCACCAGATAGGATACAGGTTATTTCCCTCAGGAACTAAAGTGATTCCCTTTGATGAAGCAGCCTGACGCAGAGGTGCTTACAGCTTTACAAAAAATAAAATTACTATGGGATAAAAAGAATAAATCAGCGGCTGATTTTGAAGAAGGTAGCGGTGCCAAAGTACATTTGATAGATACGTTGATCTCATTACAACCAGGCACAATTGCAACCATTGCAAACATCAATAATGGTGGGCGATTTATTGGCATCGAGTTATCACCATCTTTAGCTTTTGAAGGCTTGTATAAGAACATAGATATCCGTATGTTTTGGGACGATGAGAAGATACCGGCAGTGGATTGTCCGGTTGCCGATTTCTTTGGTTTTGCTTTTGGCAAATCATCTATGCAAAGCCTTCTGTTAGGCACTGCCAAAGGAAAGTTATATTGCTATTTCCCAATGCCGTTTACTAAAAGAGCAAGAATAGAATTGTTGTATCGCAAAAGATCAGATACCGTTTTATCTCCTGTTCAAATCGCCGCTACCATCTCATACACATCAACGCCTCAAAACCCACAAAGCGAAGGAAAGTTTTATGCAAATTGGCAACAAACAAAACCGGCTGCGGGTAAGCCATTTGTCTTTTTAAATACTAAAGGAAGAGGTCATTATGTAGGTACTGTATTACAGGCACAGGGATTAAAAACAGGGATGACCATTTTTTTTGAAGGCGATGATTCTACCGTTATTGATAGCACAATGAGATTGCATGGCACTGGCTCGGAAGACCATTTTAATGATGGTTGGTATGCGCTGAAAGACAGGTGAGATGCAGCTTTTAGTCTGCCAATGCATGGCGCGCTTGATTATTCGCTGCTTTTTAGCCGAACCGGCGCTTACCGATTTTATTTCAATGATAAATTAACATTCAACAAAAGCTTTTACCACACCATTGAACATGGACCGGAAGGCAATCAATATCCCGTTGTTTATACATCCGTTGCTTTTTATTATAGCGATACCAATGCTGGCAATGCAGAATCTCCAAAAAATAGCAACACACAGGTTTATATTCCTGATACACTGAACATCTATCCTGAATTTACGAAGATGGCGGCAGGCGATAATATGGAAATAAAAACCTCATGGGACAGCGCTTCCATTGGGCAAAGTTTTCGTATAAAAACAAACAACGAGAGTAGCTTAATTTATATCCTGATGGGATACCGCCCGGTCATTATCAGCTTTACGCTGATATAATCAATCAACCGGAAGGTTGCCGGTTTTCGGTATGGCAACGCCAGTCACAGCTTAGTGAATGGATTGATACAAAAGCTGGCAGCAATCAATGGATAAAAAATAGCCCGGTATGCGAGATCAATGTTACCGAAGGCAATCAAACAATGACATTACATTTTGATACGGATGATAATCATCACCGCTTTTTTCTAAGCAAGCTGATGCTTGTAAAAATGAAGTAAAAACAAAGAAGCCATTGCGTGTTGCCGTGGTTTCTTTGTTTTTAGAAAATGATAAATTAATAATTCGGGTTCTGTGTGATTACACCTTTACTTTCATCAATCACTGTTGGTTGTATTGGCATGTAATAGTCTTTTGGTTTTGTAAACGATTTTGCCGGTACTACCACTGCTGTTATATGGTGGAAAGCATTGCCAGCTTTGGTTGGCTGAAGACAGTATCTACATTAATTTAGCTCTATCCTTATACATTTGATAACACAACCCTTTAAACTAATGTGAGAAATAGACTAAAAAGCTGTAACTAACAAGTGCACTTGTAATAGCATTATCCCTTGACGTAATGCTATCGTCGCCACGAATGCAAAGCCTGCGGATATTAGACGTTACCTTTCTGACCGGTAGTGTATCACTTTGAATTTGTCCCGCAGATTTCGCCGATCTGCGCAGATAAACTGTATCAATCTGCGGCTGTTTGCGTCATCTGCGGGACACTGTATTTTCAAACTGAGACACTACTTTTCTGACCGCTTATTGTTTGACCTGCTTTCCTTACATTTGATATTATGCAGGCACAAATTGAAATAGGCTATGACCAATTGGTAAAATTGGTAAAACAACTTCCGAAAAAGCAGTGGACAAAGCTCAAAAGCGAAGTGGAACAAGGAGCCGTTCAGGCTGATCAGACTTCGGACATGCTAACTTTTCTTTTAAGCGGACCCACCTTCAACAAAAAGCAACTTGACGAAATCGCAAAAGCACGAAAAGAAATGAATCAATGGCGGACAAAATAGTGCTTGTTGACACGTCCGTGCTGATTGACTATTTCCGCAAAACGGACAAAGCAAATGCTGTTCTTGTAACACTTGTAAAGCAAGGCTATAACTATTGCATTTCTTCGGTGACCGAATATGAAATTTATAGAGGTGCAGTATTGGGACAAATGGAATTTTGGGATGATCTGCTTCAAAAAGTGCAGGTGTTACCTTTTGATAAAGCAGTAGCCAGAGTGGCAGTTGACATTAACGCTTAACTGAAACGTAAAAGAAAGCAGATAGAGTACCAGACTTATTTATTACCGCAACGGCAGTAGCAAACAACCTGACATTGGCAACGCTTAACGGAAAGCATTTTGAGCGCATTGGTAGCCTAAAGCTTTTTGAATAAGGCGAACGCCTAACATGGATTTTTCCTTCAGGCCTGGCACTTACAATTTCTAATTCTGTATCATAAATAAAACGCAACTTCTTTCTTGTTGTAGTGAGATCTTTATATCAAGTCATTCGTGCGATAGCATGAGCCCCTGCTGCGACAAGAGGTTTGGTTTTGCACAAAAAATAATCTTGTGCATAACATATTTACCATTCGAAAAAAAGAACAAAACAGAACTCGTTTGATTTTCACACAATACTTGCAAGAAGATGTTTTTGACTTGTTCCATTGAAATGGAACCCATTTGTCGCCGCAGGGCTTTTGCACAGGAAGCAAATGGATCAGCCCATTATTTAAGAAAGCTTTTCCGGTAAGCTCTCGGGCTTACACCCATTAATTCAGAAAACAACTTAGAAAAATAGAAAGGGTCATCTATGCCTAATTTAGAGCCGATTTCGTTAATTCTGAGTGTTGTAAATTGTAGGTATTGGCAAGCACTTTGAACTTTCAGATGATTAAAATACTCAATCGGCGAGTAGCCTGTTTTTGCTTTAAACAACAATGAGAAATAAGAGGTTGAGAGGCAAACCTCTTTGCAAATATGATGTAAAGTAAGCTTCACATGAATACTGCTTTTCATAAATTCGATTGCCTTCTCTACTGAACTTTTCTCTGCTATTCTCATGCTTTCAGAAAAGCAATCATCGTGTAAAAGACTACCTAAGAAATGCCATAATAACATCGAAGTATAACCCATATTCGATTTACCATATCCTATCTCCAGATTCCGATACATCTCCTCAAAAAGAGAAAGCCTGCGTTCACTAAAGTGGATGAGAGATTCGTTTTTCGTTACCTTTTCAAATAACGCATGGGCCAGTTCCTTTGATTCTGAACCTTTGAAATGAAGCCAGTAAATTGTCCAGGGATCTTGTTGATTGGTTCCATACGAATGTCCAATTCCTTCCGGTAAAACAATAAACTGATTACTGTTTACCTGATGTACTTTATTATCTTCTACTGTAAACCATCCTTTACCACTTACACAATAGATTACTATACTTTCATTAATACCTGCTTTTCTCTCGCGGAAGTGAAACTCAGCTTTTGGATAATAACCTATATATGTTAAATACAGCGACCGGTAAATGTTACTGCCTGAAATCTTTTCTACCACTTTTTTAGGTAATTGAATAGAACGTTCGCCTCTGAATCCATCTTTTTTCTTCATGATAGCACTTCTTAAAACTTTATTGTGTTGATGTAAGTGAAGGGCAGAAAGATTGCTTTCCTTTTTTATACTTTTTGTTTACAGGATGAACATTTATCCAAAAAAGAAAATAATACATTTAAATACAAATCTACTCTATCTTCCAAAGTACTTAAACTGATACTTTTACACAAGTATGAATAAATGTATTAGAAAATGCGCATTGTATATATTCAATGATTATAAGCTTGTTTCTGTATAAACCGGAAGGAAAATCTATCATGAGAAAAATAATACTTCTCCTGTGTTGCTATCTGTTTGCTTCTTCAATGGTAGCCCAGGATGTAAATGAAAAAAAATTAGCCGTTCCGTCAGATGTGCAGTTGGAATGGCAAAACAATGAACTTACTATGTTTGTTCATTTTGGACCTGCAACCTGGCAAGATCACGAATACGATGATCTCTCTATACCATTGGAAAGAATCAATCCGAAAAAATTAAACACTGATCAATGGGCACAGGTTGCAAAATCTTTTGGTGCTAAAATGATCATATTTGTTGCAAAGCACACCGGAGGCTTCTGCTGGTGGCAAACAAATACTACAAATTATTCAGTAAAAAATACTCCCTGGGAAAACGGCAAAGGCGACGTGATGAAAGACCTGTCTCTTTCGTGTAAAAAATATGGATTAGGCTTAGGAGTTTATCTTAGTCCTGAAGATCGTTATTTGAATGTAGGCATGGGAGGCAAAACCAGGGATAGCAGCTTTCAACAGCCATACGAAACGATTTACAAAAAACAATTGTCAGAATTATTAACCCGTTACGGCGATATCAAAGAAATATGGGTAGATGGAAGCCTTGTGTTTAACATAAGCGATATCATTAAAAAATTAGCTCCTCATGCCGTTATATTACAAAGTTCCGCAGCAACAATCAGATGGGTTGGCAATGAAATGGGCTACGCACCTTATCCTGCCTGGAACGCAGTAAGCAAAGCGGATGCAAAATCGGGCAATAGCACGGCGAGCCACGGAAATCCTAATGGCGATACCTGGTTGCCCATTGAAGTAGATGTTAGTTTGCGAAGGCCAAATTGGTTTTGGAAAAACAATAATGAAAATGCAATTCTTTCCCTGAATGAATTGATGAAACTGTATTATCTGTCTGTAGGCCGGGGTTGCATATTGTTAATCAATACAAGCCCTGATACAACTGGTTTAATTCCTGAGAAAGATGCCGCGCGTTTAAACGAATTTGGTGATGAAATTAAACGCAGATTTGGTCATGCTGTTGCTACTACTTCCGGCAACAGTAAATCGCTGCTTTTACAACTTCCCAAAGCAGAAAAGATGGATCATCTCATACTTATGGAAGACATTCGGTTGGGCGAACGAATAAGATCGTTTCTTGCAGAAGTCTATACATATAATAAATGGAAGACTGTATTTACTGGTTCTTCCATTGGCCATAAACTTATCCTGCAATTTCCGGCAGTTACAGCGTCAGCGGTTCGCTTACAAATTTTATCTTCTGCCGGTGTTCCTAACATCAAAACGTTCAGTGCATTTTATAATCAGGCTACGTTAGTTGAAGTACCTAAAATAAAAGACACATGGAACATCCGAAATGTAGGAGAATGGGATTTTACCAAACGAGATTCAGGCGTAAAACACATACAATTGAATGTTTCACTTTATTGCAAAGATGCACAGCCATACGAAGTTGCTTTTGTAATACAAAGTAACGATGTAAAAGAAGCTCAGTTTTCTTACGATTGGGCACAAACCGGATTGTGGACCGATAATATTGAAAAGAAAAATCGTTTACTGCTAATTGATAAACATTTGATATTCGACGGTGTAAATGCAGATCAATATTTATTGAAGGATGAAAAATTTCCCGATAGGGTTCATTTCAATTTAACAGGAATAGCGCCGAATCTCCTGATTAATGTAGCATTACAAATACCTGAGCAAATGAGTAAAGGAAAGATTCTGGCATTTATTCTTAAAAAATAAAGGAATTAATGAGAGTTATTCTATTCGCGGTACTGATCCTTTTCTTTTTTACTGTAACTACTTTGGGTCAGCAGGAGATTACAATTCATTTGAATAGTAAAGGAAGAATTTTTGAGGGTTTGGGTTCGTTGAGCGCAGGTGCTTCGAGTCGATTATTAATAGACTATCCTGAACCATATAGAGGTCAAATACTGGATATGCTTTTCAAACCCATGTTTGGCGCCAGTTTGCAACACTTGAAAGTTGAAATTGGCGGAGATATAAATTCTACTTGTGGCGCTGAACCCAGCCATGCAAGAACAAGACAAGAGATGTTATATCCTCAACAATCATTTTATGAACGTGGATATGAATGGTGGCTGATGCAGGAAGCAAAAAAACGAAATCCGCATATTATGCTGGATTGTTTGGAATGGGGCTTACCAGGATGGGTTGGCAACCATCAATTCTACTCTGACGATAATATCAATTATATTATTTCATTTATCAAAGGTGCAAAAGAATATCATGCTTTAGAGATCAATTATACAGGGATTCACAACGAAAGAATGTGTGATGTCAAATGGATTAAAAAGCTGCGTTCGGCTCTCGACACAAGCGGGCTTTCTATGGTAAAAATAGTAGCTGCTGATCTTTGCTGTAATGATCAATGGAAAATCGCCGATGACATTGTAAAAGATTCGGCACTTAAAAATGCCGTTGCTATTATTGGAGACCATTATCCCGAAAAAGACAAAGAATACAATAGTTCTGATAATGCAAAACAGACAGGATTGCCTCTTTGGGATAGCGAAGGAGGACCATGGCGGGGAGATTGGGAAGGATTTAAGTACCTGGCTAAAATGTTTAACCGCAACTACATTGAGGGTAGAATGACCAAAAGTATTACCTGGAGTTTGATAACTTCTTATTATGATAATCTGGCGCTACCCAACTCTGGAATGATGAAAGCAAATACTCCCTGGTCTGGAAGTTACGAGGTTCAGCCTGCCATTTGGGCTTTTGCGCATACTACTCAATTTGTGCAACCCGGCTGGCAATACCTTGATGATGGTTGCGGCTATCTTAAAGAAGGTAGTTATGTTGCTTTACAATCTCCGAAGAAAGCCGGAACTGATTTGAGTTTGATTATTGAAACAATGGATGCAAAGTCGCTGCAACCTATTACTATCAGGCTGCCTGCTTATTTTAATAAAAAGAATCTGTTTGTTTGGAAGTCAAAAGTGAATAGGGAAGAATTTAAAAAAATCACTCAGTTAACGGTCCATAAAAATGCAATTTCAATTACATTAGATACCAATTCGCTTTATTCAATCACCACAACTCAAGGACAATCAAAAGGTAGTTACAAAAATATTCCGGTTGAAGAACCATTTTCTCTGCCTTTTTATAACGATTTTAATTCAGAAGTTGTTGGCACTTCCCCCAAATACTTTTCTGACCAGGCAGGTGCTTTTGAAATATCGAAAGACATACATTCTTCAAATAAATGCCTAAAACAAACCATTACGAAACCGGGAAATGAATGGGAAGGAGACAGTTCCCTTGTTGAAACAGTTATGGGAGATACAAGCTGGAAGAATTATACAGTGAGTGTAAATGTATTTCTAATGAAAGATACAATGAGTTATGGCGCTGTAATAGGCCGTGCATTGGAACTACATCGTTCGCACCAGGCACCTGAAGCTTATTGGTTGAAATTATATTCATCAGGCAACTGGCAATTATTGGTTTCAGATTCTATCGTTTGTAAAGGATCAGTAAAAAACAAACAAGAACAAATGGGTTACTCTAAAACTTACAATGTACAGGAACCAAATAACCGCTTTTATTGATCAACAACAAATTGTAAGCGTATTAAATTCAAAATTTACTCATGGCCTGTGTGGGTTGGGTAGCAGTTATGATCAGAATTTGTTTGATAACTTTTCAGTAAAAAAAGGGGCAAAAACAACAATACACTTTACAAAGGCAGAGAGTTTTTCAAAGAAGTTTTAAAAACAACACCAGAAATGATAACACTTAAGGGCGATACGCTCGTAAATGCACCGGCACATCAAGTATTTGAAAAATTAGTCAATCCGCAAGAGCAGCTACAATGGAATACACTTTACTTAGAAGCGACTCATGAGCCAAAAGGTAAAATCAGAAACGGAACCGTTATGACCGGAAAATTTAAAGGTTCCGGCAAAGCAACTGTCATTTTTGAAAATGTAATTGCCGACCATGAATTTACTCATTATTCAAAGCTTACATTGTTTAACCTAATCTATCTGGGAGAGTTCAGGCACAATTACAAAGTGGAAAATATCAATGGTAAAACAAAATTTACACAAACTATTTTTCTCCAACCCATAGGCTTGGGAAAATTGCTGAAAAGCCAAATTGTAAAAGGCTTTAAAAAAAGAATGCCTGAAAGTTTTGAGGAATTCAAAAGATATGCAGAACGATGAAAAATAAGATGTTTCAAATAAGGTCTGCCTGTTCATAACATAACCTTTCTGCAAGTTGAAGAAATACTTCATAAAAGTTATTTCTGTACTATTTAACAAAGAATAAAATATGGGTAAAAACAAAAGGGGAATAATAATTCCGCTCCAATGGAACAGTATCTGATTTTAGTTCATTGATAAAACCATCCACTCACAAACCACAACTCCCCTTTTTTGTCGCAACATTTCCGGCACTCGTATCATTTGCAGGACTCAATCTTCTTCACACAAATAGTTTTGCCTCATAAATCATTTTTATGAAGCGGTTCCTACTCACAACCATTACCCTTTTGTTTTGCGCAGGTTTGTTCGCCCAGTTTCCGGGCGGCGGAGCGAGCACGAAACAAATGCCTAACCTCGGGCATCTTACAGGAAAAATCATTGACAGTACCAGCAAGCCGGTAGCCGGTGCGTCGGTGCTGATTTTACAAACCAAATTCGACACGACAACAAAAAAGGCGAGAGACATTTTGATAAAAGGTCTTACTACCAACAACAAAGGCGAATTCGACGTTGAAGAATTGCCGCTGATGGGAGTGAAAATAAAAATTTCAGCCACCGGCTTTAAAGAAACAGAGCAAAAAGTGGTGTTTCTCGATCCTTCTAAAATGCAACAACCTTCGTCAGGCGGAATGCCATCCATGCCTTCGTTCGACAAAAATCTGGGCAACATACAACTCACTGGCGATGCTGCCCAACTGCAGAGCGTAACTGTTGTTGCTACCACGCCAACGCTGAAGATGGACATTGACAAGAAAACTTTTAACGTAGAAAAAAACATTGTTACGGAAGGTGGAACGGCAGTAGATGTAATGCGCAATGTGCCTTCGGTACAGGTTGATATTGATGGCAATGTGAAGATGCGAAACGCTACACCACAATTGTATATTGATGGCAGACCTACAACGCTAACGTTAGATCAGATACCGGCCGACGCCATTCAAAGCGTTGAAGTGATTACCAACCCTTCGGCAAAATATGATGCGAGCGGCGGCAATGCGGGCATCTTAAACATTGTTCTAAAAAAGAATAAAAAATCGGGTTACAACGGCATGGTGATGGCTGGCGCTGATAGTCGTGGCGGATTCAATACGGGTGGCAATTTTAATATCCGCAAAAACAAACTCAACCTTACTGCTTCGGTAATGGCCAACCACAACGTAAGCCGCGCTACCGGCACCACCGACCGTTATACGTATGGCGACGACGCCTCACATGTGTTTCAAAATAATTTAGATAAATCGAACGGTACGTTTGTTTTTGGCAGATTAGGCTTGGATTATAATGTAACCAGCAGAACCACACTGTCGTTATCAGGCGTTCATGTTCATGGAAGTTTCAAACAAAACTCAACCATCAACAGTGATAGCCTTGCTGATAATGCAAAGCTGATGAACTACAACGACCGTTATACAACCGGCGGCAGAACCTTTGATGCGTATGGCTTGCAGGGCGGCATGATTCACAATTTTAAAAAGGAAGGCGAACAGCTAACAGCAGATGGCAACTTCTTTACAGGTACGCACACTTCTAATTCGTTATACACCACAAACTATTATGCAAATAATAATGCGTACACCGGCAACTTGTTGCAACAGCAATTGTCTGATGGAAATATAAACTTTCTTACGGTGCAAACCGATTATGTAAATCCGCTGTCGAAAAACAGCAAGCTGGAAGCTGGTTTGCGTGCCCAGTTTCATAGCCTTACCAACAACACAAACAATTACAACGGCGATTCAACCGGTGGATTTGTAAAAATTCCTTCGGCAACCAACAATTACAAAAGCAATGACAACGTGTATGCGGCTTATGCCAGTTTTACCAGCAGCATCAAAAAATTTGGCTACCAAATTGGTTTGCGTGCCGAAAGCAGCGGTTACAAAGGTGATGTAACCAACACAGGTCAGGAGTTTTCAAACAATTATCCCATCAGTTTGTTTCCATCGGTTTTCTTAAGTCAGAAACTGAATAAAGACCAGGAATTGCAGTTGAATTTTTCGAGACGTGTAAACCGCCCGAACTTCTTTCAGTTGATTCCTTATACCGATTCAACCGACTTATCAAACATTACACGCGGCAATCCGAACCTCGTTCCGGAATTCACCAATTCGTTCGAGTTTTCTTATTCAAAAAACTTTAAAGGAGGAAACACTTTACTGGCTTCTGTTTATTACAAACACACTGATAATTTAATCACTCGTTATCTCGATTCTACATACAATACCGCTGGAAAGTTGTACCTGATTAACACCTATGTAAATGCTGCTTCCAGCTATAATTATGGCGCCGAACTAACCTCGGTAAACAGCATTGCCAAATGGTGGGATATGACAACAAACTTAAATTTGTACAGATCAAAAATCAACACCAGCAATTTGAATACGACTTCACAAGCCGCTATCCTTAGCTGGTTTGGCAAATGGAACAACAACTTTAAATTGCCCGGCAATTTTGTGATACAGTTATCTGCCGATTATCAAAGCAAATCCAACCTGCCGGTAACGCAGGCTCAAAACCAGCAAGGACCTCCCGGTATGCAGGCGCAAAGTTCTTCGCAAGGTTATATCAAGCCATTTTGGGGTGCTGATTTAGCGATAAGAAAAAGCTTCCTGAAAGGACAAAAAGCTTCTGTAACCTTAAGCGTAAATGATATTTTCAAAACCCGCTATAACGAGCAGATTTCGCAAAGCGATTTCTTTTACCAGGATTATTATCGCCTGAACAATCCGCAAACCGTTCGGTTGAATTTCTCTTACCGTTTTGGCAAAATGGATTTTAACAGCAAGCGCAAAACCAAACAAGAAGCCGGTGCCGATGCTACACAACAGGTGATGTAAAAAATATGTGATTTATTATTTGTGATTTTAGAATTATGATTGATGGAAAGCTAGCTGGGAAAGCATTGCAGATAGCGAGGGTATAATTTCACTTACAACGCTGACAGGGTTCAAAACCCTGCCGGCGTTTATTGATTACACCAACTGAATCATTGCATTTTTTGGGCAAAAACAAAAGCTGGTTCTTACCAAACCCGCTTTTGTTTTTGATGATTTATTAGTAAGCCATATTGCTTATTTATCCGGACAGTTTTATAGAAATCATCATCCGTGTTACCTGCTTTTTAATGTTTATGCCGAACCGGTGATATTGATTCATTCGTACCAATTACAATAACGGTGCTATTAACCGGCATATCGAATCAAACCCTCGTTGAACCACCGGACGGCTTACCCATTGTTTCAGGGTAACTAACCGGCTGCTTTGCTTGTCCTGTTCAAAGCTGTTTTCAAGGGCTTCGCATAATGTAAGTTCATGAATAACGGAAGTAATCTCAAAATTAAGAAAAAAGCTTCGGGTGTCCATATTCACCGTACCTATAAAAGCCAGTCTTTTATCAATAGAAATAGTCTTGGCATGAATAAAACCCTTTTCATAAAGATAAACCCGCACTCCCCTTTCCAGCAAGGGTTTGATAAAAGAAAATGATGCATGCTGAACAATAAAAGAATCTGATTTTTTAGGAAGTATTAATTCTACTTCAATACCATTTGCAGCAGCTATCACCAGTACCGAGGTAAGTTGATCGGTTGGCACAAAATAAGGTGTGCAAATGCGGATGCTGCTTTTTGCCTGGCCCAAAGCCAGTAATATGGTTTCCATGATGTAGGGTAGCGGCGAACTCGGCCCGCTTGCTGCAATAGAAACGATGGCGTTGCCTTTCTTTTCCAGTTGCCTTCTCAAATACTTTTCGCCTTCGCCAAAGTCGTCTTTTCCTCCCGAAAAAAACCAGCTTAACAAAAACTGCACCTGCAGCAGTTTTACAGCCTGCCCTTCAATCATTACAGAGGTATCCCGCCAGTATAGTTTGTATTTGCCGTTATTCCAGTAGCGGTCATCCAGGTTAATACCGCCAATAAAACCAATCTCACCATCTACAATTACAATTTTGCGATGGTTGCGGTAATTGCTGTTGGCTAATGAAGTAAATGCCACCGGCATTGTTTTCAAAAATGGAATTCCAGCTTCCCGCAACCGCTTCGGAATATTTTTTATATGGTTCGAGCCAACATCATCTGCTATTACTCTTACCTCCACGCCTTCTCTGTGTTTTTGAATGAGTATATCTGTAACCCGATTGCCTACATCATCAGCAGTAAAAATGTAATACTCAATATGGATATGCGATTTTGCATTTTCCAGTGTTTTAAAAAGGAGGGGAAACTTTTCTTCTCCGTTATTCAATAAAGTAACCGCATTTCCGGTACTGATTAAAGATTGGTTTTGCTTATACAGGTAGCGGAAGGGATAAGCCATATCTCCTACTTGTTGTTCCAGCAAAAGCAATCGTTCTTCCATTTCAGGCTGTAGCTGCTTATAGTATTGCTGCATTTTTTGCTGGTCAACTAACCGCTTCTTTGCAAATACTGTCTTTTTAAATAGCGGTTTGCGGCCAACAAAATAATAGACAATTAAACCTATAACCGGCAGAAAAACTAAAACTAAAATATAGGCCAGTGATTTGCTCGGATTCCGGTTTTCGCTTAAGATGGTGATAATGATAACTGCATAAATCAACAGCGCCGGTATCCAGTACCATTCTTTTATAAATTGCCATATTACCTGCAAGGCTGTCATTCTTATTTGTAAAAATACAATAAGGAGAATTTTGAATTTGTTTTCAAGTGCTGACGATTAAAAACACAAGCATTGCTTTTCGCACTTATTGAATGACTTTTTTGTTCCGAAGTAAAATGTATGGTGCTTCTTCCATTATGCAGTATGCCATATAGCTGTTTGAGGAATGTTCCGTTGGGAATGGCAGGTGTATAAAAAATCAGGCAAAAACAAACGTGGGTCAGTTCCATAGGAATGGTACTCAAATCTTTGCTTCATGTACTGTTCCGATAGAACGCTTATCAAATACTTCTAACAGATAGAAATGCCACTTATCATACATTTCAGAGCACTATCAATCGCTTTTGCAAAATTTGTTTATGAAGATAAATCGTTTTATGCTGAAATTGTACATGTCAACTTTAACCAGCAGATGGTATGAAAGTTGTCGTACTTTTTAATTAGGTCATTTAATACTTTCTCAACTCCGCATCAATTTAAAGCCGCTTCCATAGGCAATATTTACATCAGTCCTTAAGGGTGATAATAAGACAAATTAAAACAGAAAACATCATGACAATTACCCAAATCAAAGCGTTCAACGCCAAAATAGACAGCGATCTCGAAGCAATGCTTCCAGAATTGGAAGGTATATACAAAGACATTCACAGCCATCCCGAACTCTCCATGGAGGAAAAACGTACAGCCGGAATTGCAGCCGGTTACCTAAAGAAATACAACTGGGAGGTAACAACCGGCATAGGCGGAACAGGTGTGGTGGGTCTGCTGAAAAACGGCGACGGCCCAACCGTAATGTTGCGGGCTGATATGGATGCGCTACCTATTACAGAAGCCACCGGGCTGCCTTATGTCAGTACGGTAAAGGCCAAAGATGAAGAGGGAAGAGAAGTAGGTGTTTCGCATACCCTGCGGCCACGATTTCCATGTAACCTGGTTGATGGGAACCGCGCGGTTACTGGCAGAACACAAAGATCAATGGAGTGGTACTGTTCTTGCCGTTTTTCAACCGGGCGAAGAAGTGGGTCGTGGGGCAAAAGCTATGATGGATGATGGCATGATAACCCGCTTTCCCAAGCCAGACATCATACTGGGCCAGCATGTGATGGTAGGTATTGCCGGAAACGTGGGGCACCGCAGCGGCGCTATTCTTTCTGGAGGAGATAGCCTGCAGGTAAAGATATTTGGTCGAGGCGCGCATGGCTCTCAACCCCAAAACTCGATAGATCCGGTGATCATGGCTGCCGCTACAACTATGCGTTTGCAAACGATTGTATCCCGGGAAATTGATCCGGATGATAGTGCGGTGCTAACGGTAGGCTCTTTGCAGGCCGGAACGAAGGAGAATGTTATCCCTGATGATGCTGTGCTGAAACTCAACATCCGCACATTTGATGAGGATGTACGAAGTCATGTTATGGCTGCTATAAAACGCGTTTGCTGCGCCGAGTGCCAGGCTTCTAATGCTCCGAAGGAACCTGAGTTTTCCACCATTGATTTTTATCCTTTAACCGAGAACGATGTACAGGCGACCGCCAGGGTTGCAGAAGCGTTCGATGCGCAATTTGGTGATCGTTCTTTTGAAACGCCACGCCGATCGGCAAGTGAAGACTTTAGCGTCTTCGGTCGGGAATGGAAGGTTCCTTATGTATTTTGGTTTGTGGGCGGCACCGATAAAACTATTTTTCTGGAAGCGAAAAAGGCCAAGGCGATCAAAACCATTCCCAGCAATCATTCGCCCAAGTTTGCACCCGTACTGCACCCTACTTTAAAAACAGGATTTGAAACGATGATAACGGCTGCCTCTGTTTGGCTAAATGCACGATAGATAATGAACCAGACAAACATTTACACATTTCTGGACCTGATTGGAACATTTGTATTTGCCCTTAGCGGAGCTGTTGCAGCGAGGCAGAAGGGACTGGATATATTCGGTATTTTTTCCGTTGCCTTTACTGTAGCCTGCGGCGGGGGCATTATCCGCGACTTGTGTATTGGCGCCGTTCCGCCTGCCGGCTTAACCGATTGGCTTTATTTAGTAATGGTGTTTACGGCAACGCTTATCAGCATCGGTTTCTATGGCTTGGTGAAAATTTTAAATCAGCCCGTGTTATTGTTCGATGCCTTAGGCTTGTCCGTTTTTGCCGTTTCCGGTGCACGTAAAGCAATAGTCTTCGGGCACAATTATGAAGTGGCTATCCTTCTTGGTACGGTTACGGCAGTGGGTGGCGGCGTAATCCGGGATATATTGCTTAACCGGGTTCCTGTTATCTTAAAAAAAGAGATTTACGCATCAGCAGCAATGGTGGGAGCGACGATTGTTGTAGTGGGAGACTATTTACATTATTCACGAGAAATCTTATCAATAAGTGCAATATTGATTTGTTTTGGCTTACGTTTTTTAGGTCTGCATTTTCGTTGGAATCTTCCTTCCTTCGGAGATAAGGAAACAGAAACAGATGGATAGTACAATTAAAAGATAGTCTTTATGCTATAGCTATAACAGAATATGCAAAAGTTTCTTCGATGGCTTTGCTTGATAGATAATGTGGGATTCGCTTGCCATCAGTCATGAGCCCAATATCAAATTGTATTATCCGGATGGCACCACATCTACAGGCTTGTTTCCGCAACATATTGATCTGATCAAAGGTTAGTTCGTATTTGCACCAGATACTAAAATTGCCGCACACCCTGTGAAATTTGGTTCAGGCGATTGGACATGCGTCACTGGAGAAATGGAAGGCACATTTTCTAAACCTATGCCAATAGGGAATGGTAAAACAATTCCGCCAACAGGAAAGAAATTTAAACTCAGCATGTGTACTATAGGTCATTGGAAAGATGGGAAGATGATTGGAGAGTATCTTTTTTGGGATAACCAGTCATTCATGAAGCAGATCGGTTTAGGAAAATAAAATTGCTATTTCAATATGGCTAAAATATGTTATTCCTGCACAGGCACGTATTGAACATATTCATTCAAAAGTATCAGACCTGCAGCGTTCGCTTAAGTAAGGGCAAAGCACCAAATCTTTCGACCAAAAAGTATTTTTTTGGTTTCACCATTACAGGATAAAAAATAGTTCTTAGGCACCGCTAAAACAAAGATGCACAGAAAGCTACTAAGAGGTAATCTAAATTTAGTTAGTTAACAGATAAAGAATAAGGATATAAAAAGGGAGTTAGACTTGTAAGGATAAAAAGAGAACAAAACTTCCGGTGATACAATCTTCTTATATGCTCTCCGACTCCCCCCTATGGGAGGAAATCAGAACAATCATTGAGCCTAAGCAGTGCAAGGCGAAAGGTAAGTTTACAGGTTATTGCGGCTGCCATTGATGAACCCATTCCCAAAGGATATATTTATTTTTCAATGGCCTTTTCCATTTTTGTAGTTGCTTTGATTTTGAGGTTTTCGAAAAAGCATTTACAGATCAGGGGGGAAACAGGTTTAATCGGTGCATCTTTTACCATTTCCTGATGCATTAGAGCGGTATATGAAGTATATGAATGTTCCCTTCCAAGTTTTACAAATCATCGAAAGGCGTTTCAACCCTTTTTATAAAATCCCTAAATACGTGTTTATGCCAATTCCTATCCAGGGTTTATTTTGATAGCCCCAATATTCAGCATCTTTTCCAAAATTGTGATCGTGTCCTAACGACAGAACAATACCCAGATTGTTTCTGGTGAGTGCAATATTAATCCCATACGTCAACGCTGCATTTGTTCTGTCAGCAACCCAATTGTCCGGGTTTTTTACCGTCCCTTTCTCTAACCGAACCTCTGTTATCCCGGCAAATGGCCCGATTATTAATCCATAATTAGTAATGGCCCGTTGGCTGACTTTTGAGAAACCAACGTATTTGCCATAACTAAAGTTAATGCCTACTTGAGAAGAAACAGCGGAAGGTAAACTTTCCGTTTTAGGCCTGAACCGAAACGGTGTTGTTCCGATGCCGAATAACCAACCGCTGAAAGGCACTTTTATATACCGAACCGGGTCACCAACTTTCTTTCGTGATAAATCAATTTCAAAACGCCCCAGTTCTGTATTTTTTGAAATGCAGTGCAGATCGGATGCATAATCATTGTTGGTTATCGCCCAAAAGTCAACCACAGGCATATCCCGATCAATACGGATTATACCGTATAGTTTATCTGAACAGAGGGAAACCGGTTGCGGCTTATTCTCCTTGTCCTTGTAAATCAAAGGCAAGTAACCGCTTTCAACAGCAGATTTTTTGATGATATGGTGAATTTTGGAGCGACTTTGCCCTAATGCGGCACTAACCACAACTGTCATTAAAATAAAAATATAAACCTTGATCATTTATAATTATCTCCCGTTTGTACGTAACAATGTTAGAGCGTGTTGACATCTACAAAGACAGATTAACAAAAGTAGCAGCCAGGCAACATAATGCGAGAAAGGAGGTAGCTGTCTTTTCATAACGGGTAGCTACTTTCCGGTACTGCTTGAGTTTGTTAAAGGTTCGTTCAATCACGTTTCGTTCCTTATAAGCTTTATAATCAATGATTCTTTTTTGTAACCGGCTTCTTTTCGGTGGTATCACTGCTTCAATGCTCTCACTCTCCAAATAGAGTAAAAACCAGTCTGCATCGTAAGCCTTGTCTGCAATAACTTTATCTGGTTTTGTGTCCTGTACCAAATCTATAGACATCTTTACATCTGCCGTTTGTCCGCCCGTCAGCACCATTTGCCGGATTCTTCCTTTGCCATCTGTACTTAGATGAATCTTTGTGGTCAATCCGCCTCTTGACCGTCCGATTGCTTCACCCGCTGGATGGCTTTCTTCCTCTTTTTTTAAAGCCCCCGCTCCGTGCTGGTGTACTCTTATGGCAGTCGAATCAATCAGAAGCGTTGTAACGTCTTTATCTGCAAGGGCTTTAAATATTCTTTGCCATACCCCTGCTTTTGCCCATCTTCGGAAACGTACATATACCGTATTCCAGTTACCAAACCGCTCCGGCAAATCGCGCCACGCGGAATGCCGCACTTGGCTACAAACATCACCGCATTGACAAACAAACGGTTATTAACACTCTTTCCCTGATAGCCCGGCTGACAGGGTAGCTTGTCCTTTATATTCTCCCACTGCTCTTCACTTATCTCGTAGCGGCGCATCTCAAGGTTTCTTCTCTACCCTAAACTTTTATACCAATCTTCCTTCTCTAAGATGTCAACACACTCTAGGATTTTTACTGTTTTCTCTTTGAATGGTTCATTCCAATTTATCATTTATTATCTAATTTTTGATTCTACTAGCACCGTCTCCAAAAAGTTATGGTTCGATAAATTAAATTTACAAATAGTTTTTGAGAAAGCTCTTTTAGAACGTTTTCATAAACAGCCTGTGTATTTTTCATGAACCGTTTCGATACAACTATTTCTTTTTCAATTCAGCCATTTCTTTTTAAAATCATCCCATGTTGTAGTATCATTATTATCCGCTTCTGAAATGGCATCATATAATTCACTTACTTGTTTTGCATCCAACTCATCTACAATATCTGTCTTGCCTGCATAATATTGAATATCCTCAGCTACCATTTGCAATACCGATTGGTCGGTAATGGTGTCAATCATTTGGTGAATTTTTGTTTTTACATCTTCACTCATACGTTTTCTTTTATCAAATAAAAATAAGAAAAGTAAAGATCACTTTCACAATCTCTGCAGACGAATATGCCAATTGTTATGCACGTTAATATCTTATCCCCGCTTGGCTTAGTCTCCCAATAATGTCGCTCCGTCAGAAAATCTCCCAATTTGCCAATCCTCTTCTCCAACCTCTAACCTTAACACTTCCCTTTTAATATCATTTCCTAACCTCTTCCCCACACCAAAACTTTTCGATACCTTTGCGCACTCAAAATTTAGTAAAAAAAGACCTTTATGGCGGACTTAAAGTATCAACGCAATTTCGGAATTGCTGCGCACATTGATGCGGGCAAAACCACCACTACCGAGCGTATCCTGCGCTACACCGGTATGATTCATAAGATTGGTGAAGTGCACGAAGGTGCAGCTACCACCGACTGGATGGAGCAGGAAAAAGAAAGAGGTATTACCATTACGTCGGCTGCCGTTAGCTGCCAGTGGAAATTTCCAACCGTAAAAGGTAAGGATACACCAGAAACAAAAAGCTACTATTTTAATATCATTGATACGCCGGGCCACGTGGATTTTACCATTGAGGTAGAACGTAGTATGCGTGTGCTGGATGGCTTGATTGCCCTTGTTTTCTGCTGTTGATGGCGTAGAGCCGCAAAGCGAAACCGTTTGGCGCCAGGCTAACCGTTATAAAGTTCCCCGCATTGGATTTGTAAACAAAATGGACCGTAGCGGTGCCGACTTCTTAATGGTGGTTCAGCAGGTGAAAGACATGCTGGGTGCCAAAGCTGTTCCTCTTCAATTGCCTATCGGCGCGGAAGACGACTTTAAAGGCGTGGTGGATTTGATTAAAATGAAAGGCGTTATCTGGCACATGGAAACCGAAGGCATGACATTCGATGAAGTGGAAGTGCCTGCCGATATGCTGGAAGAAGCGCAGGAATGGCGCCAACACTTGATTGAAGCCGTTGCTGAATATGACGACAAGTTGTTAGAAAAATTCTTCGACGACCCAAACACCATTTCAGAAGTGGAAATTCATGAAGCCATCCGCAAGGCTTGTATTGATTTAAGCATTGTGCCGATGATGTGCGGTTCTTCGTTCAAAAACAAAGGTGTGCAGACTGCATTGGATGCTGTTTGCCGTTACCTGCCGGGTCCATTGGATATTGATGATACCGTGGGTACGAATCCTGACACCGGAAACGAGGAAATACGTAAGACTGATCCAAAAGCTCCGTTTGCGGCGCTGGCGTTTAAAATTATGACCGACCCGTTTGTAGGTCGTCTGGCATTCTTCCGTTGTTATAGCGGTCATTTGGACGCAGGTTCTTATGTATTAAACGTAAGAAGCGGCAAAAAAGAACGCATCAGCCGTATCATGAAGATGTTTGCGAACAAGCAGAACCCGATTGACTTTATTGAAGCAGGTGATATTGCGGCAGCGGTTGGTTTTAAAGAAATTAAAACCGGCGATACGCTGTGCGACGAAAATCATCCCATTGCTTTAGAAAATATGTTTATTCCTGAACCCGTTATCGCTGTTGCTGTGGAACCAAAAACACAGGCCGACGTTGATAAAATGGGCCTGGCAATTTCAAAGCTGGTAGAAGAAGATCCAACTTTGCGTGTGAATACAGATGAAGAAACAGGTCAAACCATTCTTCGTGGTATGGGTGAGCTTCACCTTGAAATCATCATTGACCGTATGCGTCGTGAGTTTAAAGTAGAAGTGAACCAGGGCGCGCCGCAGGTAGCTTATAAAGAAGCCTTTGGTAGAACTATCGAGCACCGCGAAGTGCTGAAAAAGCAATCGGGTGGTCGTGGTAAATTTGCCGATATTCAGTTTGAATTTGGCCCTGCCGATGAAGAATGGATGAAAGAAAATGAAGGCAAGCATTTTCAGTTTGTGAATGATTTGTTTGGCGGTTCTATTCCCAAAGAATTTGTTCCGGCAATCGTCAAAGGTTTTGAAACATCAATGACCACAGGTGTTCTGGCTGGCTACCCGGTGAACAACATGAAAGTTCGTGTGTATGATGGTTCTTATCATGATGTAGATTCCGATTCGATGAGTTTTGAATTGTGTGCCCGCAGCGGTTTCCGCGAAGCAGGCAGAAAAGCAAAACCTGTTTTGTTAGAGCCAATCATGAAGATAGAAGTGATTACACCTGATCAGTACATGGGTGATGTTACCGGCGATTTAAACCGTCGTCGCGGTATGCTGGAAGGTATGGACAGCCGTGGCAATGCACAGGTAATTAAAGCCAAAGTTCCATTGAGTGAAATGTTTGGTTATGTTACACAATTGCGCTCATTGTCATCAGGTCGGGCTACTTCTACTATGGAGTTTAGTCATTACGCACCAGCTCCAACCAACATTGCCGAAGAAGTAGTGGCAAAGAGCAAAGGCAAAGTGAAAGTGGAAGATTAATGAAGATTCTTTTTATAAGAAAGCCCGTTCAAATGTTGAACGGGCTTTTTGTTTTTACAATAATTTGTTCAAAAGAAATGTACTTTTATGAAAATTCAATAGATGATACAATTTAATTCTTAACCAAAATTCTTAACTGCATTTATGGAAAAGATAAGAAAGCTCTATCTCTTTATCAGGGCTTTGCCTAAAACTCTTTATTTCAACTTTCACTACTTCAGCTTTAAACAGGCCATCCGGCTGCCGGTTCTCATTTCGCATCGTGTTATTCTTCATAAAACCAAAGGCAAAGTAATTGCGCAGTCGTATCGTACCGGTGCCATTCGCATTGGTTTTAACCAGCATATTTTTTTTAGCGATCACAAGCTCAATTCAACCTGGAGCGTTGATGAAGAAGGCAGCGTAATTTTCAACGGTACTGCGTTTATCAGCAACGGTACAAGGTTTTTTGTACGTGGCAAACTCACTTTCGGCGATAATATGATCATCAGTGCTAATACAAAAATTCAATGCTTTGAAGAAATTACATTTGGAAAAGATGTAGGCATTGGCTGGGATTGTGTGTTTATGGATACCGATGGCCATTCCCTTTTAGATGAACAGCAAAATGTAATCAATCCAAACAAACCCATTATTATCGGCGACAATGTTTGGGTGGGTGCTAAATCATTTATTTCAAAAGGGGTAACGCTGGCATCGCACATGGTGGTGGCTGCCAACAGCATAGTGCTAAAAAGTTTCGATCTTCCCAATCATATCATCGGTGGTTATCCAGCTAAGGTGATCAAGTGTAATATTACAATCCGCAGATAATCTTTTTTGGTAATGTATTGGTTTGAAAATTATGGATTCCGCAGATAATGCAAATAACGCAGGTTAGTAAAATGCCTGTTCAATTAACATGATCTGCGGAATGTGCTTTATAGCAACAGCTTGTTTCATTTCTTTGTTTTGCTTTAGCTTCTTCCTTTTGTGTAAAAGCAAAATGGTTTGCGTTAACGCAGCTACCTGTCTGTTTCGCTACAACATTTACACAGAATTCTTCTCTACGTTTGTTTCAAAAAACAAGCGCATAAAAGCAGCATTTCCCCAACAAAAACAAACTTTGTGCTTCTATGGTTAACGTAAGCTTTTATATAAATGATAAAATGCTACTTTTTGTTTTGATCAACGATTCCATAGTAAGAAATCGCCTGTTTGCTGGTAGGCGTTACCTGCAAAGTGGCATAGCCTTTTTTAGATACGTTCAAATACATTTGTTGCACATCTGATCTGTCTTTTAATTTGATGGCAACCATGTAGCGGCCTTTTTTCTGCGGGAAAACAGTATAATCAAAATGATACGAAACAAAATGCAGTCCTGCATCCGATGGATTGATGGGCGCCTCATAGGCCACGCCAAAATAAGGCAGATTACAAAGCAGGGTATCGTTGCGAAGCGTAAGCATATAAAGCGAAGTAAGGTTTACCTGCCTGCCGCTCATAGGTTGTGCATATTGTGCCGTAAAGGAGTACTGTTTGGAATTGAGTAAACTTTGCACGTCGGGTGATTGCTGCGCCAAAGCCTGACCCGCATTTATCAACATAAAAAACAAAACGATTACTGAACATTTGTTTTTCAAATCAAAAGGAATGCGCAATTTTTTCACTACATACAAAAATCCGGTAACTGTTCTCATAGTTATTATTTTATTGGGCGGGGCTTTCGCTTACAGCAAAATGCAAACCGCTTTGTTTCCTGAAATCACATTTCCAAAAATAAAAATCATTGCCGATGCCGGAGAGCAACCCGTAAGCAAAATGATGATTACAGTTACGCGGCAATTAGAAGCTGCTGTAAAACAAATACCCGATCTGCAAACGGTGCGCAGCACCACCAGCCGCGGCAGTTGCGAACTCTCTGCATTTCTAAACTGGGATGCTGATGTGAACCTGGCGCAGCAACGCATCGAATCAAAAATCAGCGAAATCCGAAACACACTTCCTGTCGGTGTAAATATAACGGTGGAACGAATGAATCCTTCTATTCTGCCCGTAATTGGCTATTCGTTAGAAAGCAAAAGCCGCTCTCCCATTGATATGAAGATGCTGGCTTTGTACACCATAAAGCCTTTTCTGTCGCGGGTTTCAGGCGTTGGCGATGTGCGCGTGATTGGCGGCAAAACCAAAGAATATGAACTGTTGCTCAACCAACAAAAAATGAATGCGCTGGGCATTACGCCGGATGCCATCAACACATCGTTAAGCCAAAATAACTTTATACAATCGAATGGCTATCTGAACGATTACCGGCAGATGTATCTCACCGTTACTGATGCTTCGGTGAACTCGCTCGAACAATTGCAGAACATAGTGTTGAGCAACAACAGCAGGCGGATTGTGTTGCTGAAAGACATTGCCGACATTCAAATTAAAGACGCCAAAGAGTATGTAAAAATAAATGCCAACGGGCGCGAGGGTTTGTTGCTTGCCATCATTAAACAACCGAACGCAAACCTCATTCAGTTATCCACTCAAATGGAAACCGAGGTAAAGAATCTAAGAAAGATATTGCCCAAAGATGTTCTCATCAAGCCATATTATGTACAAGCCGATTTTGTAAACGATGCCGTTAAAAGTGTTACTGATAGCTTGTGGATCGGATTGTTGTTAGCCATCGTTGTTGCCATTTTATTTCTTCGTTCGCTCAAAGCCAGCAGCGTTATTCTGGTAACCATTCCGGTTACTTTGTTCCTTACATTGATTGTGTTGTATGCAACGAATCAAACCTTAAACATCATGACGCTTGGCGCCATTGCCGCAGCCATTGGTTTGATAATAGACGATGCCATTGTAGTGGTAGAACAAATCCATCGCACACATGAAGAACATCCCGGCGAGCCTTCGCTTACACTAGTGCAGAAAGCAATTCATTACCTCTTCCCGGCAATGGTGAGTTCTTCATTAAGCACCATCGTTATTTTTCTTCCTTTTGTGCTGATGAGCGGCGTGGCAGGCGCTTATTTTAAAGTGATGACCAACACTATGATTGTTACGTTGGTGTGTTCGTTTTTTGTTACCTGGCTTGCTTTGCCGGTGATTTATTTATTGTTCACGAAGAGCAGCCCGAAAAAAGAGGCAAAACAAAAACCGCATCCTGTTCATCGTCAAAAATGGGTTTCGTTTTTCATTCATCGTTCTTATATCTCTTTTGTTTTTGTTGCAATTTTAATTGCTGCGGTTGTATTGATTTTACCCAACTTACAAACCGGTTTTTTACCCGAAATGGATGAAGGAAGTATTGTGCTCGATTATACATCGCCGCCCGGAACATCGCTTGCCGAAACCGACCGCATGTTGCAGCAGATTGAAAAAGAGATAGTAAAAGTTCCTGAAGTGGAAGCTTATTCACGACGCACCGGAACACAGATGGGATTCTTTATCACCGAACCCAATACGGGTGATTATCTGATTCAATTAAAAAAGAATCGTAGCCGTAGCACAGAAGAAGTGATTGCGGACATACGAAAACAAATAGAAACCTCGCAGCCCGCGCTGCGCGTGGATTTCGGGCAGGTGATAACCGACATGCTCGGTGATTTGATGACTTCCGTACAACCCATTGAAGTTAAGATTTTTGGTCCCGATCAAAACAAACTGCACGACCTATCGAAAGAAGTGGCAGTTGTGGTATCAAAAGTGTCCGGCACGGCAGATGTGTTTAACGGCATCACCATTGCCGGTCCGTATATCAACCTGCAACCCAACGGCGTAAACCTTGCGCAGTTTGGCATCACGCCGGCCAATTTGCAATACCAGTTGCAAACGGCGTTGGAAGGCAATGTGGTGGGCAGTGTGTACGACCCGCAACAGTTGAGCAACATCCGCATGTTGTACCCTAACAATCGTACATTAAGTTTAGACGGAATGAAACAACTGCCCATCTTTTTACCAAATGGTCAATTAAAGCCGATTGGCTCATTGGTGAATGTTGAAGTTACTTCCGGCGATGCCGAAATACAACGCGAAGACATGCAAAACATAGGCGTTGTTACAGCACGGTTGGACAACCGCGATTTGGGCAGCGCAATGAAAGACATACAAAAAAATGTGCAAAAACAAATCGCGTTGCCACAAGGCTATAGCATTGTATATGGCGGAGCGTATGCCGACCAGCAACAATCGTTTCATGAATTATTAATCATCCTATTTACATCAAGCCTGTTAGTGTTTGGAGTGATTCTTTTTATGTTTAAAGATTTTCGCATTGCGCTGATTGTATTAGCCGTTGCAGTACTTGGTATTTCCGGCAGTTACATAGCATTGTACTTTACGCATACGCCATTGAATGTGGGCAGCTATACAGGTTTAATTATGATTGTAGGCATCATTGCAGAGAATGCCATTTTTACGTTTTTACAATTCGATGAATCGTTGAAAGAAACCGGCAATGCAGATAGCGCTGTTGTGTATGCGATCTCAACCCGTTTGCGTCCTAAGTTAATGACGGCATTGGGTGCCATCATAGCATTGCTGCCCATTGCGTTGGGCATTGGAACAGGTGCGCAGTTGCATCAACCGCTCGCTATTGCTGTGATTGGCGGGTTTATCATTGCGTTGCCGTTATTACTTGTTGTGTTGCCAACGTGGATACGATTGTTGTATAAAAACAAATCTATTCAACCTGCTTTGTAATTCATCTGACTTTTCAACCCGTGTTTTCAAAATCAGCTTGAAAAAATTTTGACAATTAAAAAATTGTTTTACTTTCGTAGTGTACTACATAACTAATACACTAATGATAGAAGTAAATAATTTATCTTTTGGCTATAAGAGAAGAAAGCCATTGTACAAGAATCTAAATCTTCATTTGCCTGTTGGAAGCATTTATGGGTTACTTGGTAAAAATGGAGCCGGTAAATCAACGCTGCTTAAAAACTTTACAGGCTTGTTGTTTCCAACGCAGGGCAGCCTGGTAGTAAATGGATTTGTGCCTAAGAAACGGTTGCCTTCTTTTTTAGAAACCATTTATTTTATTCCGGAAGAAGTGTATGTGCCTTCACTCACTATCAATCGCTATAAAAAAATATTTGCGCCGTTCTATCCCTTGTTTAATGAAGAACAGTTTTACAATTATCTTGAATTGCTGGATGTACAGGATAAAGGAAAGCTGAATACATTATCTTTTGGCCAGCAAAAAAAATTCATCATCGCTTTTGCCCTGGCTTGCAATACAAAAATCTTATTGCTCGATGAACCCACCAATGGTCTTGATATTCCCTCTAAAATAAAATTCAGGAAGTTGGTTGCTTCCGTTTTTACCAGCGACAAAATGATTTTTATTTCCACGCATCAAATCCGCGATTTGGATAACTTAATTGACAATGTTATCATCGTTGATAATGGTGAACTGTTGTTGCAAGCTTCACTTGCAGAGATTGAACAGAAATTAAGTTTTAAATTAGTTGATGCAATGCCGGATGAAAAGGAAGTGCTGTATGCCGAACCTTCATTAAAAGGAAATGCTATCGTAATTGAAAATAAAACCGGTGAAGAATCAAAGATCAATCTTGAATTTTTGTTTAATGCCGTTACTCAAAATCCCGCAAAAACAAAATCAATTTTTAATACAAAATAACGGCTATGAACGAAGTATTCAGCATAAAAAGATTTTTACTGCTATTTAGAAAAGTAATTATAGAAAGGCCTACACAAACCTTGGGTGTTACAACACTTTTATTGCTACTATCATTCATTTTGTATGCAGTTGCAAAAAAGCTGGCAGGTTTCAACGCGGCGCAAAATATCACTTTTATTTGGGGTTTAGCGGGCGGTGGTTTCTTTCTTTCTTCGTTTGTTTTTGGCTATTTTAATACCAATGCAAGCGGCTCTTCTTACTTAACATTGCCAGCTTCGTTTATTGAAAAATGGCTTTGCGGAATTTTGATTGTAGGTATATTGTATCCGCTTTTGTTTTTGTTGTTTTATCACGTAATGGATATTGCATTTGTTACATCTTACCATAACAGTCTTGATAAAGCTTCTCTGTTTTATAAGCAACAATATGAAAGCGTTTATACTTTTAACTTAAATGGTATTATTGCCTGGAAAGTGTATTTTATGTTTCTTACATTAAGCGGTTCGATGCTAATTGGAGGTTTGTACTTTAATAAAATTCCTTTTATAAAAACAGCCATAGCCATTAGCATTTTTTGGCTTACCATTTTTGGATTAAACTGGTTAATTGCAATTGCATTTTTTAAAAATGTTGACGATGCTGGGCCCTGGAACCATGTAACGCTACTGGTTGGTAAGGAAACTGGCACGCTAATATTACCTGCTAATCTCGAAAATATTTTTCATACCGCAATTGCATTTGTTGTCCCTTCAATATTATGGTTCTTGCCCTTGTTGCGCTTAAGAGAAAAAGAATTTTAATTTACCTGCATGGTGTTTAAAGAAAATCCTGCGATATACATACAGATAGCAGAATACGTTTGCGAACAAATACTATTAAAGAAGTGGAAGCTTGGCGAAAAAATGATTAGTATAAGGGAGATGGCTTTACAAATAGAGGTAAATCCAAATACTGTACAGCGTGCGTATGATTTGTTGCAACAGCAAAATATTATCAGCAACAAAAGAGGGATCGGTTATTTTATTGAAGACGATGCAATGGAACGCATTCTCAATTTTCGGCGCGAGCAATTTGAAGAAAATGAATTGCCCGTTTTTCTGCGCAATATCTATTTACTGAAAATAGACTTTAAAGAAATCAAGGCAAAGTATGATGAGTTTGTAAAAAACAATTTTAAAAATTAAGTTATGAAATTAACAACAAGAATACTGATTGGCTTTTTTATAATCGTGTTTGCAAGTTTGCTTTTATCAAACATGATATTGAAAAAGCAGTATGATTCGCTTGATAAAAGTGATATTTACTGGACATACAATAAAGTGCTGGAACAGCCTTTTAAATACTTAAATATTACAGGTGGAAACGGTACTAATATTTATTATGAACCCAGTGATAAACCTTCAGTTCGCTTATTGCAGGAATGGGTGAACTATCAACGCGGAGAAGTGAAAGCTGCTGTAAAAAATGATACACTGTTTTTGAATTTCGATTTTGTACCTGCAAATCCTTATGAGAAATTTTACCTCCAAAATGCGGCTCCGGTAAGAATATTTTCGCCCCAGCTTTTATCTGTTACCGGCAACAATACGCATTTTGAAATGCAAAAGCTTAAACAGAAAAATATTACAGTAAACATGCGTGGCAAATCAAGTTTTGAAATAGAAAGTTTATACCCGGAAATGGATTCAGTTACTGTTATAGAAAGCGATTCATCTGCAGTTAAATTTGAAATGTCGCCCGATTATAGAAAAAGGCAGGAAGGAAATCAACAACAAGGAAAAATAGAATTTCATGATGCAAATGGTACTCTGGTAGAAATTAAAAACGGGGAACAAAAGAACTTTGATGAAAGTATGTCAATTACATCTGTTACTGCAAACATCAAAGGTCATTCAATACTTGATATTGGTCATGCACAAATTCAAAAATTGCAATTGCAGGTTCAAGACAGTTCAGCCATTGTGTTGTCTGGAAATGCATTAAAGAAGATTCACTGATTTTTGAAAGACACGTTTTCTCTTCAGCATTTTCACAGAATTGCTGTTTAGGTTTGTTTTTATAAAAATATTGCGTATGAAAACAATTATTACTGCCATTGCCTTGTTCATAACTTTTACAAGCATGGCGCAAACGGCACCTTCGGCGGTAGCCAATTCTTTTGCCAAACGTTTTCCGAATACCACTGTAAAAAAATGGGATAAAGAAGGTGAAAAATGGGAAGCCAATTTTATAAAGGAAGGCAAAACAATGTCGGCAACGTTTACATCAAACGGTACATGGGAAGAGACAGAAACAGATATAAAAATTAGTGAACTGCCTACTGCTGTTGCCGATTATGTGAAAGCAAATTACAAAGGTGCAAACATAAAAGAAGCGGCTGTTATTGAAAGAGGAAATCAGAAAATGTATGAAGCAGAAGTAAAGGGAAAAGATGTATTGTTTGATACCAATGGCAAATTTTTAAAAGAAGAAAAAGATTGATTTTCTCAAATAATGGGCATTTCCAAAAAGCAGGAATATTGAGATTGGTTTTCATGGTTTGGTGCATAACAGGCAATGTTGCAAACGCACAAAATCTTGCCCAGCCTGATTCTTTGCAAAACAAAAGCAGAGTTGTTTTTTATCAGCCTAAAAAAATTAAGGGTCAATCTTTTATTCTTCCTGTTGGTTTGATAGGAACCGGAGCCTTAGGCACTTCAGGTAAATTCATTATTCCTGATGGCAAAATAAAAGCGGCAAGAGACAGGAACTTTGCAACATTTCATACCAGCCTCGACAACTATCTTCAGTTTGCGCCCATGGCAGCAGGTTATGTGGCGCTCATCAACAACAAAAAACATTCGTTTTGGAAATATACCGAAAAAGTAGTGGTAACGGAAGTGGTGGTAAACGTGCTTGTTCAATCGGTGAAGCACATCACTAAAGTGCCACGTCCCGATGACGGTGCGCCAACATCTTTCCCATCAGGCCATACCGCGCAAGCATTTGCCGGAGCTACCATTTTCAGCGATGAATTTGCGCAGCATAACGTTTGGCTCACAATTGCTTCGTACACAAGCGCAACCGCTGTTGGGGTATTAAGAATTTTAAACAACCGGCATTGGGCAAGCGATGTGATCGCCGGTGCAGGCTTTGGAATGGCATCGGCTAAATTATCGGAATGGATTGTGCAGCCGAGACGTAAAAGAAGGACTGCTACCTTTCATTATCAATTCTAAAAAACAATCGCCTAAATAATTTTTCAATATCGTAGTAGTGTCTTCATAACAAAGCATTATTCGCGTTAGCATAAAAGTCCTGCGGTTTGGTTTTGCCCTTATTTTTTATGAAAATCATTTTCATAAAAAATAATCTGGTTAACGGCAGGGTTTCATCCTGCTGTTACATAAAAACGAAGCTGTTGTATTCTAATCAATCACCTTTGCATTCTCTCTTCAGCATTTGCACAGAATTGCCTGTTACGTTTGTTTTTGCAACAATTTTATCGCATGAAGAAAAAAATTAAGACTTCTAAAACCATGCAAAAACAAATGTTGCTGATCATTGTCCATTCCATAAAAATAATCGTATGAGTAAATTTTTGTTAGCTGTTGTTGTTTTGTTTTGCCTCTTTTTTCAATCATCCTTCGCACAACAAACAGCACCCAAACTGCAAACTACTTTTCACATCAAAAGCGGCGGCGGATGGGATTATATTTTTGTTGATACCGCATCTAACAAGTTGTATGTTTCGCATGGCTCGCAAGTGAATGTGTTGGATAAAGCTACCGGCGATTCGCTGGGTGTTATTCCCAACACCAACGGCGTACATGGCGTTGCGGTGGTGCATTCGGTAAACAAAGGCTTTACCAGCAATGGCCGAAGCAACAATGTAACCGTATTCGATTTGAACACTCTGCAAGTGCTGGACAGCATTGCTACGGGACAAAATCCGGATGCTATTTTCTGGGACGATTATTCCAACACAATCATCACCTGCAACGGCAGAAGCAGCAATCTTTCTGTGATTGATCCAACCACAAACAAAGTAGTTGCAACCATTGATGTAAAAGGAAAACCGGAAACCGCTGTGAGCGATGGCGCGGGAAAAATTTTTATTAACAACGAAGACAAAAGTGAAATTGAAGTGGTTGATATTACCAATCATAAACTGATTGCTTCATGGCCTATTGCGCCAGGCACTTCTCCATCAGGTTTGGCAATTGATCGTGCCTTGAAACGTTTGTTTGCAGGTTGCGATAACAAACTGATGATGGTGATAGATGCTACTAACGGTAAGGTGGTTGCACAAGTTCCGATTGGTGATGGTTGCGATGGAACTGCCTTCAATCCAAACACCAAAATGGCTTATTCATCCAACGGCGAAGGCACATTAACGGTAGTAAAAGAAACATCGAAAGATAAGTTTGAAGTGGTGGCAAATGTTCCTACCAAACGCGGTGCAAGAACCTGCACGGTTGATACAAAAACAAATACCGTTTACTTACCAACAGCAGAGTTTGGAACTGCCGCTGCCGGCGAAAGAAGAGCGCCCATGATACCCGGCACATTTCAGGTGGTAGTGGTGAAATAATTTGGGCAAAAACAAAAGCAGTACACATTAAAACCTTGTATCAGCAAGGCTTTGGAGTTCTAAATGACTTTGCGCTTCAATGTAAATCCCTAGGATCTATAAGGTTTTAAAAACCTTATAGATCCTAGACATCGTGTCATTATCTCATGTCAACAAAATCTCATATTTTTCTATCCTTATCACTAAGCGGCTTCCCTGCTATACCTTTGCCTTAATTTATTGATTATGTTGGACAGTATTGAAAGTGCGATTGATGACATCAAGCGGGGCAAACTGGTAATTGTTGTGGATGATGAAGACCGCGAAAACGAAGGTGATTTTATTACGGCTGCGCGAAACGTTACGCCCGAAATCATCAACTTTATGAGTAAGGAAGGCAGGGGCTTGATTTGTGCACCCATTACCGATGAACGTGCCGATGAACTGGAACTTCCCCTGATGGTAAATAATAACACGGCTTTGCATGAAACACCCTTTACAGTAAGTGTTGATTTGTTGGGTCATGGCTGCACCACAGGAATTAGTGCACACGACAGAGCCGCCACCGTGCAGGCGTTGATGAATCCCGAAACCACACCACAGGATTTAGGTCGTCCGGGTCATATCTTTCCTCTGCGAGCTAAGAGCAGTGGCGTTTTGCGCCGTGCAGGTCATACTGAAGCTACCACCGATTTAGCGAAGCTGGCGGGTTTTGAACCTGTAGGTGTGCTGGTTGAAATTATGAATGAAGATGGCACAATGGCGCGGTTGCCGCAATTGAAATCCATTGCTGATAAGTTCGATTTAAAAATCGTTTCCATTAAAGATTTGATTGCTTATCGTTTGAAATACGATTCCCTGATTGAAGAAGTTGTTCGCGTTGATATGCCCACAAAATGGGGCATGTTCAAGCTTGCCGCATTCAGAGAAAAGAAAACCGGAGCAGAGCACTTAGCACTGATAAAAGGAGAATGGCAAAAAGATGAACCTGTTCTAACCCGTGTACATTCAAGCTGTTTTACCGGCGATATTTTAGGCAGCCTTCGCTGTGATTGTGGCGAGCAATTGCACAAGGCGATGGAGATGGTAGAACACGAAGGCAAAGGTTTGGTTTTGTACATGAACCAGGAAGGCAGAGGCATTGGTTTGCTGAACAAATTAAAGGCTTACAAACTTCAGGAAGAGGGGATGGATACGGTGGAAGCCAACCTGCAGTTAGGCTTTGGTATGGATGAACGTGATTATGGCATCGGTGCACAAATTCTTCGTCATCTGGGTGTAACAAAACTAAAACTCATGAGCAATAATCCGCGCAAACGTGCAGGTTTGCAAGGCTACGGTTTGGAAATTGTTGATATTGTTCCTATTGAAGTGCCACCTAATAGGCATAATCATAAATACCTACAAACTAAAAGAGATAAATTAGGGCACGAGATATTGACGGAAAAGAATGAGGCGTTGTGAGTCGATAAATACGTTCAGTGAATGAGGTGCAAGCTAAAGTAAACTTCACCTGTTTTAATTATCGATACTTGGATGGCAAGAATACTGTTAGCTGTGTTTGTACCAGTTTTCAATTTTTATATCCTCAATATTCTCGAAGTCAGTAATATTATCGGTTACCAGGGTTAGTTTGTTTTCTACAGAAGTTACACCAATTAACAGGTCAAATTCATCATTCATCGGCTTCCCCATTTTTCTAAGTCTGACTTTTTCTTTAGCATAACGCTTTACACAACCATAAATTGGAATAATTAGAAGTCCGTTGATAAAATCATCAACAGCTTGATGAGATTTTACAGGATCGTTACTATTTTCTGCACCAAACCGAAGTTCAAAAACTGTAATTTCAGAAATGTAGCAATTCTTACGTCCTTTTTCTTTTACTATTTTATCTAAGTCCATTTTGCCACGAAGAAAGAAAACGCAAATACTTGTGTCAAGCAAATAAGGCATTACAATTTAATTTCTTTTTGTTTGAACTGCCGGCTACTCTTAATGTCGTCAATGATTTCTTCTGCAGATTTATTTGATGAAAAAGCGCCAAAAGATTTATAAAATTCTCTTTCTTTATCTTTCTTTTCAACCCCTACAGACTTTGAAAGATTTTCAATCAATTCATTTTTACTTTCTAAGCTTAATCCTTCCATAAGTTCTGAATAAGTTTCTATGATGTGTTTGTCTGTATAAGTCATACGATTCTTTGAGACTAAGTTACAAAACTATAAATATCTTGAAACGAAAGTTCGATAAATTGGCGCATGAGACATTAACGGAAAGAATGAGACGCTGTAGATGTTGAATTAACATAAGCTGCTAATGACCCAACATTGTTGTTAAAACTTTATGTATGAATTAAGCCTTCCGCAACCTCGCTTAATATATTTTTTCATTCCTTGAAAATAACTTTTGTGTCGAATGTTGATGGAATCCAATCTTCTTTTTTTCTTGATTTGTTCTCATACTTGTCATAAAGAGCCTTTGAACATTTAATCTTTGTCTTAACTTCCTCTTTATTGCCAATATTGAATTTGTCATTAACAACATTTTCTACTTCAAATTTTTCTGATGGAAATTCAGCTTTCAGTTCCTCATTGATATCATGCAACACAAAAAGTGGACTATCGGGATCAGATGACCGAGATGATATCAAATTAAAATAGCCTTCAAATTTCTTTGCTGTAGGCTCGAATAAAAATAAGAAGTTGGGGTTATTTTGTATACTATCTTTAAAAAAAGAATAATCCAAATAATTAATAAAACTAAAGGATTGAGAGTGATAGTTTAGGGGATTTTTGGTTTGAACATTTTTGAATTTTTTGAAATCAAAATCATACCAAGAGTTTCCATAATGAATAATTCCTTGTTCAGGATATATAAGCAGTTCTGAGCTAACTATATTTTTATTACGAAGTACAAAAATGCTTATTGAATATTGTTCAAGTGAAATTGTAGGTCTTACATTTTTAATTATCCAATCTTGTTTCATTTCATTTAAGTCAGAAAGCTTATTGACATAAAAGCAAAATTTTTTTGAATCGTTATTGATGTCATTAAACGATGAGCTTAGAGCAACTATACTATAAGTGCTGTCGAATTCATAACTGCTCAACACCGAAGTTTTTTGTTCAAAACTTAAAAGTCCTTTCAGTAAAAAACAGAATAAGATTAGATATCTCATAAAAGTTATGTACAATTCAAAAATAGCCTCAACCTTTCACCTCACCAAACTTGTAAAAACCTTCACTCTTCCTCATCTCCCCTCTTTTGTCTATTCTTGCAAAACAATTTTTCTACATGGCTGCCAGAGAAGATACCTTTCAATCGCCCGATTATTTTTAATGTGGATGAACTACTTAACTGAAGAACAAAAATTCATTCGGGAAACGGTTAGAAATTATGTAAAAAAAGAAATTTCTCCCATCATTGAAGACTATGCGCAACGCGCCGAATTTCCACAGCAGATTGTAAAACAATTGGGCGAACTAGGTTGTTTTGGCCCAACCATTCCGCGAGAATATGGCGGTGGCGGCTTGGATTATATTAGCTATGGATTAATGATGCAGGAATTGGAACGTGGCGATAGCGGCGTACGTTCCACTGCATCGTGTGCAGGGTTCAGCTTGGTAATGTTTCCTATTTATGCTTATGGCAGCGAAGAGCAACGCAAAAAATATTTACCAAAACTGGCAACCGGCGAATGGCTGGGTTGTTTTGGTTTAACCGAACCTGATCATGGCAGCGACCCAAGCGGAATGCTGACTAATATTAAAGATGCAGGAGATCATGTGATATTGAATGGAAGCAAAATGTGGATCAGCAATGCGCCTTTTGCCGCATGTTGCTGTTGTGTGGGCGAAAGATGAAGAAGGAACCATTCGCGGACTGATTGTTGAAAGCGGCATGGAAGGCTTTTCAACACCTACCACCCACGGCAAATGGAGCTTGCGGGCAAGTGCAACAGGTGAATTGGTATTTGATAATGTAAAAGTGCCAAAAGAAAACATTTTACCCAATGTCAAAGGATTAAAAGGTCCGCTGGGTTGCTTAACCAAAGCACGGTATGGCATTGCATGGGGCGCTTTGGGCGCAGCCATGGATTGTTATGATACCGCATTGCGATAAGCAAAGAAAGAGTGCAGTTTGAAAGACCGATTGGCGGTTTTCAATTGCAGCAAAAAAAACTGGCAGAAATGATCACTGAAATCACCAAAGCGCAATTGCTGGTACTGGCGGTTGGGAACCTTAATGAATGAAAGCCGCGCTACACCACAACAGGTAAGCATGGCAAAAAGAAACAGCTTGCGAAATAGCTGCCAACATTGCCCGCGATGCCCGTCAAATCTTGGTGGCATGGGTATTACCGGCGAATACAGCATCATGCGCCATATTATGAATTTGGAAAGCGTCATCACCTATGAAGGCACACATGATATTCATTTGTTGATAACAGGCATGGATATTACGGGATTGAATGCGTTTAAATAAAAGCCATGAATGAACATCAAAATTCATCATCCAACACACACCATTATTTTCTCATTGGTTTGATGGGTTCGGGAAAAACATATTGGGCGCAGCGACTGGCCGCTTTGCTGCAAATGGATTGGATTGATTTGGACCAACAGATTGAAAAAGTGACTGATATGACCATCCGGGAAATATTCGCCACCGAAGGCGAAGACTATTTCAGGGCAAAAGAACGCGATACATTGCAACAGTTATCCTCTGTGAACAATCTTGTAGTGGCTTGCGGTGGCGGCACACCTTGTTTTTATAACAACATGGAATGGATGAACAACAATGGCGTTACGATATGGCTGCATCCTGATGTAGATGAAATGGTAACAAGACTAAAAAGAGGCAAAACCAAACGGCCTTTGATTGCCCACTTGGATGATGAAGAATTGAAGCAGTTTGTGATTGAAAAAATAAAAGAACGCGAGCCGTTTTATTCAGGGGCAAAGCATCATCTTCATGGCAACGATATTTCGTTAGAAACATTCACTAAATTGTTTGTTCATGTATAAATCTTTTTTATTCATTGCCGCTTTGCTCGGTGCATTGTCAGTTGTATTGGGTGCATTCGGAGCTCATGCATTAAAAAAAGTAGTGCCCGAAGATGCATTGCAAATTTTTGAAACCGCGGTTCGCTACCAGTTTTACCATGTATTTGCTTTGGCGCTGGCAGGTATTTTATTTCAATCGTATCCGAATCAGTTTATCCGCTGGGCGGGCATTTGTTTTATTATCGGCATCGTTTTGTTTTGCGGCTCTTTATACATGCTCATGTATGCCAAAGCAATTCAATCTTCTTCGTTTCGTTGGGCAGGTCCTATCACACCGCTGGGCGGTTTGTTTTTTATTGCCGGATGGATATTTTTGGCAATTGGAATTGTGAAGTAAATAATCACATGAAACACATAGAATCATAGAAACACAGGTTTCACATAGAACATCTCTATGTTTGTCTTTCTTATGTGTCTATGATTCTATGTGTTTAACAATAAAATTTACAACTCACCTTTGTTTTTACAGGAAAAATTATAATTTACTATTACTATTTTATTCACTCTGCGTAACCTCCATTCATTCCTTTCTCCGCGGTTAAAAAATTGGATAATATCACACCAAAATTGCGTATGATTTCTTTTACAACACAAATCAAAAAGTTTGATGAGCAAGGTGAAAAAACCGGCTGGACATACATTGAGATTCCCGCAGAGATTGCCGAACAAGTAAAGCCCAATACTAAAGTATCTTTTTTAGTAAAAGGAAAATTAGACAATATTGCTATCAAAGGCGCCAGCTTGCTGCCAATGGGTGGCGGCAATTTTATCCTTCCATTAAAAAATGATTTGAGAAAAAAATTGGGCAAAAACAAAGGTGCTTCACTAAACGTTCATCTCGCAGCCGATGATGTGCCTTACTCTATAAACGAAGACTTGTTAACTTGCCTGAAAGACAATCCTACAGCGGCTTTGCACTTTACTAACTTACCCGGCTCGCACCAGAAATATTTTAGCAAATGGATTGAAAGCGCCAAGACAGAAATCACTAAAGCCAGACGCATTGCACAAGCTGTGGAAGCGATGCAATACAAATTATCGTATGCTGAAATGATGCGCAAAAACAAAGAAAACAAGACCTTTTAATCCAACAATGCTTTCGTGCCCAGCAATGGATCATCATTTCTCAAAGCCTGGTAAACGGCAACTGAACTTGCAAAATTTGTCCATACCGTTAAGGGCAAATAATACAATGCTGTTTGCTTGTCTTTCTTTGCAGACAGCGCAAGACTTGTGGTTGCAAGAGCAGCGTCGGTTAACGTCCACATAGCAGCAAGCATCACGCTTTTCTTGTTGAAATAAACATAATTGAACGAAAAGAAAATGGCCCAGATTCCACCTTGTAAAATGAGTAAGGCTTTGGTTTTGCCCATATTTTCTTTAAGCATACGTTGCAATGCCAGTAACACAAAAAAATTGTTGATTGTCCATGCCGGTGCAAACAGCCATGCGGGTGGTGCCCAGGGAGCTTGCTGCAGGGTTTTTGTGTAAAGCTTTGTTTCTTTTTTGTGCGATAAAAGGCTCGACAAACCGCCTACAAAGGAAACGGCAACCGCAAGCATTCCTATCTCCCACCAGGTAAGTTTTATAAACTTTTTACTGACCATATAATGTTCATTGTGTTGTATTAAAACATAAATATGATGCCATAAAAACAAGCGGTAAAAGAAGCAATAACTTTTATTTTCGCAACAATTTGTCCCTTATTTCCCGCCAGGTAATTACCTGTATTCCCTCTTGTTTCAATAACTGTTTACACTTTTCACTCGTAAAGAAATTAAAATCTTTTGTCGCCATGCAGCATCGTAATCAGGATGATCAACTGTAACAGCTTTCATCTCGCTATCATCATAAGCAGCGTGCAAAATAATCTCATGCACGCCGGGTTTTAGGGTATTGATAATACGGGTATAAAAAGCATCTGTACCGCTTTTATAATCGGGTGGATTTTCAATGTAAATGCTGTCAATCACCACGTCTTTATCTGTGATATTAGTTTCATGATTTAATGCCAAAATCAGATTGTTCAGCATTACGGGCACTTTATATTCTCTGCCTAATTTCATCATCACTTGCAAGAAATCGGCTTTGGCATACAGCGTACCCATGTGCGAATCAAGATGTGTAAAATCAATACCAAATTGTTTGGCTCTTTCTATCTGCGCACGAAGTTCTGTTTCCACTTCATCCTTGTTTGCTTTCATCAATACCGAATCAACACCCGGAAATAAAAATCCGTTGGCATCCATCAAATGCGGCACTTTTTCGCTGTTTGCCACCGGTTTCCATTTCAAATATTTCCATTCGCTGGTAAGGGTAAGATGCAAGCCTAAATCAGCTTTCGGATGTGCGTTTGCATACGCTGCTACTTCAGGAAACCAGGGAGTTGGAACCATAATACTTCCTGAGCTTACCGAGCCGTGTTCAATTGCATAAAAACTGGCAGCATTTTCGGAGTGCGAAACGCCCCAATCATCAGCGTGAATAATCAAAAGCTTTGCGTTTTTAGGATAGCCTAATCTTTCCTGAAGTGTGGTGGTTTGCGCTGCGGCAATGAATAGGCTGAAGAGGCAGACAAGCGTTAATAGTTTTGTTTTCATGAAGGCTAAAATAAGAAGTTTTGGTAAGTGAAGTAAACTATGATTTTTAATTTGTGATTGATGAGTTGCGAGGGCCGAAAGCCTTTGCTGCTAACGGCTTTAGTCAGTAACAATTCAATATTGTACTATAAAAATGATTGCAAAAACAAACGAGCAAATAACGATGTTATCGTATCAGCACCACAGTTTCTGTAAATGGTATCGTTTTGCTTTTGCACAAATAATGTGGTGCTTTGAATTTCTCAGCAAAAGATGATTTACTCCCTTTATGAAAAGATGAGATGGTTGGCTTTACGAGGAGTATAACTATTATAATAAAATCTGACCAATTTAATAGCCAATTATTTTTATAAAATCGCTTACAAGATAGCTTATCATTTTTCCCACTGCATCTACATTGTAATTGTCATTGCTTCTGCCAAACGGTTCAGCAATATGCAAATAAGCTGGCTGCGAATGGGTAGCTGCCAAATGCAAAAACTGCCTTGCCTGCAACATTGAAATTCCGACAGGCGAGTTTCCTCCGTTTTGAATGCTTTCTAAATTAAGCTCTACGCCGCATAAGCCATCGCCGGTAAAATTGATGGCATGATGCACCGCATCGGCAAAGCTTTGTTTGCCATGAATAAAAATGTCTTCATACGTAACAAAGTCGAAAAAGGGATTGTTGGCAATATCAATCCAGGCGTTTTGCGGCAGCTCGTTTTCATGCAAGCCCACCACACAATATTTTTCAAGATAACCATCTTCATCGGCGTAGCGGATTGCATTGCCGCTGTGACGGCCTTCCATGGGTTTATAACCAGCTTCAGCATCTACATTCATCACATTAATTTGTGCCAGTGGCAACGCGCCTGCTTTGTGCCAGCCTTTTGCCGCACCTTTTATACAGCCATACGAATTGCCCGTTCCACCACTGATTATAATTGGAATTTTGCGAAAAGAAGCAATCCCTTTTACAACCGCTTCCACTGCATCATCAATCGAATTTACGCTATGCCGGTAAGCTTCAATTCGTTCGCCGGCATTGCCTGCATTGCTTTCTATCACTTCGGCTGCACCTGCAAAATTCAAATGACCTAACAACAATATATCGCTTCCTTCAAAAAAATCGTTGCTTTGAATGTTCAGAAACGATTGAAGAAAAGAGTTCCAGGCGCTAACGGTACCGCCGCTTGCATAGTTGGCTTTTATACCAATGTCTTCAGGCACACCAACAATTACAAACTTAGCCTTGCTTTGCTGTAAAGCATTTTCAACGTTCTCACTGTCGGGCAACGTTTGCACCACTTCACCAATCCTGGTTTCAAACTTTCTAATGTTGGTAAACGATAAAACGGTTTGCCGGTTGTAAATTTTCAATGGTTGATGAATCATTCGAATGGTTTAAAAAGATAAGCAAAGGAGATAGCAAAAAAACAGGTAAAAACAAATCTTCTTTGTCTTCAACAAACGAAGATAAGAGAAAGCATCACTTTACAATGTGCACTTGGAATACGATTTGTTACTGTCATTTATAAATCATGTAAACCACACTTATTATATAGCAAAACCTTTTTGTGGAATGGAAAGTTTAATTGCAAGTACAAATTCAGAATTGTAATTTTATTAATGAACAACAAGTTGAGTTTCCAAAAAATAGGATTATGTGATATAATATAACTATCAATAAAAGTACAACCAATGCAATCCCTTTTCCTTGCTCCCGGTATTCAGGTATCAGGAAATATATCTGCTAAAAATACCCTTTTATTTAGCGATATTTTCAACTTATTTCCAGCTTGTTTTGAAGCCATCAGCCCATATTTTGAAAACGACTACCAGATTGTATTATACACTGACTCTGGTTTTTCAGGAGAAAACAAAGAGGGAAGATTACGCCACTCAACAATGAGTGGATATGCTGATGATTTGATAGATTATTTAGAGTCGAATGGTATCAAGAACATTACTTATGTAGCTCATTCGATAAACGCGTTGCTTGCATTTATAGCGGCTTCCAAAGCGCCACATTTGTTTGCTAAAATTGTATTGATCAGCGCCATTCCATGTTTATTGCAAGGAGCTGAAGCTGAATGCCAGTGCGGATTTCCGTCGCTCAATGCTGATGAGCTTTTTAACAATATCAGGCAAAAACAAATTGACGAGCACAACACAACAGCCGTTCAATTCACTGATGTTTTGGCATCTGCTTTTGCACAAAAAACAGATGAAGAAGCAAAAGCCATTTTTCAGCTCTTGTTTAGCACCGATTGCAGAGCCTTTTTAAACGACTTTCCTGTTCCAACTGTTATTATCCAGGTAAGTTCCGATAAAATGTCAACCAATGAAGTGGGGTATTTCATGTATCGCAGCATTCCGGTCAGCCAGTTGGTAAGAATCAAAGCAAAAGGTCAAAAGCCTTATATTCACCAGCCTGAGGAAATTATAAAAGCAATGAAATTCTTCATTCAATCTCCATTGTTTTAATCATTATCTCCCTCGCTTTTGTTTTTGCACATATTTTGGTTTGCCCCTTTCCATTCGCGATAGTGTAGAGTACGCATTATATTTGCCTTTGCAAATTACAATTATGAATGCTGCTGTTAGAAACGATTGGTCGTTACAAGAGATTGAAGCCATTTATGAAACGCCTCTTCTTGACTTAATTTATAAAGCCGCCTCTGTTCATCATCAATACAACGATACTGCAGAAGTGCAGGTGTGCACGCTGTTATCCATTAAAACCGGTGGCTGCATGCGAAGATTGTGCCTATTGTCCGCAGGCAGCCCGATACAACACAGGCGTACAGGTTCAGGCGCTGATGCAAAAAGAAGAAGTAATGGAATATGCGCGCAAAGCCAAAGCAGCAGGTTGCACGCGGTTTTGCATGGGTGCGGCCTGGCGTGAAGTGCGCGACAACCGCGATTTCGACCGTGTGATTGAAATGGTACAAGGTGTAAACGAGACTGGGCATGGAAGTATGCTGCACGACTGGGCATGCTAACGGAACACCAGGCAGAAAGGCTGGCAGATGCTGGTTTGTATGCTTACAATCATAACCTCGATACTTCATCAGAATATTACAACGATATCATTACCACCCGAACATATGATGACCGTTTACAAACACTGGAACAATGTGCGCAAAGCAGGTGTCACCGTTTGCTGCGGCGGCATTATTGGTTTGGGCGAAACGCATGAAGACAGGATCAAAATGCTGCATACGCTTTGCAACTTCCGAACAACATCCCGACAGCGTTCCCATCAATGCGCTGGTAAGAGTAAAAGGCACGCCGCTTGCAGAACAGCCACGAAAGTTGATATTTGGGATATGGTGCGCATGATCGCCACGGCAAGAATACTGATGCCGCAAACGATGGTTCGGTTAAGCGCAGGTCGCGCGGAAATGAGTGTAGCTGAACAAGCCTTGTGTTTTATGGCAGGTGCCAATTCTATTTTTGCCGGAGATAAATTACTCACTACACCCAACCCGTCGTTTGATGAAGACAACCTGATGTTTCAATTGCTGGGATTGAAGCCACGCAAGGCTTTTAAAGAAGACAAAGTTGTAATTGAAGAAACGGTGTAAAGCGGTGTGAGATTTGTTTTTACAAGAATATTTGGGTGATGTTTCGGTTAACAACAAGGCTTCCCGCGGATGGCACAAATAGCCGCAGATCAATACAAAAAACTGTGTTGGTCAGCGAAATCTGCAGGACGAATTCGGAAAGGTTTGCAAATAATAAAAATGAAGCAGCATGGCAGTATTAAAGTTTAGAATTTATTTGGAAGAAGACGATTCGGTGTATCGTGATGTGTTGATAAAGCACAAGCAAACCTTTGCCGATTTGCAGGACGTCATTTTAAAAAGCTATGAATTTGACAGCAAACACCAAAGCACATTTTTTCGTAGCAACGATAATTGGGAACGGGGAAGAGAGATCAGCCGCGAACGATACAATAAACCTTATAAAGCCGAACCACTGATCATGTCTGAAACCAGCGTAGGCACTGAGATTCGGGATACCAATCAAAAATTCGTTTACCTATACGATTTCACTAAAAACTGGACTTTTTTGGTGGAGTTAATCAATGTAAGCAAAGAAGAAAACAGCAAGCTTAGCTATCCATGCACGGCGCGTGTAGAAGGTATTGGCCCGCAGCAATACGGCACCAAAAGCTTGTTGGGCAATAAGTTTGTTGATATTGAAGAGAAATACGATTTGCCCAGCAACACCGAAGGTTTTGGTGAAGAAGGCGATGATATTGGCACTTCAGATGATATTGGCACTTCAGATGATATTGGCGCAACATCCGAAGAAGAAACAGCCGGTACCGAAGAAGATTTTTAAATCATACACCCAATTCTTTCAACCTATTTTTTCCTCCTAAACTTCCGCTTGTCCAAAGCACTTTAAAACGTACAAACAGTTCTTCGCTATACCAGTCTTCCCTTCTTGTTTTTTGTATTACCTGCTGGTGCTCTTTCATCTTATAAGCATATTCCTTCATACTATTTTTGTTTTGCCAAATGCTAAACGTTGCCTGCTTTATCCAGGGAATTTCGCCAATACCAAACGATACAATAAAGCCTGGTGTAAGGGTTAAGTTTTGTGCAGCGCTTTTAACATTTTTCCAAAAAGCAGTTGCTTTACTCAAACGGATGGTAGCGCGCGTTAGCACAGCTATTACTCCTTCGTAAGAGGAGGTTTTAGGAAGATTACCAAAGCATTCTTTACCGTCCCATTTGCCATGACCTTCGATTGGTTCTATTGCAATGGTCATCACTTCGCAACGGCAGCGATTCCACCAAGCTACAATGCTTTTTCCGTACAATTGTTCGGTTGAAACTTCACTAATTATTTCTTTATCAAACACAGCCATAATAGCCCATTGACGCAAATCCGGGTGAATATCAAACGTACCGTTTTTACCACTTCCCATCAACTTGTAAAAACGAATATGCTTTTGTTTTTGCAGGAAAAAATGAAACACAGCCATTGATAAAAATCCGGCAGATGACAACCATTTGGGATAGCGAACAAGAGTTAATGTGCTGTGCATGTTGTAGAGATGAATTTGAACCGCGGAAACGCAAAGGCGCGAAGAAAAAATCAATAAAAACAAAACCTGGCGTCTTTGCGTTTCCGCGGTTGATTATGGCAAAATTTCGTACCGTTTCTTACATGAAATAAATCAGCGCACAGATAAGAAGCGTGATAAGCAACACCCACCAGAACTTATATTTCTGCCAAACATAATCCTGCCTTTTTTGTTTGATTGACTGATGCACTGCGTTTCGCATAATAGCATCATTGCCAGCCAGCCGGTACAATCGTGGCGTAACGCTGCTGAAATAATTTTGAGGCAATGGCTTGCAGCTAATCAATATTTCATGCAACACCTGCGAGGTGATGATACGTTTGTTTTCGTGCAATAAAATATGAATGTGCGAATCAGAAAGAAGGCTTTCAATTTTAGCCAGCAAGCTATCGGTGTCAATGGAAAAAGGATTGGCGTTTTCAACTACATTGCGCAAATGCGTGCACTGAAATAAAATGGTTTTGCCACTTAACGGAGGCTTTGGTCGTTGTGCTTTTTGTTGTGGCTGCGGGCGGGTTTGAGAAGTGTGGTTTGAAGTAGCTTTAGCTTCTCTCAAACGGTTGTAATCTGCCCTTTTTTGTTGGTTAGATAAAATGCTGTAGGCTTCATTAATTTCTTTAAACAAGGCTTCTGTATGAATGTTGCCGCTGTTTCTATCAGGATGATATTGCAAGGCAAGTTTCCGATACGCCAGTTTAATTTCCTGCTGCGATGCCCCCGATTGCACATTCAATACAACATAATAATCTCTGGCAGGCATAGAGCGCATGATAAGGATAAGTAAAGTTGATTAATTGGATGCCAACAGGCCTTTTTCTTCCATCCATTTGTTTCTGCCCCAACCGGCAATCACATGTTTTTCGCTATGATATGATGAACGCACCAGCGGACCGCTCTCAACATAATCCAATCCAATGACTATACCCGATTTCACGAAGTTCCGCAAATTCATCGGGATGTACAAACCGCTGTACGGGCAGATGCTTTGCCGTAGGCTGAAGATATTGGCCGAATCGTTATTACATCCACATTCGCAGTCTTTAAGGTCCTCTAATGGTTTGCACCACTTCTTCTTTTGTTTCGCCGAGGCCCAGCATAATTCCGCTTTTTGTTCTCATGCCGCCTTTTTTCAAACTGCGCAACGTTTCCATGCTGCGCCAGTATTTTGCCTGGATCCGCACCTTTGCGGGTCAGGCGTTCAACCGTTTCAATATTGTGGCTGACAACATTTGGTGAGCGCATCGATGATCCGCTGAATATTTTCTTCATCGGCTTTAAAATCAGGAATTAATGTTTCTAACGTGGTATCAGGGTTTAATGATTTTATCGCTTCGATGGTATTTTGCCATATAATTGAACCGCCATCTTTCAATTCATCCCGGTCAACGGAAGTAATCACTGCATGTTTTACTTTCATCAGGTGAATGGCTTCTGCAACCCGCTGTGGTTCATCCCAGTCCACCGATAAGGCCTGCCCGTAGCCACGGCACAAAAGCCGCAGCTGCGCGTGCAAATATTGCCCAAGAATCATGAAAGTCGCTGTGCCTGCGCCCCAGCATTCGCCCATGTTAGGACAATTGCCGCTTTCGCAAATGGTATGCAGTTTATGAGTATCAACTAGGCTGCGTACATGCCTGTAACTTTCGCCGATGGGCAATTTTACGCGAAGCCAGGCTGGTTTCTTTATTCGTTCTTGTTGTGGAGAAACAACGGGTAATTCCTGCATGTGAAAACAATTTCAAAAGGCCTCATTCGACTTTTTGTGCAAAAACAAAGGTTTACAAAAATCAATCAGCAAAAATAGACTACTTGCGCTTACCAAATACAAGCGCAACGTAAGCATTGAAGAAGAATTTTTTGCCCGGCTGATCAAGCATCATCTGAATATTCTTTGTGTAGTATTGAGCCGTTACGCCGGTTTCAATGGCAGACAACAATTCATTAAACCGACCATAATCGAACCGCAAAGCTGCACGCGCAAAAACACCGGGAACAACACTGATTTGATTAAAGCCTTTGCCAAATGTGGCGCCGCCATTAATGGGACCATTCCGAAAGAATTTATCTGTTTCCTTTGAGTACCGAACATCCTGCGTACCACTGGTACTATCGGTAACGTTGATATAATAAGGCTTTACCAAACCGGCACTTAAACCGCCACCATAAATGGCAGATACAGCCACACCGTTCTTAATGTCTTTACCACCAATTAAGCGTTGCTGACCAATGCCCGCCTTCAATTGATAAAAGTTATTGATTTTACCATATACGAACGGATTGCCAAACTGAAAGATACCATCACTGTTGGTTACACGTTGTTCTTTCGGGTCTCTGCGCTCGTCGAAGCTTATCCACCACAGGTTGGTGAGAGATAAAGTTTTGTATTTGCCATGCTCATAAAAAATGCCGTACCCATCTGTGTTCAGCCTGATGCCAAAAGCACTTTGCTTGTTATAAATGAGCGCATTTTCATCTTCCGCCTTTCTTATCTTTTCCAATCGTGCAGCCCTTGCCTGCATCAATTGTTCTCTTTTGTTTGTTTGCGCGTGTGTTGCTGATAGCAGCACATACATTGCAAACAGTAACAGCCAAATTTTTGTCCCGTACATTTGTTCTGTATAAATTTATGTAAAAATAAAACAATGACTTCACAAGTAGTTTATAAAGGAAACTTAAGAACCGAAGCCACTCACCTGCAAAGCGAGAGTATCATTGAAACCGATGCGCCGGTTGACAATAACGGTAAAGGAGAACGCTTTTCTCCAACTGATATTGTAGCCACCGCACTGGGAAGTTGTATGTTAACGATTATGGGCATAAAAGCCGAAGCGATGAATGTTGATTTAAAGGGCACAACGCTCGACATACAAAAAATAATGGCCGCCAATCCACGGCGCATCAGCGGCGTACAAATTCAGTTTCGCTTTCCCGATGATTTGGTTTTGGCAGAAAAAGAAAAAACCATTTTAGAAAACGCTGCATTGACTTGCCCGGTGGCCAAAAGCATTCATCCTGATATTAATGTTGAGGTAAAGTTTGGATGGAAGGAGTTGGTGGAGAAGTGAAAAGTATGATTTGATGAATCCGAGATTACGTGCTGGAAACAAACGATTTGTTATAAAGTGGCAAGAAACATTTATTGTATTATCCACTCACTACCTGTTCAAACATAAAAACTTTAACTGTAAACAAGTTACCTGTGATTCACGCATGATAACCACATTTAGCAATACAATTGAAAAAAGCTTCACTGTATATCATGGCTGTTGTTTACGTGGCAGCGGGAATTAATCACTTTATACATCCTGCCATTTATATTAGTATTATGCCTTCCTGGCTTGGCTGGCATCAATTATTGGTTGCCATGAGCGGCATTCTTGAAATTTTGTTTGGTTTACTGCTCATTCCGCGTAGTACAAGGGTAATAGCTGCCTGGTGCATCATTGCTTTATTAATTGCTGTATTTCCGGCGAACATACAAATGATGCTAAATTATTGGCATGAGCACAAACAGGGACTCTGGCTTACGATAGTGCGACTTCCACTTCAGTTCGTTTTAATTGGTTGGGCTTACAGTTATACAAAAGATTTTACTTCAGGCGATGTTTCTTGAGAAGATATACTCAATTAATTAAAGAAGCAAAAGAAGGTACGTCTTCGCTCTTATTGCATGATAACAAACAAATAAATTATAAGTAAAAGCTCAAATCTTCTTCACCATTTACAGTTACTGAGATTTCGATGTATATCCATTTTCCAAACATCAATTTTTAATGTGCATCGCATTAATTGTGTAGAAAAATAATGCCGCCATATCCGTTGGTGATTTGCCCGTTTAACAGGTAAGATTTTATTGGATTTGCACATCCCCTTTTATAATACGGTACAGCACGAAAATAGGTTTGCTGCTGCGTTATGTTCGATATTTTAAAAAGTTGATTGGCATTCGGCAGGTAAACTTCATAATCGTAATTTATGTCCAAGGGATAATCGCCTCCGGTAGCATTGTTTATAATAGCTAACGTGTCGGTTGATTTCTGATAACTACTATTACTCGTTGTAAGGATAACGGAATCTACCAAAGTATCGAAAGCAGAATTGTTACTAAATTTTCGTATAACAATAGAATCCGTTTGTGCATTGGAAAAGGAAATAAATCGTAGCGCAACTGCTGAAGCTTCGGCACAAGGCTCATCTCTGCCACATGAGTACATGAGAATGATCAAACTTATTAGAGCCAACCTGAAGCTGTTTTTATACAACATGGTGAAAGGAGTATTGTTTATGACTTATGACCGAAGGAGTAAAAGCAACGCTGCTTATGATGTAAAGTGTGCTATTTTAATAAAGAGAAGAACTGCAAGGAAATCACTGCAAAACCTCTCTGTCGGTCAGTGTTCTCACCAAGCGCATTGGGAAGATAGTTTGGTTTTGCACCAAAAGCAGAGTGTATTGAATCCATCGGGTTCGCGTGTTTGTAGCCCCGGCGGAGCAGGTTTGTTTTTGCACCTATTTCTTCGTATAAATATGTTGTTTTTACAGGATTTTATTATGTAGCATTGGCTACTTAAAAAGTCATTTGAAAATAACATTAAGAATTGAAAATACAACGCTTTTTTTATCAGCTTTTATTATACAATCAGAAGTTCAATTCCATATTATCTTACAAATGGCAATCGGTACAATCCTTATGCCCATTGCTTTTGACTTATCTGCAGGTACATCAACAATATAAATTGTAAAAGGTTCTTCTTTTGATTTTTGCAATACATCCAGCATTAGAAACGATGCAGTATTGCTTTTTGTTTTCATCTCTTTTTGTAAAAAGGTTTGACGCTTTTCATTCATTAGCAATACCGTTCTGACAAAGTGCATATTTCGTTTTTCAAAAACAATTTGCAGTTTGCCGTTGCTCTTCTTTGATAACTGCACAGAAGCTATGCTATCTGTTGAGGCAGCAGTCAATTTGTTTTCGTTCAAAAACAAACTCCACTGCGATGAAGCAGTTTGTGCCATTGCAACCAAAGGCACCAGAAAGGATAAAAAAATAAATGTTTTTAAAAGCATACTCAATAAGTAAAACGAAAAAAAAGCTGTTTGATTTTGTAAGAACAAGGAATCACGAAGACAGGAAGAAAACAAAGGTTCAAACAATTCTTAAACAGTCTTTACCTGATAGTTTAAAAATATCCATACTCTTTCAACTGCAAATCGTTATCACGCCATTTAGGACGCACCTTCACAAACAGTTGGAGAAATACTTTTTGTTGTAAAAATTTTTCGATGTCAGTGCGGGCAAGCGTGCCCAGCTTTTTAATCATACTGCCCCTTTCGCCCAGTATAATTGCTTTTTGCGACTCACGCTGAACAATGATATCAGCACCAATTTTTATAAGCGTCTGTTTTTCTTTAAACTCAGTAACTACTACCGCAGTGTGATACGGAATTTCATCAGTAAATAAATCATACACTTTCTCACGAATCAGCTCGCTTACAAAAAATTTGGTAGGCAAATCGCTGATGTCGTCGTCATTATAAAACGCTTCGCCTTCGGGTAAAAGGGAAAGAATGGTACTTAGCAATTCATCAATGTTTGCATTTGTTTTTGCAGAGATTTCAACTACTTGTTTGCAGTAAGATTGCTGGGCAAAGAAATCGCTCAAAGCCTTTACAGTTCCGGCTTTCACGCTGTCTGTTTTATTAATGGCAACAATAGCCGGCACTTTTAAACGCAGGGAAGAAAAAATAGGATGACTTTCTTCAGGCGGCTCTTTTGCATCCACCAATAAAATGGCAATATCAGCATCTTCCAAAGCGCTTTTTACGCTTTGCATCATGCGTTCATGCAGCTTATATTTTGGCTCAATGATGCCTGGCGTATCTGAAAAAATAATCTGGTATTCTCCGGGCTTTGTAAGAAAGCCTTTTATGCGGTGCCTTGTGGTTTGCACCTTACCCGAAACAATGGCAAGCTTCTCGCCAAGCAGCGCATTGAGCAATGTACTTTTACCTGCGTTGGGCTTTCCGAAAATATTTACAAAACCTGATTTCATGAAAACGTAAACAGCAAATTTACGTTGGTTTCTGTTGGATAATAAAATAGGCAAAAACAGAGTAGTGTATCACTTTGAATTTGCCCCGCAGATGTCGCTGATTTGCGAAGATAGATGTATTGATCTGCGGATTCTGCGCTATCTGCGGGACAATGTATTTTCGAACTAAGACACTATCAAAAACAAATGTTATTGGTTGCTGCCACCACAAACCTTTTACTGTTTAGCAAGCAAGGTTTTTACCTGATCCAGCAAATCAGTTACATCAAATGGCTTTTCAATGTAAGCATCTGCGCCGGCCTGCAATGTATAGTTGCGCAAATCGCGCGCAGCACTGAACATTAAAATCGGTATATGTTTACTGCTGGTCTGTTCCTTAAAATACTTGCATAAAGTAGTACCGTCAACGGGTCCAAACCAAACATCCAATATAATTAAATCAGGATGTTTGGCAGCCATGTCAACAGCCGTTTGCGCATCGTATGCCGCTAATGTTTCGAAGCCATTGTATTGAAGAAAAAGAGAAACAACTTCTACAATTGCTTCTTCGTCATCAGCAATAAGAATGGTTTGTGCCATCTTCAGAATTTAAATGTCAATATGAAAATAATATGCAAAGCAATGATGCGCAAATTAATATCAATAACCATGCTTATCCAATATTTTTTACATGTTTTTTATGAATCATTTTTTACAAAAGAAAAAGCCACCCTTATCGAATGGGACGGCTTTTTTCTTTTATGATGATATTTCTTATTGACCTGATTGTTGCTGAGCGTCTTTTTTCATTTTGTCGTTGGCGGTTATCAAAAATTCAACGCGCCTGTTTTGCGCTCTGCCTTCAGCCGTGCTGTTGTCGTATTTGGGAGCCGATTTTCCAAATCCTTTGGTGGTGATTCGGGAAGTGGTAATGCCTTGTGCTGTTAAATAGTTAGCCACCGACTGGGCTCGTTTTTCGGATAAGGTTTGATTGTATTCTACCGTTCCTGTGCTATCGGTATGGCCTTGCACCTCTATATTGGTATCAGGATATTTGTTCAATACCGTTATCAGATTTTGCAAGGTTGGAAAAGCTGCCGAATTTAAATCTGCACTATTAAAACCAAACAACACAGCGTTGCTAAATTCTACTTCAATGCCTTCGCCAACGCGCTCTACTTTTGCCGAAGGAACAGTGTTTTTAATGTCATCTGCCTGCTGGTCCATCTTCTTACCAATAACAGTTCCGGCAGCACCGCCAACAGCAGCACCGATAATAGCACCCAATGCAGTATTGCCCGATAGCTTGCCAATTACACCACCTACAACAGCGCCACCACCAGCACCTACAACCCCTCCTTTCTGCGCTTTGTTCATGTTGCTGCATGAGGGAAGAACGAATAGCATAGCGGCTGAAAACAGCCATATCGAAGAACGAAAGAATTTCATATATCAAATGCTTTAGAGCCGGTTCGCCAATTTTTATGCCACGATAAAAGATTTAGTTTGAACCACAAAGGTATGAGGAACACAAAGCTTCACTAAGTTATGTTTGCGTTTTCGCGCCTTTTCGGTTATTACACATCAAAAAAATAAGCAAAAACAAACTCTCATTTTGTGCTCCATTCACAATTATATTTATCGGATATGATAAAGAAATATTCTCAAAAGAATATCCTTGTTCACTATACTCGCTTTTGTTTCATTGTTGCTCTTGGTGTTGATTCTCATCAGCCGTCAGCCCGAAGAAATAAAAGGCGAACTTATCTCCCATCTCATTATTGCGAGCGCTTTGTTTTTGGGTGTTGATGTATTACTTAAAAATATCCTGAAACTGAAAATGGTTTGGCTTTGGATTATTCAAATTTTATTGCTTCTCATCGCGGTTTATATTTGGATTATCAGTGAGTAATTCTTCGGTTGGCAGCGGACAAATTCTTTTTAAAAAACGGCTCTTCCCTCTTTACATAAGCCACTATAAAAAACACAATCAACCCCAGCAAAGCCACGCCTAAGCCATACCACATTTTTTCTTTGGTTGATAAAAAGATGCAAAACCAAATGACTATGGCAAGCAGCACCGGCGCGGGGTACAGAGGCATCTTCCAGGCAATAAAGCCTCTGCCTTTTCTTTTGCTCAATAGTAACAAACCTACCGCCTGACTAATAAACTGAACCAATATGCGCATGGCAAGTATGGCCTGAATCACATCTTTTAAATTATTAAAAATAATGCTGAAAACAAAAGCAATGCTGCCCAATGTTAGCAACGATACATGCGGAAATAATTTTGTTTTGTGCAGACGGGCAAACGGCGCGAAGAACGAACCGTTTTTTGCTGCTGCATAAGGTATGCGGCTGTAACCCAAAGTGGCTGAAAACACCGACGCAAATGCCACCCATAAAATTAAAATCGTAACAATGGTGGCAGCGGTTGAACCGGCTAACACTTTTATATAATCGCTTACTACAAACGAGCTTTTTGTAATGACATCAAACGGCAAAACAGAAGCCACGCTGATGTTCATTAGTAAATACAAAACCGAAATGCCGGCGATAGAAATAAACATGCTGCGCGGAATGTTTCGCTGCGGATTTTTTATATCGCCGCCCAAATGACAAACGTTGTAATAACCGAGATAGCTGTACACCGTTTGCACGCTTGCACTGCCTAAAGCCACAGCAAAAGCAAAGTTGAAAGAGAGTCCGGTGTTCATGTTGCGCAGTGGCGCTAAAAAATTTCCATGTGCAATGCCACCGGCAATAATGATAGCAATGGTAAGCAACACACCTATCCACAAAGCAACCGTTATCTTCCCAATGGCTTCAATTTTTCGGTATAAAAGAACAACAATGAGCACTATCAAACCGCCGCTTATCATTTTGCTTTCTACCCTGTTTAACGGCGTTAAAAACGAAACATATTTAGCAAAGCCCAGCGAGGCGGAAGTTAATACCAGCGGGGCTTGTATCATGGTTTGCCACACAAATAAAAAGCTCATTAGCTTGCCCCATTTGTATCCAAAACCTTCGCTTAAAAAATTGTAGCTGCCGCCTGCCAGCGGGTAAGTTGCACCCAACTCGCTCCAAATGGTAGCATCTATAAACGATAATAAAGCACCGGCAATCCACGCATATAAAAAGTAAGGCCCGTTCATAATGCCGGCAACGGTGCTTAACACCACAAACGGACCGATGCCTACCATATCGGTCATATTGATGGCGGTTGCCTGCAACAGGCTTATCTTTTGATGTGCACCATTTTTATCCATAAAAACAAAAGTAAACGGCACAATAATAGTGTTTCTTTGCTTCAAAAAAATTGCATCCAGATGAGTGTATTGTTTAAGCAATTGGATTGGGCAAACGGAGCCAACGTTTATGAAGTGAACACACGCCAATATACGCACGAAGGCACATTTGCTGCCTTTGCCAAACATTTACCGCGATTGAAGGATATGGGAGTGGAAATATTGTGGTTTATGCCTATTACGCCTATCAGTCTGAAAGGCAGACAAGGTACACTGGGCAGTTATTATGCAGTGGCAGATTATACAGGTATCAATCCTGAGTTTGGAACGATGGATGATTTTATCAGCATCGTGCAACAGGCACACAGCATGAATATGAAAGTGATTATTGACTGGGTTGCCAACCACACGGGATTAGACAATGCATGGGCAACACACTATCCCGACTGGTATAAAAGAGACGAACATGGGAACTTTATGGAGACCAACGGCTGGGTAGATGTAATTGATTTGAATTACGATAATAAAGATATGCGTGCTGCTATGATTGCCGCCATGAAGTTCTGGATTTCGGAAGCGGATATTGATGGCTTTCGCTGCGATATGGCGCACTTAGTGCCGCTCAATTTTTGGCAGGAAGCCCGCACCGAATGCGACAAACTGAAACCGCTATACTGGCTGGCCGAAACAGATGAAGAAAAATATTTGCAAGTATTTGATGCTTCGTATGCATGGGAATGGATGGTAGACAGCACCGCACTTGTAAAGCATAGAATGGGAGTTGAAAATATGATGAGTGTGCTGATGAAATATGTGAACCAATGCAGTGATCATGCACAAAAATTAATGTTCACTGCCAACCATGATGAAAATAGCTGGAATGGCACCGAGTATGAAAAATATGGTGCGGCTGCCAAAACCTTTGCTGTGTTTACCAACACATGGCTTGGCATTCCGCTCATTTATAGCGGACAGGAATTGCCTAATTATAAACGCCTGAAATTTTTTGATAAGGATGAAATTGAATGGACAGATGAAAAGCCTGCCCTTCAGGATTTTTATAAAGCCTTACTCACGTTTAGAAAGCGATGCAATGTGTTTCATTGCAATGCCGAAATGATACCGCTCGATACTCATGTAAACGACAAAGTGGTGGCATACATTTGTAAATATGAAGATAAAAAGGGTTTGGTTTTGTTCAATTTTTCCGATGCCGGAAGGGTTTGCATTTCCATTACGCATGATGAACTAAAAGATAAATTTCAAAACATTTTTTCAGGACTGACTTTCGATTTCGATACAACCATTTCTTTTGAATTGCATCCCTGGCAGTACATTGTTTACGAAAAACTATAAGATAAAAACATTTTACCACAGAGAAGAAAGAAACGAGATTTTCATACAGGGTACATTCCTCTGCGCAATCTTATTTCCTCTTGTTCTCTGCGCTAAAATCATACATTTTATAACAGTCTCACAAAACATTATTCATTAGGATGAATAACGAAACAACCTGGCATTGCAAATACTTTACTGAACTATCAGTTGCGCAACTGTATGATATATTGCGCCTGCGCAGTGAAGTATATGTTGTGGAGCAGCAATGTATTTTTTTAGATATGGATGGAATAGATAAAAATTGCTATCATTTGTTTGGCTATGAACAAAACAACCTGGTTGCCTGTTGCCGGTTAATTGCGCCCCATGTGGCGTATCCAAACAAAGCAGCTATAGGTCGTGTTGTAAACGCCGCTTCTGTTCGTGGTAAAGGCATTGGCAAACGGCTGATGTATCTTGCCATAGAAAAGTGTAAACAATTGTTTCCTTCCTTTTCCATAAAAATTGGTGCCCAGTTGTATTTAAAAAATTGGTATGGGAGCTTTGGTTTTGTGCCTTGCGGCGATATTTATTTAGAAGATGGTATCGAGCACATTCACATGGAGTTAACTGTGTAAAAATGAACTAAAACCAAAAAAAGCAGCAAAAACAAACCTTCTTAAAATTTCTTAATTGGTTTTTTCACAAATAAAATAAATCTTTGTACCAATCACTTATAAACCAAAAATGTAAGTTCCGGTTTATCCGGCTCTTTTTTATGAATATCTAAAGCTATTTCTTCAAACAAAGAAATAGACAACAAATAACTAACAATGAGCAAAATGAAGAAAACCATTACTGTCCTACTGCTGCTCCTTATTGGCTCTGCATCATTTGCACAGTACAACTTCCGGCGAACACAAATTAAGCCTGTGTACAGCTCAAGAGAAAATACCACTGAAATTGGTATCAATGCAGGGATGAATGCTTTTATGGGCGATCTGGGTGGAACACGCGGCAAAGGCGAACCTTTCTCTAAAGACCTGAACGGTATTAGTATGCGACCGCTGTTGGGGCTGTCATTTGGCTACTACCCTAAAAGCTGGTTGAAAGTAAATGCAACGTTTAATTACACAACCAATGCAGGTGCCGATAGTGTGATAAAAACAAAAGTACATCAGTCATTGGGCAGATGGGAACGCAATCTAAGTTTCCGTTCACGCGTTGAAGAATTATCTCTGAATGTAGAATGGTATCCATTGCAATCGTTCAATCCTACGCATCGCGAAACATTGCTGAAACCCTTTGTGGGCGTTGGTGTGGGAGGCTTTCATTTTAACCCCGAAGCAGAATTGAACGGAAAATGGATTGCTTTGAAGCCACTGCATCTGGAAGGTGAAGGTTTTAGTGAATATCCTAACAGCAAAAACTATAGTTTGTATCAGTTTTACATTCCTGTTAATCTTGGTTTTAAGTATCGGCTGGATGATCAGTTGGCAATTGCTTTCACTGCTACATTCCGGAAATGCTTTTCCGATTATTTGGATGATGTGAGTCAAACTTATATTGATCCTACTTTGTTTAGCAAATACCTTTCTGCAAGTGATGCTGCGCTTGCTCAACAGCTTTATTATCGGGGACGTAATCCAACGCCGCCAAAACCTGGCAGCCCACGCGCTTATTCCACTACAAAGGATTCTTACACTAGTTTATATCTTACGCTTACTTATAACTTTGGTGAACGTAAAAGCAAAGAAGAACGTATTAGCGATCGTGTGATAAAAGTAAAGCGCTTCCGTAAAAAGAATACGGATTAATAGCACTTTTAAAAAAACAGAAACAATCTACATCGAGGTAGTCTGAAAAAGTTCCGAACCTTTAAAGGTTCGGAACTTTTTGTTTTGCCATATTTTATAATGGAATTGGATGGCTCAGAAATAGTGACAAAAACAAAAGGATGGCATACAACTAAATAAAGCGATGATAGCTTTTATATCTCTACATCATGCAATCCTCAGTCATTATATTATACCACTTTCAAATAAGGAGCTTTATATAAAACGGTAGAAACGTTGAGAATGGTAGTAAGATGTTGAGATGTGTTGAGAGTAAATGATAATTCGTACAGAGAGAACGGAGCCAATAGAGATCATTATTGTACTCTGTTATCTCCGTTTTCTCTGTGCGCCCACTCTTCCCTTTATTCAACAAAACCAAAAATAAAATCTTGCATTATGAATGCTGCTCATTGGCAAGGCATGTAAGTGTTCAATCAAAAGTGATACACAATGCCGCCCAACGCCTGAAAACCTAACACCTGGTATTGGTTCCAGCGTTGGTATTTATTATTGAACAAATTGTTGAATTGCAACCAGGCACTAAACGCCTGGTTGATTTTTAATTCGGCACCGGCATTCAAATCGAATGCACCTTTTAAACGTTCAGGCTGCCTGGTTTTTGTGGTGAGATAGCGGGCACCATCCCACGCAAACAAATCGGTTTTAAACAATAAGTCCTTTGTAATATTCCAGCGCAGCGAACCATTTAGTTCAACAGGCAATAAGCCCCAGGCTTTATTGTTATCGGTTAAGTTGTTGTATTGGTTAATGGTAGCACCGGCAAGCAACGAAAACTTTTCCTGCACAGTATAGCCAAGTTCGCCATGCAACTTCACATTGTGCATATCGCTTTCATTTACAACTTTGAACGATTGCCCTGTAATGCTATCGTTTACAAACAGAGGCTCGTTATAAATATGCTGAACAGTAAGCTGTGTATTGTAAGTAAAATGACTTCCTGCGCTGCCTTTAAAGCCTGCATAAGCATCAATAAAACGCGTGCTTTTTAAAAAAGTAGGTTGTTGTATCCAGGGATTGAAATTGGCCAGATACTGATAATTGGTTTTGTTGTAATACCCTTTCCAGCCAGCCATGAGCACAAACTTTTCTTCATTGATTTTTGCCTCTGCCGTGATGTTGGGCAGCATGTGAAAGTTGCTGTTGTCCCAAGATGGAATGATGCCACCAACCAATGTTACGTTATTGCTTTTATATTGTAAGGAAGGCGATAAATAAACCAGGTTGTTGTTGATTTTGCTAACCGTATCACCTTTGTAGCCGGTAAGGTTTGCGGTAATCCCAAGGTTGAAAGCTACTGCATCACCAAAGGTTTTTGATACCGGCGCATCCAAAATAAAATTGCTTTCCTGTGCGTTGCGGTTATCAGTAAAACCATCAACCAAAATCGTTGGATTGTACGATATGCCAAGGCTGTTAACCGTTTTGTTGCGCAAGCCAAATTTGACACCAAAAGTTGAATAGCGGCGTCGCAAACCATCCTTTGCCATCTTTAACGTATCGGGCTGAAAACCATACTCGTATTGTATGTTGTTATCGAAAAAAACCTTGCCTGTTATTTCATTATTGCCTTTGGTAAAAATACCAATGGCATCAGCATTAAAACGACTGTATTGCTGATAAGGCAAACTGCCTTTCGACGATGTATATTTTGCATTCACATTCACTACCGAATGAGCGCCGTCGCCAAAAGACAAACCGGTTTGCAGATACGGCGTTGAGTAATTTCCGATGCCCGCTTTCAGGAAGTTTTTGTTTTGCCAGTTAATGCCTGTATCAATCACCGCTGCCAGCGGCTTTAACACACCTGCCTGATAGCTGAAAAATAAATTTTGCGAAGGCACATTGTACTGCAACTGGGGCAATGTTGAATCAGGCAATGGTGTAGCCGCACTGAAGTTGATTTTTGCCGATGGTTTCAACTCTGGTTTATAAGATGATGTTACCGTAACCGTTCGGCTCGGAATAGTTGTATCGGATGAAGAAGTAGCTTCTCTTCTTTCTGGTGTTGCTTTTGTTTTTGTGCTTTTTTTGCTTCGTTGTGCATTGGCAAACGGCATTGCAGCAAGAAGAAAAATGGTGCAAAAAAGAAATGGTTTCATGAGTTTGGTTTTCTATTGTTGTTCTACTTTGCTGTATTTTTCTTTCTCTGAAATTACAGTGTCAAGCTTTTGTTGCGCTTCACTTTTTAAAGCCGCATCCTGTGCATTCTCAATCACGCTTTTTAATGTAGCTTCAGCATTAAAATAATCCTGTTCCTTGAAATAAACATCGCCCAGCAAAATATAAGCTTTGGTAATCCAGTAATCATACGAACCGGCTTTGTTAATCACATCAAAACCTGCTTTCTCTGCCAGCTTCAATTGGTTTTGTTGAAAGTAAATAGCAGCAATCTGAAACCTCGCTTCTGCCGCATATTCCGATTTACCTAAACTCACTATATTGCTATATGCAGATAAAGCATCTGATGTTTGATTGGCTGCCTGCGCTGCTTTTGCAATCACCATATTGGCGATCATTTTATCGTCGGTGGCAATTCCTTTTTCGTTCAATAAATCCTGCGCATTGGCAACTGCTGTTACATCAAATTGCGAGAGTTTGTATTGACATCTTAACAAGCCTCTCATACTTTCTAATTTCGCGTCCTGGTTAGTGGCAACGGTTTTTAACTGCTCATAATATTGCTCGGCTTTATTGTAGTCTTTCAGTTCAAAATAGTTGATACGAGCCGCTTGCAGCACCGATGCTTCTGCCCATTTGTTGGGCGATTTATCGGCAACGCCGCTATAATAATTCAACGCATTTTTATAATCTTTTCTATCATTATAAATCTGTGCTGTTAAGTAACCTGCATCAATGGAATATTTGCCATCAGGGAATTTGGTAAGATAGGTTTGAAACCCCTGCAATGCTTTGTCTGTTTCTTTATTATTGTATTGATTGAATGCCGAAATATAAGTAAGCGAATCTTCTTCTGAAGTGCTTACCTCTTTTCCATTCTGCCTCATAAACGCTACAAACTGCTGTGGCTGTTGCTGTGAGATAAAAATGTTTCTTACATACTCCACTGCATCATTGCTTTCATCGCTGGCCGGATAGTTTTGCAGTAAGGCTTTAAAGCGGTTCAACGCTTCGTTGTTATTGTTCAGATTAAAATAACAAACGCCCAATTTCAGCAACGCTTGGGGTTTATAATTCACTGCATTTTTATCAGCTAAAATGGCATTGAGTGGTGCAACTGCATTATTGAAATTTTCACCCGCCATGTAAGTATTTGCTGTTTCCATATTGGCATCGGGAACCAGCACAGACGAAGGATATTTCTGCAAAAACAAACGAAGCTGTGCCAGTTTTTCAGTTGTGTTGTTGGCAGCTCCGGCAATGATGGCTTTTTGATAAGAAGCATAATCGGCAGAAGGCAAATTCAACGCAATAGCAGTTTGATACATTTGCAAAGCCTTGCTGTAATTTTTGCTCATAAAATAACAATCGGCACTGCGCAAATACGCATCCTGCTGAATGTTGGAGGAAGCCGTTGTAACCGTGGTGGTAACGCCTTCAAAGTATTTCAAAGCGGCGTTATAATCTTGCTGCTTCGTGTAGCTGTAACCTAAAATATACCGCGCATCCTGCCCATTTACTTCTCCATACGAAACAGGACTTTTCATATAATTCTCTAAATAGTAAATGGCTGAATCGGCTTTGTCCTTTCTATAAGCAATCTCACCTTTCCAGAAAAGGGCAGGCTGCAATTGCGCATTGTTATAAGGAACAATAAAAATCTTATTCAACAAAGCATCAGCATCATCAATTCGCTGGTCGTTTACCAACTCAACAGCGCGTCCGTACAAGATGCGCGGATACACACGTTGCGCAGCTTCGCTTTGTGTGGGAAGGCTTTGAATTAATGTCAACGCATCTTTATAATTGTTGGTATTGGCAAGCACTTGAATAAGCAGTTCTCTTGCTTCATCTATGTAGGTTGATTTAGGATAAGTAGCATTGAAGTTTTGCAATTCGGTAAGCGCCACATCACGATAGCCCAATTCATAAGAAAGCTTGGCATACAAAAACTGCGAGATTTCTTTTTGCTCCTTATTACTGCTGTTTAATGCGCAAAACAAAAAGGCACTGCGCGCGCTCGGCTTCTGGTCCGTTTTTAAATACGCATCGCCCAGCAAATACATACTGTTTTGCGCCAGCGAATCTTGTTTACCGCCTAATTCTTTAAACCCTGCAATGGCTTTATTCCATTGCTTTGCTACATAATAGCAATAGCTCAACTCATACAAATCTTCACGCTTTACTTTTTCGGTACTTTGCACATATTCCTGTAAATAAGGCAAGGCTTTACTAAATTGTTTCTTTTCAAAATACGCATGACCGAGCAATTGCTTTAACTGCAAAGCATAATATTGATTGCCCTTCTGCAATGCTGCCTCTGCCGATTGAATCGCTTTGTCTTTATCACCGCTGAAGTAATGAATAACGGTTACATAATAAGGCACTATGCTTGCATAATTGGGCTTATCCTGCACAACAGTAAACACATTCAACGCCTCTTTGTATTTTTTTTCGTTAAACAAAATGTACCCGTAATAATAGTTGGCGTCAATGTAATTGGGGTCGGTTTCTATCTGCCTGATGTCATCAAATAAAGGCTTGGCTTCATTGAAGCGTTTAGCAACAAAATAGCCATACGCTTCATGAAACTTCATGGCTGCAATTTCGCTGTTGCTCAGGTTATCAATACCTGCTTTTTCGTAGTAAGCAATGGCATTGTCGAAATCTTTTTTGCGGTAAAAGTATTCAGCCAACTGGTAGCTCATCATCTGCTGTGCGGGGCGCATTGTGTTCCGCTTCTATAAACGTTTTGGCGTCGTTTACAGCCGTTTCATCATTCAATTGAAGATGACAGGCAATGGCATAATATTTTGCTTCCAGAGCAGACGAAACCGGAAAGTTACTTTCATTGTAATTGTACTTTGTGCTTAACTCGTTAAACAAGGGATAAGCAAGATTGAACTGCTGTTCTGCATACAATTCTTTCGCCTGTTTAAATTCGGCATCGGGGTCGTTGTTTATTTTGGTAGCCTGTGCGCATATCTGTTGATGTGTGGCAAACGCAACAGCACAACAAAGCAATAATTTTTTCAATCGCATAGTTTTTTGTGAACGCCGGTACAGGATAAATATTTTACTCTTCATCTTAATAAAAATGCAAAATGGCGGCGAAAGTAATTGTGGCTTTTTTGTGCAAAAACAAAAGGCGGGCTTTGTGGATAAAGAATAAGAAACTTATACTTTTGTACAAACCTATTGAATGAAAAGATTTAGTTTCACCTCGGTTACTTACAGCACCGCTTCGTTCAATATCGCGATGCTTTTTCTTCGCATAAGCTTTGGTGTAATTCTGATGCTGAGACACGGCTTCGATAAGGTGCGCAACTTCGATAATCTTCAACATACGTTTTATAGTTTTATGGGCATGGGGCCAAAAGCATCCCTGATATTGGCTTTATTTGCCGAGATTTTTTGCAGCCTTTTGGTAGTAATGGGCTTGTTCACACGATGGGCCTGCATTCCGCTTCTTATTACTTTTTTAGTTATCATTTTTGGTCATGATGCTGGTAAAGATTTGATGGATTCTGAAATGGCCATCGCTTATTTTACCGCGTTTTTAGTGCTTCTCTTTTGTGGTCCGGGACAGATTAGTGTGGATGGGATGATTAACAGGAAATGAAGTAATAGGTTATACTTCTATGGGATGGTTCTAAGGCTTTAACCTTCATCTGATTATAAATGACAGCAATTGTAAGGTGATGAAAAGCTTTACAGACAATATTTCTGGTAAGCTCTTTGGCGATAAAGGATATATCTCGCAAGCTTCAGCATACCAGACATCGCTCTATCAATGGCTTCCTTTTTAATGAGCGTTTTTACAAAATTTTCTCCTATCGAAAGTAAATTTTCATAGCTTTTAGCCGACTGTAAAAGTTTAAAACAAAGCCTGATGTCTTTTGTAAAAACACTTTCAGCATCCACGCATTTATTAGTCAGTTCATAATGGGGAATTTCCGTTAAGCGAAACAAGGCCGTAGGTTGAAATACAATCTGAAAGTTTAAAAAATCCTGCCCCGTATATTGAGTGGTAATTGAAGTTCGCTGCCCAATCAATGTCATGGATGGCTGGTATTCTTTTTTATTATTCGACCAATGAATGGCAAAGGGATCTTTTAAAAAGAAATGAAGAACGGATTCAGGTTTTGGCGGATATGCTTTTGAAGGGATGGAAGCGGTTGCATCAAAATCCAGATGAACAATTCTATAACACCGTACAAACTCTTGTATGGAAGGATGGGGTAAAAAGTCTTTCAACAGCATTATTGAAGATTTGCTTGTCAGCAACTATTTCTTTTACAAACACCGCTTTACTGTAATAATATTTGCTACTACATTTACTAATTCTCAATTATACATAATCTCAAACATCGGCTTGTGCAAGCGCAAATTAAAATAACGTAAGGCAATAATATACTTCTACAAATCTTTGATTGTTTTTATTACGATTTTTGTTTTTATCACAAAAACAAAATCACTCCAATACAATCAAAATCCTTACTTTTCGTTCCCCTATTTTTTATTTATGCTATCAACTACTGACATACTGATTGGTGCCGCAGGAATTGTTGTTGCCATTGCTTTTTGGCTCATCACCAAAATAACTTACAAAAACAAACTTTCATTAGCCAACGAAAAATTATTACAGCAAGAAAATCTTATCGCGCAGCTAACCCACAACGGTAACGAACTGCAAAGGCAGAAAGAAAATCTATTACAACAGTTTGCTAAAACCGAAGGCTTACTGCAATCGCTTACCGAGCAATGCAATGGTTTGAAAAAGTACCAGCGCGATAATGAAATTTTAAACAGTCAGTTGATTTTATACAAAACCAAATTTCATGCAGCAGAAGAAAAATTAGAAGTGCAAAAAGCCGAATTAGAAATGATTGGCAGCCAGTTTACGCATCAGTTTAAAACGCTGGCGCAGGAAATTCTGGATGAGAAATCGGCAAAGTTTACAGCCTTGAACGAAGAGAAAATGAATGCGCTTATCACACCGTTAAAAACACAGTTGGGCGAGTTTAAACAAAAGGTGGAAGAAACATACGACAGGGAAAGCAAAGAACGGTTTTCGCTGGGCAAAGAAGTGCAACGTTTAATTGAAATGAGCCAGAAAGTAAGCGATGAAGCGAATAACTTAACCACCGCTTTAAAAGGCAATGTAAAGATGCAGGGCAACTGGGGTGAAATGATTTTGGAAAGCCTGCTCGAAAGCAGCGGTTTATCAAAAGGACGCGAATATTTTGTACAACAATTTATCCGCGATAACGCGGGCAACATCATTAAAGATGAAATGGGCAAAGGCTTGCAGCCCGATGTAATGATTTATTATCCCGATAACCGGAAGATTATCATTGATAGCAAAGTATCGCTCCTTGCCTGGGATGAATACATTGGTTGCAGTGATATTGAACACCAAAAAACCTGTTTGGGCAATCATGTCCGTTCCGTGCGTTTGCACATTGAAGGGTTGAGTAAAAAAGATTATCCGCGCTATGCGGCAGCGTTGGATTATGTGCTGATGTTTGTGCCCATCGAACCAGCGTTTTTAGAAGCGGTAAAGCACGATACAACGCTTTGGAATTATGCTTATAACAAACGCATTTTAATGGTGAGTCCAACCAATTTATTTGCGGTGCTAAAAATTGTTGCCGATTTATGGAAAGTGGAACTGCAAAACAAACATGCCATTGACATTGCCAACAAAGCCGGTTTGTTGTATGATAAGTTTGAAGGATTCATTTCGAACTTTGAAGCGGTTGGTAAAAAAATAGGCGAAGCCGGCGATTTGTATTCGCAGGCATTGGGTCAACTGAAAAACGGCAATGGCAACGTGATGAGAAAAATAGAAGAACTGCGAAGAATGGGCGCCACCACCAAAAAGCAATTGCCCGAGCGCTTGCTGGATGAAGAGTAGGTTTGTTTTTATATAAAAAATAAAAACCTACTTTTTTATCTTTTGTGAAAATGTATTTCAACATAATCATTTCTTTCTTCACTGCGTTTCTTTATCAAATTCATTTCATGCATAAGTTTGTTTTTATTGTATTTCTGTTCTCCTTTGTTATAGCAAAAGCGCAGGATGATATTCCTGATTTGCGCAGCAGGAAAGACAATTTTAAAAAAGTGATGGAGAAAGACATCCGAAGCGATGCGGCCACTTTCACTATGTCGGGCATAGATGAAGGCGTTGGCAAGCTTCCCTTACTTTCGATACCCGTTATAGCTTACAGCAAAAACAGCATTCACTTTGAAGGTAGTGGCATCAGCGTATCCATCACCGCAGGCAACTTCGATGCATCGAAGCACAAGTTGCTTTATTCAGATAAATATTTGATCAAAATTGATAACAAGCCTTATTACGGGCGTTATACCGAAGTTCCTAAATATAACATTGCCAATGTTCAAGTGATGATTGATAAAGATTCGGTCCTCATTCCAAAAGCAGCTTATTTCGATTTGTATAATCCTGCATTTACTTACACCGATGGTGCTAAAGTAAAAACGTTTGCCGGCGTATATCAAAGCGCCGATAAAAGACGGATTTACATTTATATGCTCAACCGTGATGAACTGGGCAGCTATGAAGTAACCTGGGTGATTCAGGACAAGAAATATGTAAGGCGGATTGTAGATTTTGGATTTTTGAAATAACGTTTAAAAGTTCAGACAAACAAAAACGCTGACAGGGTTTGAAACCCTGTCAGCGTTTTTATAATATAATCTTTATGTCTTTGCATTTTTGTGGCAAAAACAAATCATCCCGGGTTCACTACATCTGTTCCGGCAGGCTCTGCATTGGTGTTGGGTTTGCGTTTAAATAAGTTGTTATCGAACTTACCAAAACGGTAGTTGATATTAAACCTTACAACCTGCGGGTCTCTGCGCCTCCACGAGATCTGATTGAAATAATCGGTAGCTGAACTATACGATTCAGAATAGGTTTTATAAACAAAAGTGCGGGCAAAATCGTTAATGCTGATGGTAGCCGCTAACACTCTTCCTTTTTTGAAATCCCATTCTTTACGAACGGCAGCATCGAAGCTGTAATTGGGGAAAGTATAACCTTGTGCTGATGTGGGCGGAGGTCCGCCAAAACCACCACCGCCTTGTCCGCTGTTACGTGCACTGCCGGAAGAAGCGGGCAATACGGTTTTCGACTGGTAATTGCCCGACAACTGAATGGAATAGCCATGTTTAAATTTAAAGTTGTTGTTCAGTTTGGCAAAATAGCTCCAAAGCTGTTGAGATGATACAACACCTTTTAAATCGCTGCCTCCTTCAATTTTTGAATTGAAGAAATTAATGTTGGCCGTCAAATCCCAAAATTTGGCAATGGTAATGCGGTTGGTAATTTCCAGGCCATAAGCGATGCTGCTTTGCGCATTTGCGTAGGTGAAGAAATTAACGCTGTCAGATTTATTGATAGTGGTATCCGGGTTAGCACCTCTGTAAAAATAATTGGTGATTAAATCAGTGCTGTGTTTATAATAAACTGAAACCAAAAGGTTCGCTCCTCTTCCGTACAAATAGCTGTAGTTTACCTCAAATGAGTTGGTAAAAGACGGACGCAGGTTCGGATTACCAACTGATAAATTCAACGGGTCGGTATTGTCAATAAACGGCAGCAACTGCCAGAAGTTCGGACGGTTGATCCGGCGTGAATAATTGGCCTGAAAATCCTGTCCGTCGGCTATGCGGTACGTAACAAAAGCACTTGGGAATAAGCTGATGGGATAATTGATTTTGAACGCAGAATCTTTGCCCAGCAATGTTCCGTTATAATTAGAGCTTTCAGCGCGCAACCCAAACTGGTAGTTCCATTTCTTTGTTTTTAAGCTAAAAGTGCCATACGCCGCGTACACCTGATCGCTGTATTTATACTGGCTGCTGATGTTAGGCAAAGGAAGGAACGGGCCGTCTTTACTGAATGAATAAAACTGATTGTTTTCGTTTAAAAAATCACGGATAGCAACACGCCCACCGGCTTCTATTTTAGTTTTATCGTTGATTGGATTTTCATAATCAACCTGTGCAGTGGTAAAATGGTTGTAACCACTTGTATTTACCTGCTGTAAATAAGGATTGTATTTCTGCACGTCAGATGCGTCATAATAGTTGGTTATATAACTTCCGGGCGAATTGTTCTTACTTGAGTTATAATTAAAATCAGCAGTAATATCATGCCCGTCTTTAGCAAAATTGTGTTTGTAGCCAAACTGTCCGCCGAAATTTTTAAAATTTCTGTCGGTAATAGCATTGCGTAAGCTTCGCGTAAACAGTGAACCACCAAAGCTGCTGTCAATGGTTTGGTTTTCGTTTGTATTAAAACTACCGTTTACATAATTGCCATATAGGCTGAATGTGTTTCTGTTGTCAATAAAATAATCAACGCCAGCTCTTATAAATTTAAATTCACCTGGGCTCGTGCCAGCCGTATTTTGGCTGACTTCGCTTTTGCTACCCTCATAATAATTATTCCTGTCTACATTGGTTGTGTAAATAGATTTGCGCTGATTGAGGTTGCCGCTGAGCGAAAAATTAAATTTGCTTTGACGCAGGCTCAAATCCAATCCGGTATTGATTCTTCCCCTCGAATCAACTCCCGCACGTACATTTCCGTTGTAGCCCGTTTGACGATTTTTCTTTAGCACAATATTCAAAATACCGGCATTGCCACCCGATGCATCATATTTGGCTGATGGATTGGTTACAATTTCAACCCTGTCAATAATATCGGCTGGTATCTGGTCAAGTGTAAGTGTAGTAGGCCGGCCATCCACAAAAATGGTTGGTGCCGCGTTTCTAAGCGTTACATTCCCATCCACATCCACATTTAATGATGGTATTTGCTTCATTACTTCGGTTGCTGTTTGCCCGGTGGTAACAATGTTTTTATCTACATTGAACACTTTTCTGTCAACGCCCATTTCAAAAAATGGTTTGGTTGAAGTAACCGTTACACCTGCCAATGCAGTTGCGGATTGCGCCAGTTTTATATTGCCTATATCTTTATCAGTGCTGCCGGGGTCGAAGCTAACCGTCCTCGAAACATCTGCATATCCTATATTGGTGACCCTCAAGGTAACAGGTCCGCGCGTAGGCACATTGTCAAAACTAAAATCACCGTTAGCGGAGGTAAAGCCTGCTGAAATAGGAATTTCATGTGCGTTTCCGCTGCTGTCGGCTGTGCTTCTAACCAACTGAACAGTAGCTCCATTCAATCCTTTGTTGGTTTTGCTGTCCACTATTTTTCCATAAAAATGACCGTTGGCAGCAGCAAAATTGCCATTGCCAAACGCTCTGTTCCCACCGCCGGCAGGAGGCTGTGCATACGAAAGGTGAACAAAAAGAACTAAGATAAAAAGTAAAAAATTAGACTTCATACTACGTTTATTGAAACTATAAGCTTTGTTTTTGCGGTAAAATAAAATTGGGTAACCGCTTCAAACATTATAAAAGAGCAAGTTGTGTGCAAGAAAAAAAGAATCACTGCAAATCTCTTTGCAGAAAGGCGTTAGGATAAAAATTATCGGCTACAGGGGCAATCTCTTAGGCAAGCAGTGTTAAGAAAATGTATAAACAACCGCACACAAAACCGGTAGCTGCACACGCATATTCAACCACGCGTAACTGCCTTTTCAGAAAGATTTGAATAGTGGAGAAAGAAAGAGTATCCAATTTCGCCGATACAATGGCTTTGATATGGGTGTTCTTTTTTATATTGGTAAGATATTGCTGGATGATGGCAGGAAACAATTCTCTTAATTCGTTCATAAAAATGGCTTTCATATCAGCCACCAGCTTATCGCTGATAAACATGGCTATCATTGGCATGGCTGCGGGTAACTTTTTACGCAGGAACTCGTCAATGTGTTGTTCAGCAAAAGGTAAAATAGCTTCAATGGTGGATGGTTCTGTTAAGCGTTGCTCAATATCGGCAAAAGACAATTGCTGTTCCACATAGTTTCCAATAGCATTACTGATATAAGCTTTTTTTTTCATCAGCAACGAAATGTATATAACAACTACCAGTTTCGCAATCAGCCAGCCAATTAGTGCAAAAACAAAAGGCAAGGCAAAATTAAACAAGGGTGATTTCATAACATTCATTCAACAAAAAAGCCTTGCAAATTCCGCATTCACAAGGCTTTCATTTTTGGGAGAACAACGGGCTTCGAACCCGCGACCTTCGGAACCACAATCCGACGCTCTAACCAGCTGAGCTATGATCTCCATTTTGGGCTGCAAATGTAAATCTTTTTGGATAAGAAAACGAAGTGCTATTCAATTTTACAATGATGATTACTTTTCTACGCAAATTATCGTGGCAAAATGCATTTGTTAAGCAACGCCAAAGGTTCATTTGCCTTTTTGTTTTTATCTAACTTTGCAGCCTTTTATAAACGCACACTTGCATGGCTGTAAAATATAAAGAATTTTCAGGGTTGAATTTACCTTCTATCGAGGCAGAAGTATTGGCTAAATGGAAAGAAGAAGATGCCTTTGAAAAAAGCGTTTCGCTTCGTGATGGCGCCGAGCCGTTTGTATTTTACGAAGGTCCGCCTTCTGCCAATGGTATGCCTGGCATTCACCATGTCATTTCACGAACATTGAAAGACCTCGTGTGCCGGTATAAAACCATGAAAGGCTTTCAGGTAAAACGCAAAGGCGGCTGGGATACACATGGCTTACCCGTTGAGTTGGGTGTTGAAAAAGAATTAGGAATAACAAAAGAAGACATTGGTAAAAAAATTTCAGTTGAAGAATACAACCAGAAATGCCGTGAAGCGGTGCTGCGTTACAAACGGGAATGGGATGATTTAACCACCAAAATGGGTTATTGGGTTGATTTGAACAATCCTTACATCACATTTACTAATGAATATATTGAATCGCTCTGGTGGTTGCTGAAAGAGTTGTACAAAAAAGGATTGTTGTACGAAAGTGTGTCCATTCAGCCGTATTCTCCGGCTGCCGGAACGGGCTTAAGCTCACACGAACTGAACCAGCCGGGCTGCTACCGCGATGTGAAAGATACCAGTTGTGTTGCCATGTTCAAAGCAACTGAAAATGAGAAATCGAAGTTTTTATTTGATGCACTTGACAAAGATTTTTCTTCTGACATTTTCTTTCTTGCCTGGACAACCACGCCGTGGACCTTACCTTCTAATCTTGGATTGACGGTTGGAAGTAATATTGAGTATGTGCTGGTAAAAACTTTCAATCCTTATACACATCTTCCTATCAATGTTATTCTTGCCAAAGCCTTGCTGGGCAAGTATTTCAAAGCCAGAAGGTGAAAACGGTGACTTTGAAAATTATAACGACAAAACCAAACTGTTCCCTGGCAGATTCTTGCCCAATTTATAGGATGTGGAAATAGAAGGATGCCGCTACGAACAGTTGTTGCCTTACGAAGCCAATTCGCCTGAAGTGATTCAAAAAATCACGCCCGGCGCTGAGCCGTTCCGCGTTATTCTCGGCGATTTTGTTACTACCGAAGATGGCACCGGTATTGTGCATACTGCGCCTGCTTTTGGCGCCGATGACTTTCGGGTAGGAAAGAAATACGACATTGGCATTTTAACCATGGTTGACCGGCAGGGCAAGTTTGTAGATGGTTTAGGCGAATTCAGCAACCGTTATGTAAAAGATTATACAAGCGACCCGAATTATATAGATGTAAATGTTGATATCTGCGTAAAACTAAAAAAGGAAAACCGCGCTTTTAAAGTTGAAAAATACGAGCACAGCTACCCGCATTGCTGGCGTACCGATAAACCTGTTTTGTATTATCCGCTGGATGCCTGGTTTATCAAAACCACAGCCTGCAAGGAACGCATGGTGGAATTGAACAAAACCATCAACTGGAAACCCAAAAGCACCGGCGAAGGCAGGTTTGGAAACTGGCTGGAAAATATGGTCGACTGGAACCTGAGCCGTAGCCGCTACTGGGGAACGCCGTTGCCGGTTTGGAGAACAGAAGATGGCAGCGAAGAAATGTGCATTGGTAGCATTGCTGAATTAAAAGAAGAAGTTACAAAAGCCGATGAAGCGTTTGGCTTAACTCAAAGCTCAAAGCTCGAAGCTCACAGCTTAGACTTACACAAACCTTTTATTGATGAAATAACGTTGGTTTCTCCATCGGGAAAAGAGATGAAGCGCGTCCCTGACCTGATTGATGTTTGGTTTGATAGCGGCGCAATGCCTTATGCGCAATGGCATTATCCATTCGAAAATAAAGAAGCCATTGATGAGCACAAAGCTTTTCCTGCCGATTTTATTGCCGAAGGCGTTGACCAAACGCGCGGCTGGTTTTATACGCTTCATGCGTTGGCGGTAATGTTGTTCGATAGCGTGGCTTATAAAACGGTTGTGTCCAATGGTTTGGTATTGGATAAAAATGGCGAAAAAATGAGCAAGCGGCTGGGCAACATAGTGAACCCGTTTGAAACCATCAACACATTTGGCGCCGACGCTACCCGCTGGTATTTAATAACGAATGCTTCTCCGTGGGACAATCTGAAATTCAATACGGCAGGCATCCAGGAAGTGCAGCGCAAATTCTTCGGCACATTGTATAACATCTATCAATTCTTTGCCTTGTATGCCAACGTGGATGGGTTTGTTTTTGCCGAAAAAAATATTGCCATCAATGAACGTCCTGAAATTGACCGATGGATTTTATCAGCCTTACACACATTGGTGCAAAAAGTAACCGCCGCGATGAACGATTATGAGCCAACCATCGCCGGACGTGCCATAGAAGAATTTGTAGATGAGCAATTGAGCAACTGGTACGTGCGCCTTTGCCGCCGCCGCTTTTGGAAAGGCGAATATGAACATGATAAAATCTGCGCTTATCAAACTTTGTATGAATGTTTGGTAACGCTTACCAAATTGATGGCGCCCATTTCACCATTTTTTAGTGATGCGGTGTACAACCAGTTGAACGAAGTAACCAAAAAAGAGGCTTCCGCTTCGGTGCATCATGCCGATTTTCCGGTTGTGGACGCTTCTGCCATTGATCTTCAATTGGAAGAACGGATGCAGTTGGCTCAGGACATTTGCTCGCTGGTGCTATCGCTGCGCAAAAAAGTGGCTATTAAAGTGCGTCAGCCTTTGCAAAAAATATTGGTTCCGATACTCAATGCCAATATGAAGCATCAATTGCAAAAAGTAGAAGATTTAATTAAATCGGAAGTAAACATTAAAGCAGTTGAATACATTACCAGCACCGATGGATTGGTTCACAAAACCCTCAAACCTAATTTTAAGAAATTAGGCGCAAAGCTGGGTGCCAATATGAAGAGTGCAGCGGCGATACTAACAAATTTAGATCAGGCTGCTATTCATCAATTGGAAAAAGAAGGTAGCATTGACTTACTGATTAATGAGCAGAATTATACCATTCTGGGTTCGGAAGTAGAAGTAATTGCCGAAGACATCAAAGGTTGGAGTGTTGCCAGTAAAGGCTTGTTAACCGTTGCATTAGACATTGAACTAACCGAGGAGCTAAAAGGCGAAGGCGACGCCCGTGAGTTTATTAACCGTGTGCAAAATTTGCGGAAAGAGAGCGATTTTTATGTAACCGACCGCATTGATGTTGAGGTAGAAAACAATGAAAAGTTAAGAAAATCTATCAATCAATTTAAGAATTATATTTGCGCGGAAATTTTAGCCGATTCAATCAATTGGGTGCCCTTACCAAACAAAGGAACTGAAATTGAAATTAACGATACTCCGGTAAAAATCAGTTTAATCAAAAAATAACAATTGTATGGCCGTAAAAAAAGCAGCGCCTAAAAAGGCAGCTAAAACTATTACCAAAACTGCAAAAAAAGCAGCACCAAAATCGGCTGTAAAGGTCGCTGCAAAAAAAACTGCGCATTCAGCTAAACCCGCATCTAAAACTACTGCTCAAAAGAAAGGAAAAGTAAAGGCAAAGGGCGCTGCCAAAAAAGTGGCTGCTCCCATGAAGAAATCATCACCATTAAAAACATCCATAAGCAGTAAGTCCATGACGAAGAAAGCACCTGTTAAAGAGGAAAAAACAAAGAAGGAAACAGCAAAGCCGGTAGAGAAAAAAAGCGAACCGATTGCAAAGAAATCAGCAAAACCAGAAGGAAAAAAAGAGGTGGAAGCAGCAGAGAAAGCGACTAAAAAAGCCGCCGCACCTGCAGAAATAAAAATTCCTAAAACCACTATTAAAACTTCGGTTCCGTATCATCCTGAATACAAAACATTAGACCAGCGTCAGGCAGCTACCAATGGTAAAACCAATGTGCCTTTGGTAAGATACACTGATAATGACCTGAGCGATTTTAGAGAACTGATCAACAAAAAGTTAGATGCCGCCAAAAAAGAACTGGCGTACCTGCAGGGTTTGATAACCCGGAGAGATGACATGGGCGGCGATGAAGGCGACAACCGCTACATGACGATGGAAGACGGCAGCATGAGCATGGAACGCGAACAGCTAAGCCAGATGGCAAGCCGGCAGATCACTTACATTGATCATTTGGAAAAGGCTTTAATTCGCATCGAAAACAAAACCTATGGTATTTGCCGCGTAACAGGTAAGCTGATTGACAAAGCCCGCCTGCGTGCCGTGCCACATGCTACATTAAGCTTAGAAGCAAAGCTGGGTTTGGTAAAACCAGGCACAGAGTAGAAATAATTTTACTTTTACAAAAAGCGGCAAAAACAAATGTTTGTTTTTGCCGCTTTTTTGTTTGTTATTGTTATCAGGTTCATTATCAAACTGTATCGGCAACATTGGTTTGTTATCAATTCATGTATCAATTAAAAGATCGTCTGAATGCTAAAGGAGATAAGTTTGTTTTTGTTTTAAATAGCTTACTAAATGATTGCGGATGTTCAAAGCCCAGAGTGTAGGCAACTTCACTAACCGATAACCTTGTAACAGATAATTTTTCCTTAGCTTTCTCTATAAGTTTATTGTGTATATGTTGCTGTGCATTTTGCCCGGTAAGTGAACGCAGCATGTCGCTTAAATAACCGGGCGATAAGTTTAAATATGCCGAAAGAGATTGCACTGTTGGTATTCCTTCGATTAGTGATTTTTCGTTGTTGAAATGTGCGTCTAAAAACGCTTCCAATCTTTGTAATAAATCGTTGCTTACCATTTTGCGGGTAATAAATTGCCGCTTATAAAAACGATGACAGCAGTTCAACAATAATTCAATTTGCGAAATCATTACATCCTGGCTACAATCATCAATCCTGCTGTTTAATTCTTCTTCAATCAATTTAAAAATGGAAAGTATGGTTCTCTTTTCATCATTCGACAGATGCAACGCTTCATTGGCAGAATAAGAAAAGAAACCGTATTGCCTGATTTTCGTTGCCAAAGGATAAGTCAATAAAAAATCAGGATGGATGAGTAAAGTATAACCGGAATGATCACCGTTGGTTTCATCGCTGCCAATTAATTGATTAGGAGAAGCGAACAATAAGCCACCTTCATCAAAGTCATAATAATCCTGACCGTATTTAAATCTGCCGCTAAGATTAGTTTTGTATGAGATTTTATAAAAATTCAGAACATGGGTATGGGGTAATTGGTTAAGTGCAACCTGATTATCCATGTTGTTTACCAGGCTTATCATTGGATGCAAAGGCTTTGGTAAGCCCAGAACCCGGTATAAATCAGATAAAGATATAAACTTATGCAGATTGTCTTCTTCTTTTTTCATGCTGCTGATCAACCTGATTTTTTGTAGTATATTACTTTGAATTTATCCCGCAGATTTCGCTGATAAACGCAGATCAATTGTATATAATTCCGCGAGGATCTGCGTCATCTGCGGGACATCCTATTTTCAAACTGAGTCATTACCTAATAACTCTGATTTTTCAATCCTTCATTTCATTACCACGGAATTTCGCCCGTTCCAGGATTCGTTTCTTCACTGATGTATTTTCCCGTCGGTCCGTCATTGTATATCAATGCGTATTTAACAACACGTAACCCGGCTTCTTCCACAGTGCCTGTTCCGCGATGGTTGTTAAAATCGGTTTTGGTAAAGCCCGGATCAACCATATTTACTTTCACAGGTGTATCGCGCAACTCATAAGCCAGAATTAAGGAATACATGTTCAGTGCAGATTTTGATGGCTGGTACACTGCCCCTTTATGATGATAATATTTTCCGTTTCGATCATTTGCCAGAGTCAGTGAACCTTGGCTGGAACTAACCATCACAATGCGTGGCTCCGGTGATTGTTTCACCAGATCTATAAAAGCTTGTGTTACTCTTACCACACCAGTTACGTTGGTATCAAACACTGCCGTAAACTGTTGGGGCGTAGCTGCCAATGCCGATTGTGGAAAGCCGCCCGTAATGCCGGCGTTATTGATAAGCACATCCAGCACTTCGGTTTTGTTGCCGATAGATATCCGGGCAGCTTTTACCGACTCATCATTGGTAACATCTATTTCGATTGCTTCCACATTGATTAGTCCTTCGCTTTTTAATTGTTCTGTCGCTTCCCGGCCTTTGTGTAAGTCGCGGCTGCCCAGATAAACGTAAAAGCCTTTTTGCAACAGCTGACGGGCAGTTTCGAATCCGATACTTTTATTGGCTCCTGTAATGAGTGCTTTTTTCATTTCTTTTTGATTTACAATTTGAAAAGCAAAGTTGATCAGAAGCCGTTTGCGCAGTGTAGTCTAATTGAGGATTTTAGTAGTCAAAATGACAAAAATAATGTTGATAGAAGTTTCAGTTATTCATGTTTATTTGGTTCTTGCCCCCTTGTATCTTGTACCCTTGTAACTTCATCACACCATCTCCCTGTATGTTTTCTTCTTTTTTACAAAATAGTTCCACACCACACTGAAACATGCTACACCAGCGGCTTTGCGCAGTGATAGCTTTTGGTGTGGAATGTCTCTTTCGTAAGAAAACATCCACCTGAAAAAATCGCGGTAGGCTTGCAGAACTGCCTTACTATGCGGCTTTTGTTTTTGCACTAAAAATTGCAGGGCAGCCACGCCATCCATCATCATACGCAAGGGTAACAACCAAAGGTTTACCTGCCACGGAGAATTGCGCCAGCACATAATAATGTTGTTTCTGAAATTGAAGTACGTTTTGCGTGGTGATTGGTAGGAAAGTGAGCCGCCGCCCAAATGATAAATAACCGATTGCGGGCAGTACATCACTTTATAACCGGCGGCATTCAGTCGCCAGCACAAATCAATTTCTTCCATGTGCATAAAATAAAAGCCATACATACCGCCCACTTGCCAATAAGCTTTCTTTCTAATTAAACAGCAGGTTCCGCTTGCCCAGAATGTTTGTTTTGCATCATCGTACTGACCTTCATCCCTCTCAACAAAATCAAAAATTCTTCCTCTGCAAAACGGATAGCCCAACACATCCATCATACCACCGGCAGCACCGGCATGTTCAAATAGTTGCTTGTTGCGAAGCGAACGGATTTTAGGCCCGCAAAGCGCAATGGATGCATCGCTTTGCATTTGAGTTATCAACGGTTCAATAAAATCAGGCGCTACTTCCACATCGGAATTCATCAGCAAATAATACGGCTCTTTTATTTGCCAAAGCCCTTTGTTGTAGCCGGTGGCAAAGCCGTAATTATCATCCAAAACAATGGTTTTTACAAACGGAAAACGGGCATTTACAAAAGCCACCGAATCATCAGAACTATTATTGTCAATAATGTAAATGGAATAGGCCGGATAGCTGAGTTCTTGCAGTGCGGGCAGCAGCGTTTGTAGAAAATGTTTGCCATTCCAGTTAAGGATGGCTATGGCTATGGGTGGATATTCGCTCACGTTATCCCACATTTTGCTGAAGCGAATGAATGCGGTTGATGTATTTGCCAATCATATCCCACTCAATATTTACCACACTGCCTTTTTTTACTTCGTGAATATTGGTATGATCGTAAGTATAAGGAATGATGGAAACAGTAAACGAATTGCGGTTTACATTGTATGCCGTTAAGCTAATTCCATTTACACATACCGAGCCTTTTTCGATAAGCAATGAGGCAAATTGTTCATCAAAAGAAAAGTGGTATTCCCAGCTTCCCTGCAAGTCCTTTCGTTCAGTACAAATGGCCGTTGCATCAACATGACCTTGCACAATATGCCCGTCAATTCTGCCATTCATCGTCATACATCTTTCTAAGTTTACGGGGCTATCTTTTTGCCATGCGTCAATGTTTGTTTTTGCCCTTGTTTCGGCAACAGCCGTTACGCGGTGTGCGCTATCGCGAAGCGCATCAACGGTTAAGCACACGCCGCTGTGGCTCACGCTTTGGTCAATTTTCAGTTCTTCACTGATAGAGCTTTTTATCCAAAAAATTTTATTGGTGCCGCTGGCTTCTACCGATGTAATGGTGCCCTGTGGCTTCTACAATACCTGTAAACATTGGCGCAAGTTAGGGAATGAAGAAGTTTGTTGAAACGATTAAATGAAAGGTGATTCTGTTTAAAGCGTTTTAAAAAGGGGCAAAAACAAACTTCAGGTCATTGCAGTTGTTATAGAAAGGTATACGGTAAACTTCGTAATCATTCTTTTAGATTGCTACTCGAAATAATCTAAAATAAAGAATATTATAAAAAGAATATATTTTTGTTTTACAAATACCAAAACTTATGAAATCAATTCGCTTGAACTGCTTACTTCTTCTCGCACTTTCTTTTTTGTTTGCCTGCCAAAAAGAGATTCAAACTTCACAACAGTCTTCTAACTCACTGTTGCGTACTGCTAATACTTCTCTTGTCAAAACAGCCTTAGCTACCACAACTACTGAAACGTTTGAAAAAGGAACAAAAACAAGTTATTCCGCCGCAAATGTTACACTTTCCACAGGCTCATGGAATTTTAACGACGCGTTGTTAGGCACATCTTCTTCCGATGCAAAAGATGGCAGCCAATCGGCACGCATTCGCAATAGCGGTAGTCTTACTATGAACTTTAATTTTACTACAGGTGCTTCTACCGTTACCATCAAACATGCAAAGTATGGCTCTGATGGCAGCAGCACCTGGCAGCTATGGTACAGCACCAACAACGGCACAAGCTATACGCAAACAGGTTCAACCATTACTACCAATTCAACTACATTATCAACCGCAAGCTTTACATTGAATGTGCAAGGGGCCATCCGGTTTCAATTGCGAAAAACAGATGGCAGCAGTAACCGCATCAATATTGATGATTTCTCGGTAACGAGTTATACCAGCCAGTCAATTGCACCCGCTCTTACTTCATTATCTCCGGATAGTGCTGTTGTAGGAGGTGCGGCATTCACATTAACTGTTACAGGAACCAATTTTACGTCAGACGCCGTTGTCAATTGGAATGGTACAGCCTTAACAACAACGTATGTAAGTGGCACTACGTTAACAGCTTCTGTTTCTGCCTCAAATATCGCCACCGCAGGTACGGCAAGCGTTACGGTCTCCAACAGTAACGGCACATCCGGCGCCAAAACATTTTACATTACCTCATCCACTTCAACTGTAAAACGTTTTTTGTTTGATGCCACCAAAGCTGAAACGGCTGGTAATGCAGATTGGGTAATTGACGAAGACAATAGTAAGCCGCAACAAATTCCAACGCCGGCACAAGCAACCGTTACTTCTTCTACTGCTGAAACTTACTGGACAGGCGCTCTTTCAAGCTGGGGAATTGCATTGGTAAAGGCGGGCGATTATGTTGAAACACTGCCTTCAACAGGAAGCATTACTTACGGTAACGCATCCAATCCGCAAGACCTTTCTAAGTATGATGTGTTTGTGGTTGATGAACCCAACATTTTATTTACTGCAGCTGAAAAAACAGCTATCCTCAATTTCGTAGCCAACGGTGGTGGATTGTTTATGATTTCTGATCATACACAATCTGACCGTAACAATGATGGCTATGATTCGCCAGCTATCTGGAACGATTTGATGACAAATAACACAGTGCAAGCAAATCCGTTTGGGTTTAGCATTGATCTAACCAATATTTCTCAAACCACAACGAATGTGTTAATCAATAGTAGCACTAATGTTATTTTACATGGCTCGCAGGGAAATGTTACCACGCTCCAGTTTAATAATGGTGCAACAATCACTACACAGCCTTCTGCCAATAGTGCCGTACAAGGATTGATTTGGGAAACAGGCAGCACGCAAGGCAACACAAACGTCATGTGTGCCTCTTCTGCATTTGGTTTGGGTCATGTGTTTGTGGTTACCGATAGTTCGCCAATGGATGATGGTACCGGCGCAAGTGGTAACAATTTGTATGTAAGCTGGCCATTATACAGCCACACACAATTGTTTATGAATGCTTCTCTCTGGCTCGCTAAACAACAATAAATTTCTTTTGTTTAAAGATTGATTATAATTATTTTAATAAAAACATCCGCTTGTTCATGATGAACAAGCGGATGTTTCATTTTATCAAAAACAGTTTAACGACTTTCTTCCATCAGTGCTCTTTATTTTTGCACTTCGTTATAAACTATGACAACAGCACAGGAAACCGTCCTCCAGGACGTAGTAATTAAGTTCGCCGGTGATAGCGGCGATGGTATGCAATTGACCGGCACACAGTTTACCAACAATACTGCTTTGCTTGGCATTGACCTTGCCACCTTCCCCGATTTCCCTGCCGAAATACGCGCTCCACAAGGCACCGTGCCCGGCGTGAGTGGTTATCAATTGCACTTTTCCAGCGACAGAGTTTATACACCCGGCGATATGTGCGATGTGCTGGTGGCAATGAATGCAGCAGCTATAAAAGTGAATATCAAAACATTAAAACCGGGTGGTAAATTAATTGCCAATATAGATGGTTTTGATGCTAAAAATTTGCGCCTTGCTAATTATACCGATGGCATTAATCCGCTGGAAGATGGCAGTCTGCACAATTACGAAGTGATTAAAATTGATATTACCAAATTGACCCGCGAAGCCTTAAAAGACTTTCCGGAATTAGGGATAAAAGAAAAAGACCGCGCAAAAAACATGTTTGTGCTCGGTTTTATTTATTGGATGTACAATCGAAATCTGGATAACACAATTGATTTTTTAAACGAGAAATTCGGCAGGAAAGAATACATTTTGCAAAGCAATCTTAAGGTATTACAAGCCGGTTATAATTATGGCGATACCACCGAAACTTTCACCACGCGTTACCGCGTTGAGAGGGCAAAACTGCCTGCCGGAAATTATAGAAGTATTATGGGTAACCAGGCGCTTGCAATGGGTTTGGTGGCGGCAACCGTAAAAAGTGGTTTGCCACTTTTTTTGGGCACCTATCCTATCACACCGGCATCAGATATTTTGCATGAATTAAGCAAGCACAAAGCGTTTGGCATCCGCACGTTTCAGGCAGAAGATGAAATTGCGGGCATCAGCGCAGCCATTGGCGCATCGTATGGTGGAAGTATTGGCGTAACCACTACATCAGGCCCCGGAATGGCTTTAAAAGCTGAAGCGATGGGCCTGGCAGTGATGCTGGAAATTCCGCTGGTTATTATTAACGTGCAACGTGGCGGACCGAGCACCGGCATGCCTACCAAAACAGAGCAAAGCGATTTGTTACAGGCTTATTACGGACGCAACGGCGAATGCCCGATGCCTGTGATCGCATCATCCACACCGAGCGATTGCTTTGAAGTGGTGTATGAAGCGGTGCGCATTGCAGTAGAACACATGACGCCGGTTATTATGCTAAGTGATGGTTATATTGCCAATGGTAGTGAGCCGTGGAAATATCCGGTGAGCGAAGAATTGAAGCCAATTCAGGCTCATTTTAAAAAAGGATTGGATGAGGATGAAACCAAATTTCAGCCTTATCAAAGAAACGAAAAAGGAGTTCGTCCCTGGGCAGTTCCCGGCACGGCCGGCTTGGAGCATCGCATTGGCGGAATTGAAAAACAAAACATTACCGGCAACGTGAGTTACGATCCTGAAAATCATCAACTGATGGTACAATTGCGCCAGCAAAAAGTAGATACCATTGCCGATTACATTCCACTGCAAACGATAGACAGCGGCAAAGTGCGGGGCAAGGTACTGGTGTTAGGCTGGGGCAGCACGTATGGCTCTATTAAAAGTGCAGTATTAGAGTTGCAGCAACAAGGACATGAAGTAAGCCATGCACACATCCGCTACCTGCGCCCGTTTCCTAAAAATTTGGGTGAAATAATAAAGAACTTCCAAACGGTATTGATACCTGAATTGAACAACGGCCAGCTTATCAAAATTATCCGCGATCAATACCTTGTAGATGCGAAAGGCTATAACAAAATAATGGGCGTGCCGATTATGAAAGCGGAGTTGATGGAAGAAATTAAAAAGTATTTATCATAACAAATGAATATATTGATCATAGGTGCCAGCCGAGGCCTTGGACATGCAATGTCTATTGGGTTACATCGTACGGGCAGACATTTGTATTTGGTGTCCCGTTCGCAACCACCGGTAATTGATCAAAATCAAAGCGGCAGCTACACGTGGATTGAGGCCGATATTGCGAGTGCTACATTTACACAAACCTTACAAAAATCTTTGCAAAATATTCCTGTTGATGTGCTGATTTACAACGCTGCAATCTGGGAGAAAAATGCATTTCGCGGTAATTATAACCTAACCGATGATTCGGAAGAAATGGTGCGAAATATCATCAACATAAATCTAACCGGAGCCATCGTTTCCATACAATCTTTATTGCCCAATTTGCAAGCAGCCGCCAATTCAAAAATTATTTTCATTGGCTCAACATCCGGTTCAGAGGGTAACCGTAGCAAAGCGGTTGCTTATTCGGCATCCAAGTTTGGCTTGCGTGGCGTAAACAATGCGCTGCGCGAAAATTTTCGAGGTTCTAACATTAACTCAACCATTTTAAATTTGGGTAATTTATCAACCACCATTCCTTTTGAAGAAGGCAAAAAAGAGGTAGTAAAAAAAGCGGGTTATACAGTAATTCCAATGCAGGAAATAATTGATATTATTGAACTCATTATGCAACTATCGCCCGCCACATTGGTAAAAGAAATGGATGTACCGGGCTTATACGATTCGGTTTTTTAAAATATGTAACAAAAACAAACTCTTATGAATGTTGAACAGCTTCGCAAGTATGCTTTGCAACTACCCGATGTAGAAGAAACGCTTCCTTTTGGTCCGGATAATTTGGTGTTTAAAGTATCTAACAAAATGTTTTTGTTGTTGCCGCTTGATGCTTCTCCACTCACCTTCAATGTAAAATGCAATCCTGATACTGCTGTTGAATTGCGCGAGCAATATCCCGATTCTGTATTGCCCGGTTATCACATGAACAAAAAGCATTGGAATACGATTGTTGTAGATGGCGTTCTCTCTGCGAAGCAGCTGCAACAAGCCATTTCCGATTCTTATCAGTTGGTGAAAAAGGGTAAAAAGTAAAAGTAATTACTACAAAAGGAAAACCACGCCTTTGTATGTTCATAAAACAACGCGCAATCCAATCATACTCTTGTCAATCCTGTTCTTTCTATTCATTATAGAGCGAATTAAAATTAATTTTTGCAGGTTCAATAAAGCATTACCTTGCACTCACTCTTTGTTAAACAATCATTTCTTCTCTCAGTGAATCCGAAGTTTCCATCAATGTAGTCGGAGAAGATTTGCAGGACATTTTCAACAGCATCGTTATCTATTACATCGCTTGTTACTTGCTAAAAGAAAGGCGTTTTGTTTTCGCCCTTTTAAAATTGGTGTAAAAACAAAAATTAAAGTTGTGTTTCTTCTTTTCAACTAAACACGACTACGAACTAACAGACCGGATACACGCACGGTTTTAGCAAAGTTGCTTTTTATCGCTCATCATTGTTGCCATTATCACATAAAATGGAATCGTATCATGATCCATCTCACGCTTGATTTTTTGTGCCGCGAGATTAACAATTATCTCATCATGAAGCTTGACCTCGCGCCGGGCAGCAATGCTATTGTTTTGTATAATGTATCGCAGTTAAACAATGAAGCCAGCAATGCGGTTAATGGAGATAGTAATGCGGCTGCATTTCTTACGCTGGCAAATATTGAAGAAGACCGCATCAGCAAATCGAATGACAATTTTATACGGAAAGATAGAAATATAATTTATCAAAATCCCGAAGTTCATCTCAATTTGTTTTTGTTGTTTTCGGTGCAGTTGCCTTCCTATACCGAAGCGTTAAAACGGCTTTCTTTTATCATACAATTCTTTCAGCAGCAAAATGTTTTCACGCCGCTTACATCGCCTGCAATGCCTGCCGGTGTTGAACAATTGATTTTGGATTTGTACACTTTATCACTTTCAGATGTAAACAATTTGTGGGGTGTGTTAGGCTCAAAATATTTGCCTTCGGTGATGTACAAAATGCGGATGATAACCATCAGCGAAAACTTTGCGCAAGGCGATGCAGGATTGATTACTACCATCAACATGAACAATAAAATTGTGCAGCAATGACAAGCATCAACTACAATTTATTGTTCTCACTTGAGCTGTTGCACAAATACTTTGCAAACGGCAGATGCAACGATTTTACTATCACTCCATCAACCCAAACTCTTGACCGGTTTTACAAGGTTATAAAATAGTGGCAAAACAAAACGGCAACCAATTGTATGCTGGCATTGCAACCGATGGAAGTGGTAACGCTTCCATTGTTCCTGCGGAAGGTGTGAAGTTTACGTTTTACCTGCAGCTCAACCATCCGTTGTTTTTTAATTACACCAATTTGCCATCCGTTTTTCCGCAAAACAGTGTTTATTATTTTACCAACCGCATTGATAACAGGAGCAATGGCAAGAACTTTTTATCGCTGCCCACACCTTACAACAGTGCAACCACTTATGCACCGGATGATGTGGCTGTAAGTGCCGCCGGCACTGCGTTTCGTGCATTGCATACATTGACAAACATTACCCCTGTTGCCGGTAACGACTGGATGGAAATTGATGCCAACCGTTATTTATCGGCAAATGATTTATTGCCCATTTTACCGTCTATTTCTACCTATACTTTTTCATCACCGCAAACATCAGCAACGGTGCAGGTGCATGGCTTTAATGCAACAACAAAAGATTATACGGCATTGGTGTACAATCAAACCATTTTCTTTCCCGGCCGCCGTTTCTTCTTTTGCACTAAATCTTGCTTCGCTGCCTTCGGGAAAATACATCGTAAAAGTAAACAGCGATGCTGCACAAACCGTTTACATTAATGATGAATTGCAAGTAACACAAGCTTTTGCGGTGATTGAGTTATATAACGAAAGCACGTTGCCGGATGGCTATAAAATGCTGAACGGAACAACACTGTTATCACCTTTGTATTCGCTCCTTTTTTTAAACCGCGCAACGATATGGAAGTATTCATTTACAAGCGGCAATGCAACAGTAAGCGATAACGCTAATGTGTATCATTTTTCATCACCGGCACCGCATACAGTGCTATCATTATTGCCTATACCGATAAGTGAAATACCGCTGAATTTGCAATTGAACGTTGGTGCGCTGGAATACACGCCCATTGCTTGCGCCAGCCCGCAACGATTGGTACAGCTCAGCTTCGGGAACAGACATTTTTAATTGCTCTGAAATTTTTATTAATTATTAGATACAACCATTCATTTCAAAACCATTACCTCATGTCACAGATAAACGAAAGCAACATTAAAACGCCTGGAGTTTATGTAAACGAAATTCCTTCATTTCCACCATCCATTGCACAAGTGGCAACTGCCATTCCTGCTTTCATTGGTTATACCGAAACTGATACCGACATCAAAGGTGTTTCGTGGCATTTAAAACCCAATCGCATTACTTCTTTATTAGAGTATCAACAAACTTATGGCAGCGCACCATTGGAACAAAACTTAACAGCAAGCATTGTTGAGCAGCACGATGCGGCTGGTAATTTGGTAAATGCTAATGTAACCGCTGCTTTCAGTGGCACGCCTGCTTCGCCATCTACCAAATACATGATGTTCTATGCATTGCAGATGTATTTTATGAATGGTGGCGGCCCTTGCTATATTGTAAGCGTTGCCACTTATACAACTGGCGGCGGAAGTGTAGATAGCGGCGCTTTAGGCGATGGTTTAGCTGCCATTGAACCTCAGGACGAACCTACGCTGATTGTGTTTCCTGATGCACAGGGAATACCACTGGCTTCATCGGCAGCGTATTACACTTTGTTCAACAATGCACTGACTTTGTGCGCCAAACTTCAGGACCGTTTTACTATTGTTGATATTTTAGACAACACAGGTAACACCGATGCCAACTCGCAAAACTTCCGCAATGGAATTGGCAGTAATAACTTGAATTATGGTGCGGCTTATTATCCCAATCTGGTTACAACCTTATCGTATGCTTATAATGATGCCAATGTTGCACTTACCGTTTCGGTAGCGCCCGGCAACACGGGTGCAGCTAAAATTACATCTACCACACTGGCAGCTTTGTTTAACGAAAACAAAGTGGTGTACAGCCAGGTAACTAATGCCATTTCTAATTTGGGTGTAACGATGTCTCCATCCTCAACCATTGCTGGCGTAATGGCAACGGTAGATGCTACACGCGGCGTATGGAAAGCGCCTGCCAATGTAAGCTTAACCGGTGTGCAGGCGTTGACAGATACCATCACTGATGATTCGCAGCAGAATATGAATGTTGATGCTACTTCAGGCAAATCTATCAACGCCATCCGCGCATTTACGGGCAAGGGAATTTTGGTATGGGGTGCTCGCACGCTAGATGGCAACAGCAACGATTTCCGTTATGTTTCTGTGCGGCGTTTTTATATCATGGTTGAAGAATCGGTAAAGAAAGCTGCCATGCAATTTGTGTTTGAACCAAACGATGGCAACACATGGGTGCGCATTCGCGCGATGATTGAAAATTATCTTACCAATTTATGGCGATTGGGCGCACTGGCAGGCTCGAAACCTGAGCAGGCATTTTATGTAAAAGTAGGTTTGGGTCAAACCATGACATTTGAGGATATACTCAACGGCAAACTGATTGTTGAAATTGGTATGGCGCCTGTTCGTCCGGCAGAGTTTATTATTCTTCGCTTTTCACAAATACAACAACAGGCATAATAATCTTTCCCGCAGATGGCGCAGATTTCCGCAGATTTTTTATAAATTTTATCTGCGGAAATCTGTGCCATCTGCGGGACATCAAACATTCATTTCATCATCTTCTAAACAATTCATACCATGGCGAATTATCCACTTCCCAAATTTCATTTCCAGGTTGACTGGGGCGGCACGCGCATTGGCTTTACCGATGTAAGCGGGCTCGATATTACCAACGATGTTATCGAATACCGCGATGGTGCAAGCCCTGAATATCACAAAATCAAAATGCCTGGGCAACGCAAGTTCAGCAACATCGTTTTGAAACGCGGCATTTTTAAATCGGACAACGAGTTTTACAATTGGTTCAACACCATTAACATGAACACGGTGGAACGGCGCGACATTACCATCAGTTTATTGGATGAAACGCTTGCACCCGTGATTGTTTGGAAAGTAAAAAATGCGTGGCCCACAAAGGTTACCTCTACCGATTTAAAAGCCGATGGCAACGATGTAGCTATCGAGCAACTTGACCTTGCGCATGAAGGCTTCACCATTCAAAACGAGTAACCATGTTCGAGTATCCGCTTACGGGTTTCCATTTTTTGGTGGTGTTTGAAATTTTTCCGCAACTGCCCAACGATGTTCGTTTTCAGGAAGTAACCGGCCTAAATATAACGGTAAATGTTGACACTTACAATGAAGGCGGAGAAAACCGTTTTGTGCATCGCCTGCCAGCACGTACTTCTTATCAGGACCTTGTGCTGAAACGCGGGTACACACTGGCTTCGGGCGTTACCGCCTGGTGTTTGGATGCGGTACAAAATTTCAATTATCAACCCACCAATCTGCTTATTTCATTATTGGATGAAAACCATTTGCCGGTAAGCTCGTGGTATGTTGTAAACGCTTATCCTATCAAGTACGACATCAGCGGATTGAATGCAGAGAATGGGCAAATTGTGATTGAGAGTTTAACCTTGCGATACGAATATTTTAAAACGCTCAATCTTTCTTCCGCAGTGGATGCAGCCGTTGGAGCAGCCGCAGATTTGTTGGGCGTAAGCTCTGCCAGCATAAGCATTTCAGTGATGTGAGACGAGAACCGCTTTTTTTACCGCGAAGGCGCAAAGACTCAAAGCAAAATTGGGCAAAAACAAACTTCGCGACTTTGCGCCTTCGCGGTGAAAAAATTAACCATTAACAATAAACCATTAACAATAAACCATGCCGATTGAAATACGCGAATTGCAGATTACCACTACCATTAGTGATGCGCCTTCAGTAACCAATACATCATCGCAACAAACGAATACAAACGACATCGTTGCGCAGTGTGTAGAACAGGTGCTCGATATTTTACAACAAAAACAACAACGCTGATATGGCTTTAGGTGCACTACAAAAAATGAAGCTGGTAGCTTACCCCGATGCTACGTTTGGCACTGCCATCCCGGGCGTTGAGTATGATGTATTGATTAACCCCGAATCGTACTCACTCACGTATGGAACAGACACCAACGACATTACCGGGCAAGGCTCCAGCGAAAGCATCCGCACGTTTAATAAACGCCCTGCACAAACCATGACGTTTAAGTTTGTTTTTGATGGTAGCGGCGTAATAAAAAAAGGTGGCGCTAATTTGTTATCCGGCTTAGCTGTACCGGGCTTGCCAGCCGCTAAGCCTGATGTGGTGCAGGATTTCAATTCGTTTAAAAATGTAGTGTACAATTACGATGGGGCTTCGCACGCGCCACGCTATGTGCAGCTTCGTTGGGGACCGCTCATTTACAATTGCCAGCTTACCAACATGACGGTAAACTTTAAATTGTTTACACCCGACGGAACGCCTGTAAGAGCCGAAGCAAATTGCACATTTCAAAGCACCATTGATCCTGCAACATTAGCAGCGAAAGAAGGTAGGAAATCACCCGATTTATCGCATATCCGAACCGTAATGCAAGGTGATACATTGCCCTTGCTTTGCTATCGCGAATACGGCAACAGCAAATATTATTACCAGGTTGCGCAGTTCAACGGGTTGCTCAATTTTAAACAATTGGTGCCAGGTACAAAGCTCATTTTTCCACCCATTGCAAAGTAGATAACAATGCCATTTAGTCAATCACTTCCAGGTACGCAAAACACCGATTTGGTAACCTTCACCATTAAGATAAATGGTGATGCTATCAGCTCGCAGTATCAAATTGCAAACATCAGTATTGCAAAAGAAGTGAACCGCATTCCGTTTGCAAAACTGATGATATATGATGGCGATGCAGCAGCTCAGGATTTTGCCATCAGCAATGAAGATACTTTTAAGCCAGGCGCAGAAATAGAAATCACAGCAGGCTATCATTCCGATGAAACATCCTTGTTTACAGGCATCATATTGCGACATAGTTTACAAATAAGAACCAACCGCTCACCCTTGCTCATTTTGGATTGCAGGGATAAAATGGTAAAGCTTACCATTTCACGCAAAAACAAATATTTCTACAACAGCACCGATAGCGATGCTGCGGGAAGCATCATTGATGAATATGGTTTGGATCATGATATTGAAGACACACAAGTGCAGCTTGAATCGTTGGTGCAATACGATAGCACTGATTGGGATTTTATTGTATCGCGCATGGAAGCCAATGGCAAGCTTTGTTTTGTAAACGATGGAAAACTTACGGCAAAAGCACCTGACTTAAGTACCGATGCTGTATTGGATGCTGTGTTTGGTGCAACCATGTTGGAGTTTGATGCCGATTTGGATGCACGCAACCAATACCAAAATTTGAAGGCTGCTTCATGGGATGATTCCAATCAAGCCATTACAACCGCCGATGCAGAAGAGCCAAACTTTGAAGAGAATGGAAACCTCTCGTCAAGCGATTTGGGCGATGTGTTGGGCATTTCTGAATACGATTTGTTTGCCGGTGAAGAATTAAAAGATGATGAGTTGCAAAGCCTTGCCAATGCGCGTTTGCAGAAGGCGCGCTTATCACGCTGCAGAGGTCGTGCAAAGTTTCGCGGCTATGGCGGAGTCAATCCTGGCGATTGTATCAACATCGGTGGTGTGGGCGAGCGGTTCAACGGCAAAGTGTTCGTGTCGGGAGTACGCCACGAAATTGTAAACGGTGCGTGGAAAACCGATGTTCAGTTTGGATTAAGCGATGAATTGTTTGCTAATAAACCTGATGTAACTACTGCGCTGTCAGCCAGTCTTTTGCCTGCTGCGCGTGGCTTGCAGATTGGCATTGTAACGGCTTTGGAAAACGATCCTGAAAGTGGGGATAGAATTCGGGTACGGCTGCCAATTATCAGCGAAAACGAAGATGGAATCTGGTGTCGCGTTAGCACATTGGATGCAGGTAACAACCGCGGCTCTTTTTTTCGCCCCGAAATTAAGGATGAAGTTATCGTTAGCTTTTTAAATAACGACCCGCGTCATCCTGTTGTACTGGGCATGTTGAACAGCAGCGCAAAACCCGCTCCCTTACCCGCTTCCGACCAAAACGACGAGAAAGGATTTGTCACGCGCAGCGGCATGAAAATGATTTTTAACGATGCCGATAAATCATTAAAAATAGAAACGCCTGCGGGCAAAAAAGTTACGATAGATGAATCGAACAACGTGATGAAACTGGAAGATGAAAACGGCAATTCGATAACCATGGATTCTTCGGCCGTAACCATTGAAAGTGCGGCTGCTATGAGCTTGAAAGCCGCCACCGATTTAACGATAGAAGCGAATAATATTACGGTAAGCCCTTCCACAAGCTTTTCGTTGAGTGTTGGCAGCGCATCCATTAGTGCAGATAGCGGCAGTGCTACTGTTTCTGCAACTTCCGTAACGATTAATGGTCAGGGAACAACAGCAGTAAAAGGCGGTTTGGTAACGATAAATTAAGTGTATGAGTCGTGAGTAGTGAGAATTTAGGCAAAAACAAAGAATACAAAATACAGTTTTATGATACGAGCTTTTGCAACTCCGGTTGATCGTCTGTTGTGTCACTCACTTCAACGTTCCGAAAAGAATGGGGCAATTGTCTGAACCGGGATGAATATAAATGATGAATGAGAGAAGGATGAACATGGTGAATTGAAGATTGAATATTGATGATTGATTATTCTGGCAAAACCAAACTTCTCTTCATCAACATCCCATTCATCACAAACATCTCATACATCCAGGTTCAGAAAATCTCAATTAACCATTAACAATTAAAAATAAAATATGCCTTTCGCCGCAAGAGTTTCTGATATGCACGTTTGCCCCATGTTCAACGGCCCCTCGCCACATGTTGGCGGCCCCGTTTTACCACCGGGTGCACCCACCGTTTTGATTGGTGGCTTGCCGGCAGCTTGCGTTGGCGATTTATGTACTTGTGCAGGCCCGCCCGACATCATTGTAAGTGGTTCTTCATCGGTGCTCATTGGTGGCAAACCCGCTGCGCGCATGGGCGATTCGACAGCACATGGCGGAACGATAATTTTAGGTTGCTTCACCGTACTCATAGGAGGTTGATATGACAATAACAAATTCATTTCTCGGCAAAGGCTGGAGCTTTCCACCAACATTTAACAACACGACTGATACAGTGGAAATGGTAAGCGATGAAGAAGACATTCAGCAAAGTTTACAAATACTGCTTTCCACCCGCAAAGGCGAGCGTATTATGCTGCCCGATTATGGCTGCAACTTAGATGAAATGGTATTTGAAAGCATAACCACTTCCTTCAAAACTTATATGAGTGAAATGATACGAAACGCCATCCTTTTTTACGAAGCACGCATTAATTTAAACAGCGTAACCATTGATGATAGCGGAAGCACGGATGGCGTGATTCTTATCATCATTGATTACACCATTAGCACTACCAATTCAAGGTTCAATTTTGTGTATCCCTATTACAAAACCGAAGGCACCGAACTACACTGATGGCAAACCATTGTTACGATACCAACCTTTTGCAAAACAGCGGTACAAGCCAGGCCCAGCGTGCCTTGCAGGCTTTGCTTGCAAAGTATGCTCAAGTAGATGAACGCACCACTGCCGATTTGGTTTTGTTTGCCAAAAACTATGGCTATTACCTAACTTATTTTGATAACACCAATCAACCCGTTGGTGACTGGCAGGCATTCATGGCAAATGATGTTTCTGTAACCATTGCGGCCATTGCTGACTACAAAGCAAAAGACTTTACTCCATTCATTGCCAACGTAAGCGATGAGGTGAATAATGCGGCAGATGCCGAACACGCAAAGCAATATTTCAAAACCATTTTTGATTTTGTTTTTACGCTTATTTTTCAGTTAGATAAAAGCCTGCAACAACTTCCCGCTGATGTTCGTTTCACCAATTTTTTATCTATTTCCATCGCTTCTAATCTCGCACTGCCAGCCGCTTTGCTGTATCATTATTATACCACATTCCGCGATGCGCCATTATCATTAATTAACGAAAGTTCTCACTATGTTGATGTGCTAATGCCGGTATCGCCGGTTTTGTTTTCGGGTGATTTTCAACCAACAAGTTTGAGTTCTGCCTGGACAGTTTTACCGCCCCTTTTTCCGCAAATCACCTTGCAGGGTACTGACGCAAAAGCAGACATCAGCCATGTGCTTACCCACAATTTATTTACAGGCCCGCTGCAACTGTTTATCAGCGGCGTTATCAACATTGTAAGCAAAGCACCATCTTATTTAGATGAAACGCTCAGCAACTATCCATTGCACCAGCCGCATTATGGCTTGTATCTTTCTTTTCTTCGTTTGTTTCGTTTTGCACAAAATCAGTCTTAAACAACTTCACACAAAACCATCTCGATTTTTATTACAAAAAAGTTTTGCAATTAACCAATCGAACTGCCGAGCCGGGTTTTGTTCATTTGTTATTTGAATTGCAGAAAAATACAGATCAGTTCTTACTGCAACAAAACACGGCTTTCAAAGGAGGCAAAGATGCTGCCGGCAATGATATTTTTTACAACATTGTAAATGATGTGGTACTGCAAAAAACCACCGTACAATCCTTACAATCTTTATACTTAGACAAAAGTGCAAACGGTGCTTTATATGCTTCGCCGGTTGCGGCTTCCGATGATGGAAACGGAGCCAAACTCACCAGTGCAGACAACTCCTGGGCCCCATTTAAAAGCCCTAAAAACAAAACGGGCGCAAGCCTTGGTTTTGCCATTGCTTCTAACCTTTTGTATCTGAATGAAGGGGCGCGCATCATCACATTTACATTTGGATGCAGCAATGCAATTGGTATCAGCGAAAGCGATTTATCGAACCTGTTCATCTTTCAATTCACTGCAAAAAAAGCCTGGTACACAGCAACCAATTATACAGCAACAATTGATGGCAACTCTTTTTCAATTGCACTTACTTTAGGAGGCGACGCACCATCCATTGTTCCCTATTCTCAAAAAATACATGGCGGCAACTTCAACACAACATTGCCCATCGCGCAAGCTATCCTGAACGATTATTCTTTTTATGAAGAAATAAAAGCAATACAAATAACAGCATTGCCATTTCGGTAACGGCAACAGTAAAGAATTTGAGTTTGCAAAACAAAGATGGTAGTATCAATGCTGCCAAGCCTTTCAAGCCATTTGGTGATTTTCCCTCGCAAAATGATAGCCTGATCATTGGCAGCAAAGAAATGTTTCAAAAGCCGCTCACTGCTTTGCAAATCAACTTCGACTGGAAGCCGGTTGACTCATCGCTGGCACAAGCTGCGGCTGACAATTCAAAATTTAAGCTGAGTAATATCTTAACTGCAAACAATGATGTTAGTCAGGCAGCCGTGCTTCAAACTGCAAGTGATGCTTCAGTAAGCAACACGGTTTCATCGTCTTCTATACAACCTAAACTGGCTTTATCATCTACTGTAGATGATGCCGTTTCTTCTGCTTCTTTTTCAAACAATATTGCTCAATTAAGCAGTAGTGACTTTTTAGGTACACTGGTAAATGCGGGCTTCTTTAACAGCACTTCAGTAACCGCAACAGTACCTGCCAATTTGCTGGCTTTGTATGCCGGTAACTGGTCGTCATCACCATTGGCAAGTAATATTGATTTGCTTTCTTCACCCGTTTCTGTTTCCGGTTCTTTATCAGTAAACATTGAAGTAACAGATGCCGATTTTGGGGCAAATGAAAACTATGCAGTAAACAGCGTATCGGGCTTTATCAAACTGCAATTAGCAACAGATGATTACAGCTTTGCTACTTATCTATCTAATACGCAAGCTTCTTTAACGAAAACAAACGTTACCGTCAATTCAAGTGGCGGCACCGTAACGGGTTATACAGTTGATCCTCCAAAATTAGGCTTGCCAGCCCCTCAGCTCATCGCCAACTCTATCAGCATCACTTATACGGCAAAAACAAACATTGATCTTACGGATGACAGCCAAGCATCATTTAACAACAGCACCGCTTTTTATTATCATGTAGAACCTTTTGGCTCCCGCGAAATGCATCCCTTTCTTACGAATGATGCGATGAGTTTTCTGCCTGTTTTCAATCTTGACAATAACCCGACAAGCAGCGACAGCGGCGAGCTTTGGATTGGTTTGGCGGATGCCTTTGCGCAGGAAACGATAACAGTATTGTTTGAAGTATCGGAAGGCAGCAGCAATCCACTGAAAAGCATGACGACAATCCGATGGTATTATCTCTCTGATAACAACTGGTTGCCTTTCGATAAACTTTCCATTGTAGATGAAACGAATAATCTAACACGCTCCGGCATTGTAACGGTTTCATTGTCTTCAACGGTTACAACCGGTAATACCCGCGCAGATGCTTCTCTTATATGGATAAAGCTGGTAGCTGATAAAGATACTGATGCCGTTTGCAAGCTAATTGATGTAAAAACAAACGCTGCCAAAGCACAATTTGCGCAAAACCTTTCTGCCGGAATTGAATACACAGAACCATTGCCGGCAAACACAATCTCCAAGCCGGTTTCAGCCATAGCGGCCATAAAGCAAACACAGCAGCCCTATCCTTCTTTTGATGGCAGCCTGCGCGAAACAGATGACCGTTTTTATGTGCGCGTAAGCGAGCGGCTGCGGCATAAACATCGTGCCGTTACGACATGGGATTATGAACGTCTGGTGCTCGATTATTTTTCGCAAATTCATAAAGCCAAATGCATTCCTCATACCGGTTTTATCACTAATCAAAATACAGGCAAAATGGAATACAGCGAGGTGGCGCCCGGTAATGTGATGCTGGTATCAGTGCCCGATTTAACCAACCTTTCATCAGCCAATTTGTTGCGACCTTATACTTCGGTTGGTTTGATAGAGGAGATACAACAATACCTGCAAAATGCTGATTTCACCTTTTGTAAACCTGGTTGTTACCAACCCGCAGTTTGAAGAAGTACAGTTTGATTTTGCCGTAACGTTTTTACCCAATTATGATATTGATTTTTATAGCAAACAACTGAACGGCGAGATAGAGGGCTTTCTTACGCCGTGGGCGAATGGAAGCGGCACCGACATTGAGTTTGGTGGCAGAATAGAAAAATCGGTGGTATTGAATTTTGTTGAAGAACGCTCCTATGTTGATTTTGTAACGTGCTTTAAAATGAACCAGTTCGTTCGCGACGATGAAGGCAACATCACCACTGCATTGTACGACATTGAAGAAGCCGTTGCTTCTACTGCACGTTCAATATTGGTTTCGTACAGTAGCACCGATGCAAACGGAGTGGTAACAAGACATTTGATTGGCTCACCCGCAAACTGTAATTGCTGATGGCAGATGCAACAACGATAACAAAAAATCCGGCACTTTCTTCAGATGAAGATTATGCTTTTTTGCGCAGCCATGGCCTGCAATACATTGAAGAACTGAGCAGCGATTTATGGACGGATTATAATGAGCACGATCCCGGTATTACGATACTCGAGGCTTTGTGTTATGCCATCACGGAATTGGGTTATCGCGCGGGTTTGCCAATGGTGAATTTGCTAACGGAAAGCAATGGGCAAATCGCTTCTTCGCAGGCTTTGTTCACCGCAAAAAACATTCTTACCCAAGGGCCATTAACCATTGATGATTATAGAAAATTATTGATTGATATTGAAGGCGTACACAACGCATGGCTGTTTACAAATGACACAAAAACAAACAGCGATGGCACCACATCAACCATTGCTGAAGTTCCATTTTATGCTGATTGTAAAAATGATAAATTAACCTATGAAACAACGCCCCATCCCATTTATGTTTCAGGCTTATACACTGTATTGTTAGATTTGGATGACGACCCGCAGGTGGGTAGTTTGAATGATGGTGAGATTGAATTATTAAGTCCTGCTACCACAACCTACAATGCAGGTGCAGTAAGCTTTACTGTCATTTTCCCGGCATGGAATGATGCGGGTGTAGATACCGATTTGTTTAGTGCTGATAAAGATGCAATCAACAATGTTACTGCAACCATTACACAGGATGGAAGCAACTGGAAACTGGATGTGAACTTTTCTGTTTTAAAGCTAAACGATAACAGCACAACTTATAATGCCAGTTTAGCTGCTGAAATAACAATTGATTTGCAACCATCGGGTAGAACTGTATCGCTTGCTGATATGCAGGCATTCTTTTCGCCACAATTCACACAGCAGGTCATCGCTCTCTACATTTATAAATTGCAGCAAACCAAAAAGATTGTTCAAACAGCAATCAAAACACTACACGAAAACAGAAACCTGTGTGAAGATTTTATAAAGGTTGATACCATACCCGATGAAGAGATTGCAATTTGTTGCGACATAGATGTAACACCCGATACCGATATGGATGAAGTGCAGGCTGATGTATGGTTTGCCATTGAGCAGTACCTCAATCCGTCAGTTAACTTTTATTTATTGAAAGACTTGCTGGCAAAGGGTTATACGCCTGATGAAGTGTTTGAAGGGCCACGATTGGCGCATGGCTTTATTGACACGACCGAACTGGAAAATGCGCAATTAAAAACGGTGATTCATGCATCGGATATCATTAGTTTAATAATGAACATACAAGGTGTGCTGGCAGTAAAAAACTTCCGCATGACGAAGTACGATGCGAATGGAAATCCAGTGCAAATGCAACAGGCAAAAGCTGGTGCATGAACATTACACCAGGACACAAACCCGTATTCTATGAAACAGGCCTCGAAGATTTTGTTTTACAAAAATAACTTTCCCTACCTGCCCAACCTGAGCGAAGTGCGCGATACATTGAAATGGCTGAAAGCGGTAAATGCGGCCAATAAACTTACAGGTCATGCAGATGATTTACCCTTACCCATTGGTCAATACAATAACCTGGAGGAATACACTTCAATAGATGAATTGTTTCCGCAAACCTATGGCATCAGCAATGCAGGTTTGCCTTCCGACGCTACCGAAGAACGCAAGGCACAGGCAAAGCAACTGAAGGCGTATCTTCTTTTTTATGATCAGTTGTTAGCCGATTTTTTTAGCCAGTTAAAAAACGCGAAAGCCTTATTCAGCACGGATTCTATCACACATACCTACTTCGGTCAGTACATTGAAAGCATTAAAGATGTTGATGCCATTTACAAACAGGACAGCAGCCACAATTCCTTGTTGGAAGCCATTTTCAACAATGCCGATTCAAGTGTAGCAACACCCAACGACTGGCAAAATTTATACGAAAGCAACGAAACGTTTACCGACAGGCGGACCCGCTTTTTAGACCATTTGATGGCGCGATTTGCAGAGTCGTTTAACGATTATGTTTTACTCATGTATTCGTTGGATTACGAAACGCAGCAGGAAACCAAAATTGATCCTGCGGATGTTATCAACAACAAAATTGATTTTATTAAAAACTATCCGCAAACAAGTTATGAGCGTGCAAAAGCTTTTAATTATTTTCCGCAAATAGTGGCGCCTCCACCGCAAAACTTTGCGATAGATACAACCGCTTTGTGGGACACAGATAACGTTTCAGGATTAGAAAAAAAGGCCGCCAGATTAGCAGGCATCTCCAATGTATTGAGAAGGTTTTTGTTTTGCTTTACACAAGCCGATGTTGTGGCAACAACCGATACACCTGTAAAATACAAGTTTGTTTTTACCGATAAAAACAACAACACCATTACATCGTTTACCTCTTATCAAACCGAAAGCGATGCAGTGAATGCTGCCGCTTCTTTTATAGACATAGCAAAGGTTTCAGCACATTACCGCATTGAAGCAGATTGCAGCAATCAGCATATTGTAATAAAGGATGATGGAGGCAACACGCAAGCCATCAGCAACGATTTTGTGGATGAAGCAACGGCTCTTACTGGGCAACAAAATTTTATCACTTTATTCAATGCGACCTGTGATTCGGAAGGTTTGCATTTGATTGAACATATTTTATTGCGACCGCGTAACAATGCGTTTGTCTTACCTCCTGTATGCCTGACCCCCGGTTGTGATTTTTGCGGCGAAGAAGATCCGTTTTCATTTCGTATAACGGTGGTATTGCCTTATTGGCCTGCTCATTTCCAAAGTCTTGCCTTCCGCGATTATTTTGAAAATATGATACGAAGCGAAGCGCCTGCTCATACCCTGTTGAAAGTATGCTGGCTGAACAATGATGACATGCGCAACTTTGAAATTGCCTATAAAAACTGGCTGACTGCACTGGCAAATTATGCGCAAAACCAAACTACAATTACGGCTTTACAAACAGTAAATGATGCATTCATCAACATATTATTTTACCTGCACAGCGAATATCCTGTAGCCACTTTGCATGATTGCGAAGACAGCGAAAATACCAACCCGGTAATGCTGGGCAGAACCATTTTAGGATCATTTAAACCGCAATAATTATGGCAAACACAACAGAGTTTTTACCTAACGAATATATGGTGTTTGAAGCCGACCAGGTACTAACGAATGACCATTTGAACCAGTTGTTCAATTACCTGGATCAGCAAAACCGATGGACGCGTAACAAGCTCATTGGTATCGGCATTGTGTGCGGTTTGAATATCGTTCAACACACCGGTGTGATAGAAGTCACCAAAGGTTGCGGGGTTACATCGCAGGGATATTTGATTGTGCAGGATGATAAGCAATACAGCTATTATTTACCTTATACCAGCATTCCTCAACCCAACGATTTACCATTTACTTATCCTAATAATGCCTTGCCTTTTTATCAAACATATTGTACCGGAAAGACCATTTATTATTTACTAACCGATGATGATTACAACGCACTTGAAGCCGATGCAAAAAGTAATGCGTTGCTTATTTCAGATGCGAATGCAAATAACTTACTGACTGATTTTGTTTTGGTGCTTTTTTTAGAAGCTGCTGAAATGGATTTAAAGAACTGTGATGTATTTGATTGCAACAACAAAGGTGAAAAAATGCTCTTCAATATCCGGGCATTGTTAGTGAAGAGTGGCGATTTGCCCCAACTGCCACAACCAACAACGACGCCGGTAAATGTAAATACGGGTAAAACCAAACCATCTTTTACCGATATCAGAACTACCAGTTTAGCTTCTGAAATTATGGCAAAAACAAACGTTACCGTTAACACAGGCGACATAAAAACCAATGCTGGCTTAGGTTTGACAGATACAGGCTTATTGCATTTACAACCTTTGGCGTTAAGTGCGCCACAAATCAATCTAAAGCGGTTTAATGTTCCTTACACAGATATAAAATCAACCGATGATGTCATCAATGCGTTTGTAAAACTGGTAGATGATACTACGCTTTCCTCCGTTGCAGATGCCTATAATTATTGCTACACTCAATATCAAAGTTTATTAGATAATACTGCAACCGGCTTTCCCACTTTGTTCACCGATTTAAAAACGGAGCGCGATAATATTCTCAAAAACTATCCGCTTTTTATTCAATATTTCTATGATTTTATTGATGATTTAGCGAAGGCGTATGATGAATTTAAACTGAAGGTTTCGCAGTTATTGTATGCTTGCTGCCCCGATGAAAATTTGTTTCCGCTGCATCTGGTTTTGGGTAGTGCAACCGGTAATACCAAAGGCTTTGCAAAGGATGCTTACCGAACCTATTTTATATATTCGCCTCTTTTTGCAAAAGGGGAAGATGGAACCTCGGAAACGCAATTCCTCTTTCGCAGAATGCAGATTTTAATAAGTGAATTTATAACAGTTAGTTCATCCAATACGCAATCTCCCAACATATCCATCTTACCCAGTTTATATCAACAAGCGTTGCTTTCGCAACGCGCTATTCCTTACTATTATACTGTGAATGATGCAGGCAACGAATTGTATAACTATTGGAATTATTATAAAACGGCACGAGGCTTAGCAACTCAAAATCTAAACTACAATGCAAGTCAATACAGTAGCGATGTTGCAGTGTTAAACCCGTTGTTGTACGACATTGAAAAATACAATTTTTTCCGCATCGAAGGGCATATCGGTATTAATTATCAAACCGTGTTATCTAATATTTTGCAACAGCAAAAGAACTTCAATTTGCCGTTTGATGTAGTAGCCATTTCAGCCGACCAGTTGCCAACCAGTAGTGGCACATTACCGCAATGTAGTATGCAGGATTTAGATACCGATTATCAATTGCTGCTGAGTGAGTTTAGCTGCAAGGTGCATACCCCATTTTGCTACATTACAAAACTGGCTTATCCGCCACAAACAGCCAGTACAACCGGAACCATTACAAACATAGGCAATACAACTAACATCGGTAATTTACAAGGGCAAACGCTACAATCTAAAGACACGAATGCAAACGTTGCATCAACGCAAATTCCATTCACTACTTTTAAATTGCAAGCCGCACTCAATCCTATTCTTATTAACTTACCCATTTTGAATTTAGGCTATCGCAAAGGTGACTTTATGCGTAAGTATTGTGCGCCTAATGCCAACACGATTGGCAGTGTATATCTGGCTTCATTAAACAGTGCTGGTGTGTTTACCAATCCGGTTCAGTTAAGCTCGCAAAACATTGGATTGATTCAATATTATTATCTCTTCGATTATGTAGATGCCGTTGAATCGCTGATGCAAGTGCTATCGCCACAAACGCTTGCCACCATTGACATGAACGCGTTTGCTACCGCTTATCAGCGCTTTGCCAATACGTTGAGCCTGGTAACGTTTTCAGTAACAGAACTTTTAAATACACAGTTAGGAACTTCTGACAATACAGCCCTTGAATTTTTTAAATCGATACGGATAGATGAGTTGGTTGATGAAATGAGCGTGCCGGTATATGATTGTATTGATGAACGTTTACAAACATTGCAAAATGAATACACGAAGCGACTTCAGCAGTATCAAACCCAGCTGATTTTTTATTCTTACTACAACAAACATTACGGTTTGGAACACAAAGCTGGTGTGCCCAAAGGCGGCACGTTTGTGTTGGTGTATCATCCGGCTTCGCAGAACACAACAACAGGCGGGACAACGGTTGGAACAGTTGGTAATATATCGTCGGTTTCATTGCAAAATGTAAATGCACTACGCACAAATGAAGCGGCAACAGAAGCCAAATTGTTCACCGCAAAAGCACCCAAAGCAACCTCCGAAAAAAAAGGGGCAAAACCAAAAAGAGCTTCTTCAAAAGCAGATACTCCAACGGGAACAACTACAGGTATAATCACGAACCATCCTGTTACGAACCAGCCATCATCAGGCTCAACGATAACAGGCATTGCAACACAAAACCCTGTGCTTACACAACAGCCTATCAACACTGTTGCAAGTGGTATAGCCAATACCATCAACACATCCAGTTTGCTTGATCAAAGCACATTGAACCTGATAAAAAATTTTGCCAATAGTTCCGTTAACTTAACGGCAGAAAACCGGCAGGCGATTCTTGGTTTTCTAAATCAGGCCAGCTTGCAATTGGTCAGCAGCCAGTATGCAGTTGCCGATAATATTGTGATTGCCGATTTTTATGTGCCTTATTTGTGTTGCTCAGATTGTCCGCCGGTGGCTTACATTTTACCAGCGCAGCAAACCACGCCGGTGTTCAGCATTGCGGACAACCAGTATGTGTTTACTGATACCAATAATTATCCGTTTGCTACTACTCCGCCGGTAAGCAATACTAATGTGGCACAGGATCCGTTTACTTCCAGTGTCATTACCAACAGTAGCAATTTGCACTTGCTTACCGATGGTAATAATACTTTGTTTTTACAACCGGCAATGCCCAATTTGACTGCTACATTAACAGCCTCTCTCTCCTATCAGAATATCCCGTTAAGCATTACGATTATCAAGCCTGATGCAACGTTCACTATCAACAAAATAACCGATGCAGCGGGCATTCCATCGCTGCAACTGCAACCCTCTGATGCGGCTGCCGATGCTTATACATGGACAGTGAACGGCTTGCCAAATATCTTCGACAATACAAAAGCTCCGGCAGCAATTCCTATTCAGGATTTGAAGAACAAAACGCAGTCTTCAACGTTCAACATTCAACTTACAATGTCATACACAAGAAACAATGTAACAGCAAGTGATACAAAAGCGCAAACCTTTCAAACCGGCGTGTGCATTGACTTTGAATCGTTTGAGTTAAACACCGTATTTGGCGTGCAAGCAGGGCAAAAAGAAGGCGACGTTGCATTTACAACGCCTGAAAAAATTGTTGCGCGGGTATGGCAATTTTTGTTTCCGCAGGACAGCACATTTGGTGATGCCGTTATCGTTGCTGTGTCACAAGGCTTTGGTGCAGGACAATGTTTACAAATGAACAATGTTGATATGGAATTTGATTATAGCAACAGTTCCATTCAACCAACACAAATAACCGTTCAGTTTTTGATGCAGGGCGGAAATCAAAATTTATCGGTGAACAACAGCGATATGTTTATTGGTCCGCTCACGCAAGTGCCTGCGCAAATTGGCAATGTGCAAGTTGCCGTGGCGATGACTAATGCGACTTTAGGAATAGGAACACTTACGCTAACGGGTGCCATAACCACTTTTAAAATTGGCGGACAAGGGCTTTTGATTGATAATGTTTGTGCGCAATGAAAAAGGAAATTTTATTCTAATCGAACAACATTTTTAATGGCAAATCACATTATTCATAAGCAGAAAATTGTTGTAAAAACAAACTACGAAGCACTTACACAAACGGTTGCCGATGAAGTAAGCCATGCGTGTAAAAATGAATTGCCCGACTTGTTGCAAACGGTATTCGATGAGCTTGCCGGCGATGATGAAATTATTAGGATTGATTCGTTGCATGTTGATTTGGGAACATTATTAAGAGAAGAGATTAAACAATCGTTCGCCCAGAAAACAAAAGAAAAAATAAGAGAAGCCATTGTTGAAAAAAAAGAAAAGCGGAACGATGAAACTGGTGTTGTCATTCTTTCAAAAGAACAATCGTTGCAGGAACTATTTCTTTATTTTCTGCAAACCGGTAGCCTGCCCTGGTTTATTGTATCGTTAAGCAGAAAAAGGTTTGAAATGCAGATGCAGGAGGCCTTGGGAAAGCAAGACTGGCAAAAAGCAATTGACTGGATTAGCAGGAATGAAACACAAAAACCTGCTGTTATTAAAAGACTTGTTCATCAGTTTTCAGATGATTTTTTAGAACGAATTCTGTTTCACTCAACAGGCATCGAACCGAATGAATGGAAAGCAATTTATAAAAATTTGACGGGCGCGATTCTTAACAAGTCAAACCAAACGAAAGGAGAAATCAGAAATAAAATTTGGTTAAACGCATTGCCCATTTTTTTGCATCAAAAACAAAAAGAGAAAGCGACGGATGAACTTATAAATAATTTTTCGCTGGTAGATTCAACCAAAATCAATAAACAAAATGATACCAGTAAAAATGAGGTAAAACCAAAAGTCAATGTTGATGATTTCATCAGCGAAGCGCAATATGTAAGCAACTCTGGCATCGTGTTGCTGCATCCTTTTTTAGAATCGTTTTTTGCTGAATTGAATTTGCTAAAAGAAAAACACATTTGTTTCTATAGAGGCTTGCCAACGGGCAGTGTTGCTGCTGCATTATCTCACCACCGGCGAAACGACCTTAGAAGAATGGAATGCAGTGCTGGTAAAGGTTTTATGCGGTTTGGCACTAGATGAAACGTTACCAAATACAATTGATTTATCGAATAAAGAAATGGAAGAATCGGAAGCCCTTTTGCAATCAGTGATTCGTTATTGGCCACCCCTAAAAAATACTTCGGTTGACGGTTTGCGTCATTCGTTTTTACAACGCGAAGGAAAATTAGAGCAAAAACAAAATGGATGGTTGCTAACCGTAGAACAAAAAACGATTGACATTTTATTGGATAAGCTTCCGTGGGGATTTTCAACCGTTACGCTGCCATGGATGAAAGAAATGATAAGTGTTGACTGGTGTTAAATAAAGCGTTATGAATCTTGCGCATCAAACAAAACAAGGAACCACTTCTTCTGCTGTGCGGAAGGAAAATGGTGTGCCTTTTTTTCAAGCTAAGCTTAGCATCAATCAACCAGCAGATATATATGAGCAAGAAGCAGATGCAGTTGCCGATAAAGTAATGCGGATGCCTGCCAATGGGCATCCATTCTTTTCACCAAAGCCACATTTTATTTCAAGTGTTCAACGCAAATGCAAGGAGTGCGAGGAGGAAGAAAGACAACTGCAACGCAAAGAAAATAGTAGTGAGGCAACTGTTGCAGATACAGCAACGGAAAATTATATTAGCTCATTAAATAGTAAAGGACATTCATTAACACAAGGAGAGAGGAGTTTTTTTGAACCAAGATTTGGTTATGATTTATCTGATGTACAATTGCATACAAACGAAGAAGCCAATAAATCTGCAAAAAATGTAAACGCTTTAGCCTATACACACGGTAATAATATTGTGTTTGCCGCGAATCAATATCAACCCAATACTGACGCCGGGCAAAGATTAATGGCTCATGAGCTGACGCATGTGGTGCAGCAAAACACCAACATTTCAAGAAAGCTTGTTCAATGTAAAACTTCCGAAGAAGATATTGGAGAAATAATTGAATATGACCCGCAAGATGATTATGAATTTAAAGTTTCATGGGCGCAGGCAATGTCTTTTGGCCACGCACAGATTGCCATACTTATTACCGGCGAATTTTTAGATGTTTATGAATTAAGTAATAAGTCGAATCTTCGTTCATTTCAAATTCATTTAAATGTGCAACGTGTTTGGGATTTCTTTGATGCAATTGGTTACATGGAAACGTTTCTTGTAAACCTGCCCTTTGCTGCATTTGGATTTGATACAACAACATTCAACATTAAGCCGAGTTTGTACGAACATAAAGACCATTCACCTTTTACAACAAAAGAGTTGAATGAAGATTATTTTAATGTTGCAGGATGGTTTAGCTCATCAGAAGACCAATCAGAATTTCAAAATCTTGTTAAAGGTAAAAATGCGCTCGTACTTATCAGTAAAGGACCGGTAATTAAAGTGCCCGCAAAAACCACCGAACCCAAACCGCAACTATGGATGGAAACGCTTAATAAAGACGTTAAGCCATTAATTGAAGAAACAAAAGCAAAAGAACCTGCTTCAATTGACTTGCCTGATAAAAATGCTAAGCTCTATTACGATAAAAAAGAAGGCAAATGGAAGTTAAGAGCTTATCAAAAACAAAAAGGAAAAGAGGCCACTCATTTTGTTTTTGTTGATTTAAAAGAAGGCGATACAAAAGAAAAATTGCTTGAAAGAACAAGGCAGGCAATTCAAAAAGAAATTGCAAAAGATAACATAAACAATGTTACAGTTGACGGGCAGAAGCAGTCGGTAAATCCAAAATTTAAGTGGGCTTATGAATGGATGCAAAAACTACGGGAAGTTATTGCCGCTGATAGAAGAAAATCCCGTGGAGATGTGTATAATCTTCCGGATGCAGTTTCTTTAGCAGGCAGCTCAGTAGAACCAGATAATATCTACGCATCTATTTCGGTTTTTATTGATAACAGGATGGCTCTTGAGGATGTTTCGAAAATTGAAAAAGATATCGAGAAGATAAGGTTGTATTCAGATGATATTTCCTACACGCCGACTTATGGTGTTGGCGTAACAATGAAATCCGGCACCATACCAATGCCTTTGCAGGAACAATTAGAACCACAGCAATTTCTTGATATTTATATACGACCTTATACTGAATCACTAAGAAACAGGTACTCAAATCAAAAAACAAATAAAGATGCATCGCATGAATATACACGTGTTTTAAAACCTTATCCCGCTTATATAAAGCCCGTAAATGTGCGGCCGGATTTTCAAAGCGTAACTGGCGCCAGCCAAGCTTTTCACATGGTTGTTGATATTACACAAACCGAAGGCACAGGCAATATTGCAAGCCTTGTTTTCTTCAATCCTGTTTATTACAAGTGGAGAATGTATAAGGTGAATGATGTATTAAGTGCTGATGAATTAAATAAGTTTTCTGCTGATTGGGAAATAAAACGTGTTCAGTTATTGACCTATTTTAAAGAGCGTGCACAAATTAATACAGAACCATTACAGAATGAAAAAGCGATGGCGCAACGAAAAGTGCTTGAAGCAACTTTTTCGAATATTGCTGAATCGAAGCCAATGTTCTATGGTGATTCAGGGCTTGAGCCAGATGGTAATTTTACCCTACCCGATGTGCCCGGTGATTACCTTGTTTATTGCTCTGCACAAACCGATCCTTTTGATGATACAATACAAATCCCAAGCGAAGCATTTCTCCCTATCAGGCTACGCGAAGGTTACGAACTGGCGCATGAAACCTTGGTTAAATACCGCAACCCTGAATTAACAAAACTGGAGAAAGATTTAAGTGAAACGAACGATGCTGCGAAACAAGATCAAATCAAACAAAAAATAAATACAATTACTTCAACTGCGTTGCGTGATACAACGGACGAAAGTAAACCGGGTTCAAAAATTGGCGATGCAAATGAACGAATAAGGATAGCAAAAAAACTGGAAGCTTTATTTAAAGAATGGGATAAAGACAATGATAAATCAATCAGTAATGACCTTGAGTTTAAACTATTACTTTCCAAAGATGAAGATGGCAAAGCATTGCTTGAGCTTTGGTCTCTTGGTATAAAGAGGAAATCCGGCTTTGTTACTTACAACTTAGAAAAATATATTGAACAGCAAAATGAATCTATAAAAGGCATTCAAGCCCTGCATTCACGCATAGAAAAGTTTGATGATGATATTGATTATACAAAACCAATTTATACGCCAAATCTTATTTTAATTTCAGACGAAACAGGCCAGGAGTACCAGCTTATATCAATGCTTGGTTACGAAAAGAAATCAGTAGGCGGAGAGCGTTATGGCAGGGTTGTTTTAATTGATGTTTCAACAAGCGACACACAGAAAATTTATTACAGCGATACCTTCCTCGATAAAGAAACTGCAACGGAACAGGACTTTATAAATGCAGCACCACAGGCATTTGAAGACTTTGCAGGCACCTGTAAATATGGTGAAGGTTATATAGCTTATGAAGTGCCTGCCTTAGCAACTGTGCATGGTTTACTATCCGGAGAATGTAGCACGGGGCAAAAGTTTTTAAATGTTTTAGGAAAACTGGCTTTGGTAGCAGGCATTGCTGCACTTGTGCTGGGCACTATTGCAACAGGTGGTGCATTAGGTGTTGTAGCTGCAGGCCTTGGCGCTGCCAGTGCAGTAATTGGTGCAGCATTATCAGCAAAAAATATTTCAGATAGAGTCACTAATCACAGGTTTAAATTTGATGTTGAGTTTGCATTAGATGTTATAAATATTGTCGGTCCGCTGGCTATGGGCGCTGGTGCATTGGCACGTGCATCGAAGCTGGGTATGTTAGACAGGGGCATTGCAGACATTGCCCAACTTTCAAAACTTCAGGGCCTCGTAAAACTTGAACAAGGAATAGCATTATATCAAAAAGTAGAAATGGGCACCAATTTTATCTTAACCAATTATAAGTTGTTGGATGATTTGAATAAGATAAATGAAATGAACATTCCTGAGGAACAGAAAGCCGTTTTACGCGAACAATTAATAACAAACGGGCTTATCGGTAACCTGATGTTTGCCTCTTCTATTGCACATGAATACAGTGGCCAGCCATCTGTTGATGCAGAAATCAATGCGAAGATTATGGCGGTTGATTTAACGGCTTATAAAGAAGCAAATATTAAAAGCGGCATTTATACACCTGAAGGAGAATTTAATATCAACTTCGCAAAAGAGCACAATATTCCTGAAGTTGCTGAGACACCTGCAGAAAATGTAAACGTTGATGAAGCTGAGCCAACTGCTGCACCAACAGCAACAACTAAAAGTAACGAAGCAACTGGTAAAACTGCTGAGACTGCCACTGCAAAAACAAACGAGATAGCAAGTTCGCACGAAGTACCGAATACTGCAACGCATCAAAATCATGAACATAAAATTGCAGAGAATGGAGCAGTAACACGCTGCAGCGAAGATTGTTCGCCTTTAAGCCTTGATATGGCTGCAAGAGCAAGAACAGTAAAAGAAGCTTTTGGCAAAGGCAGTCCAAATTATGAAAAAGCTGAAGCACTACCCAAAGAAGCAGGCAAGATAGAAACTCGATCTAAAAGAGCCAATTCACTAAGAGATAAGATTAAACAAACAACAGAAAAAATAGCTTTACTGGAAGAGGGTACAAAGGAAAAAGCCAACTTAGAAAAATCTTTACTGAAAGATAAAGCCAATTTAAAAGCCAAAGAAGATGAAATATATGCAAGATCAGAAGAATTGGAAAGGTCGATGGCACAGCTTGAAAGCGAAATGGTTGCCACATTAACCTCACGTTCTGAAAGCAATGTTTCAGGTTTAAAAGATTTGCTTGAAAAATATCCCGACCAGAAAAAAAGATTTGAAAAGAAATTGAATGATTTTGAAGCAAAACAAAAAGAAGTTGCTGCAAAAGCAACCGATGCAGACCCTGAAACAAGCAAAGCTGCATGGGATGAATTGGCTGAAGTTGATAAAGAAATAAGCGAGTTCAAAAAAGGTGTAGAATGGGAAATTGAAAACCTTGCACGGCCCGATATAAGTGAAACTTACGTGTATGAAGAATATATTGCCAGCAATGGTGATAAAGTTAAATCGGCAAAAGGCGAATTAGGTGTGCCAGGGCAGGTACAGGAAGTAAGAGATGAAGCAAGCCAAAAAGCTGTATCTAAAGGAACAGGTGACGATGCCGGGCACTTAATTGCAAACATTTTTGGTGGTGCAGGAGATGAAAGAAACCTCGGCGCACAAAACTGGCAATCAAATGAATTTGGTACCTGGAAAGAACTGGAAAATTATTGGTCTGATAAATTGAAAAGCGGAACAAAAATCTTTGTTGAAGTAAAAGAAGCTACGAAGCGCGGCGAAAACAGGCCGTATAGGCGCGTTGCAGAATGGACAGAAGTTGATGCTGCAGGAAACATAACCAATCACGATTTAGATTTTGGTAATTTTCATACACCTGAAAGCAGGGAAGCACAAAATATACCACCAACGCCAGATGTTCCTGCAGAAGGCGCAGAAGTGTTTATATGGAATGCGGAAAGGGCAAAAAGAGGCCTGCCTGAATATCATGTTGAAGAAAAACAGTAAATGTAAAACAATGACAAGAAAAATATTTCGCAAACATTCGTCTTTTAATCGACAGAGAAGTAACGCTGCTTTCTTCAGCCCGGTTCTTCAACCCAAACTTACCATCAATCAACCATCCGATGTGTATGAACAAGAAGCTGATGCAGTGGCCGAAAATATAATGCAACAAAAACAAACCTCTTTCTTCAAACCCGCTTCTTCTTCGATCCAAAAAAAATGTGCTGACTGTGAAAAAGAAGAATCATTGCAACGAAAAGAAAACAGCAATAATAATACAATAGCACCTTCATCAACGCAGCAATATCTGCATTCCCTTTCCGGTGGAATATCGTTGCCACAAAATGAAAAAAGTTTCTTTGAAAGCCGGATGAATTTTGATTTCAGCAACGTAAAAATTTATAATGATAAAGATGCAAACGATTCAGCCAAACACTTGCAGGCAAAGGCTTATACACATGGCAACGACATTGTATTTGCACAGAACCAATATCAACCCCATACAGATGAAGGAAAGAAATTAATAGCGCACGAACTAACACATGTAATACAGCAAACAGCAACAGAAAATTCTATTCAAAAAAAGGATGACAAGACTGACAACGATGATCACACGCAGGCATGGGAAAACGATATGGAATCACTCAGCAAAGTGGCAGCAGAAAATTACTTGCATTTTGAGAGAAACATTTTGTTTGACTCCATAAAAACGGCGAAATGTTCAGCCGAATCGGCAACGTCGCGTACCTGCACCATCACTACACTAATGGGCACACAGATAACCTTACTGTGGAGTACAGATACGCATCGCGTGGTGGTGAAAGCCGATATTGGTGGAGACAGAAAAGCATGTGGCTACGAATATTCGGCAAAAGGTAATGGCGTGAAATTTAACCTCATTAAATGCTGGGCGTATTAAACAGGTATACGTAACAAATAAAGAATAACAAGGGTGGATAGAAATGTATGATTCAATCAATTCAAAACCTGCAAAACGATATTCTTACGCTTCGCAATCTTATTTTGCAAAGAGCACAGCAGCACTTTAAAAATGAAGCTGATTTCAATTTAACAGGTGGCTTTTCTTCTTTTGGTTTTGCCCCAAATTTATCAATCAGCGATGATGAAAAAGCAATCTTACTCATCGCTTTACTACCGCATTTGCAGCCCGATTTTTATGAATCCATCATGCAGGAAGCTTTGCCGCAAGGTGGCGATTTTCCGCAGTTTGGCGGTGTAAGAGGAAGCAATCATCGCGGCTTATTACCTACCGGCGAAACGGCTCAGTTTATTATTGCCGGTAACGATTTAGAGAGAAGAATTGCGGTTCAAAATTTATTGTTGAACGAAAGTAAACTGGTAGAAGAAAACATCATTGAACTCGAAGCTGTAAAAGAAGGCGAGCCACTGATGAGCGGTCGTTTGCTCATTTCTGAAGAATGGCTGAATAAACTTTTAACGGGCAACGAAGCATCACCAAAATTCAGTTCGGCTTTTCCTGCCAAACGGCTTCTCACACAAATGAATTGGGACGATTTGGTTTTGCCCCTTTTTACGTTGGAACAAATTAACGACATCGCCATTTGGCTGCAACACAATAATGCGATTCTAAACGATGAAGTACTAAAACGAAAGATAAAACCCGGCTATCGCGTGTTGTTTCATGGTTCATCGGGCACAGGCAAAACACTTACGGCTGCTTTGCTGGGTAAGCAGTTTGGCAAAGAAGTATATCGCATTGACATCTCACAAATGGTATCGAAATACATTGGCGAAACCGAAAAAAATTTAGAAAAAGTATTTACTAAAGCCGAAAACAAAAACTGGATTTTGTTTTTTGATGAAGCCGATGCCCTATTTGGCAAACGCACCAATGTGCAAAGCTCGCACGACCGTTATGCCAATCAAGAAGTATCTTATCTATTGCAGCGTGTGGAAGATTATCGGGGCTTGCTGATACTCGCTTCTAACTTTAAAAGTAATATGGACGATGCTTTTTTGCGGCGCTTTCACAGCATCATTCATTTCCCAAATCCAAAAGCAACAGACAGACTAAAGCTGTGGCAAAAAACATTGCCATCAAACTATAAAATTGAGGCAAAAACAAACCTTACCGAGCTGGCTGAAAAATACGATTTAAATGGTGCAGCCATTGTAAACATTGTACATTATGCTACGCTGAAAGCCGCTTCTCGAAACGATGAATTTGTGCGGCATGATGATATGATTGAAGGCATTCGCAAAGAATACCGCAAAGAAGAGCGAACGATGAGTTAATACGATTTTAGATTTGCAATTTAGGATTTATGAATGCTGAAAGCCTTAATTATAAAGGCTTTCAGCATTCATAACATACGACTGATAAACTGAAAACGGTATAATACAAAATGCAGTTTTATGGTACGAGCTACATCGCAACGATGTTCAACAAGAATTACAGAAGCTTGGTACATAAAACTGTATTTTCCAATAACTCTTAACCTCCAAACAGCATTTATTTTATGAAGATTGACATTATTACTGTATTGCCTGAATTGCTCCAAAGTCCTTTCAGCCACAGCATTATGAAACGCGCACAGGATAAGGGTTTGCTCCATGTGCAAACGCATCAACTGCGCCAATGGGCATTGAATAAATATGGCCAGGTTGATGACTATCAATATGGCGGAGGCGCTGGCATGGTAATGATGTGCGAGCCATTAGCAAACGCTATTGAAGAACTGCAAAAACAAACCCGTTACGATGAAATTATTTATGTAACACCGGATGGAAAATGTTTTGATCAGAAGGACGCCAATACACTTTCGCTAAAAGAGAATTTGCTCCTTATATGCGGGCATTACAAAGGCATTGATGAACGCATTCGCGAGCATTATGTAACGATGGAAATTTCGATTGGCGATTATGTGTTAAGCGGCGGCGAACTGGCCGCAGCCGTGATTGTAGATGCAATAGGCAGATTGTTGCCTGGTGTGTTGAACGATGAAACTTCTGCCTTGTTTGATTCGTTTCAGGATGATTTGTTAGCGCCGCCTGTTTACACGCGGCCTGTTGATTTTAGGGGCTGGAAAGTACCGGACGAACTGCTGAGCGGCGACCCAAAAGTGATTGACAACTGGCGTTACGAACAAGCATTGCAACGAACTGCACAACGCCGCCCCGACTTAAATAAAGATTGAATGACTCATTACTTTTTTAATGAACACTTAATGAATACTACAAGTGATACATTATATTTTTGCAGGGCAATTGAATGAGAAAGGTTCCGTTTTAAATGCACAATATCCGTTGTAAAGAAAAGCCATATCAGATTGTAAGTTTTAAATTCATTGCAAAACAAAAAGCCATCGTTTGGGATGGCTTTTTGTTTTGCACATATTTGTTCGTTTCGGCAATTTTTATAGAATTACAATGCTATTTGAATTTGCTGTTTTTATTCTTCTTTTAATGGCTGGGGAACCGGCGCCTGCCCGTCCTGCAACTTAGAAGTAAATACTTTGTTTACATAATTCCATTTGCCGTTTTTCCAAACAAAACCCTCGTAATCACCATCGGGAATCAATGTGTATTTCTGTGATTGATGATCGTTTTCGCTCACCAGATGATCGAATACAATCATGTCCATTTCCTTATCGTAATTGAGCGTTGGATGCGCGTCTTTTTTGTATTCCAAGCAAAAGCGATAAGCAGGTTGCGGCGGTTTAATACTGTCTTCCGGATAATTAAAAAAGGGCCCGCCAAACTGCGGCTTGCCATCTTTAGTAAACGTTAGCACATCAATCCATTTGCGTGTGGTTCCAATATCATTATCATCATAACCAAACAGGGTGTAATAAGCTTTTCCGTTGTATTGTTTTTGTACAATACCATAATAAATAGCGCCAATCCAGTTGAGGTTGCTGCGTACCGAATCGGTTGGGTTTGCAGTGAACGGCGACATATCAATTAACGGAAATAGTTTAAGGCTGCCATCAGCCATTTTCATTTGTATAGCGCCGCGCTGCCGGAAGTAACTTTCATCGCGTTCAAACTGCCAGGTAAAAATGCGGAAGCTGCTATCGGGCGCATAAACTTTAGATACAGTGGCGATACTATCAAACGGATAACTGAATGAATACGGTGTGCGTAAAGCTCTTACCAGGGAACGCGTAAATAAACTATCAGCAACCAACCTGTCTTCCATGAAATTAGCCATGATCATATCACTGGCGTATTTCTTCATCGTGTCTTCCATTTTATGCAACGCGGTTACATTCGCTTTGCTTAACGATTGTGCCGGAAGACTTCGGCAAGCTAATAATATCAACAAAAACAAAAAGCATCTGCGCATACTGCAAGTTAGTACGCTGCAAGGGAAAGATTATTTTGTAATGAAAAATTTTAAGATGTTGTTAGGGGTGATAAATGTGAGTGGTGAGTAGTGAATAATGAGAGAAGATAGATAATTTACAAACACGATACAATCGTGAATAAACATATTGCTTCTATTCACTACTCACCATTCACCGCTCACTTAAATCTTGCGCTCACCACCAACTCTTTACTTCCGTCTGCATAAACATAAAAGCCTTCGCCTGATTTGATGCCTAATTTACCAGCACTTACCATGTTGACCAATAAAGGACAAGGTGCATATTTTGGATTGCCAAAACCATTATGCATTACATTTAAAATACTTAAGCAAACATCTAATCCAATAAAATCAGCAAGCTGCAACGGACCCATCGGATGCGCCATGCCGAGTTTCATAATGGTATCAATTTCTTCTACGCCGGCAATACCTTCATACAAACTATAAACCGCTTCGTTAATCATCGGCATTAAAATTTTATTAGCAATAAAACCAGGATAATCGTTCACTACGCAAGGCACTTTGTTTGTTTGCTTTGCCAGATTAATAATGGTTTGCGTAACAGTTGCATCAGTTGCATAACCATTGATGATTTCAACTAATTTCATTACAGGCACAGGATTCATAAAGTGCATACCAATCACTTGTTGCGGGCGTTTTGTTTTTGCCGCAATTTTAGTAATGGAAATAGAAGAAGTGTTGGAAGCGAGGATGCAATGAGCAGGTGCTGCTTCATCAATTTGTTGAAAGATATTGAGCTTAATGGCTTCATTTTCGGTTGCTGCTTCGATGATGAGGTCGGCTTCTGCAACGCCTTCGGTTATTGAAGTCTGCGTAGTTATGTTTTGCAAAGATGTTTGTTTTTGCTCTTCTTTTAGAATGCCTTTGGCAATTTGCCGGTCTAAGTTTTTGGTGATGGTAGCGATGGCTTTATCGAGTTGTGTTTGGCTTACATCAATCAGTTTTACCACAAAACCAAACTGCGCAAAATGATGCGCGATGCCATTGCCCATGGTTCCTGCGCCGATAACAGAAATGTGTTGCATCATATAAATAAAGAATTTGGAGGACGAATGTAGAAGAAAGATAAGAAGACAAAATTGGAGTTTGTGATTTTGTATATTTGGAAGTTGTGCTTAATATTATTTGATAATGAAAGACTTTAATAAAACCACCGGATCAGACATTACTTATGCAGCAATTAAAGCTGGTCTTGGTTCTATTCCGATATTAGGTTCAGTTGCAACAGAACTATTTGGCTTAATAGTAACACCACCTCTTGACAAAAGACGTCAAGTATGGATGAATGAAGTCGCTGAAAAATTAAAGGATTTAGAAGAGAACGGAAAAATTGATTTTCTAAGTTTGTCACAAAATGAACAATTTATCGACACAGTAATTACAGCAACGACTTATGCAATTAAAACAAGTGAGATTGAAAAAATTACTGCTTTAAGGAATACAATTATCAATACTTCTTTGAATGAAGCACCAGAGAAAACTAAAAGCCAAATCTTTTTAAAACTTGTTGATGACTTTACTGTTTGGCATTTAAAGATTCTAAGTTTATTTGACAACCCATCTAAATGGTTTCAAGTACATAACAAGAAATTTCCAAATTATATATCTGCAAGTTTATCAACTGTTATAGAAGAAGCCTTTCCTGAAATAAAAAAGGAAGGCGAATTATTAAACTTAATATGGGCAGATTTAAAAAGTGCAGGTCTTCATAATACATCTGAATTGCAAACCACAATGACGTCAAACAATTTATTGGCACAACGAACTACTCAATTTGCTAAAGAGTTTTTGAGATTTATTTCAGAAAATTAAATTTCAAAATACTCAACATAACAAAAATATTACCACAACGGAGAACACACGCAGTGTAGAATGAACAACAGTTGCAATGATGTTTAACTTCAAACATAGAATATACAAAGTAACTTATCTTTTTTACGATGACAACAAAACAAAATATACTCGCTACTTTACAATTTCACAAGTTTGAATTATCAAAACATGGAGTGTCAAATATTGGTTTGTTTGGCTCCTATTTGCGAGATGAACAATCATCTAAAAGTGACATTGATTTACTAATAGACTTTGAGCCTGACAAAGAAAACTTTGATAACTACATGGCTGTGTATGACATCTTAGAAAATATTTTTGAAAACCAAAAAGTTGAAGTGGTTACTAAAAATGGTTTAAGCAAATACATCGGTCCGAAAATTTTAAAAGACGTGGTGTATGTCTAAAGAACCAATGGATTACCTGCAACACATTGCTGATGAATGCGCATACATTATTTCGGTAAGCAATAACTTATCAAAAAATGAATTGTTAGACAATGAAACCTTAAAGCGTGCAATTGTAAGAAGCTTAGAAGTGATTGGTGAAGCCACAAAGAAAATTCCGGCAGACTTTAAAGTAAAATGGCATTCAATTCAATGGAAAAACATGGCTGGAATGAGAGACCGTTTAATTCACGATTATATCGGAATTAATTATTCAATTGTTTGGGATGTAATTAAAAATAAGATACCTGGATTGCACACTCAAATCCAAGAAATACTTAATAAACAATAAGAGGAAATTATTAATTGATAAAGTATGATTCAATCCACACTCATCACTGACTACTATTTTGATTCCTGAAATCGCCGCGCTTCCAGGCTTGTATAAAATCGGCCCATGCCATTGGGTTGAATAAATTAATAGGCGGCTGCTGACCCATATAGGAATACTTTACCGATTGCTGCCTGAACTGCGCTGCTACGGCTTCCCTGCCGTCAACCGGCAATGTATTCAACAGCACTCGTCGCTTGGCTTCACTCATATTGCTGCGCGCAATTTCCAACTGGTCGGCAGGAATATCGGTATTAACAAAATCGCGTTCAAACTGCGAGTGCGTAGGTCGGGGTTTAATGATGGTTGCCGGAAGATAAGCGGTATCCGTTATCATCAATTGAATCAGGCTATACTGGTTCTCTTTCAATGAGGGTGGGATATCTATAATCTTATCTTTAAAACCTACTACCGAGAATTTAATTTTATCGCCTTTCAAAACAACAATTGAAAACACACCCTGATCATTGGTGAGTGTACCGCGCCCTTTATTTTCTACAATTACGCTTGCGCCAGGAATGGCCTGCAGGCTGTCAGCCGTCATCACCACACCATACAGTTGCACCACAGAATCTTTAGACACCGTTGTTTGTGCCGATGCTTGTTGCACAAAAAGAATGGCGAAAACAAAAATGGCGAAGTAGAGAATTGATTTCATGCGGCTTACCAATAATATACAATTTCGTTTATCGTAAGTGATAACAACAAAATAACCAATACACCCACTAATTTTGTGCTATCAATTTTGTATTTAACAAAAAAATGTAGGATGACAGAAAGTGATGTTTTGAAAGCTTTGAGTAATGTGCAGGAACCCGATTTAGGCAAAGACATTGTTACCCTGAACATGGTAAAAGACATTGTTATCAATGGCAACAATGTATCGTTTACCGTTGTGCTTACCACGCCTGCCTGCCCGATGAAAGACATGATACAGAACGCTTGCATCAATGCTATAAAAATATTGGTTAACAAAGAAGCGCAGGTGAAAGTGAACTTTACATCGCACACCATAACCAAACGAAATGATGAAGGCAAAGTTTTGCCCGGTGTAAAAAATATCATTGCTGTGGTAAGTGGAAAAGGTGGTGTTGGCAAAAGTACCGTAGCGGCTAACCTTGCTTTGGCTTTTGCGCAAAGCGGTGCTAAGGTTGGATTGATGGATGCCGATATTTATGGACCCAGCGTACCCATCATGTTTGGCGTTCGCGGCGAGCGACCGATGATGCGCGAAACAGGCGGCAAAGGCAAAATTGTTCCGCTGGAAAAATACGGCATTCAATTGATGAGCATTGGTTTGCTGGTGGATGAAAAAAGCGCGGTGGTATGGCGTGGCCCGATGGTAAGCAGCGCCATCCGTCAATTTGTAACTGATGTGGACTGGGGTGCATTGGATTATTTGGTGATTGATATGCCACCCGGCACCGGTGATATTCATTTAACCCTGATGCAACTCGTTCCGGTAACAGGTGTTATCATCGTTACCACACCGCAGAAAGTGGCATTGGCAGATGCGCGCAAAGGCATTGCTATGTTTGCACAGGCGCAACTGAATGTGCCCATTATTGGCCTGGTTGAAAACATGGCTTACTTCACGCCGGCAGAGTTGCCCAACCACCAGTATTTTATTTTTGGCAAAGAAGGCGGAAAGAAACTGGCAGAAGAATACGATTTGAATTTCTTAGGACAAATCCCCCTCGTGCAAAGCATTTGCGAAGGCGGCGACGCAGGCGTGCCGGTGATGATGAGCGATGATGCGATTAGCAAAGGAGCGTTTCATCAGTTTGCCGATAACGCTGTCAGAACAATAAGCACCGTCAATGCAATGGAAAAGCCGGAGAAGTTTAGGGAAGCAATGGCTGTCTGAACCAGGATTTCGGGCGATTTTATAGATTCGGCTGATAGAAATAATCCCGCAGAAAGCGCAGATTTACGCAGATAACAGTATGTTGGTTCTGCGTAAATCTGCGCTATCTGCGGGACAAATTTTTAAAGTGAGATACGCTTGATTTTTTGTAGTTTGTTTTTGTACCAATTTTATTTTGTGGTGGAAACTTAGCACTCGCTTACATGTTCAATTCTTTTCAGAACGTTGAAGAGTGCGACGCAAGAGACGATTCATCGGAGTTACAAAAGCTCGTACCATAAAACTGTATTTTGTATTTCATACTCACTACTCACCATTCACCACTCACTATCAAAACCCACTGTCGTCCAACGCAAAATTGCTCTTGCGGTTTTGCCATTTGCCCTTCGTAAAATCGGGGAACTGCATTGTTTTGTTGCTTTCCTGTAACGATTGCGTTGATAGAGGTGCAATGACACTCATCGTTACCGAATCGTACACATCAATAGGGGTTTGCTTTCTTTCTTTTACGGCTTTTATAAATGCATTAAAAACAAAATAGTCCATGCCGCCATGACCTGCGCCTTCGGCTTCTTTTTCGTACTTCTTCCAAAGCGGATGATCGTATTTATCGAGCCAGGTTTTTGCATCGTCCCATTCATCGTCGGCTTTCGATTTGTTTTGAATGTAAATGGAATTGTTTACATCCATCCACAAGCCGCCTGTGCCCTGCACGCGAAAGCCCAGCGAGTAAGGACGCGGCAGATGAACATCGTGCGATAACAGCACCGTTTCGCCATTGGCGCAATTAATAAGCGTAGTGGTAACGTCGCCGTTTTTGTATTTCAATTTTGCGGCAGGATTGCCCGGCGCCTGCTCTTCTACATAAGCTGCGAGACCGCGTGCTTTGGAACTGAACGAAACCAAACTTGTAAAACGATTGCCGTGGTTGATATCAATATAATGCATCAGCGGACCAGCGCCGTGTGTAGGATACAAATCGCCATCGCGGTCAATGTTGAACTGGGTGCGCCATTGTGCTTCGCTGATGGCATCAGGACCGTATTTTACACCATTGCCGTAGTAATGAACACCATCATTAAACAACACATTTCTCAGATTGTGCTGATAGCCGCCTTCGAGATGAATCAGTTCGCCAAACAAACCTTGCCGAACCATGTTGAGCACTGCCATTACATCGCGGCGGTAACAAACATTTTCCAGTGTCATGTAAGGAATGCCGGTTTTTTCAGATGTATTTACAATATCCCAATGCTCGTCCACCGTTAAGCCGGCTATCACTTCGCAACCCACGTATTTACCCGCTTTCATTGCATCAATGCTTTGCGGATGATGAAACTGCCAGGGCGTTGCAATAATCACCGCATCTATGTCTTTTCTATCTAATAAATTTTTATAAGCATCCAAACCGCCGGTGTATTCTTTTACATTCTGCACATTGTGTTTTGCCAAAAACTCGCGGCATACTTTCAACGAACGTTCCTGGATATCGCAAATCGCTTTTATCTCTACATCATCGCGCAGCACCGCTTCGTTGATGTGGCTCATGCCACGTGCGCCAACGCCAATATAACCCAACCGTACTTTAGTATCGTTTTTATGAAGGTTTGCGTTTTTTCCAATGGCGAAAGCCGCCGATGCAAAAGATGTGTTTTTAAGAAATGTTCTTCTTTTCATGCCGTTTGTTTTTGTTAGATTACGAAGATAGCCCATAAGCGATGCGATAAGGAAAACAGCCGAACGCAAACGTTTGTGTGAAAATGAACGAGATTTGTTTTTGCACTAAAAGTGCTCAGGTTGTTGGGCCCGCTTTTTCATACTTCCAGTTGCGGCGTTTTCCTTCCGGCAACCATTCAATCATTGTAGCAATCCGCTTATTGCGTGTGGCTTCGGTTTTGGCTTCGGCTATCCATTCCACATATTCTTTTTTGTGGCTGTAGCTCAGCTTTTCAAATACTTCTTTTGCCTTTTCATTTTCATTCAAAGCAGTTTCCATTCCTTCGGGGTAAAATAAAATGGCGTTGCTGACTTCTTTCTTTTTTGCTGGTTTTGTTTTGGCTTCATTTAGCTTCATCGCTTCTCTCAGATAACCAATGATTACGTCATCGGGCGGCAAATTATCCAACGATGTTATCTTACCAAACTGCCCTGCTGCTTCCGTATTTTTTTCTTCGAAATGTGCGGCTTGCTGCATTTGTTTAAATTTAAAAATATTAAAAGCGCAATGTTTTTTAAAGGCAGCCATACTGCACAACATGCCTTTGTAATTGAAGAAAGGCATGCCCCATTTGATGTCTTCTTCAATGTGTGGCGATGTTTTATGAGCCAACTCTCGCAAATGAAGCAATATTGGCTTTGCAAATTCTGGTGCGCTGGTTATGTAGGCATCAATTCGTTCATCTTTTTTCATGACAATTTGGTTTTGCAGTAAAAGTAACAAAGGGTTAAAATGAAAACAAACCTTTGCTCTATTTGTATCTTTGCCCTATTATGCAGGCACAGCAAAACATCAGAGATTTGTCTCTTTCCAGTCTCGAAGAGTATTTTCTTTCTATTGGTGATAAAAAGTTCCGCGCAAAGCAGGTGTATGAATGGATCTGGAAAAAAGGCGTTCGCTCTTTTGACGAAATGAGCAATCTGAGCAAAGACCTTCGAGCGAAGCTGGCTGCCGATTTCAGCCTGCCTTCTCTGCATGTTGATACTACACAACACAGTGCAGACGGAACGATAAAAAGCCGTTTCAAAACCTTCGACAACCACTTTGTGGAAGGTGTTTTAATTCCAACCGAAGAGCGCAAAACGGCCTGTGTGTCTTCGCAAATCGGGTGCAGTTTAAGCTGCAAATTTTGCGCTACAGGATACATGGAACGCAAACGAAATTTGTCTTTCGATGAAATCTACGATGAAGTGATATTGCTCAATCAGCAATCGGAAAAAATGTACAAAACCAAACTTTCCAATATTGTGTTCATGGGCATGGGCGAGCCGTTGTTGAATTATGCCAATGTGTTACAAGCGGTTGACAAAATCAGTTCGGAAGACGGTTTGGGAATGAGTGCGAGGCGCATTACTGTTTCAACGGCTGGCGTTGCTAAAATGATAAAGAAGCTGGGCGATGATAAAGTTCGTTTTAAGCTTGCTTTATCGCTTCATGCGGCGAATGATAAAAAGCGGAACGAAATTATGCCGATTAATGAAAGCAATAATATTAAGTCGTTGATTGAAGCGCTGAATTATTTTTACAAACAAACCGGCAACGAAATAACACTCGAGTACATTTTGTTTCGCAACTTTAATGATTCGATTCAGGATGCTGATGAATTGATTAAAGTGTACCGCCAGGTGCCTGCCGATTTGATTAATTTGATTGAATACAATCCGATTGATAAAGCCGCATTTGCAAAGCCCGACGAAAAGACGGTAGAAGCGTTTATGAACCATTTGGAACAAAACAGGGTAAACGTGAGATTGCGCCGCAGCCGTGGCAAGGACATTGATGCCGCTTGCGGACAATTGGCGAATAAAGAGAAAGCTATGAGCAGCGAGCTGCAAGCTACAAGTGTTGAGTCCTGAATCTTGTTTCCTGACATCTTATTAATTTTCATTCCTGTTGAAAAACAGCAAATACAGCAACATGAGCAAATCATCATCATTTGAAAAATTTATTAATCCAAAAATCAGTGGCGCCAAAAAGAAAGAAGCCATTCGCCAGGAAAAGAAAAAAGTTAAAGCAGAGCTGCGTGGCAAAGAAGAAATTGAGCGAAAACAAAACGAAGCCAAATATGGTTTGGTAACGAAGGAAAGTAAAAACCAGGAACCAAGAATCAAGATTCAGGATTCAAGAGATAAGCCACAAGCTGCAAGCCGCAAGCCGCAAGGAGAAAGCTATAGAAAACAAGAGATTGGATTCAAGGAACAAGGAACAAGAAGTAAGCCTCAGGATACAAGATTCAGGAAAGAAGTTGCGGGTGATAAAAGAGAAAATAAATCTTCTGTTTACAAACGTTCCTGCTTCGCAAAAAGAAGCTGTGCAAAGACGGTATCAAAATCAGCGCGGCGAGGATAAAACATCATCTCAACATAAACATCTTACGCCTTCTCCCTCATCTTCTTCAAACGAACAAATGCCGCTAAACAAATATGTAGCTCATGCAGGTATTTGCGGGCGCAGAGAAGCCGCTGAAATTGTAAAATCCGGGCAGGTAACGGTAAACGGAGATGTGGTGTTTGAACCGGGTTATAAAGTAACCGAAGGGGATACAATAACGGTAAAAGGAAAGCCGGTTCATTTGCAAAAGAACCTTGTTTATATTTTACTCAACAAACCTAAAGATTACATTACTACTGCCAAAGACCCGGAAGGGAGAAAAACCGTGTTTGAACTGGTGGCGCATGCTACACAAGAGCGCATTTATCCGGTTGGCAGATTGGACAGAAACACTACCGGCGTTTTGCTCTTAACCAATGATGGCGAACTGGCGCAAAAGCTTACCCATCCTTCGTTTGAAATAAAAAAAGTGTATGAAGTGAAGCTGGATAAGCCGTTGGTAAAAAGAGACTTTGATGCGATACTTGCGGGCGTTACTCTGGAGGATGGCTTTGTGCAAGCCGACTCAGTAGGTTATGTTGATCCAAAAGATAAAAGTGTAATTGGTATTGAAATTCACAGCGGCAGAAATCGCATTGTACGGCGTTTGTTTGAGCATTTGGGATATGATGTAAAAAACCTAGACCGCGTGATATTTGCCAATCTCACAAAGAAAAATGTAGACCGCGGCAAATGGCGTTTGTTAAATGAAAAAGAAGTGCGTTTGCTAAAGTATCTGAACCAAAGTTTTGTAAGAAAAAACAAAGAAAATTAATGTTGTTTTTGAACCACAAAGGCTGAAAGAACACAAAGGTTCACAAATAATAATAAAACAAAACTTCGTGAAACTTCATTCCTTTCCGTCTTCGTGGTTCATCTTTAAAACATATTGTTTAAAATGAATGGAATTACCAGCATTGATTGCCTCATTTGGGTTATAGTAATTGAACGAGTATAAAGGTGTAAAAAACCTTTACATATTGCTGCGTGTATTTTATGCAGAACAAACTCTCTAATGAGAAGGTGGTTTCAATACTTCTTTTGCTGCGAATGTGTCAATTCAATTTTTACAGTCAAGTGTAGTTATTTGATCTTTCAAATATTGACGTATCCTTTGGACTTGCTTATAAATTTCTTTGTTAGATGGCGTAATGATCCCAAGTTCTTCAAGATCAGCTAAGTCTTGTAAGAACGATTGCGTAAATTGCCTGTTATCTTTTTTGTATTTTTTGCCTTTAAATGCCTTATATATAGAGTCCGCTTTTTCACATTGCCCGGTTAATAAATAACCAAGTGCGAGGTTGGTATTGACACCATCATTTATTGGATTTAATTCGATACTTCTTCTAGTTAAATATACAATTCTATCAAATTTTTTTGTTAGTAAAAGATACCAAGATAGGTTCCAGTAATCTAATGATAAATCTATTTTTAAAGAATCATCTCGTGAAGATTTTAATAGGGCTTCCTCTGTTGCCGCAATTTGATTTAAGTCTTTTATGCGTTCGCTGGTATCGGAATAAAATAAAAAATAATTGTTACTTACTATCCTGTATAAACTTAAATAATTAGCCGTATCAATTTCTGTGAGTCTTTGATAAATATTTTTTAGGCTTAATAAAGATTCTTTCGTTGAAAGGCTGATATCTCTTTGCTTTGTATTAAGCAAAAGCTGCTTAAGATGCTTTTCATCTTTTATACTATCAACATGCAATATGTTGTTACTCAACTCAGTAGTGTCAGTTAACCGGGATATTGCTTTTACCAGTAATGTAAGCTCTTTTGCATTAGAAACTGTATCAAATTTTTTCCAAAAAGTTAATGTATCATTATTAAAGTAGCCTTGATTAAGGCTGATAATTTTATTTCCGGCTAAGTAAGTGGTAGAATTTTGGAAATACGGCATCTTAATTAATTTCCCGATAAACACTTTTGAATCAACTTCTCTATTTATTTTAAAAACCGAATCGCCATCATTTCTCCTAAAATAGTAGGTAGCAAAATTGTAAATGTAATTTTTTTCGGTAAACGACTTTACCATAAATGTTTTCCAGTCTGATGAAAGATTAAAATCGTACGCTGTAGCACTTTTAAAAGTATCAATCCCGATATCTGAAAAATTTCGGGTGCATAAAGCCACTTTATCTAAACTGTCAATACTATGTAATTCAAAGACTCCATGAGTTTGAACAATTGCATACTGGTTATCAAGTGTAAAATAAACATACTTATAGTCTGTTTTTAAATTACTGTTAGCAGAAATTATAATGTATTTATTGCTTTGCCTTACTATAATTCTTTGCGCATCGGAAGAAAATCTTATGGTATTAATATATCCATCTGAAGAATCTAATCCTATTATATGGGACGGATTGTTTATACTATCAATATTCCATACTTTGATTTTATAGTTTTTAAAATCAATTGCTAGCTTTTTCCCATCAGGTGAAAGAGAGCTCACGTAATATCTTGACGGTACTTTGCCTGCCGATAACTCGGGTATCTGCAGAACTTTTTGGGATGTATCATTTAGGTTTATTATGTACAGCTTGTTGTTGGTGAAAACAACTAATTTATCCTGAACTAATTTATTCCGCCCGACAAAATTCATTGTGCCCGGTCCGTTTCCATTATATAAAATACCTTTCACAAGCAAAGTAGAATCCTGATGAATACCAACTGCTTTGACCTTTATCAAACTGTCATTAATAATTTTATAGATTTTTATTGAGTCTTCCTGCAAAGCGGCTACAAATCTTCTATCATTTGACAATATTGGATGAGGATCATTATAGTTGTTAAATGACCTTGTAAAATTTATTCTTTTATTGATGAAGGCGTTATTGTTAGCAATAGAAAATACCAATTTATCAGTTAAGTTATTTTTTAATGAAGCGTTTAATGAAGCAGCTTTAAGCAATGCTTTATTGGGGTTTGACTGGGCTAAATTGAATATTTCTGAACAGGTATTAATAATGTAGAGTAAAGTTTTAGACTCTTTTGGTTTATTAAACTTAAGGTCCAACTTTACAAGACTGTCAACATACATGTTCTTTTTTGATGAATCTAAAAAATCTGAAATATAAAATGGCTCATTTACAAGTTTTAAAATTGCAGGCAAGCGATTAAAAACTGAATTTGTTACAGCTTGCGCATTAATTACATCAATTTTTCTCTGTGCATTAATTAAATCAATTTTTCTTTGCGCATCTGCAGCAGCATTCGCCAAATCAATTTTTCTTTGCGCATCTGCAGCAGCATTCGCCAAATCAATTCTTCTTTGCGCATCTGCAGCAGCATTCGCCGAATCAATTCTTCTTTGTGCCTTTGTATTTGCATCTACCCTGTTTAACCTTTCTCTCTGAACAAAAGCATAAGCACCTAAACTTATGACAGTAGCAGCTACCAAAATTGAAAGAGCAGCAATTATCCTGTTGTTTCTTACCTTTTCATTTCGTCTTTTTTTCTCTTTTTTAATTTCATTTAAAGATCGCTTTTGACATTTATCTAAGTAATCTAAATTTTTAAAAAAAAGCTCATGTTTAATTTCCTTAGTGGTTTTATTTTTTTCACTTGGATTAATATTGATGTCTGCAGATATTTTTTGGTATCGTTCTGCCCAAGCAGCATTGTACAGGCCCGAGTTTTTCCATTGCTGTAAATCGCGTAACAAAACACCTCCAATAAAAGTTTCACCGTCACGTTTATACTGCTCCGTGTTATCATTTAGCCTCCTGTATAAGTCTGCTGCCGTATTTTCTTCTTTTATCCAATTTTCTTTTAAGTCATGCCAGTTGCGCATGAGGCTTTCGTGCGAAATATCGAGCATTAACCCGGGATGCAGCTTTGTATTGGAGGGAGGCATAATAAAAGAGGTTTCCTCGTTCCTGAAACAGTTAATTACCTCATTAATCTCTTCGTGGCTTGCCTGGATGGCCTGGTTATCAAGTATATCATAGATGGTTTGCAGTTCGGTGGGGTGCCTGCCACCTTTCTGATCTGATGAAGCATCTGTTAATGCCTGAAAAACAGTTTTTGCAATCAGCTGTTTCCTTGATAAATCAATTACATTATTTTTTGCAGATACAGATGTGACATCTTTGTCTGCCAGCTTATCAAACACTTCCTGCGCATGGCGTGCCAGCGCTTCTTTCATGCCTCCTGTTTCTTTATAATGTTCATAGAGCATTTCTTTATTGCCTGAATTCTTTTTGAATGCTACTTCATAAGTTCTCATTAAAGCATGCTGCAATATTGGCAACTGGTCTAAGTTCTCTTTTAGTTTTTCGCTTTCGATTTCATTAATTAATATTTCAACCAAATCAGAAGAAATTCCTTTTCCAGCTCTTTGCACAGGTCCTGTAATTACTTTTCGCAGTTGCTCTCTTTCTAACTGAGGAACAAGATACTGGCTCCTGTTGATGGCTTCTGGTAAACCTCTGAATTTTACACACTCGCCTAAAAATTCAGAGCGCATCGTAATCACTACAAAAACTGATTTTAGGTCTGATTTACATTGCAACAGAAGTTTTACAAAGTCAGATTCGATGTTTTGATAAAGAATATTTTGTGCTTTTAATTCTTTCCTGTCAAAGCGAAAAAGTTCTTCAAACTGGTCAATAATTACCAGCAGGTTTTGTTGAGTTGATTTGGTATGCTCTTCATTCATTAATTCTTTTACATCAAGAATGCCGTAAGATGAAGCCCTGAGTAATGGCTCTATCGTATTGTTTTCTTCTAAAATCTTTTGCTTATCACTGCAGCCGCATTTTGTACTTGAAAGCGCAATGGATAGATTTTTGACAGGATCGTTACCGGGCCTGCAAATAGCAATTTTCCAGTCGCTGCCTCTATAAGTAATATTTCCTCCAAATAGCGCCGGTATTAAGCCTGCACGCACAAGCGATGATTTACCTGTACCTGAGCTTCCTATAACAGCAAGAAAATTAGTTGCTGCTAGTTTTAAAACCAGTTCATTGGTTTGTTCTTTCCTTCCATAAAATAAATCTTGTTCAGACGTTTTAAAGGGTCGCAAACCGGGGAAAGGATTATGAACTATTTCTTCTTCAGAAAGATTGCGAAGGCTTGAACCGTTTTGCTGCAAATCAAGATAGAATTCATCCATTTGGAAGGATGAAGTGTCGGTTTTAGATAAGCTCATCATCAGGCATGCATTTTTAGATTGTTAACAAATGCGTTTACTTTCTCATCCAAGCTCTGTTCATCGTCCATTATAAGAAATGCACTCTTACTAACATCCCTTTTTAATTTTATTATTTTTTCCGGTTCTGATAAGCATACGGCTTTGGATTGAAGCGTATAGATTTTTTGCACTTCCGATTGCCAATAGCAGTACCAGTTTGCATCAGCCGTTCCATAAAAAATTATAGCGCCTTTAGATAGTTGCAGTTGGTCTTCAATATTGTGCATGTATTCCTGCATACTTTGTGTAGAAGTATCTACCGGTGGCGGCGGTGTAAGAAAAGTTTGTATATCACTTTTGTTTTCAAGTTTTTCTTTTAGACTAATTCTTACTAGGTTATTATGATCCTGGTTCCAGTTGTATAGCATAAAAACATTCATCTGTTGCGAGAATTTGTCTTTATTAGATTTTAAAAGCTCCTGCCTTTCTTTTTCCAGCAGGTAAATCATTTCAATAAGCTTTGTTGACATTGTACCGATGACAATTTTATTTGACTTTAGTATTGCCGGAAGTTTATCTTCCAAATTGCTGTCTCCAATCCACAAAACATATCGCTTATAGTAATTTTCATTTTTTTGATCAGCTTTTATATAGTTTGTCGCATTGTTAATATCTTCTTCAGATGAAATAATGCAAATTATAAATACAACTGAATTGGCAGTCTGTGAGGTATTATTACTATAAGTATCACTTTTAATCTGAAACCTCCATTCATTATTGTGTTTTTTTTCTCCTTCAATTTCTTTTAAAAAAAGTTCTTTCATCATTTTACTGAAAGCGGTAGCAGCATCAACAAAGCAAACCTCAGTCTCCTCACTTTCCTGTTGCAATACATCATCTGCACCTTTTTGATTTTTTTCAGATGCTATTACCAATGCTTCGTTTGTGCGTATTTCATTTACCACTTTTTTAATCTCTTCATTTAATTCAGCATAAAACCTGTCTTTTTCTTCCTTTAATTCTGCAAAAAACTTTCCTTTAGGAAAGCCTTGAAAAAAAGGTATTTCAGAAGTTCCTCTAATTTGCAATACCTTATGAACAAAGTAATCACTTTACAGAGTTTTTTCTTATCTCTCTCCAATGCAATTTTAATTTCTGTATTATTTATATAATCTGAAAGCAGAAAGTCCGGCGTTATGAATAGTAAGACAATATCTGCCTCAATGAGATTTTGTCTAATCTCAGTATTCCATCTATCCCCTAAAGTGATATTACCGTCATCCCATATCTTTATTTTCTGTCTCTCTTTAAATCCCAAAGCATACCTTTTTATGTCATTCAGTAAGCTACAATCTTCGTTAGCGTAAGAGATAAAAATTTTTATTTCTTTTAAATCTGCCATACAACCTGTTTTATAGTTGGTGTTGATAATAAAACAAATTATAGACGTTTAAAGCTCATCTGTTGTTAACAAAACTGCGAAGCAAAAAAATTTTACTACTGATCAACGTATCTTTAGTAGGTGTTGTAGACATTTGTCGTACAGATGAATATTCTAAGTTTTGTAAATTTACAGCAATTTCGTTCATAATAAAGCATACAAAATTTTCTGTATATCTACCTGTAAATAGTTATGTTCGTAAAGTATCCATTCCAAGTAGCATAATCTTTAACCTTCTACTGTCTCTATGATGAGAGCCTCTATTCAATATCAACTAATTTTCCAACAACATTATGTGCCTTGCAAAATCATAGATATCCGCTAAAACAAAAAGAAGATATATTTGAATGTTTGAATGTGCTAATTCAAGATTATTCTTGACCGTTGTTTCTTTCTAAATAGCAACATTGTTGTCTTAAACTGTGTTATCTGAAATGAATGCTACTGCACTTTTCAACGAACAAATCATTTATCAAAACGATGATTTTATAGCCATAAACAAACCGGCCGGAATGTTGAGCATTCCTGACAGGAAACAAACGGAAGTTTCGTTAAAAGACATATTGATAAAAGAGTTTGGAAACATTTATACCGTTCACCGTTTGGATAAGGAAACCAGCGGTGCTATTGTATTTGCAAAAACGGAAGAATCGCACAAACAACTATCGCAACTGTTTGAAGGAAGAGAAGTGAAAAAGCTTTATAATGGTCTTGTGCATGGCATTCCGCATCCTTTAAACGGAACCATTGATGTGCCTATCGTTGAACATTTTGCAAAGAGCGGAAAGATGATGACAAGCGCAAAAGGCAAGCCTTCTCTTACCGATTATGAAACGCTGAAAAGCTTTGGCATTTATTCGTGGATGCAGTTTCAAATCCACACGGGTCGCACGCATCAAATCCGCGTTCACATGCAGCACCTGGGCAATTCCATTGTGTGTGATGAATTGTATGGCGATGGTGAGCCGGTGTATCTTTCCAAACTCAAACGCAATTATCATTTATCGAAAAAAGAAGATGAAGAACAACCCATTTTAAAACGGCTGGCACTACATTCGGCATTGATTGAGTTTGTTTTTGCCGGAAATTCATACTCGCTGGAAGCCGCACTGCCAAAGGATTTGAAGGCGCTGCTGCAACAGTTGGAGAAATGGAAAGGAACGAGTTGACAAGTTAGATTTCAATAAATCGGCAAAAACAAAACCGGTGCAATTGATTTTCTTTATCGAACCATCAATTGCACCGGTTTATTTCTTATTACAAGTAAAGGCGATTCAAATATAAGCTCGTCTTCATTTGCCCTTTTCTATTTTAAATGAACATCTGCTTCTCTAGTTTCGGTGATACTTCCCGAACTGTTAATGATGAGCGTTCCGGGGTTGTATTGCTCATTGTGCTGGCTTTCATCCAAGCCCATTTCTTCTTCTTCTTTACTTACCCGCAGCGGCAAAATAAAATTGATGAATTTAAAAATGAGAAACGAAACTGTGAAGCTATAAGCTACTACTATCAGCAAGGCTTTTAACTGAGTAAAAAAGAAGGAAGCATTGCCATAAAACAAACCATTGTTTCCACCGCTGTTTACTGCTTTGGTGGCAAAGATGCCGGTGAGCAACATGCCTACCATTCCACCCAAACCATGACAGGGAAACACATCCAGCGTATCGTCTAATCTTGTTTTTTGTTTATAATAAACCGCTAAGTTTGAAATGATGGCTGCAATTACACCAATAAAAATACTTTGCGGAATGGCTACATAACCTGCAGCCGGCGTGATGGCAACCAGTCCTACTACAGCACCAATGCAAAAGCCAAGCACAGAAGGTTTCTTGCCACGCATTACATCAAAAAACATCCAGGAAAGACCAGCAGCACCAGCAGCCGTGTTAGTGGTGGCAAATGCAGAAATAGAAGTCATGTTAGCACCCAAAGCAGAACCTGCATTAAAACCAAACCAGCCAAACCATAACAAACCGGTTCCAATGAGAACGTAAGGAATGTTAGCCGGAGGCACTTCTTTATGTTCCAGATGCACTTTGCGGCGTTTTAAAACCAGCGCACCGGCTAAGGCAGCGCAACCCGCTGAAATATGAACTACAGTGCCGCCTGCAAAATCAAGTACACCCATTTTAGCTAAAAAACCATTAGGATGCCATGTCCAGTGCGCAAGCGGTGCATATACCAACAGGCTAAACAAGCAAATAAAAAGAATGTAAGAGGTAAAGCGGATTCGTTCGGCAACGGCACCCACCACAAGGCCGGGTGTAATGATGGCAAACATTAATTGAAATAAAGAAAACAGGAGCAAAGGAATAGTCATTGCCGTACCGCCCTGCAAAACCGGAGCCCCGGAAAATACATTTCTAAAGAAAAGGAAAGTAGAAGGATTACCAATAAAACCACCAATGCTATCGCCAAAACAAAGACTAAAACCAATTACTACCCACAAAACACTTACCACACCTGCCGCAACTACGCTTTTCATCATCGTGGACAACACGTTTTTCCGGTGTACCATTCCGCCATAAAAAAAGGCCAGCCCAGGCGTCATCAAAAAAACAAGTGCAGTAGCTACAATCATCCAGGCAATGTCTGCACTGCTGTATTCAATTCCGCCTTTCGCCGGAAAGGAAGGAACAAAAAGAGCAATAATAGAAACAGCAGCTAATACCAAAAAAGGAGCGATGGTTGTTAACTTGGTTTGTTTCATGGTTTTGAGTTTGAATTAAAAATTTCTATATGTGTTATGGATTCGTTTTGCTGCAAAAAAGGAAATCGCATATTGTTTTTATTCTCGAAGACGATGCAATATTCGCATAAAAACGAGAAAATAATCAAATTTTTTTATAACATTTTTTATTTTGTCATTTGAAATTCGCCTTCAGCTTTCTATTCATCTGTTCCAGCAGAAAAATTTGAAAGACTATTATAGATAATCGCAGCCGGTTTTGAAGAAGGAAAAAATTGCGGCAAAAACAAACTTGCAACTTGCTTTTTTTCATCTTCTATTTATCTCACTTTTGCAATTCTTAAAAGAAAAGAACATGGCAGCGAAGGAAATGAATAACCGGCAGGCATATTTCAATTACCAGATTGATGACAGATATGTGGCGGGTATTGCTTTGCTGGGAACTGAAGTGAAATCGATTCGGCAAGGGAAAGTAAGCTTTAATGACAGTTTTTGTTTGTTTGATAAAAACGGTTTGTGGCTGCGGGGAATGTACATAGCTGAGTATGCTTTGGGAACCACCAACAATCATATTGCCGTTCACGATCGAAAACTACTCTTAACTAAAAGAGAACTCAAACGCCTGCAGGCAGCTATGAAAGAAAAAGGATTTACACTTATCCCGTTAAAAGTATTTCTCAATGATAATAACCTTGTAAAGGTGGAAATTGGCTTAGCTCGTGGTAAGAAAACACACGACAAACGCGAAACCATTAAAAAGCGTGATACTGAACGTGAAATCAAACGCTTTCTGAAGTAAGAATAAATATGCTTTCGCTGGCAATTTTGGAAACGCTTAATTTTTGCTTGGCTATAAAAATCAATTGGTGATAACATCTTGCAAATGAGAAATTAAGCCAAAGATTTATCCGGAAAAACAAAACGCTGCAAACCTCTTCCTTTCTTTTCTCTGTCTTTGCCAGTATGTATTCTTAGTCATCTCCAACATCTTCAAATCCAACATTACTATGGTTTGTTTTTGTGTAGAAAAATAGCAACAAAATTTGATGCAAAACCAAACGTAAGAAGTTGTATTGCTATGTTCTGTTGAGTAAGTGGCTCAATAAATAATGTTATCGCAACCAAAGCTTATTGAATGATTGATAACAGATAAGATGCTGTGCAAGCCATACTAAACCATTTTTTACAAAAGCTTTTTTGCGATGTGGCATGTTTATACCATAGTTGTTTTATATCTGATTTCGGATGATTAAAACAAACCATTATGAAAACACAAACCATGAGTAGTGCCTCAGCCGTACAAAATTCTAAATTGAAAGAATTGTTTATAGAACAGTTGCAGGACATTTATTGGGCAGAAAAGAAACTGGTGAAAACCTTGCCTGTAATGGCAAATGCGGCTACTACACAACAACTGAAACAAGCTTTTACTGACCACCTGGAAGAAACCAGAAACCATGTAAACCGCCTGGAGCAGGTGTTTGAAAGCATTGACGAACCGGCTAAATCAAAAAAGTGTCTCGCCATGGCAGGCATTACCGATGAAGGTGATGATATTATTGAACAAAGCGAAGAAGGCACAGCGCAACGCGATGCCGCTTTAATATTTGCCGGACAAAAAGTAGAGCATTATGAAATGGCTACCTACGGCGGGCTTGCACAGTTGGCAGAAACCTTAGGTTTTACAGAAGCCAAGAACTTATTAGGACAAACACTGAATGAAGAAAAAGCAGCCGATGAAAAGCTTACGCAAATTGCAAAGAGTGGCATCAACTACGGGGCAAGCAGGGAAATGAGTTCGAATTAAAAATTACAACAAAAGCAAAAGGTTAAGTGGCTCACTTAACCTTTTTTTCATTCACTATTATAGATATACTATCATGGCAAACACAGTCTGCAGATTATTTAATCAGCCGGATGCTCGAATGGGGCATCAAACGCGTTTATGGTTATCCCGGCGATGGCATCAATGGTATTATGGGCGCATTAAATCGCGCAAAAGATAAAATGGATTTCATACAGGTACGCCACGAGGAAATGGCAGCGTTTATGGCTTGCGCTCATGCAAAATTTACAGGCGAAGTAGGCGTTTGCATGGCAACATCTGGCCCGGGTGCTATTCATCTGTTGAATGGCTTGTACGATGCCAAGAAAGATTCGCAGCCCGTGGTTGCTATTGTAGGACAACAGTCACGACTTGCTATGGGCAGCGATTATCAGCAGGAGATTGATTTGGTTTCTTTGTTTAAAGATGTTGCACATGAGTATGTGATCATGGTAACACAACCTGCGCAAATGCGGCAGGTGGTTGACCGTGCGTTTCGCATTGCCAAAGCGGAGCGTACTGTTACCTGCATCATTGTTCCTAACGATTTGCAGGAAGAAGATGCTGTAGAAGCTCCGCCACGCGAGCATGGCAGTGTGTTTACCGGCGTGGGTCATGCCCATGTACATATTGTGCCCAATGCAGCCGATTTGCAGCAGGCAGCCGATGTATTAAATAGTGGTGAAAAAGTAGCCATGTTGATTGGTGCTGGTGCAATAGGTGCGCATGAAGAAGTTGAGCAAGTAGCTGAATTATTGGGTGCAGGTGTTGCCAAAGCGTTGCTGGGTAAAGCAGCGTTATCCGATTATTCGCCTTATACAACCGGCTCAATTGGCTTGTTAGGAACAAAACCAAGCTGGGATTTGATGCAGGATTGCGATACTCTATTTATGATTGGCAGTTCTTTCCCCTATGCCGAATTTTTACCGAAAGAAGGAAAGGCAAAAGGCGTGCAGATAGACATTAACAACAAGATGTTGAGTAGTCGTTACCCGATGGATGTAAATCTTTTGGGCGGTGCTAAAGAAACATTGCAGGCACTCATTCCTTATCTCAAACGCAAAGAAAACCGCAAGTGGTTAAACACGATTCAGGATGGTATGAAAGATTGGGAAAAAGTAATTGCAGCCAGAGCAAAAAATGAAGCTAATCCCATTAATCCCGAATATATTTTTAGTGAGTTGTCATGGCGTTTGCCGGATGATTGTATTCTGAGTGCCGATTCAGGTACATGTGCCAGTTGGTATGCGCGAAATTTAAAAGTCAAAGAAACCATGAAGGCGTCTTTATCGGGCAACCTTGCTACCATGTGTCCCGGCGTGCCATATGCCATTGCTGCCAAATTTGCGTTTCCGAACCGCATTCCGATTGCATTGGTTGGCGATGGTGCTATGCAGATGTTGGGTAATAACGGAATCATTACCATTTCAAAATACTGGAAAACCTGGAGCGATCCGCGTCTTATCGTTATGGTATTGGATAACGGCGATTTAAACATGGTAACCTGGGAGCAACGCATCATGTCGGGCGATCCTAAGTTTGAAGCATCGCAAAGCCTGCCGTATTTTCCGTATGCAAAATATGCCGAGCTATTAGGCTTAAGGGGAATTTATGTTGATAAGCCGGAAGACGTAGGAGCCGCCTGGGATGCAGCTTTGAGCGCCGACCGGCCTGTGGTGATTGACATGAAATCAGACCCCAATGTGCCAGTCATCCCGCCACATATTTCATTTCAACAGGCAAAAAAATATACGTTCACTTTATTGAAAGGCGATCCGGATGAAGGTGGTATTATCAAACAAACATTTAAAGATGTAATGGAAGGCATCCTGCCTCATAAAGATTAAAAAGGTTAGAGGGTGTAAGGTGAATTGTTTATTCACCTTATACTCTGCACCATTTCTACATAAAGATTACTCGCTTTACAAATTCAACTCACACTATTCCACTGAACATGGTGAAAGCTAATAACACGCTGGCCTAAAACAATCATTTTAAAATAAGCATTATGAAAGTTTTGTTTTGCGTCTTTTTTCTTCTTTCTGCAACCTTTATTTATGCGCAAAAACAAACCATCTCTGCAAGTCAGACAAAGAATTATTTAAACAAAACAGTAACGGTTTTTGATACCATTCATGAAGCGCGGTTAGACAATGTTTCTAAAGATGAAATGAATATGTTGTACACCGGCAGCGATTATGAACACCGCACGTTTGCACTATTGTTTCCGCAAGATGCGTTGAAGCGTATGTCTTTTAATCCCAATGCTAAAATGATCAATCATCGCTTTTATGCAACCGGGAAAATTGTAAGTTATCAGGGCAAACCGGCTATATACATCAAAAAAGAAAGTCAGTTGCAAATACCTGAATAAAGAGGCAAAACAAAATGGGATGAAGTATAGTTATTATCTGCCGAAGAACGGGCCATTCATAGTATTATCTTTTTGAAATTGATGAATGATAAAATTGATGCCGTAAAAAAGTAAGTGATTCATTTTTCATAAATAAAAAGCGGCAAAACAAAAGCCCCGATTTGCACCGGGGCTTTTGTGTCAAAAAGATCTCTTATGTGCTAAGAAGGAACGGCTGTTCTGGGTTGATAATCTTCGCTCAACACAGATACAGTTGTTAAAACATCTTGCTCGGGATAGGCACCTGAACCATGCTCAAATACATCCAATCCGCCAATGCTGAGTTCGCCATGTTCTTCCACCCGCAAATTCCAGGGATGCGGAAACTTACGGATGATCCACATCATAATATAAGTAGTAATAAATGTAGAAGCGGTGATAAAAAAGGAACCTATTAACTGTGCTTCCAACACACCTGCGCCGCCGCCATAAAACAATCCGGCAACAGGCGAAGAATTATCTGCACCAGTAGGCCCGGTAGCTCCGTATTTGCCACAGGCAAACAAGCCTAATGAAAGTGTGCCCCAAATACCTGCGAAACCATGAACGGCAACCGCGCCAACAGGATCATCAATACGTAGGTACTCAATTAATTGAACACCTACATAAACCACAACTCCGGCAACAGCGCCCAGCAAAATGGCACCCAACGGACTTACCCAATAGCACGGGCAGGTAATAGCAACCAAGCCAGCCAGAAAACCATTTACTGTATAACCCAAATCGAACTTGCCTTTGGTTTTGCCAAACCACAAAGCCATGTACATAGCAGCCATTCCACCGGAACAGGCAGCGAGTGTTGTATTGGCAGCAACCCTGCCAATGCCTTGGCCGTCAATAGCCGATAGGGTACTGCCCGGGTTAAAGCCATACCATCCAAACCAAAGAATAAAACCACCTACCGCAGCAATGGTAAGATTGTGCGCCGGGGGCATTCCACCCCCATCTCGCGCAAACACTCTACCCAAACGCGGCCCTAACACCATACCACCTGCCAGCGAGGCAATGCCGCCAATAGTATGCACTACTGTTGAGCCTGCAAAGTCGCGGAACGGCTGACCTAAGGTTGGAAGAAAACCACCGGGTGCTCCCATGGTTGCTAAGAAACCATCGGGACCCCAGGCCCAATGTCCGAAGATGGGATAAATAAACCCTGTAATACCTATGCTGTATAAAATATCGCCACGGAAACCGGTTCTGCCAATCATAGCACCGGATACAATGGTTGAACAAGTATCGGCAAAAGCAAACTGAAATATCCAGTGCGCCAATAAAGGAATGCCGGTAGTTTCGTAAGTATCGGGTGCACCCGATAAAAAGAACCAGTGCGTACCAATAAATGGTGTGCCATGGCTAAACATAAACGCATAACCAATTGCCCAAAACAAAATACCACACAAACAGGTATCAAACACACATTCCATCAACACATTCACTGTTTCACGCTGGCGGGCAAAACCTGCTTCCAACATTACAAAACCTGCCTGCATTCCAAACACCAAAAAGGCTGCAACCAGCGTCCACACAGTGTTTACCGAGTTCATCAGCATAGTTTCATGCGCTGTGTAAGTATCGGCAGCATACGCTTGTGTTACCAGCATTGCCGGCAAGCCTTTCATTATAAAAAGGATAAGGCCTAACCCAATCATTTTACCGCTAAAAATGATTCCGGCAAGTTTCCACTTTTCTGTTTTGGTGAGAATTTTTACCGGCAGTCCTTCGTATTTGTTTCTCCTAAAAAGTTTGTTGAGTAGCATGTGTTTGTTTTTTAGTGATGAAAAATCTTTTTGTTTTTGGCGTATTAAAAATGATAAGTAGCAGCTAATATTCCGGTTACGGTGCTTTTGGCAGGACTTCCATCGCTCTTTTCAAAAACATCATCTTTGCCTGCATCCAATCGTAATTCGGGAATAATGGTAAGATTGCCTACTTTAAAATTGGGCGAAAGCGTAACATCGAAAATGGAGGTAGCCGGTGCAGAAACCACTTCTTTTTTATTATCAAAATATTCTCCGCGCAGGGTAATGCCAAATGTGCTTACAGGGTCGTAGTTCAGATACAAAGCCGAACCCCACCAGCTATTGCTGCTGCCGTCATTTATTTTTACCGATTGTACCGTTCCGTTATAACCAATACCAAATTTGGAGGAAGCGGCAATATTCAACACCAAATCGAATTGTGTAAGGCTTTCATTGCCACCATAGGTTCCTTGGTAATTTAAAAATGCTTTGAACTTGTCATCGCTTGTGCCGGTGCTATATTGAGCAATGGCATACTTGCGGGATGATAGGGTGGTGGCGTTATCGGTTGGGTTAGCAACGCCCAGCATTAATGCACTTTTTTTGCCTAATGTAATATCAGCTTTTAAACCTGTGTGAGAAAACGGACCATACGAAAACATATAATCCATACTGTAATTGCGGTTTAAGTAAGCATCTACCAGTTCATAGCCAATGTGCGTAGCCCATTTGCCCATGGTGAGTTTAAATTTATCGGTAATGGCATAACTTACATACAACTGCTTCACCGCAGCCATTGTAAGAAAGCCATCTTTGCCAACACTTTTTTCACCATCGGGATAATTGAATTCTTCGGCTCTTCTGCCAAAACCTAAATCGGCAAAGACGCTGGCTTTTCCAAAGCTGTGCGATGCCTGAAGGCTTGCCATGCCCAGTTCAAAACTGTTTTGCGAATTGGTAAAAGAAGTGTAGTTGTTGGTAAAGCCGGTTTTAGGGTTTGAGAAATTGTAACGATAATAAACATCAGCCGAACCTGTAATTTTTACACCGGCAACTTCAATTGCCGAATCGGCTTTTTTAGCAGTAGAATCCTGTGCTTTCAGGAGCGTCAGTAGCATAAAAGAAGCAGAGAAGATCAGTAAGGTTTTTTTCATTTGTGTTTTGTTTTATCAATAAAAATCTTACTGGCGGCAATGGTTAGAAATTGGTTTCGAAATGAGATAGGTAAAAAACAATAAATCTGACTTCGAGAATGTGAACACATTTAAAACATAGTAGCTAATGTTCTTTTCATATAAAATAAAAAATACTTTATTAATTTAAAAGCAAGATAATAGAAATATTTGCAAACGACCAAAAAATATTTTAAAATTATTGTTTCTAATATCAATCTTTCATAGCTGTTATTTGATTAATATATCACATTAAAATAAAATTAATTCAAATATTTAATACCAAATATTCTTCAACAAGCTTACTCCTGATCATATCCTTACCTTTTGGGTTGCTGTTAATCGAGGAATTAGTAGAACACTTTATTGCTTTCTTTTACAGTCTTTATCAGCAACAAACACTGGTTAAAAGTGAGATTCGCTAAGCCCGTGGAAAGAAAGCAAAACGGTAAGAGGAAAGAAGAAAGCTCTTTCAAATAAACATTATGGATTGTATTTTCTTAACAGCGTTCTTGCTTTATTACCGGATTCTTTCATATCGCTTGCTTTCCAGTTGCCGGTTGAGGCAGCGCTTTTTTGCAATACAGAACAAGTTTCGTCTTTGTCAGATACACTCCAGGTTATCCAGCTTATCTTTCTTTGTTCTGCCCATGTTATCCATTTATTCCACTCTTCCTCATTCAAAGGCCCATCACCACTCGCTTCCATTCCTGCTGATTCAGAAATAAAAATAGGGATGCCTTTCGCCAGCGCAGAGTCGCATCTGTCGCGCAGCCACTGCTTGTGTGTAGCAGCATAAAAGTGAACGGTGTACATGATATTGGTATAGCCTTTCAAGGGGTTGTCAGCTACCAGATTGATGTCCTGATCCCAATGCGGATTACCCACCAAAATCAAATTGGTTTTGTCGTATTTGCGAATGACATCAATTACTTGTTCGGAATAGAATTTCACGCTGTCCCAGTTTTCATAATCCGGTTCATTAAACACTTCATAAATAATGTTGGGATAAGAGTTGTACTGCTTTGCTATCTTCTCAAAAAAAGCTTTTGCTTCCGGTAGCTTTATGTTGTGGCAATGCCAGTCAATAATCACATAAATGCCTTGCTTAATTGCACCATTTACAACCGCTTCTATCTTTTGTGTTGACCATTTTGGCTGGTGCAAATAACCGCTGTCATTCAGTTCAACACCCATAGCTGCACGCAACACACTGCAATGCCAATCTTTCGCAAGCCATTCAACCGATTGTTCGTTGTAAAACCTGGGCCACAGGTTGTGCCAGCCATAACTCATACCACGCAACACAACAGGGTTGTTGTGCTCATCCATCAACTGCGTTCCGCTAACGTGCAGCCTCCCATGCTCCTTTACCGGTTGTGCAGTTGCGAGTTTAATAATAAGTATAGATAAAAGAAGACACAGCCGTTTTGTTTTCATACAAAAAAATTTAAGAACATGAAATTAGTATCAAACAAACACTTGTGGTTATTTTGAAAACGCATCATCTCGTCATTCTATGTTTGTTAGAGGTAGAAAATAGGAAGAGATTTGTGAATATAAAAAGGAATCAGAACAGAAGCGGAAGAAGGGACAAGACTAAGAAGCGTCATTGGTCCATTCAAAAGAGACTGTGCGGAATAGCAAGTGCCTTCTTCCTCTACTGCATTATCCCTATTTCATTAGGCGCTTTTTAGCACAAAGCCGCCTGCAAGAACGATTATAAGGCAAAACTAAACGGCGGCCTCACAATCCTGTTGGCATGAAGTGTTTATAGGCATACTTATTCCTGCTGCGAGGTAAGAAGCTCTCTTTTCTGCCATTTGTTGATGCTACCTAAAAGCTGCCACCCGGGAATTTTTATCAGCAACGATTCAAAGGGGTACACTAACAAAAATTTGAAACCTATATTCTTTATTATACATCATCTTTTATGACTCCTTTTCATTGGACAAAACTCAAAAGAGAAGTCGAAGAAAAAGTAGCAGGGCAAGAGCAAAACTCTGATTTGGTTTCATTACTGTTATCTGCCCCGACCTATAGTAAGAAACAATTAGATGAGGTGGCGAAAACGATAAAAAGCTATCAACCAATGGCGGACAAAATAGTATTGGCAAACACTTCTATTCTTATTGACCTTTTTAGGAAATCAGAGAAAACCAATTCCAGATTTGTACAGCTCGCACTGCAAGGCTATCCCTTCCAGATTTCGGCGATAACAGAATATGAAGTGTATTCAGGCGCCACAACAGCACAACTACCGTTTTGGGAGGACCTTTTGGAAAAAATAAACGTATTACCTTTTGATAAGAACGTTGTAAAACAAGCTGTAACCATAAACAGACAATTAAAACAAAAGCGTAAACAAATTAATTTGGCCCACCTTATATTGCTGCAACGGCCATAACTAACAATTTTCGCTTTGCGCCTCTAAACAGAAAGCACTTTGAACGCATTGACGAGCTTGAAATCATAGAATAAGGCGAACTCTCAAAAAGCAGTATTACACCAATAGTGTTGGCTGCATTTTAGAGCCATTGACTACCTACTTTGTTACCTGTCAGGTTGAACAGGCAACAAATTAGGTAGTGTTTATAAGTCGTCATTGTTTTATCAATAAACATGTAGAGATCATCATTTATCTATCCATAGACTGCTTCGTGCCCTGCCTACCAGACAGGCAGGCTCACAGTGACGATATAAGTTCGTATATGCGAATATTTAGTAAAGGTTATTTTAGGATGGCTATAAGCCGGCAGCTCTTTTCGATTTGTTTTTGCAGGAAAATATTTTGATGATTGATGTATGAAGATATTGAAATGAAATGAATGTGTTTATCGCTTAATAAATTGTTTACATTCATGAGAGCAGACCTGCCTATCCGGTAGGCAGGCTCCGCATGGCGCTAAAGAGGCCACAAGCTAAAGCCCTATTAAAAACGTAAAGGTGCAAGCCCGTGTTGAGGACATCCCGATGAATAGGGACAGGTGTTGCGGAATGGCGAAGCCCGGCATTTTCAAACTGATGCAATAGCTTCCCTACTATTTTTTTTAATATTTTTTTAATTTATTTAAAAAAATTCTACTTTTAGCCCACCAAAACTCAAAAAACAAACCGGAACTATTATCCCAACACAACTGCTCATGGCAAAAATTTACTTCAACCTACTGCTGATATGCCTAACGGCTTTTTCATCTAAACTCTTTGCGCAAACACCTTCTTTTACAGTGTCGTCGGATAAGGGCTGTTATTCGGTAAAAGCAACATTTTCTAACACTTCTACAGGGTTTTCGGCAGGTGCAGTTTATACATTGAATTTTGGTGAAGGTGCTTCTGTTCCATTCCTTCCCAATGATATGTTCACTCATAACTATTTAACGGGTGGAAGTTACACGGCAACGTTAACCGTAACCGATGGAGGGAAAACATTTACAGCTACTCATCCCATTGTTGTTTATAAAGCTCCTGTAGTCAACTTTGCTCCTAACATTGGTAAAGTTTGCGCTAATGGCAGCCTTACATTTACCAGTACTTCAACCGCCGGAGACGGAACGATCAGTAACTATTTATGGGACTTTGGAGATGGCAACACAGCCGATACTACAGCAGGCACCATAAACCATATTTATGCATCCGGCAGCAATATAAAAGCAGGCTTAACGCTAACCAATAGTTTCGGTTGCATGGCATCGGTTACACTGCCCAATGTTGTTACCGTGTTGGCAGCACCCAACGCAGCCTTCAGCACCAGTGCCACTACAGTTTGTCATCTTACTGATGGCGTTAGTTTTACCAATACAACCACAGGTGGTGCCACGCCGGCTACTTATCTCTGGAGTTTTGGTGATGGCGCCACCAGTAACAGTACCAATGCGGTACATAGTTATGCTACAAAAGGAAAGTTTACTGTGAAGCTGACTGCTACGAGCAAGGAAGGCTGTACCGATACATCGGCAGGCACAACAATAACGGTGGCAAGTACAAAAAGCGGCATTACAGCACCCTCTTCTTTTTGCGCCAATGCCCCTTTTACTTTTACTGATAACAGCAGCCCTCAAACGGCTAATCCTGTGTGGCTATTAGATGGTGCTGTCGTTGCCAGTGCCGTTCATCAATACACTGCATCTTTTACCGATACAGCCTTGCATACGGTGCAATTGCTGAATGTATATGGCACCTGCACCGATACCGCTACGCAAACAGTACAGGCGAAGCCCTCGCCCGCAGCTTTGCCTTTTAGTTATCAGCTTAGTGGATTTTGTAACGCCACACCCGCTGCAAGTTTTAAGGAAGGAGCTACAAGCGCAGTAAAATGGGAATGGGATTTTAATAACACCAATGAAAGCATTTTTCATCCGTCTGATTTTACCCAAAACCCAACTTACGTTTATCCTGGTGCAGGAACATATAATGTTATGCTACGCGTAACAAATGCATCCGGTTGCACAGGCAGCATCAGGCAGCTGGTAACCATTGCCAAAACCACTACAACGGTAACCAGTACCGAAGGGGTTTTTGGCTGCCATAATCTGGCCACTACTTTTAAAGCTACTTCTACCCTTCCCATTGCGCAATACAACTGGACGTTCAGCGATAACAATGCTACCTCATCCGCCGATACGCCACAACATACGTTTCCAGGCATAGGCACTTATTCTGCGTTTTTAAAAATCAAAACAGCAACTGGCTGCACCGATACTGCCCGGATAAAAGTGTATATTGGTGATGAGCCGAATTTTAAATTTTCGGTGGTAAATGCTGCCGATACAATAGTTTGCGGCAACAAACTGATTAATTTTAAAGTTACCGGAAACCCCGACAGCCTGGTAGGCGCTTATTACTGGAGCTTTGGTGATGCGGGCAGCGTTTACACACCTGTGAAAGGAGATACCCTTTACACGCATCAGTACCTTTCCAACGGAAAATTTACTGTTTCGCTTGCCATTAACAACCATGGCTGTAACGATACGGTTACCAAACCAATTTATATAAACGTACTTCCGCCGTTTGCTAAAATTTCTGCCGTGGCATACAATTGTAACGACAGATTGAAAGTTGTGTTGAAAGAAAGCAGCATAGGGCCGCTAACCTATAGCTGGAACTTTGGCGATGGATCAGCCCCTTACAACTACACCGCTGCCAACAGAGATACTGCTGTGGCTCACCATTACCTTACTACGGGCGTTTACAATACTGTGCTTACTACCACCACTGGTGGCTGTACAGCCAAAGATTCGCTGTGGGTGCGGGTGCTTACAAAACAAACCCCATTGTTATCTACCAGTCAAACGCTGCTTTGTGCTAACGATACATTGCATACGCTTGTTTCAGGCATGCAAGGAAGCCCCTTTGGATATCAGCCACCTTATGTAGTAACAGCAGTTCAGTACGCCGACACCACTAATAAGTTCACAGGCACATTTACACCCTACGATAAAACTTATCAAAACCCTTTTCACATCAACATCAGCAAGCTTAACAAGGGCAATATCAGCCTGCGTTTGATTACTGCATCCAATGGGTTTGGCTGCGCTGATACAACTAATTATATTTCAGTTCAGGTGAACGGACCAACAGCTGGCTTTGGAATTGGAAACAACACGCCCTGCTTATCAGACAAAGTTGTTTTTACCGATATTTCAAAGGGGGATGGCGTCACTCCAATTAAAACCTGGAAATGGTTGTATGGAGATGGCATGGCTGATACGATAACTACACCGGCAAATGCATCTCATCTCTATCTGAACCCCGGAACTTACAAAGTAAAACTGGTTGTTACTGATGCCAACCATTGTTCAGACACGGCTTATTATCCAACCAATAATGTAACCGTAAAAGGACCACAGGCAAAGTTTACGATTGCACAAAACCCTATCCTGCCCAATGCAACAGAAACCTTTGTGAATGGTACCGATTCGGGCTCTGCTATCAGAGCCAGCAATAGCTATACATGGCAGTTTGGAGATGGAGGCAATGCTGGTTCAAACAAAGACAGCGTTACTCATGTTTACAAACAATACAGCGATGATACCGTTACGCTAACTGCAACAAGCAGCGTTACAGGATGCACCAACATTGCCACTTCGGTTGTGCATGTAAAAAATACCAATCTTAAGTTCATTTATACTGCCAAGTATTTAAACCCTGCGAGCACTTGCCCGCCGCTGCTTATTAACTTTACCAATCAATCCATCAACTTCAAAGCTATTAGCTGGGACTTCGGCGACAGCCTTACTGCAGGCAATGTAGCCAAGCCAACGCATACTTACTACAAACCGGGTGTTTATAAAGTTACCATTTACGGCTACTATCCCAATAACACGTATGATTCATCGTGGGAGTACATTAACATCGCTGGGCCTACGGCCACGTTGATGGCAAATGCGCTGACAGGATGCGGTTCGCGTGATGTTGTTTTTACGGCAAAAACAAACAATACGGCTTCTTTGCTTTGGGACTTTGGCGATGGAAAGTCTTCAACCGATTCGGTGGCTCATCACCTTTACAGAACACCCAATGTGTACATGCCTACCTTAACAGTAAAGGATAGTATGCAATGTTCTGCTTCGTATTCATTAGCTACGCCCGTAGCCATTGACAGCCTGCACATCAGCCTTCGTAAAGATTCTATTTTCCAATGCCATCAAATGGCGGTAAACTTTATTCCAACCGCTTTCAGCGTTGCAGGCAATAACGGACAAACGCTCAGTTACACATGGCAGTTTGGAAACGGCAGTCCTGCTTCTTCAAAAGATACAGGCATCACTACCTACACCCATTCCGGTGTATATCCTGTATCGCTGATAACCACATCGCCTTATGGCTGTAAAGACACAATGAACACGCAGGTTGCTTATACCGATCCTCATTTTGCATCCATCAACGGGCTCAGCGAGTTTTGTGAGAATACACCCGTTGCCTTTTCTGCGGTAAAAACAAATGGTGCTGATACGCTCTCTTACAAATGGCAGTTTCAAAAAGATAGCAGCACATTACAAAATCCGCCTGCACAACTATTTACTGCTTCCGGCAATAGCACCATAACATTATGGTTGAATAAGAACGGATTGTAACGATACGGTTTATCAGAAACTAACCATTCATTCGCGTCCCGATGTAACGATGCTGGTATCTGATTCGGTTGTGTGTTTGGGCAGCGCGGTTGCTTTTGATGCAAAACCAAAAAGCAGCACAGACACGTTAAGCTACTTCTGGAACTTAGGCGATGGCAAAGATTCAGCTTCTGTAAAATCGGCTTCCCTTACCTATACAGCTGTGGGTTCTTATCCTGTGTTGTTGCGAACCACATCTAACTTTGGTTGCAAACAGGAATTGCACGATACGGTTGCTGTTTCGTCAACGCCGAGTGTATTTATCAATGCACCGATAGACCTTTGTAAGAATGGTACGGTTACTTTTACTTCTGTTTCAACAACCACTACCTCACCCAAATTCCTCTGGCATTTTCCCGATGGAACAACTTCAGCAAAACAAAACCCCGACCCGAAAACTTACAATGCTGCCGGGGTTAACAATATTTATCTTGTTGCCAGCATTGGCAATTGCTACGATACCGCTCATCATCAACTCACCGTGCATGATGAACCGTTGGTAAACTTAACAGCATCGGCACAACGGGTTTGCTTTGGCGATTCGGTACAGTTGACCGCACACAACGGCAAAACGTATGAATGGACGATTAATAATACGGTTTTTAACGGGTCCAATGCGGCTAATCCACATTTGCTGCCGTCGGCTGATACCAAAGTTTCCGTTCTTGCCATTGATAATTTTGGATGTAAAAATTGGGACTCGCTTACTGTGCAGGTTACAAAGCATCAGCAACTTGCCGTGGCTGCCCCGGTAGTGAATGTGTGCACAGGCAATAAGGTAAGTTTATCTGCATCGGGTACAGATGTTTATAACTGGATTGATGGAAGCGATCTGACGGCTAACAATATTCCCAATCCTTCTACTACAGATTCTGCACAAAACAAAACCTATACTGTAGTAGGCTCCGATGCATACAAATGTTTTACCGACACTGCTCATGTGCAAGTGATTGTACGAAACAATCCTGTTATCCAGATAGCCAACAACAGCACCAATATTACCACACCTGTTGGTGCGCCAACACCGCTATGGGCTACCTCGGCCAGCAATATTGTAAAATGGAACTGGCAACCCGCTTTGTTCCTGAGCTGTAGCAATTGCGATGCACCAACGAGCAAGCCAAGGCAGAACATTCACTACCAGGTAGAAGGTACGGACAGCTATGGTTGCAAAGGTTCGGACACGCTATCTATAACAGTGGTTTGCAAAGAAAGCACGATCGGCATCCCCGAAGCATTCAGTCCAAACGGTGATGGCAGAAATGACCGTTTTGGTGTAAGTGGTTACGGTATAAAAAACATTAAGCACTTTGTCATTTTTGCCAGAAACGGCAATAAAGTGTTTGAACGAAACAATGTAAGCCCGTATGATGTGAATGGCCAATGGGATGGCATGTGCAACAACGCTTACATGCCCACCGGCACTTATGTTTACATTATTGAAGCTACCTGCGATGCCGGTGAAGCCTACAACGTAAAAGGCACCGTTGCATTGATAAGATAAGAGTGCGATTTATGATTTGTGAGTTAATTTGTGATGGCTGGAATTCTTACCAATAAACGCTTAATGGTGAACAGAAGCAGAGAGCAATCAAATACAAATTATTATGGTAAAAACAAAAGCTGCATCATACTTCTGGATGCAGCTTTTGTTTTATCGTAAATCCTGTATAGTCCTTTCAATATCTATAGTATCTGTTCTTTACTGCAAGCCATTGCTGTTGTGGTTTCCAGCCATCATAAATCCCAAATCATAAATCAGATTACTGTTCTTTTTTATCACTGTAATTCATCATCCATTTGATGCCGAATTGATCGGTAAACCAGCCAAATGTATCGCCCCAAAATTGCTTTTGTAACGGCATCGCTACATCGCCACCGGCAGAAAGCCCGTTAAACAAACGGTGCGCTTCTTCTTCGCTTTCGGGCGCAATGGAAATGGCAAAATTGGTTCCCATTATTACCGGTTGCATGTTGCCGCCTACATCGGTTCCCATTAATATAGTTCCGCCACCCAAAGGCAGCGCAGCGTGCATCACTTTATTGCCTTCTTCGGCAGACATATTTTCGCCTCCGGGCGCATCTTTAAACCTTTGAAAATAAGCAAAATCGCCGCCGATAACTGATTTGTAAAAAGTAAAAGCTTCTTCTGTGTTACCATTGAAATTGAGGTACGGATGAAACGTTGCCATAACTGTTTTGTTTTTGTTTTGTTAGATAATAATTGTGTGAGATAATGTTTAAAATTTGTTTGAACCAAGAAGGCGCAAAGGCGCGAAGAAAAAGAAATAAAAAGAAACAGATAAACTTAGTGTCCTCGCGTCCTGGCGGTTTCATTTTCAGGAAGCATGATTTTCATCATAAGAGAGCATCCACGCAATACCAAATTGATCAGTCAACTGACCGAACAATGCGCCCCAGAATTCTTTCTTTACCGGATGAGAAACATTGCCTCCTTCAGATAGCTTTGAGAAGACATCATTGAGTTCACTTTCGCTGGTGCAATTGATGAATAAAACAATCTGGCTGCCTTCTTTTGTATCGCTCATTATGTTATCAGAAGCCATGAATAAAAGAACGCCTTCGCGTAGTAAACTACTGTGCATAATCATGTCTTTTTTGTCGGAAGGCATCTGGTCAGATACTGTTGTTTCGCCAACCGTTGTTAGCGATAAAGAGCCGCCAAGGCATTGCTGGTAGAAGGTCGCGGCTTCTTTGCAATTGCCATTGAAAAATAAGTAAGGTGTTACCTGCATTGTCATGTTGATTGATTTTATAGTGAATAATAAATGTGAATGGCTGAAGCAGTTGGTTTTTGTAATTGTTGATGAATTGCGCTGTTTTGTTTGGCAAAGCAAATATACTACAATTTTTAGCAAAACAAAACGGTGCAAAAACGTCAAACTGCAAGGTGGATTACGACAAAAAAGACCTTATTTTTATTGCATGAAACACATCTCCATCTTAATTCCAAACGGTGCTATTTTAGGCAGCATCGAAGGTCCAAGGCAATTGTTCACACAAGTGAATCAGTTTTTACAGATGAAAAACGAATCGCCTCTTTTTAAGCTGCAATTGGTGGGTTTGCAAAAAGAAACAACGTTATGCGGAGGCCTGGTAACTATTCATGCAGATGCGCTGCTACGTGATGTAAAATCAACCGATTTAATTATCATTCCCGCATTAGATGGAGACATTCAAAATGCTTTACAAATCAACCATGCTTTTGTGCCCTGGATACAACAGCAGCACGCCCAAGGCGCCGAAATAGCGAGCCTTTGTATGGGTGCTTTTTTACTGGCTTCAACCGGGTTGCTGAACGGAAAGAAATGTGCAACGCACTGGCTTGCCGCCAATGAATTTAGAAAGATGTTTCCGCAGGTATATTTAATACCCGAAAAAGTAGTTACCGATGAAAAAGGCATTTATTCGAGCGGTGGCGCTTACTCCTATCTGAATTTGATTTTGTATCTGATTGAAAAATATGCTGGTCGCGAAATGGCAATTATGAATGCCAAAGTGTTTGCCATAGAAATGGAACGCGAAAGCCAATCGCCGTTTATTATTTTTCAGGGACAAAAAGAACATGAAGACGAACCCATACGCAAGGCACAAGAGTTTATCGAACAACATTTTGAAGAAAGGCTTACGGTAGATGGACTGGCTTCGATGTTTGCCATTGGCAGACGCAATTTTGAACGCAGGTTTAAAAAAGCAACCAGCAATACCATTGTTGAATACATACAACGTGTAAAAATTGAAGCTGCCAAAAAACGCCTTGAAAGGGGCCGCAGCAATATCAGTGAAGTGATGTATGAAGTAGGCTATTCTGACACGAAAGCTTTTAGAACGATCTTTAAAAAGATAACAGGTGTATCGCCGGTTGATTATAAAAACAAGTGGAACAAAACGATGGCGATTGCATGAGATGAGAGGTTTGTTTTTACAACAATTTATAATGCTTATTCGCTTATTGCAACTAACAGTAAGGAAGATTCGTCGCGCGAGGAACGAAGCAGTCTGTGGATTTGAGATTTTAGATTTGTGATGTGATATTGGTTGATAAAACGATGATCAGCTACAAATAGTTTGCGATGTATAGCACAGACTGCTTTGTACCTCGCTGTGACGGCTTGACTAACCGAATCAATGAAAAGGTTCTGATAAACGAATAGTCGTTTAATCTATTATTCCTATAAAACAAAAGACAGCTTTTGAAAGCTGTCTTTTGTTTTTGCGCCTTTTTTTAAACCTTATATTGCAACAGTAACATGCGCCAAACCTCTGAAATTGAGCTTTGTCTGACCATCCGCAAAATTTTGTTGTAAAGGCATTTGTGCTGTTACACCAATTCCTATGCTTTTAATATTATACTCTATGCCCAGCGAACCCATATAAACATGGCTTTGCGTATAAGGCACAAAATCTTTTAAAACAGAAGGCAGATTGCTCTTTTCGGTATGCTCGTAATTGATGCCGATGTTTGGGCTAAGCGATGAATTGCGGAGCCCAACGCGGTAATAAGCAATGCTATTCAGCGATAGCTGGTTTCCGAATTTAACCTCATTATGCGCTGTGTTGACTTTGTAATTTGCATTTACATTCACACCAAAATTACCGGCACGCAGGCTATACAAGCCATTGAGCAAAACATCAACGCTGCCGGTTCCCAGTTGTGCATTTATATCGGCAAGCGTTGTGGTAGAATCTAAAACATCAGCCCCAAAAACGCCGGTTGGCAATTTAAAACCGCCGCCCAGCCACAACTGTTGTTGTACAGAGGAATGCTTTTTCGTATTCATTTTTACCTTATTAAAAACCTGGTATTGACCCAGCACCGTAATATCGCCCAAACCATTTTTTGAAGAGATACCATCATCATCTACCTGCCTGTTCATAAAATACGGTACAAACAAAAGCGCCTGAAATTTTTGAGTGATATGCGCTCCATACCAAAACTCTACGCTGTTGTATGTATTGTGGCTGAACTGTGAAGGATCGTTGGCCAGTACAGTATGAAAACTTGAATAATTATACCGCAAACCAAAAAACTGGTGTTTGTAATCGGGATATAAACCCATGTAAACATTGCCGGAACCACAGCCACAAAACGGGCAGGCCAATAAGGAAGAAGCAAAACATAACAAGATAATTGAAAACAGGAACTTTCTCATGTCATTCATTTTATTAAAAGAATACGAGTGTACAACCTTAAGGGGTTGCATTATCTAAGAAAATAAAGAGAATAATTACACGAAAAAGTGCCGCGGCGGTTTGAGAAGAGAACCAGAATAATCATGCAAAAACAAAGAGTAAAACCCAATAGAGATAAGACTTTGCGAAAAAGAAACCGTTATTGAAATATGGTTATTAGAAGGAAAGAAATAAGTGGCATCGCCCATTTCTTTTTTGGTAGTGTTGGTTCCTGATTCGCTTTTGTTTTCGCTTTGAATTTGCTTCGATAAATAACACTTGCCATTGCAATGAAGCTGCGGTTTACTTTGATTGACACATAAGTTTTGCGCCACATAATTTTGGTTACAGACAAAAAGGGCATCCAACACGAACGAGCGAAACGTTTGTGTTGCAAAAAGCAAAATCAAAAGAAAAGAAACAAAAGTTTTCACCAGGCTAACCACTGCTTATTTCAACTGCAAAAGTAAAGCCTGATCTGGTAAAAGAGTAGGATGTGCACTTTTTTAGTCGTGTCTCAGTTTGAAAATACAGTGTCCCGCAGATGACGCAAATAGCCGCAGATTGAAACCCTTTATCTGCGCAGATCGGCGAAATCTGCGGGACAAATTCAAAGGGATACATTACCCTCTTTTTTTCAAACAAACGATAATCTTTTGTTTTACTGATGTTGTGGCATCTTATTGGTAATGCGCTTATTACCTCTATTGTATCATATACAAGCGACATGAAAAATATCAGTGCAATCCGCGCCACCGGAACTGAAGCATTAAACCTTGCCATTCAAAGAAACAAACGCCGGAAACGAAGACTGTCGGCAGATGATTATTCTCCCATTGTTCTGTTTGAACAACCGCCGCATCCGCAAATGCTGGCCTCAGTAATTATACCCGCAAAAAATGAAGCTGCTAATATCATCAAAACCCTTGATGCGCTTAGGTTGCAGACCGATGAGAACGGAAGGCAATTACCTTTTGAAACGTATGAAATTCTGTTGCTGGCAAACAATTGTACCGATGAAACTTACGCTGTTGCCAAAGCCTATCAGCAACAATATCCGCAACTTTCGCTTCATATTGCCGAGATTGAATTGGATAAAAGCAAAGCCCATATTGGCACTGTGAGAAGACTGCTGATGGATGAAGCCTTCCGCAGGCATAACATCAACGGAAGAGATGGAATTATTCTCTCTACTGATGGCGATACCGAAGTAGATGCAGCCTGGATTGTAAATACACTGAACGAAATGAATGGTGGCTGCGATGCAGTTGGCGGGCGCATTCTAACGAGAGACATAGCACCCGATTGCAAACTATATTATTTACAAGACACCACCTATCGCTACTTATCGGCACGTTTGGAAGCCCTGATTGACCCTACTGATGCGATAAAAAGTCCCCATTTCCAATGTTTTGGGGCAAGCCTTGCCGTGCGCTGTTCGGCTTACCACAGGGCAGGCAGGCTGCCCGTAATTCCGTTTTTGGAAGATGAAGCTTTTAGCCGCGCTTTGTATCGCGTAGATGCCAAAGTGCGAAAGTCGCCGCTGGTAAAAGTTTATACTTCATCGCGCATCAAAGGGCGGGTAAAAGCCGGTTTATCGGTGCATCTAAAAGAGTTAAGCAACCTCAAAAGACACAATGTTTCGGTGTTGGTAGAATCGGCAAAAACATTGGAAGAAAAATGGAGGGCAAGGCGCGAGCTTCGATCGTGCTGGCGTATGCGGAAAGAAAAAAAAGAGTTCCATCATTGCATTTCATCGGTTGCTGCTGTGATTGGAATTTCACCCAAATGGCTGATTAATGAGATGGATATTTCGGTGTACTTTGGCGAGTTTTGGGAGAAAACCGAATTTAAAATGTACACCGGACATTGGCGAAAAAAACAAACCTGGATACCGATACAAAAAGCCATTACTGAATTGCGATGCAGATTGAAAGCTTAAAATAGGGGCAAAACCAAAGCCTGTTTACACCTTTCTCAATACATCCAACCGATACTTCTCTTCCCGTTTTCCAAACAGATGTCGCAAGTGTTTATCGTGCAAAAACAAATCGTGTACTTCATCGCCGGTGAGTGGATAATCGGGCACAACAGGCAGCCAATGCACCATCATCAGATCGCCACCTTTTTCTAAACTATCAATGATTTTTTCTTTTGCTTTTTCCAGATCTTCTTTTGATAAATAATAACCCACTTCGCTCATCACAACAAGATCAAACTTTTCATGGGGATAGTCGGCAGGGATTGCGGCCTGCACAAAAGAAACATGCGGCTCGTCTTTCAAACGCTGTCTTGCTTTTTGCAAAGGTGCATCGCTAATGTCGGTAGCAAGCAAATGGCTGCAACACTTTGCCAGCATCGCAGTGAGCACGCCAATCGAACAACCCAATTCCAGAGCCTTGTTATATTGTTGCTTTGGCAATGCAGCAATTGTTGCTTCATACTTTGCTTTTTCATAAGGACTGGTTTCAAAATTCCACGGGTCGTTACTGTTGTTGTAAACATGGGAAAAATAGTCGGCAGGCAATGAATTTTTCATACAGTTTGTTCGATATAAAATTCTTTGTTGGTTATAAATTTAGACAATACCTGAGGCGAAAGAATAAAGCCGTTGGGATCATCATCAATCAACCTTGTGGTTTGCGATTGATGCTCTGCAATAGCTTTTTCTTTTAGCTCTTTGTATTTCGAAATGTCAATAAAATGAACCACTTCGTCATTTGGCATGTCGTCATTTTCGCCCCGCTCGTGCAGCCAGATTACATATTGCAAAATGCGAAATTTTGCATGTATGTTTTTGTTCGAATGCATCAGCATTTGCCAGGTGGCTCGATGGTCGCGATGCGGATCTTTTTCGTAAGGAACCAATACCAAATCGGGCGAAAGCAAAGTGATTAAAACATGAAGCTGGGCCGCATTTTGTTCAAAATCGGGCTCGCCTTCAGCAGGAAGCGCACCATCTTTTTTGTGTAAAAAAAATACGTTGACTTGCGGAACACCCAGCACTTGTAAAGCTTTTATTGCTTCTTCTTTACGCAAAGCAGATAGCCGCCCCGCAGGATATTGTTTTGAGGTTGGATGAGAAGCACTGCCATCTGTAATAAACAATACAAACACTTCCTTGTTTTTTTCTCTTAACAAAGCAATCAAGCCACCACAGCCTAATGTTTCATCATCCTGATGGGGCGCCAGCACAAGGCATGTATTGGCAAAATCAAAAAAGTCGGGCTTCCATTGGATTGCCGTTTTATTCCATTGGGCTGTTTTCATTCCACAAGTTTCAATATTCTTTTCACAATGTATCACATACTTTGCCACATCTGCAAAAGCCGTATCCAGTGCGGACTGGCGAAGATACTATTGTAAATTATTATACATTTTTTAATGCGAAAAAATAGGCAAAACCAAAGGTTGATTTGTTGTAAAAACAAGTCAATTACACAATAATAAATGCACTTACCATTACGATATTTCCCTCGTATAAATCTTATTATAAAATCTGTTACGGCCAATATTCCTACAAAAAAGGTGAACAAAACTTTTATCAATAAAATCGTATAAAATATTTGCGTAGTTAAATAACTACACATATATTTGTAGTCAAATAGCTACGCAATGAATTTAAGACGAGATGTATTTCAAGCCATAGCCGACCCGACGAGAAGGGCTATACTTCTATTGGTTGCTTCGCAATCCTTGACAGCCGGTGCCATAGCTGCAAACTTCGACACGGCAAGACCAACTGTTTCAAAACACCTGCAAATACTTACCGAGTGCGAATTACTTGGAACAAAAACAAAACGGCAGGGAAATTTACTATCACATCAATGCAAAAAAAATGAAAGAAGTAGCCGACTTTATTGAGCCATTCCGCAAAATGTGGGATGACAGGTTTAATAAATTAGAAACCATTATGAAAAAATACAAACACAAAAAAATAACAGAATATGGAACAAAAAACAAAAATCAATGCCGAAGACGGCAAACAGGAATTGGTGATTACAAGGGAATTTGATTTGCCATTGGAATTACTTTTTAAAGCGTATGCAGAGCCGGAAATTGTTGAGCAATGGATGGGAACGAAAGTGCTGAAACTTGAAAGTAAAAAGCATGGCAGTTATCAGTTTGAAACAACCGATGCCAAAGGAAACGAAAGTATTTTAGCGCAAATGGTGTAATCCATGAGTTTAATCCGAACCGGAAAATCACACGGACCTTTGAAATGGAAAATACGCCTTTTGGCGTTCAGCTTGAGATTTATGAATTTGAACAACTTACTGATGACACCAGCAAACTCACCATGCATGTAATTTATGAATCGGTTGAACAAAGAGACCAGGTGCTGAAGTTGCCTTTTGCACAAGGAATCAATTTGGCACATAACCGGATACAAGAAATCGCAGGCAGATTAAAATAACATACCATGACAAAGAGCAACACCAATCCTAAAGTTGATTTCTATTTTGCCAAAGCTCAAAAATGGCAGAAAGAAATTGAGCTGTTGAGAACCATTGTTCTTCACTGTGGCTTAACAGAAGAACTGAAATGGGGATGTCCTTGTTACACATTTCAAGATAGAAATATTGTTTTAATACACGTGTTTAAAGAATACTGTGCGCTCCTGTTTATGAAAGGAGCCTTGTTGCAGGATGCAGATGGAATTCTGATTCAACAAACGGAAAATGTGCAGGCAGCACGCCAGATTCGCTTTACTTCTGCTCAGCAAATCGTAGAAAAGGAAGCGGTTTTGAAAGCTTATATTTATGAAGCGGTTGAAGTGGAAAGAGCCGGTTTGACAGTAGCTTTAAAAAAGACTGCTGAATTTAACATGCCTCAGGAATTTCAACAAAAATTAGATGAAGACGATGCATTAAAAACTGCTTTTGAAGCGTTGACTCCGGGACGACAAAGAGCCTATCTTCTTTATTTTTCTCAACCCAAACAATCTAAAACCCGTGAAGCAAGAATTGAAAAATGCAGGCAGCCGATTTTGAATGGAAAAGGATTGAACGATTAGCAAGACAAAACATCTTCTTTTATAGTAGCAAATACAAACCAAGTTAGTATTCAACGTTTCCTTTACAAGATTGGCTAAGAATGTTTTAGTAAGATTGAACAAAGCAGAAAGAATAAATACTTTTATGCTGTGAACAGCATGTTGAACTTACAAAATATTACAATCATCAAAGTGAAATGGCTAACGCTTCTTGCTTGCTTCTTTATCTGTTCACAAATAGCAGCACAGAAAAATAAAGTGGTGGTATCGGGTAACAATGATATTGCTGCAGCGATACCTGATTCTTTAAAATATTCATACCCTGCCTTTATTTATGGCAAAGTATATTTCAGAGATGGTACTGCAGGAAGCTCACTGCTGAACTATAATCTATTGGCAGGCGAGGTGCAGTTTATTAATCCATCAGGTGATACTCTTTCGCTGGCTAATGAAGTAACAATTCAATACATAACGATAAACGAGGATACCTTTTATTACGACAATGTTTATTTGAAACTGATAGCCGAAAACAAGAAGGCGAAGCTAGCTAAGAATGAAAGGTTGAGCCTTTCAGATATCAAAAAAGGCGCGGCTTATAATTCTTATACATCATTGGGCGGCATAGATAATGTAACTTATTTAAACCTCGGTTCGCGCATGGTAAACCTGACCGACGACAAACAGATGATTTTCGGGATTGCGTCGTACGCTATACATAGGTGATGCTTATAATCATTTTGTGCCTGCAACAATGAGAAATGTGCGTAATTTATTCGGCAAAAACAAAGGTTTGGATACCTACCTTTCTGAACACAAAATTGACTTTGCAAAAGAAGCAGACCTAAAAGCTTTGATTGACTTTTTGGGTAATCATGAGTAGGTATTATAACACATAAATCATTACTATAAAAGATAACGCAAACGTTTGCCCCTTTGTTTTTGCACAAATAATATCAAGTCGTGTTATCTTGTTGCAAAATGATAAAATGAAGAGTCTGCTTTTTTGTTTTGCCATATTTCTTGCACTGTCAACGATGGCTCAACAAAGCCTGCCCGTGTATGATGCCACAAAAGAAAAAAAGTATGATAAAGATTGGCTGATTACACCCATCACCACGAAAGCGCAGGTGTACAGAAGCAACGATGAAAAAGAAATTATTTTATTCAACGGACTGCTAAAAAGAAGCTTTCGCATTCAACCAAATCTTGCCTGTGTTGATTACCGCAACATGAGCACGGGCCAGCAATTGCTGCGAGCTGTAAAGCCTGAAGCTATCGATTACAATTGATGGCATGGAATACAATGTTGGCGGCTTGTATGGTCAAACTGAGAATGCATATTTGCTACCATCGTGGATCAACAATTTTACCGCGCATAACAACGACTTTTCTTTTGTTTCTTATTCGGTAAGTTCCATCCAGCCTTTTGTAAAATGGCAGCCAAAAGGTTGGGCAATGAACAAACAACAACCCACCGGCAAAACCGTTTCATTTGTTTATCAATCTTCGGTTCCCTCACTCAAGAATGTTATTGTAACCGTGCATTATGAACTGTACGATGGTATTCCTTTGATCCTAAAATTTGTTTCGGTCGAAAACAAAACATCACATAACATCATCATCGGAAAATTAGTAAACGAAGAACTGGCTTTGGTGGAAGAAGAAAGCGCGGTGGTAGGCTCAACCGAACAAATGAAAAAGCAACACGGAATTTATGTTGAAACCAATTATGCTTTCAACAATGCCATGCGTTACGATATCAGCGATCAAACCACACACTGGAATGCCGACAGCGTTTATACTTCACAAGTAAATTATAATTATCAAACACCGTGTTTGTTACAGGTGTATCCCGAAAAAGTTACAGCGGTTGATGTAAAGCCTGATGAAACTTTTACTTCGGTGCGCACCTGCGAATTAGGGATGGACAGTTACGACCGTGAGCGAAGAGGATTGTGCATTAAAAAAATGTACAGAACCCTTGCACCATGGACAACGGAAAATCCCATTTTCATGCACCTTATCAGCAAAAACGATGACGAAGTAAAAGCAGCAATTGACCAATGCGCAGCCACCGGTTATGAAGCCGTTATCCTCAGCTTTGGCAGCCATTGCAATATGGAAGACACTTCTGCTCAGAATGTAAAAAGATGGAAAACATTAAGCCGGTATGCCCATAACAAAGGCATTATGATTGGTGGTTATTCCCTGTTCAGTTCAAGAAAAATAAGCGATAAAGACGATGTCATTGATCCGGTAACCGGCAAGCCTGATGCGGCTGCTTTTTTTGGTGCAGCGCCTTGCATGGGAAGCAACTGGGGCTTGCATTATCTTGCCAAAATAAAACACTTTTTGAGCCAATGCGAGTTTGACATATTTGAAAACGACGGGCCTTATCCCGGCGACGTTTGTGCATCAACAACGCATCCCGGCCATAAAGATGTAGACGATAGCCAGTGGAAGCAAATGGAGCTACAAAAAAGCCTGTACCACTGGTGCAGCGAACACGGCATTTATGTAAATGCACCTGACTGGTATTTTTTGGATGGCACAAACAAAATTGCGTTGGGTTATCGCGAAGTAAATTTTTCGTTGCCGAGAGAAGACCAGAAGATTTTAAACCGGCAAAATATTTATGATGGTTTGTGGGAAAAAACGCCTTGTATGAGCTGGGGTTTTGTACCGCTTACCAAATACCAGGGAGGCGACTCAAATGCAGTGCTGGAGCCACTTTCGGCACACTTGCAAGATTATAAACAATTGATGATGCAATATTATGGCGCCGGTGTGCAGGCATGTTATCGTGGGCCAAGATTGTATGATACCGAAGAAACAAAACAAACGGTTATTGGCGTGATTGATTGGTATAAAAAGTACCGCGATATTTTAAATTCAGACATCATTCATTTGCGCCGCGCCGATGGCAGGGATTGGGATGGTATCATGCATGTAAATTACGGGTTAAAAACAAAAGCGCTTGTTATGTTGTACAATCCGCTACGCGAAAAAATGAAGCGAACCATTACGCTGCCTTTGTATTATACCGGATTAACAACAACGGCACAGGTTTCTGAAAAAAGCGGCAAAACCAAAGAATACAAACTGAACCGCAACTACGAAATTGAAGTAACTATTACGCTTGCGCCTGACAGCTATACCTGGTTAGTGGTTGAATAGTTTTACAAACCATATTTATTCCTTGTCATCCGTTGCAACATAAACGTCCAGTAGTGGTACAGTTTGAAAAAGTGGCGATAACCTGTCAGGTTTACTTATTTTTAGCGATTATCGTAAACGTATAACCTGACAGGTTTTAAGTGAAATATTTCAAACTGTACCACTACCAAACATCCCAAAACAAATAGCCGATTGCAATGAGAATTATCAAGCCTTAATAAACTCAACCGTTCTTTTATTATTTATCAAATGATTTTTGTTTCCCGCAAGCCGGTAATACAATAGTTCGTTTTTAGCTACCATTGTTTCCACATCATATTTTTGATACGTGCTGCTGATAGCATTTTTTGCCAAGCGGTTTCGTAAATCTTCATCCAAACACAATCTCGTAATAGCTTCAGTTAAGTTCTTTTCCAATTCATTCGTATCAACCAAAAGACCGTTTTCGTTATGCTGCACCAATTCGGGCGTGCCGTTTACAGCCGTTGCCACAACTGCTTTGCCCATTGATAAGGCTTCAATCAATGCAATAGGAAATCCTTCCCATAAAGAAGGCAAAACAAAAATGTCTATGCCCGACAACACATCGGGTATGTCTTGCCGGAATGGTTGTACAATGACGCGGTCGCCCAACTGCAGCTTTTCAATCAGGCCATTTACCTCTTCTTTTAGTTCACCATCGCCCACGAGCAGCAGTTTTGCACGGGGCACTTTTTTGCTCACTTCTGCAAAAGCAGCAATAAGCTGTAAAGGTTGTTTTTGTAAAGTAAATCTTGCAACCGAACCGATGAGTATTTCATCACCGGCGATGTTTAATTCCTGCCTGATATTTTTATACTTTCCATACGGATTGAATTTATTAGAATCAATGGAATTGTAAATGATTTCGGCATCAAAGGTTCCGAATACTTTTCTGGCTTCATCGCGGTTTGTTTTTGCACCGCATACATTGATGTTGGATTGACGGGTGAGATATTTTTCACTTTGCACACGAAGCGCTTTTATAACCGGGTGTTGGCCTGTGTGAAACGACCAGCCATGGCAGGTGTAGATCAGGGGAAGAGATTTGCTTTTGGCTGCGCTGAAAACATTCGACATAGCACGTGTTCCATGTGCATGAACAATATCAGGATTTTCATCATTTACAATCTGCCTTACCCCTTTCCAAACCCTGACATCGAAAGGAGTTTCGGTATAAACCAGATGCGTTTTTACACCCATATTTTTCAACCTTTCCATCATGGGTCCGTCAGTAAAAGAAAGCACAACAGGCTCAAACTTTTCTTTGTCTAACTTTTCAACCAAACTCAACAAATAACTTTCCCCACCACCAATTTTGCCCTGCCTGATAACCTGTAGTATTTTTATTGGATTCACTCTTTATTGGATTTGTGTAAATAACTGAAAACGATATCTTTTTTATTGTGCTGGAGGTAAGATGCTTTTTAAGATTTCGCTTTACGCAACTTTATAGGTTTGCACGCAAAAGAGTATATGATGCAAAACAAAACCTGATTATAAAAAGCTGCTCTTTGTTTTTGCCTTTTTTTTGCTACCTGTGTTGATTCCTGCCTTTCGATGTTCTTAATCAACTAAATTCTCGTAAAAACATGTTGGTGAAGAACACCAACATAGGCGAAAAGGTGACGCCCAACGAACCCGGCTTGGCGTTGTCGGGATATTTGAAAAACGTCTGCCGACAACTGAAGCCCAATATTGTTTTAAAAGTTGAAGGTAAAAACAAAAAGCTAAATTATTAACGTCAAGCCGAAACCGAAGCTAATAGCGAACCGCAGCCGAAGCTAACAACGTCCTGCCCCAATAGCGCCAAACCCCTTGTGCTGTTGCACAACTCACATTATGTGAATAAAGATAGTTGAAAAAGGCATGAGGATGAAGTAACTTGTTGTATGCAAGGCAAGAAAGAATACACCGAACAACTCTTCACTTCTTTTCAGTTGTCACAGCGCGTACCGGAAGACAACTTCTACCGCAGGCTCAAAGAAGTGCTTGATCTTCAATGGCTCTATGCCGCAACAAAAAAGTACTATGGCAGTGAAGGCCAGCAAAGCATCGACCCTGTAGTCTTTTTCAAGCTCATTCTCATTGGTTACCTGGAGAACCTGATGAGCGACCGGCAGGATTATCACTACCGTCAGCCTGCGCCTCGATATGCTTTTCTTCATCGGCTATGATATTGATGAACCCTTGCCCTGGCACTCTACATTGAGCAGGACAAGGCAACTCTATGGTGAAGACTTGTTCAAACAACTCTTCAGAGAAGTACTGAAGCAGTGTATTGACAAAGGCATGGTGGCCGGAAGAAGACAAGCCATGGACAGCGTGGCTGTGAAAGCCAATGCAAGCATGAGTAAACTGGCACAAAAAGAAGTATTGGATGATGGTGATGATTATACAGGTGATTTAAGTGATAGTGATGATGACAAACAAAGCACAACGGTATCCTCTGCCAGAAAGAAATCAGTAGAACTGCATCACGGGTGGAAAGCCAACGCCTATAAGGACATGCCCAAAGGCGACAAGGAATCTAAGGAGAATGCAAAGTTTGTGAGCAACCATACCCATTACAGCCAACTGATCCTGATGCACGAATATCAGTAAAACCAGGCAAGCCAAGACAATTAAATTATCATGCACAGGTAGCCGTAGATACCGCCCATCATGTCATTACCCAAATTGAAAGTCATCATGCCAGTAAAAAAGACTCCAGTGTTTATCCTCTTTAGTAAAGAACACCATTTATAACTTAAAGCAAAACGACCTTGTCATAGAAGAAGTGCTCTGTGATGCCGGTTACAGCAGCGGTGAAGCCCTGAAGGCTCTGGAAGATCATACACATAAAAGGCTACATCCCCAACTTTGGTCAGTACAAAGCGGCAAGAGAAGGCTTTACTTATGATAAAGAAAACGATCGTTACACTTGTTCAAGAGGCGTTCACCTGCCGTTTAAGAAGATACAAACCACTTCTTTGGGCTACCAGATGAAAGTATACCGCTCAAGCAGCTAAAGACTGCGGCCATTGCCCTTTAAGAAGCATATGTATTGGCAAGAGTGATTTTAAAAAGATTGATGATAGTGTTGACAAGCCTTACTATGACCGGATGCACGAGAGATTACAAACCAACAAGGCAAAGCGGATGAAGAAGCTCAGAAGCAGCACGGTTGAACCGGTGCTGGGCACGCTGGTCAATTTCCTGGGCATGCGAAGGGTAAATACAAGAGGCATCGAAGGCAGGCAAACAAGTGTATGCTGATGGCAGCGGTGGCTTACAACCTTAAAAAGCTGATGAAGTTTGCAACCAAAAAAGTACAGGCTGATGTAAAAGCATTGCAGAAAAGCCTGCAAAACACTTTTTCAGGGTTTATCCATCACCTGATGCCCGTTACAGGATCATGGGCTCATTGAAAGATCAAAACCAGTAAATGTTTGTAAACCCCTGGTTTGTTTTTGATAACAAAGAAAAGAAATGGATTATTTTTTATTCGAGTTGTGCATCAGCTTAGTTGCGCATCAGCCACCTAATGTTGGGCGTAGTGTTTGTTGTCTATTTTTATGAAATCTTTGTTTAATAAATTAAGCATCATCTTCGGGAAAAATTTATTCATAAGTACTAAGCTTTTTACTTGTCCCACCAAGACGTTTTCTTTCTTGTTTTTTATGGCATCAATAACTGCGTCAGCAATTACCTGTGGCTGTACCCTTTTACCTTCCATTCCTTCGGTAAGTTTTGTTGCAACCATCGGCGGTGCAACTTCTATCATTCGAATATTAGTTGATTTTAATTGTGTCCGTGCTGAAATGATGAAAGAATGTAAAGCAGCTTTTGAAGCATTGTACATGGGATACATTACCAAAGGTACGTACACCATACCCGCTGTAATACTTACAATGGCTGCTTCCGGTTTTCTTTTCAGGTAAGGTATCAGCTCGCTAATGGCTAATGCAGAAGCAACAAAATTTAATTGCAATTCATTTTGCAGGGCATCGAATGTTTTTTCAGGTGTTAATAAATTATACTGCTGAAACATACCTGCATTGTTTACCCAAATGTCAACTTTAGCACCAACTTTTGTAATCAGACTTTTTACCTGTGCCGGGTTTGAAAGGTCGCAACCATACACCTCAAAGTTTGGGTTGTCTTTTTTTACCTGCTCTAATTGTTGTCCATCTCTTGCACAAATCATTACGTTAGCACCTTGTGCCAAAAACGATTTTGCCATTTGTAATCCGATACCTGACGAGCCGCCTGTAATCATTACGTTTTTATTGGTGATTTTCATTTTTGACGTATTAAATAAGATGCCTCATTATTCTTGAAAACAGTGAAGCATCGTAATTGTTGATGAAATAATTTTAAGACTGTAATTGTTGAAAGGCGGTCGTCCATTCTTCCAGGTGATGAACGGAAGCAATTTGATTGCCTTCAAACGTATGCAGGTCAATTGCCATTACGCTGAATGCTTTGCTGCCATCACATTGTATTCCAAAAAAGTTACCAACGGGATTGCCCGAAATAATGCTGCGGACAACCACTTTGTTGCCTTCCTGCACCATTTCCTGTACTTCACATTTCATATTTGGAATCATTTGAAAAAGCCCTGGTACATGGGTTTTAAAATCTTCCTTAGTCAATGTGTGTGCTGTGTTGATGTTTTGAAAACTATCAGCTAATAAAGTTCTCATCACCTTCTGCACATCTGCACCTGAGTTTGCTGTAAGTAAGTCTTCATAAAACGGTTTTACCAACTCTTTCAAATTTTCCATCTTAATATTTTTAAATAATTAATGATGCAAATGTCCCTTTGAAGAGTTTGATTGGAGTGATACAAAAAACTGTTTTTATGATACTTCTCCTTAAAGGTTGGCTTTTTGAAATTCTATTGGCGTTTGCTTAGCATTAGAATGAAAGAATTTCACAAAGTTCGTAGGTTCCTCAAATCCTAACTGGAAGCCTATTTCTTTAACTGATAATTCGGAATGAACTAACAAACGCTTTGCTTCTAATAAAACCCTTTCAGTTATTACCTGTTTACTTGTCTTGCCTTTTGCGTGTTGAACAGCTATATTCAGTTTAGCAGTAGTAGTATGTAGCATTTCACTATACTTCTCAATAGTGAATCTTTCTTTGTAATGCTGTTCCAGTAATTTAAAAAATGAGTTTACCAATAACGCATTTGGCAAAAGGGTTTGCCTCTTCTGAAATTGAAAGGATGCAAATCTTTCCGCGGTGTATAAGATTGAATTGAGTAAGTGATATAACGTTTCATTTTTAAAAGGCTGGTCTTTATTTACTAACTCTGTTTCTATTGCATTAAACAGCGTTATTAATCTTTCGTCAACAACTGTCAATAAAAAGGGCTGTTCTACTAAGTTGAAAATTTGCGCATTTTGAATAAACGCCTGGTCCTGCTGAGTTCTGAAAATATAGTCGTCCGTAAATATTAATACTTTACCATCGTGCTGTATGTCTTTGTCAAACCTGTGTATTCTGTCTTTGTGTAAGAATAAGAGGGCAGGTGATTTTATTTCAATTTCTTCAAAATCTACCAGGTGCGTTGGATTTCCTTGCTGAAACCAGATAATGCGATAAAAATTTGTTCGATGTGGATTAGTAGTTTGTGGTTTGTTTATGTCCGTCAAAAGACGTTTAGCAATGGGTACAATGTCAATTTTTAGTTTATTGCCAACGCCAAACTTATAAATAACTTCTTTTATTGCCATTGTTTTGTCTAATAATACTTTTTTGACGTTCTTCAACATTCTGACTAACGTTTTATAATCCGTTGAGATGCAATCCTAATTCATCAGTCTTGATGTCAAACTTATGGATAAGCTTTTTCATTTCCTGCACTTTTCTTTTTCTTTTCTGATCTAAGAATTCGTATCCATGCTCATTGTTATATGGCTGTTTTTTTATTACCATGTTCCATATAACCACGGCAAGCTTCCGGGCTGTTGCACTTATGGCTGCAGATCTTCCTTTTCTAAAATTGATCCGCTTAAAAAAGTTGGATAATGGAGTATCGTTTAAATTACCGATTACATTGGCTGCCTGTCTCAGTGCGATCTTTAACCTGTTGCTTCCTTTTGGTACTTTATTACTAAGCACTTTGCCACCGCTTATTTTATTGTTTGGTGCCAGCCGTAGCCATGGCAAACTGCTTTGCGGATTCAAACTTTTTCAATCCTTCCAATCCAACTTCACTCATTACGCTAAGTGCTGTTGAATGGCTTACTCCTTCTATTGCCAAGCAGGTCTACTCCTTCAAAATATTGATAAGACATTAGGTTAATGTCTATGTTCTTTGGTGCGAGTTCTTGTTTACTTTTTTGTGCGCCTTCTTTTAATATAATGCCGGCATTTATCATCATTGTTATCGATTTGTTCATTGAGCATCTTCTCAATTTCAGCATCGCAATCTCTTATTGATGACTGAAGGCTTTGGTACATGTTGTACTCATGCTTTAAGGCAAACAAGTAATCCTTTCTTCCGTTGCTTTGAAGTGCCTTGGCAATTTCCTCTTCACTCTTTTTGCAATTGCCATGTCTGAGTGATGCAAGTACAGCTGCATTTGTTTCTCCTTTGCAAATAGCTTCTATTATTGCAAGACCTGTTAAACCCACAACATCTTTTACAACAACATCTAATCTCAAATTAAGCAAGCGAAGATACTTCTGCATCTTGCGTGTTGTATCTGCAGCATTATCTATAAGATTAGCGCGGTGCCTGCAGTATGTTCGTAATTGTTCTGTGGCTTCATCGGGTAAAAAACTTCCACTTAATAAGCCAATGGTATGCAACTTCTGTATCCATTGGCAATCCTGCACATCAGTCTTTTTGCCTTTGATGTTTTTGGTAAACTTGCCATTGCAAAGAATCACTTGTAATCCTGCATTTTGTAAAACAGCAAACAGGCTTTGCCAGTAAGTGCCTGTGCTTTCCATGGCTACTGTTTTTACATCATTTGCTAATAACCATTCCGCTATGGCTTTAAGATCTTCATTGTAAACTCCAAACTCCCTTACATCATCTTTGCCCTGACCTATAGCTACAAAATGAGACCGGCTGCCGACATCAATTCCCGCAGCATTAGGATTGATGATTTCCATTGAAACTTTTTGTTTCATAAGCATTCTTTTCGGTGATAAAAAATGCTCTAAGGGAATGTATCTTTGATTGTGTAAATATTCTGATCGGGGTAGTAGTCATTACTCCTCCACTGAAATCATCGCATAAGCCTTTTTGTTGTAAGCAGAAAGGCTTTTTACATTCCAACCAGGATGACGCTCGTGCTATTTGCGCAACAGTTTTAAACCGGCCTTACAATAGAGCAAAGACAAGATAAAAATTAAACTGATGCACTCTGATTACGTTAGCTCCGGAAATCATTTTGGAGCACA
>CAWJYO010000006.1:0-400048 GCA_963847085.1 uncultured Chitinophagaceae bacterium | reverse complement strand
GAAGCCCTTTTGTTGTTGAAGATAACGATTTGGATAGCGACATGCAATATCTCTACACAAGAAGAATGACAGATGCTACTGTGATCGGAGTAAAACAGTAATCGTTTTACTCAATTACCACCTTTTGTTTTTTCACACTCTTTTCTCCAATGATCTGCACATAATATAGCCCTTTAGGAAGGGATGGTAAATTAATAGCTGTAGTCCCCGAAACACCTTTCATATCCTTTTGAAAAACCACCGCGCCATTTGCATTCATCAATTGTAATGTAGTGAGGGGCTGTGTAAAGCTTATATTCAGTATTCCGTTCCGAATGATGGTAGGATAAATGGTTATGTTGTTGTTTGCATCGGGCGAAATTTTTACCACAGAAGAATAAGTGATCAACCCGTTGTTGTCTTCAACAGCAAGGCGGTAAAATGTTGGAACCGTTGTTATAAAATTGTGATGAAAGTTATAAGAATTCCCGTTTGTATTTCGTGATGCTGCAACCTGCCCGGCACGAATGTAATTGTTGCCATCGGTACTGTATTCAATATAAAAGCGAGATGTATTTTGCTCGGCAGCTGTTGTCCATTTCACCTCGTTGTAATTGCTGAAATGCGCAACTGTAAAATTGCTCAGCACAACTGGTAAAACAGTACCGCCGGTGGCTACTACTTTGTAAGCCTGACCATACCCGGGTGAAACGGCATACAAAGTTCCATCTTCGCCTTCGCCAAAACCTGAAATGTTACTTTGAGCACCTGTTTGGGCAGCAGAATCAAATCCTCCTTTTCCGTTGGACCAAAGGAGAAAAACTTGTCCTGAAAAAAACTCTGATGCAATGTAGTAACCGTAGAGATTAGGATACTCTGAGCCGCGATATACATAACCGCCGGTGAGGGCAATAGGTGGAGCATTGGTTGCAGGATGAACATAAGCAAACACAGGCCCAGCATAATTTGCCGGCGGGTCGGGTGAGCAAGGCGCGATGCCAGGTGTGTGAATGTAACCTTCATAGCACCGCCAGCCAAAATTATTATGCCCGGTACTGCCAGCTGGCCGGTAGTCAACTTCTTCCTCTGCGGCTTGTCCTACATCGCCAATCCACATATCGCCGTTGGCTTTGTCGAAGCTCCAGCGAAACGGATTACGCAGTCCTAAATTCCAGATTTCATCAGCAATAGTGCCGCTTCCCACATAAGGATTGTCGGCAGGAATGGCATAATTAGGATGCGCTGCCGGACCTGCATGGTCAATATCTATACGAAGCATTTTACCCAGCAGCACGGTTCCCGTTTGCGCATTGTTGGACGGGTCATTGGCACTGCCGCCATCGCCGGTAGCAAAATACAAATACCCATCTTTTCCAAAATTCAATTTGCCCCCATTGTGGTTGGCATTGGTGGGATGAGGTATGGTAATGATAACCGTTCCTGTTGCCGGATCCGCTGTGTTGGGATTTCCGGCTGTAGTTTGATAGCGGCTAACTTCAACGTCTCCATTCACGTTGGTATAATAAACAAAAAAATAGCGGTTGGTGGTTCCGTTGAAACCGGGATGAAAAGCCATGCTTAGCAATCCACGTTCGTCGCCTGTACTAACAATAGAAGAAAGATCAACAAAAGCAGTGGTGGTTGTTCCGTTCCAAACTTTAATAGTGCCGCCCTGCTCGGCAATAAACAAGCGGTTTGTGCCATCGTGTGCATTCACGATGTCAACGGGTCTTGTAAGTCCGTTAATGATTGGCTGATAACTGATGGTAGGCGCTTGTGCAATTGCATTCAATAAACTAAAAACGCATACAATTACAACAATGCTTTGCCGAAAAGTGGAGTAGATTTTTTTCATAAGCGTGAGCTTGAAATTATTTTTCGCGCAAAACCAATGCCTGATGTTTGTAGATAGAAGAAATCGATTGATTGCTGCGTTCTGTACTATTGCTTTTTTGTTTGATAGGCAACTAAAGCTGATTAAAATTACTGTTTGCTCAAGTACTCACTATTTTGGAACTTCTCCAACCAATTTGGTTTTGCTTTCAGATAATTTTTTATTGATGTAAGCTTTTAATTCTTCAAAGCTCATGTTTTGAGTTTCGATGCTTATCTTGTTTCGTATTTCACGCATCATTTTTATGCATCAAAACTGTTGTTAGTTCATGATTCGTTGTTAGTTGAAATGTCTTTGCTTACTGCTCGGCACAGTCTCCGACTATGTAAGCGAAGATTTAAAAACCTTTTTATTCAGCCATATTTTAATCAAAATATTATAATTTATTCGGAAATAAAAATTGTGTGGTGTTATGTTCTGCAAACCAAGTTTCTTTCATCAGATTATCGTTAATTGAAAGAAACCTTTCACGTATAGCTTCTGCTTCAGGTGATTGAAAATAAACGAGTGTTATAAAGCGAGCTCATTATTTTCGTTCATAGATTAATGTCTTCTTTCAATTTCTCTATTAACGAAATAAGTGTAATATAAATGCGCTGTTATTACCAATTACAACAAGAATACGAGTTTTGATCAGTTTCATTTTTGGCAAATTGAATGATGTTATTAGGTTTATCAATATTTTCCCATGCAAAGGATAAGAGTGGATTATACCTTTCAGGATAAGTGAATTTGAGCAACGCAAAATTTTTCATTACTTGACGGGATTCTAAAGAAGATTTCAAGGTTAGATCATTTTGAAAATTCGGAAGTTAGATTTCACTTCGTCTTGTCCATCCGCAAGAAAACCCACAGTGATATGCCATTAAGCTTTGTTATACTAAATTTTTTCATCATTTGAATTATAAAATCTTGACCTTAATTCAAAAGTCCTGCTACCCTCGCGATTTCATTTATTTCAATATATTCTGCATTATGTCATCAACCGGAACAGAGGCATCCGGTCTATGTTTAACTTGAACTTTTAGCCTTGGAACTTTCTCAAATTGATGATCGTAGTTCCAATAATATTTTACACCCACCTTGGGAATGTAACAGTGGTATTGGCACTCAAGATTGAAGCAACAGTTAATGTATCATATCGGTCATCTGGTTTCTTTGCTTGTTCTTAACACCAGATAAGCTTGTGAAAAAATTTTCAATCTTCAGTTTGTATAATTCTTCTGCTTTATGTTTGTAAAAACAATTTTTTTGCGTTTAGGTATCAATGCTTGCATGATTACTACACTGATTTTTCACCCTTTGCAAATCTTAACAAACTCAATTTGAATGTCATATTTTGATTGCCTTTGAGGCAATCAATCATAAAGGTCATTAGGATAATCGATTCCCAAGCGAACATATCCATGTAATTTCATAAATCTTTTTACCAATTCGCGTAAGGAATTTCATTTACTTTTTAATCACTTCCTTACCTGGTAATTGCCCCTGCAGCTATCAAGTAATTTCACATGTTGCAAACTATTGTCTTAATTCTTCTGTCTAGAACGGTATTGTTAGCGATATTGCTTTTCCTTACTAACGTAAACTCAACGTACGTCGATCATTACTCAAACCACACACTATCTTGAAATTCTATTTTAAAACATTCATCACAACCCAACCATCAGGCCCACAAAATAATTTCGCTTCGGAGCAGGATTATAGTATCGCCCGCCAAAAGCATTAATGTCGTTACCCAAACTATATGTTTCGTTCAACAAATTATCACCACCGATAAACACATTACACTGCACGCGGTGAAGGTTGGTTTGCCAGCCAATTTTGCTTTGCAACAAATGATACGGTTTTGCAGTTGCAGTGGCAGCATCGTTTACCGTTAATGAAGAAGTATTATTGAGGATAACATTTGCATACACACCGCATTTGCTCATCGCTTCAACCGTTGAAACATTGATGGTGCGTGGCACGCCGGTAATTGGGTTCCCGCTGTAATTGTTGGTATTCACTATGTAAGAAGTGAATTGGTAAGGCTGATAAGCAAAGCTGTTGCTTATTGCAAGCGAGGTAACAACTGCGTTTTTGTTTTCGACGATAAATGCTTTGGCCCAGGCTTCTAATCCATGCTGTTTGGTTTTGCCCGCATTTGTATAATACTCTGAAGAAGAACCAGAGTTTCTGTCAACAATAGCATTGTTCAACCCAAAAAAATAAGCCGACACATCAAACAAAAACCGGTTGCTAATGATGTTTCCTTTTACCCCAAATTCATAATTCCAGCCTTGTTCAGGCTGTAATGTGGTGTTGAAAGCGCCGTTGGATGGATGTAATTCGGCAAGCGATGGCGGCGAGAATCCTTTGGCAGTAACGGCATATACATTTACATCGTTTGCTACTTTATACAATACGCTGATGCGTGGTGCCAATAAACTGTTGGTATTGCTGTTTTGAAAGTGGTTCAATGCCGAATCAGTTGTGCGACGATACTTTACAAGTTGCTGGTTATTGCTCACACCAGCTTGTATAGTAAGCCGGTGATTCAGTATAAGATTGGCTTGCGTAAACAAAGCATATTGCGTGGCAAACAACTCATCCTTAAACTGTACAGCACCTTTTACACCTTTGTTGTTATCGTAATCATCAATAAACGAATGATTATACAACCATTCTGCGCCGGCAAGCCATTTAAAAGAAACGCTTTTGTTTTCGGTATGAAAAGAAAAAGTAGTTCTACCGCCCGTGTTGTTTTCGTTTCTTATTTCGTAGTTGGTAGTAAAAGGATTGATGAATGAAGTATGATTGGCCGTGAGCGTAGTGGTATTATCAAAGTGTTGAGAGAAATTAGATTGCAAGCTTGCACCGCCAAACAAGGTTTTGTTATAAACCGCATTGTGCTGTGTTACAGCTTTCGGATAAGCTGTAGTATCAGTGTACAACTGCTTCAATGTTAATCCTCCCGGCGTTTGATAATACAAGTCGGAATAAAACGCTAAGAAACTCAGCTTTTCTTTGTTGGAAATATTCCAGTTGCCATCCCATTTGAAAGCATCTTTACGCATGGCAGACTGCTGCCGGTAACCATTGCTTTGCTGGTGCACTTGTTGAATGCCGGTTTGAAATTTTGCATCGGCATAAGAATATTTTGCCCATTCGTTAAACAAACCATACGAGCCGCCGCCAATGTAAGCCGACGCATGATTTTGGGGCAAATAATTGCCTGAATGAAGTATAACAGCACCGCCTGTATTGGCGCCATATAAACTGCTCGCCGGGCCTTTAATCACTTCAACGGATTGTACCTGGCTGATGTCAACCAAATTCAAATACGTGTTGCCACCGGCATCGGAAAGCGGTATATCGTTCCAATACACTTTTACATTGCGCACACCAAACGGCGAGCGCAATACACTACCGCGAATAGACAAGCGATAACTGCCCGGCGAACGTTCTTCCATACGCACACCGGCAACGGTGTTGAACACAGGAACAAGCGATACATTGTTCAGTAGTTGCAGGCTTTTTTGGTTGATAACAGAAATGGCAGCCGGTGCATCCTGCCATTTGCCTTGCAGGCTGAAAGCTGTAACAGTAACATCTTCGAGTGTATTTGTTTTTGTTGTATCAGATGTAAATGAAAGCCTTGCTGTGTCTGCTTTCTGCGCAATTGCGGCAAAAGAAAACATCAATAGGATGCAATAAATTCAATATAAACAACAATCTTCTCATGGCTCTTGTGTTAGTTTTTGAAATAATGAAAGATAAGCTTTTTGGGCCTTTTCAGTTGAGTAAAATTCTTGTACAATGTCTTTGTTCTTTCTGCCTACTTCTTTATAAAATTCTTTGTTTTGAATGATAGCAGAAAGACACGAATACCACTCAAACTTTGTGTTTGCAAACAGGTTATCACTGCCCCGATTGATTTTAATATTCGCTTCCATTGGTGTGGCAACCGTTGGTAAACCGCAAGCCATGTATTGAATCAATTTAAAGCCGCATTTACCCCGTGCGAATGGTTCATTTGGTAAAGGCATAATACCCACATTGCATGTTTTCAACAATGCAATTTCGGTGCTTTGCTGCCAGTCATAATTGATGTAATGCAAGCCCTGCAACTCTTTTTCTAATTTGGCATCAAACCCAATCAACACCAATTTAATGTTATAAATTTCCTGAAGCTGCAGCAAGCAATCTTTTATCAGCAAAACAAAACGGCTGGTGGTAGCCGAGCCAATCCATCCTATGCGGAATGCTTCTCTTTCTTTGGTTGAAATGTGTGAAGTTTCCGTTGCGTTATACAATTGTGTAGAAACGCTGGTTGGTATTTCTACCACTTCTTTTGCATAAGGCAATAAAGCTTTGGTAAGATAAGGACTGCCGGTTATCACTACATCCGTTAATGCAACCAACCTGTAAATTTTATCGCCACACCAACGCTTGATAAGTTTGTTTTTGCTGTTATCGTAATTGTGAAAAATGGCATCATCATAATCAATCACAATATGCTTTTGTTTGCGCAATAACCATTTTTCCAACCGAAAAGGCAGATAAGGAAACAGTTCATATTCGATGTAAACGATATTGTATTTTTTCAAAAAAAGGGCTTGAAAAAAACGCCTTGCATAAGCATACAATGCAATGAAAGCAGGCTTTCTGCCGCTTCTATAAAAAATGGACAAAAACAAAGATGGAAATAAGGGATGAACGGTTATCTCAAACCCGTTAGCTTCTAAATAGGATTGATAGGCATAACTGCGGTAGCGGCTGCTGGGCGAAGCAGCAGTGTGTTTGGTAAAATAAACGATGCTCTTCTTTTTCATTATCTGCAAAAACAAATCCCGATGCCGTAACACCGGGATATACTTTTATTGAAATGTATTTTCTTTTTGAACCACAAAGACACGAGGAACCACAAAGATTCACAAAGGTCAATAAAAGAAGACTTTGTGTAACTTCTTTACTTTGTGCTTTCGTGGTTCAACAATTTCTTCACATCTACTTCTTCATATACATCACTTCTTTCACCAGCTTCACGGTGCGAGGCACATCGGGCAAATAAGCAGCCGCTAAGTTGGGCGCATAGTGCATTGGCGCATCGGCAGAAGTAATGCGGCGGATAGGCGCATCCAAATAATCGAAGCCTTCTTTTTGTACCCGATACGCAATTTCAGAAGAAACAGAACACATAGGCCACTGCTCTTCCACAATCACCAACCGATTTGTTTTTTGCACGCTTTGTAAAATGGTTTGCCAGTCGAGCGGACGAATGGTACGCAGGTCAATCACTTCGGCATTTACGCCTTCTTTCTCCAGCTCAGAAGCTGCGGCCAGCGCCACTTTCATCATTTTATTGTACGAAACAATGGTAACGTCTTTACCTTCCCGCTTTACTTCGGCTTTACCCAGGGGAATGTAATATTCTTCTTCCGGCACTTCACTTTTATCGCCATACGTTACTTCGCCTTCCATAAACATCACAGGATCTTCTTCATACCGGATTGCCTGCTTCAACAAACCTTTTGCATCGTAGCCGTTGGAGGGTGAAACCACTTTCAAACCCGGTATGTTGGCAAAATAACTTTCAAACGCTGTGGAGTGCTGCGCGCCCAATTGTCCGGCGCTTCCGTTAGGTCCGCGAAACACAATAGGGCAACCGATTTGACCGCCACTCATTGCCAGCATTTTAGATGCCGTATTGAGTATCTGGTCGAGTGCCAGCACAGCAAAATTCCAGGTCATAAATTCAACAATGGGTCGCAAACCATTTTGCGCAGCGCCCACGGCAATTCCTGCAAAACCCAATTCGGTAATCGGCGTATCAATTACACGCTTGGCACCAAATTCTGCCAGCATTCCCTGGCTCACTTTATAAGCACCGTTGTATTCGGCAACTTCTTCACCCATCAAAAACACGCGGTCATCGCGTCTCATTTCCTCGCTCATGGCTTCGCGCAGCGCTTCACGGTAAGCAATTTGTCGCATAGATAAATTCAATTGTAATTGTAAAAATGACGCGCAAAAATATAAGTTTCAAATTAAGATACAAGAAACAAGATTTAAGATACAAGAAACAAGGATAAGATTGAAGAAACAAGAATCATAAGGTTTGGTTTTACCTGAATTTTAAAATGAGAATTTAATATTATGCCTTTCAACCTGAAACTCGGTCCTTGAGCCTTGCATTTTGTCTCTTGTACCTTGTTACTTGTATTTTTACTCTATGAACCGAGATTACTGGTTGCTGCTTCTCATTTTGCTTTCGGTAATGATATTAAGTGTAGCAGCCAAAAAGCTTACGCCAATGGCAGCTTTCACCGGCGGCATCATGGGTGTTTGTGTTTATATAGGTGCGCGTTTTACAGGCATTGCAATGATGGGAGCTTTTTTTATTTTAGGCACATTGGCAACTTCGTGGGGCATACAAACAAAGATTGAAAAAAGGATTGCTGAACGAAATAAAGGACAACGGAAAGTGAGCCAGGTAATTGCCAACGGCGGTGTTGCAGCGATAATAGGTTTACTCATTTATTGTTTTCCTCAACACGCGTTGCTATTACGTTTGATGATGGCGGCTTCGTTTTCTTCAGCCACGGCAGATACACTTTCGTCGGAATTGGGAAATGTGTGGGGAAAGCGGTTTTACAACATTCTTTCTCTCAAAAAAGATACACGCGGTTTGGATGGCGTGGTTTCGTTGGAAGGCACGTTGGCAGGCATTTGTGGAAGCTTTGTAATTGCCCTTATTTTTATGAGCCGCTTTGGATGGAAGGTTTGGTTTTGCCTTATTATTTTACTTTCAGGAACAATGGGCAACCTGTCGGATTCAGTGCTGGGCGCGGCTTTGGAGCGAAAAGGATATTTAAAAAATGATGCTGTAAATTTCCTCAACACACTTATTGCTGCGGTGGTGGCTTTGGTTTTGTACAAAATTGTCTGAACTGGGATTTGGGTGGATGTTTGGGATTGATGGGATGAATGATGTGCTATTTAAACGAACAATCAATTTTACTCGTTCAATATCCCATCTCACAAATCCCATTTATCTTATACATCCCAGTTCAGACTTTTTATTTTCTTTGCGTCTTCACATACAAAACATGAAAAAAGTTTTATTCGTAGATAGAGACGGTACATTGATAAACGAAGCGCCGCCAACGTACCAGATTGATGCCTTTGAAAAGCTTAGTTTTTATCCTGATGCCATTACTTATATGCGTCGCATAGCCACCGAGTTTGATTATGAGTTAATCATGGTGAGCAACCAGGATGGTTTGGGAACAGCCATCTTTTCCTGAAAATACATTTTGGCCTGTGCAGAATTTCATCATCAAAACATTTGAAAACGAAGCCATTCATTTTACCAGACTGTTACTTCGACAGAACATTTGCAAAAGACAATGCACCTACGCGAAAGCCGAACACCGGCATGTTGACTTCTTACTTACACAACGATGAATACGATATAAAAAATAGCTTTGTAATTGGTGATAGAATTACCGATGTGCAATTGGCTAAGAACCTCGGCTGCAAAGCCTTTTGGCTAAATAACGATCCTGATTTAGGCGGTGGAGAAATCAAAGATTCGCGCGATGCTTTGCAAATCTACCATTGCTTTGGAAACGCAGCACTGGCGCGACATTTATCAATATTTAAAAAATGACGCCCGCGTTGTAAAGCACTATCGAAATACTAGCCGAAACCAAAATTGATGTTGAATTGAATATTGATGGTTCAGGCAAAGTCAAACATCAACACCGGACTTGGCTTTTTCAATCACATGCTCGACCAACTTGCGCGTCATGGAAAGATGGATTTGAAGATAGATGTGCAAGGCGATTTGCATATTGATGAACATCATACCATTGAAGATACCGCCATTACATTGGGCGAAGCGTTTGCCATTGCATTAAAAGACAAACGCGGCATGGAACGTTATGGTTTTGCCTTGCCAATGGATGATGCCGAAGCCAAAGTGCTGATTGATTTTGGCGGCAGAAGCTGGCTTGTTTGGGATGCAGAATTTACGCGCGAAAAAATAGGAGAGATGCCAACGGAAATGTTCTTCCATTTTTTTAAATCGTTTTCCGATGCAGCCCGATTGCAACCTTAACATTGAATGCAGGGGCACGAATGAACATCATAAAATAGAAGCCATTTTTAAAGCCTTTGCCAAAGCCATACGAATGGCGGTAAAGCGCGACCCGATGAGCAATTACCTGCCAAGCACGAAAGGTGTTTTGTAGAGTTGAATTGTGCGGTAACATTCTTCTTAAATTCAGGCAAAACCAAAAATGGGCAAATAAAATTTATAGAGAAACAATGCAGTTTTAGTTTGCTCACTTATTTTTGCAACGCAATTGAACAACTATGACGGACGAAATACAAGAAATAAGAGATAAGGATTTTGGTTATAACTGGGTAACCTCATCGCGCTTTTTGTTTTATGTAGTGGTATTTTGCATGGTATCGTGGATGTTTGGCGCGTGTTATAAATTGTACACACACCGCTGGAAAGGTAAGCCCGATGTAGAAGTGCCCGGTAACACACTGTACACGCCTCAATACAAATGATTCAATAAAAAAGAGCGCAAAAGTTTTGCCGTATGGTGCGGAGCCTTATTTTTGCAGCCCCATAAAGTTCTTGTAAGTTTCAAAAGCGGAAGTAGCTCATTTGGTAGAGCACGACCTTGCCAAGGTCGGGGTAGCCGGTTCGAGCCCGGTCTTCCGCTCCGGCAGAAAATCCCGCTTTTTTTAAGTGGGATTTTTTTTGAATTGTCTTTCATTTGCCTTGGTGGTGGAACTGGTAGACACGCAGGACTTAAAATCCTGTTCGCCGTAAACGCGAGTGCGGGTTCGATTCCCGCCTGAGGCACACAAAGCCTGTTGAAGTAAGTTGCTTTACTCTTCAACAGGCTTTTTTTATGCTTCTTATCTATTTACTATGAAACAACCAAACAAAGAATTATTTTCTCTACAGTAAAGAAAGGCAAACCTTTTACTACTTTGTTTAAAAATTTACCAGAACAGAAATAAACGCACCTTACAAAGGCATTATTTGTGCATGAACATAAGTTGTTTAATTCATTTTAAAATATAACTTATGGACTACGAGTTTAAACAAACCTTACTCAGCCGATGCGTGCTGAGTGGTGTGTTGGCTGGTTTTATTGCTGTTCTTTTGAATATAGTTTACAATTTTATTTATCGGGCAGCTACCGGCTTTGCGTTATCGGAAGTGTTTAATATCGCTTCTCTTATTTTCAGTTCCATTCTTTTAACGTTGATTGCGGGCATCTTACTGTTTTTTTTGTTGAAAGTGAAAAACGGGAAAATGATTTACACCGTCTTATTCATGTTGCTTTTGATAGTAGGTGTTTATGCAGCTTCGCAAACACAACGTTCTAATATTGCGGAAAACCAACACGATTTTCGTATTTTATTCGGAGGTATTGTTATTATAGACGGGCTTTGCGCAGCGTTTTTGGTGCCTTATTTTGTGAATCATGAAAAGCTGTACAGTTAATGTAAACACAATACTGTTTTGCATTTGGTGTTTAACTTACAATGCTCATTATGTATAAGAATAAAGGAATGAATTTGCATAAAATGTTCTTTTTGTTCTTCTTCGTAAATCTTTATGCCCTCCGTGATTGAGTGTTTCAAAAAACGTGTAAAAACAAACTCTCTTATTTTCTTTTTGTAAAAAAAATAGCAGCTAAAACCAAAGCTGAACCGGCTGCAATGGCCCGCAATGCGTTGCGGTTTTCAGTAGCCCAAAATGTAACGCTTTTGTTTTTGGCAATATTTCCAAAATTACCATGCGCACCGCGATCTTCAGGCACAGGTTGCCATACATTGTTTTGCCTGTCGGGCGATGCTTTTTCTTCTGTTTGTTGTCCTTTAATTCCTGTTCTGGATAATACCCAATCGGCATACCATGGTGCAATGCGATTGCCAATAATCGCTTCATAAGTTGGATAGCCTACCCACACTTCGCGGCGTTTGTTGGCAGCTGCAAACACAATGGCTCTCGCAGCCACTTCGGGCTGATACACTTTGCCCATTGGTTTTGGTTTGTTGGGAAGCTTGCTCAGCACCCATCCAAACTGCGTGGTGTTCATGGCAGGCAATTGTACCATGCAAATGTGAACATTGGTTTTTTCATGCATCAGTTCGGTTCTCAACGAATCAAAAAAGCCTTGTATGCCGTGCTTCGATCCACAGTAAGCACTTTGCAGCGGAATGCCACGATACGCCAGTGCAGAACCCACAAAAATGATAGAACCATTATCACGGGGAAGCATTCTTTTTAGGGCACTCATGGCACCATACACTTGTCCTAAATACGTTACTTCTGTTACGCGCTTAAATTCATCAGGCGTGATGTTTTTTATTTCGGCAAATACACTGTTCATGGCATTGTTTACCCACACATCAATTGGCCCAAACGCTTGTTCTGTTTGTACCGCAGCCTGTTCAACCGCTTCTGCATCGGCAACATCGGTTGGTATGCATATCGCTTTTCCGCCGTATTGTTCCACTTCTAATCTGGTAGCTTCTAATTGATGCTCTTCTCTTGCCAGCAATGCAATGTTAGCACCTTGTTTGGCAAACTCCCATGCAGTAGCTCTGCCCACACCGCCGGTTGCACCCGTAATAACAACCACTTTGTTTTTGAACTGATTTTTTGCCACATTATATTTTTTATAGGATTAATGAATGAGTTGATTTCAAAAAAGCTGCCATACAATTTTTAGTAGTGTCTCAGTTTGGAAATACAGTGTCCCGCAGATGACGCAGTTAGCCGCAGATTCATAGAGTTTATCTGCGCAGATCGGCGAAATTGGCGGGACAAATTCAAAGTGATACACTACCCAATTTTTTATACATGATCCTCCCTTTTTTTGCTAAATAAGATAAGCGACAAGCCAACGTTATTTTTTGTTTTATGCAAAGGATGGAATAGTTTATGATTGGGTTTACATTGCTAACTATAAAAACCATTATATGTTCACTAAAGATTTCTTTAAAAAATACCTGCTTCGCGGGTTTATTGCAGCAGCGGTTTATTGTATTACTGTAGTTATTTTTTTGGTTAATGAAAGCTTTCAGTCTATCTGGGTTTTGTTTTTGGGAAGCGTGTTGTATATGGCAGCCGTAGCAACTATTGTTTACTTAAGCAACCGCTCACACAGGTTTACCGACTCACCTGTTACTTCCGCTATTTCGGGGCATGTGCTTTCACTTACAGGCGCTGCTTTATCGGTCATTCTTTCGTTAATAATATACCTGATATTTTCCGCTGGTGCATCTGCCCGGCATACGACTGAATCGTTACAGCATACGCCTGCGGGTATGCCGCACAATGCTACACACGGAATCCTGTTTGTGGTGCTTGTGGTAGCCGCATTGGGCAATACCATCACCGGTTTTTTTGCAGCTCTTTTTACTTCTTTCGGATCGAGCCAACAAAGACCCAATGAACAAGCTTCCTGATCAGTTTGTTGTGGAAAAGCCTACCATTTGTGCGCTTGTTTTGTTTCATTTTATTTTTAAGAAATGAAACCTGAGTTGCTGTTAACAAAAGATGGTTCACATACCATTATTGTGCCTCACAATGGCCTCACTTATCACAGTGTTCATGGTGCCATAACAGAAAGCAGGCATGTATTTATTGAAGCGGGTTTAGCGTATGTATTTTCAAAATTTTGTGCAAAACCAAATGTGTGCATCAACGTATTTGAAATGGGCTTTGGTACAGGCTTAAACGCATTGCTCACTCTACAAAAAGGCGCAACAGAAAACACGCCAATTCATTATACTACTGTTGAACTGTACCCATTGCAAACAGAAGAAATAAAGCGGTTGAATTATATTGAATTATTAAACGATGAAACACTTTCACAATCTTTGTTTTTGCTGCATTCCTGTAGCTGGAATGAAGATGTGATGATAACGCCATTATTCGCGTTGCATAAGCAACAGGCTTCTTTGCTAAACGTATCTTTCAACACTCATTTTCATCTGATTTATTTCGATGCTTTTGCACCCAATGCTCAACCCGAATTGTGGGAAGCTGATGTATTTCGCAAGCTTTATAATGCCTTAGTTTCAGGAGGTGTGTTGGTAACGTATTGTAGCAAAGGAAACGTGCGGCGTGCTTTGCAAAGTGTTGGTTTTACAGTAGAAAAGCTGCCAGGCCCGCCAGGTAAAAGAGAAATGATCCGGGCAATTAAATTGTAGGATTTTTGATAAGTGATCAACTTCCCTATCCGCCCGCAGATGACGCTGATTTACGCAGATATTTGATATTGTTGCTGCGATCATCTGCGTTATCTGCGGGAGCTTACTTTTTGAAAAGAGAAAAGGTTTGTTTTAAAAAAAGGGCAAAACCAAACTACGCCAACTTTCATTGTTATAAGCGAGCTTTATAAAATACTTTACTTCATCATTTACGTCTGCTTTTAAAAACATGCGAAAATGATGGTTGAATTGCTTTGTATCCCCCGGCACCTGTGCTATCTTGGTAAAGCAAAGATTATCGGGATACGGCTTTGTAAGCGGAAATACAACATGAATAAAGTTCTTGCCCAATTGCGTAATCCAGGCAATGCGTTTGGTATCGTTGGCAATGCCAATCATGGTTTTAGCAGGATGAATGGTTACCGTTCCTATCTTTTTACATTCATCAATAAAAAAAGAAAACAGCTCCTGCGTATGCGCTGTTTTGCCTTCTAAAAAATGGCCAATTGTGTTGTTTGTTTTACTCATCATTCAAAGAAAAAATGTTCTTGTTTAATGGTAATGGTTATTGCTGCAATGTTGTTCATTTTTTCCATGATAAATAAATATACACCGAACCATTTACTATGCGATGAAGGTTTTACAAAGATGATACAGGTTTGTTTTTGCCATTATTTTTCTTTGTACCACTCTGCCGTAGCTTTTATACCTTCTTCGTATGAAGTGGGAACAAAACCAAAAGTCTTTTCAAACTTTGAAGAATCTAATACATAGCCGAACTCATCCTGGTACAACATTTCATGCATTTCGCGCATGGCCGGACTAAACCAGCCAATGAATCCAATCAACCACTTAGGAAGTACTTGTATTTTTGTTTTTGCATTCATATATTTTGCCGCCAAAGAAACAAATTGTTTGCCCGTTAATGCAGGCATCCTGGTAGGCAAAATCCATGTTTGGTTAAATGCCTCAGGATGCTGTGATAAAATATAAATCGCTTTGGCTGCATCGGGCGTGTAAGTACATGAACGCAGAACATTTGGATTGACAAGCCATTGTGCGGTTTGGTGTTTCTTCATTCTTCCAAACACCAAAATGCCCGTTGCACCTTTATCGGTAACACGCGGTCCATAGAAATCGGCGGCTCTTGCAATAATCGCTTGTATGTTTCCGCTCTTCATTTCGTTCAATAGCATTTCATCAATTTGCGCGCGAATTTTCCCCTTTTTACTGCGCGGTGCAAACGGCGTGTTTTCATTAATTATATTCCCTTCGGGGATGCCATAAGGATAAACATTATCAAAGAAAATAAGTGGCGCATTGGCAGCTTTACAAGCCTCGATAACATTGCGCATGATGATGGGCCATTCCTTTTGCCACACTTTATGGTTGTACTCTATGCCAACTAATAAATATACCATATCTGAACCAGCAACGGCTTTTGCCACTTCATCTTTATTTAACAAATTGGCTGTTACAATTTCAGCATTGGCAACCGGTTTAGGATTGCGTGAAACCAGCCGGATTGACTCGTTTTTTTGTTGCAGTACCGGAACCAGTTCCGTAGCAATTGTGCCGTTAGCGCCAAGAATAGTATGCAGTGCCATAAGTTTGTTTTTGCCACAAAACTATCCTTTGCAAATGAGTTGCTAGTTACCTTTTGGTTTTGTGCAAATAATGAGTGTTTTTAAAATGATTCCATTTCACAAAAAAAAGGACCCTCCGGTAAGGGAAGGTCTTTTTGGGTTTAGGTTGATGGTCTACGCTGTAAAAACTTGATTAGAGAGCTACTATTTTAATGGTTTCAGTTGAGGTTGAGGAAGCGATTTGGATATAATAACTTCCTGCAGAGAGGCGGTGCGGGAGTGTAACTTTTTGCGAAGCCGTACCACCCGAGTGTGCAACCGGCTGGCTGAACACTACTTTACCACTGCCATCAACAACATTCATGTTGTAAGTACCCGCCGGCTTGTTAGAAAGGGTAAGTGTAAAAGCAGTGCCTGTTAACGGGTTGGGATACACGCTAACCGAAGAAGTGCCATCCGTTGAAGTAGATGATGCTGCGCCTTGCAGTTGCGCCGTAACAACGCTGCTATAACGAACGCTTCCGTTTTGGCTTATGCTTTTCACCCGATAGTAATTAACGCCTGTTGCAAGAGGTGCCATATCAGTAAAGCTGTACAGAGAAGCGCCCTTTGCAGCCACATTGCCTGTTGCTGTAAAGCTAACACCATCGGCTGATTTCTGTACTTCATAATAAAGAATGCCACTCTCAGTTGCTACTGTCCACTGTACTTCAACCGTATTTTGTTTTGCCGTTGCTTTTATGCTGGTAAATGAAACCGGCAACACTGTATTGGTTATTTTTGAGTTCATCACTACCAGTACAAAGCGGTCGGAAGCCTTCGAAGCCGCTACCGAAGTATTGACTGTGAAAGTAATGCGGGTAGTATCTGTAGAAGAAAGAGGAGACACTGTTTTCAAATACCGGTCGTAAAGTGCAAACGATTGATTGTTGAGAGAAGAAGGCACGATCTCAAATTGATAAGAAGCTGATTTAGCGTTCGTTAAGCTTAAATAAAGAGAATCGCCCTTTTTAGGCATTGTACGTTCATCAATGGTAAGAAGGCTGTTACCTTCCTGGATGCCCAGATTCTCACCTGTATTGCCCATCTTTATTGCATCATTGTTATCCACTGAATCGCTGTAGGCTGAGCCAAAGTTGAACAATACACCATCAGCAATAGCAGTCGTCGTATCAGCATTGAAAAGCTTCAGATTGATCTGTAAAGAAGTGTCAGTGGTAGCTGTGCTTCCCATTCTGTCAGCAGAGGTAGTAGAGAGTGTGCTGTCTTTTACCGCTTCCGTAAAAAGAAGAGAGCCCGCTGTCTTGCCATCGCTGCTTTGTACAAAAAAGCCCTGACCAGCCTCTAAAGTATTGGCAACATAAGAAGAAGGAGGAATAGATTTATAAGTGCCTGTACTGCCATCAACTGTTACCCATGCACCTACACCATTAGTGCCAGCGAGCGTAGGATCCCACACACGATAGCGGGCTTGTATGTTCTTGCTCGAATTGATAAGCTTTGTAAAATTAACGGGGCTGGCATAAGGATTTGCCATTAAGGTAAAGCCGCTGGCAGCAACTGTCTGAGCAACAAGGTTGCCCTGCTTAACATTGCCTGTAGCCCTTAGAACCGTAGTCATAGGAGTAGTATAGGCGGTAGTAGTAGTAATATTATAGGAACGATTGCCGCGGATAAAGATAAAGTAAGCCGGATAAGCGGTAATAGCTGTGGTTTTAGTAGCAGGCACGCCCACCCATGTGCTGGTAGCTGCGTTATAGACCCTCATACTGAAAGTCTTTTGCGGGTTCTGGTCAAAGCCATCAGCCATTGCACCGTAGGTAATGTGCGTACCGAAACCGGGATGAGGATTGTCGGTAGAACTTGTGGCTCCTTCCTGCCAGGCTGCATTGATGCTTGGAGCACCTGTGCTGGTAATCGGTGCACCCATCAGGCGCCAGGCACGACGGGAATGGATGAACTTTTCAATCGTTACTTTACCCGTGATAGTACCTACAGAAGAAGCGATAGAAGCCGTACCGTTAATATCACTCTTCAGAGTTAAAGAATCAGAGGTAGCAAGCGTTCCGCCACTGTTTATCTGCACACGTCCAGGCGTCTTGCCAGCTGTAATGTTAAGGGCAGTATGAAGGGTTGCGGTGTGAGCGGCGATAGTTAAGTTGTGAAGTGTATCATTAACAGTATCAAAATAAAGGTCAGAAGCGCCGCTGTAAGTGGGTGTACTGATGCCGGTTAAATAGAGATTGGAAGTAGAAGAACTTACAATCGCACCTGTTTGTCCAGAGCGGATAATGCGGCCTGCCGTTAAGGTTGTACCCGGAGTAATAGTGAGCTTACCGTTGGCTACATCTACTGTTCCTGCAATTGTAACAGAGGCTGCGGTGGAAAGAGAAGAGCGGTTGGCAAGAACGAACGTATGTTCACTTCTTGTAAAATCAAAGGGAGAAGAGCCGCTGCCATCGGTAGCTATGCCCCAGGTAGAAGGCAGGTTAAGGTTACCAGAAGCTTTAGAGTAAAGAACAATGGAAGGTTGCAATACAGCTGCATTACTGGTACAAGAAGTAATAGCACCAGTGTAGGAAACAAGCGCAGTGTAGTTGCCTGCATCGGAATAGTTAACTACCGGAAGAGTGTAGGTGCTTCCGGTGGCACCGGTGATGCTTACACCGTTTTTTTGCCAGAGATAAGATACAATGCCGCTTGCCCCAACAGAAAAGCTAACACTGTTGCCCGTTGCAATCACCTGCGATATAGGCTGTGATATGATGAGGTATTTTATATTAACGCTATTACTCTTAACCGTTCCGATGCCATTTGTTACAGCTACGTAATAGATATTAGTAGTATCATTCATTGTTAAGCCTGTTGGTGAGTAAGAAGAAGAAATTGCACCAGCTATAGGAGAATTGTTTTTGTACCACTGGTAAGTTATATCAGAAATAACTTTAGGCGCCGTAACGCTGAAGGTAGTTGTTGTGGCTGAACTGCTACACAATACTTGTTGTTGTGGCTGTGCAGTGATAGAAGGTAAACTTTCAACGCTTAAAATGGCAGCGTTACTGGTACAAGTTCCACCATCGTACTTAACCACTGCTGTATAGCTTCCGGCATCTGTAAGGGCGATGTTTGTTTTTGAGTAAGTAGCCAAAGTAGCACCACTAATGTTAGTAATTGCTTTCTGCCATTGATAACCTGTTGCTCCTGATGCAACAACAGTAAAAGATGCGGTAGCTCCTACACCTAAATATAAATTTGAAGGTTGATTGAGAATCACATATTTTACAGATACCCTATTGCTGGTTGTTGAACCAACACCGTTAGTTAACACTACATAAAAAGTGCTGGATGTATCGGTATAGCTCAATCCGGTAGCCGTATAAGAAGAAGATTTGGCATCAGGAATTACTGTACCGTTTTTATACCATTGATAAGTTACTGTAGAAGTGCTTGTGGCTGTAACGCTAAAGGTAGCTGAAGTAACAGCGTTGCTGCAAAGCATTTGTGTAGAAGGCTGTGCAGTAATCGCAGGTAAGTTTTCTACCGTAAGCGTAGCTGTATTACTTGTACAAGTACCGCCGTTATAACTAACAGTAGTTGTGTAAGAGCCTGCATCCGTAAGAGCAACGTTTGTTTTCGAGTAAATAGCTGAGTTAGCGCCAGTTATGTTAGCACTTGCTTTCTGCCATTGGTATCCTGTTGCCCAGGCAGCCCCAACTGTAAAAGATGCTGTTGAACCCACAGCTATATCTAAGTTTGAGGGCTGAGTAAGAATGACATATTTTACATATACTTTGTTGCTGTATGTAATGCCAGCTGTATTGGTAACAGCTACATAATAAATAGTAGATGTATCAGCAAAACCAAGTCCTGTGGCAGAATAGTTACTGCTGGTAGCACCGGAAATAGCAGTGCCGTTTTTATACCACTGGTAAGTAGGTGTGTTGTTGCTGGTGGCTGTAACACTAAACTTAGCTTCTGTAGTTGAAGAACTGCAAAGCATTTGGGTAGAAGGCTGTGCAGTAATTACAGGTGCAGATACATCGGCACAAGAAGTGAATGAAGTGGCATTATTTGGTGAAATTGCATTCTTTGTAGTGTTGGTTGGGTTTGTATTCTGGTTATCAAAATAATGATTTTTCCCATTGTTTATTGAGGCATCATAAAAGTTGATTGGACTTGTAGAACTGGTTCCGTTAAAAGGTCCCTGGTTAGTGGTATTTCCTACAAAATAAAAATTACCACTGCCTGTTACGGTGCCATTATTGCTAAAATCGCCACCCCCCTGAACCCAACCGTTTGTTCCATTGGTAAATGTACCCTGGTTGGTAAATGAAGAAGCCAATATAAGGTTTCCATTATTGCTTACAGTGCCATTGGTGCTAAAACTACTTAAGCTTTTTATCGTACAATTGTTATTGAAAGTGCTGCCCGTATTGATGGTAGTAACACCAGTAACATAAATAACACCATTGTTTGTAAAAGTGGCGCCGCTAAAAGCAAGAGCACCACTCAAAGCCATATAACCATTGTTGGTGATAACAGATGAATTTTGCAAGGTAACATCGCCACTTACATTAAAGTTACCAGAGTTCTTTATGGTTGTGTTCGATAATAAAAGATTGCCGCTAATATTAATATTGCTGTTAGCAGCATTGGTCATTGCGAATGTGCCATTATTATAATTTAATGATCCACTTATGTTAAGCGTACCACTGTTGGTAAAGGTTATCGTTCCGCTGTTTAAAGTAGCAGATGTAGAAATATTGTAAGTACCAGAGTTGGTAATGGTAGCACCATCCGTATATGTAATGCTGCCTTGCTGTGTGGTAGTGCCGTTGTTACTAATGGTAAGCGGAAAATTATTAACGCTGTTGCTAATGGTGAGTGAGGCATTTTTATCTACATTTATAAAGCCGCCTTTTCCCATGCTATTTACATTTTGAAAGGTGAGGTAAAGGGTAGAACCATTCAAAACACAAATAGACGAAGTGGATGAAAAATCGTTCTCAATGGTAATCTGGTAGCTTTTTCCACCGTTTAAAAGAATGGTTTTGCCCGACGTTAGATCGAACGTTCCGGACTGATTCGTGTAAGTGGCAGTTGCAGGGCAAGTTTGTGCATTTGCCAATTGGGTTGCGAGTGTTGTAAGAGCCAAAAGAATACATGCAATTCTTTTCATAATAATGGATTTTAATAGACTATTGAATTTTGGCTGCTTTGATATTGAATGTTCTTGGATTTTTAAAAGAACTTAAAACTTTATACTAAATATCTTACAGCGTGCCTACAATAATGAAATATGATGCCATTTGGAATTGATGTAATTATTAATTCATTACAGTTTAATTTTTTTTATTTATGTTCCCATAATGAAAACAAATAGTCTCTTTGGAAAATAAATACAGATTTGGTTTTGCCGTATTAATGTAAGTCGCTTACTAAAATGGACAATAGATTGCCTGTTCTTAAAAAAAATGGGTTAAGAAAAATCTATTCTCGTTTTTACTTTCAAACCTTCTTTAAAAAGAAGAGAATTATGTACAAAAACAAACCGTAATTTTTCACTTCATAAAACATTTGCTTATGCCCTCGCATTCTGCTTATACCGTTTCTCAAAAACTGGCTTTAATTAACAAGGCAAGAGATGTGCTTCGGGGCGAATACATGGAAAGCGCTGATTTGAAAAAGCTCCTGAAAGAATTGGAAGTGAACGACCAGTTTGCTTATGCAACCGAAATTTTATTGCGCAAAATGAAAGAAGATGAAGAGCAGAAAATAAGTATCACTGCGAAGGATTATCAAACACTTGCCAAATACATTTATAAAGACAATTCTTTGCCTTCTTCATTCAAATTTGAAAAAGCTTTACAGCAACTTCATGCACATCTCGATTTAAACAAAACAAATAACTGTGAAACATTGGGGCTTGCCGGTGCGGTTTACAAACGCAAATGGCAATTCGATCATCAGTTTAAAAACCTTGTTTTATCGCGCTTTTATTATAAGCAAGGCTATTTTCATTGGCGGACTTTTTTAAATGAACAAAAAGAAGATGAAAATGATGTAAGAAATGATAGTGGTTTTACTGCCATCAACTATTCTTATATCTGCGAATTAATGGCAACCGATAAATTGGAAGAATGGGGAACCGACACCGGCTTTACAGCAAAAATGAGAGAAGATCTGGAAGAAGCTACGGCAGCAAGAACTTTCATTTTGGCTCACTTTATTGAACTGGATAAAAAAGATTGGTTCTATTATTTAAAAAAACGCATTGCCCGTTGGTTTGTTGGCGAAATCAAAACGTCTTACCCGAGAGTTGCCAGCAAATGGGCAACTGCAACAGTAGCCGAAGCCTGCTTTGGTCTGGGTTTGTATGAGCAGGCAAAATTTTTTATTCAACAATTTCTTGCTGATACAACAGCACAACCCTGGGAGATAAGAACCTTTAACCAGCAACTGCTTTCTATTGCTTATTTGCAGCTTCTTCGTAAAAAATGGTATAACGATTTTAAAAAAGAGCAGGAAACCCGTGAATACAAAGAAGGCACTAATAGTGCTGACGTAGATTATTTAAATATTATTGGACTGGAGCCATTTGTTGCTTTTATAAATGGCCAAAAAATCAATGAATGTTTACGCCTTTTTAAAGAAAGCGATGGAAATGAAGCAGCAGATGTTCAGAATGATGCAGAACGTAAAAACAGCAAATGGGGATTGGCTCTTTCTGGCGGCGGTTTTCGGGCTTCTCTCTTTCATGTTGGCGTGTTGGCTGCGCTGGCAGAAGAAGATCAATTAAAAAACATCGAAGTGCTGTCCTGCGTGTCGGGTGGCTCCATTATCGGCGCGTATTATTATCTCAAAATAAAATTATTGTTCGAAAACAAAGAGGACAGCGAGATTACAAAGGAAGATTACATCAATCTGGTAAAAGAAATAGAAGCTGACTTTTTGAAAGGCGTTCAAAAGAACTTGCGAATGCGCATCTTCGGTAATTTGTTTTTGAACTTTAAAATCATTTTTTGGAGACATTATTCACGAACACACCGATTGGGTGAATTGTATGAAAAATACCTGTTTCAAAATATCTTCAAAAACAAAAACATCTTTAATACAGACGGGAAATACAGCGATTTATTAAAAAGGAATGGCGGAAAAATTTTCATGTCGGATTTGTTCATCAATCCAAAACTAAAGCCGGGCGAACAGTTTTCGTTTAACACCGATAACTGGCTTCGCAAAAACAAAATACCGCAACTGATTTTAAACGCTACCAGCGTGAATACAGGGCATAACTGGCAGTTTACTGCATCGTATATGGGCGAGCCTGCGGGCAGCATTGAGCCTAAGATTGATGTGAAGCCACGCCTGCGAAGAATGTATTATGAAGATGCGCCTGACCGCTACAAACAATTTCGGTTGGGATATGCCGTGGGTGCCTCTTCCTGCGTGCCGGTAATGTTTCAACCAATGCCCATGTTTGATTTGTATCCCGGTGTGGATTTGCAGCTCATTGATGGTGGACTGAATGATAACCAGGGCATTCAATCTCTTTTGGAAACTGAATGCGTGAACATGATTATCAGCGATGCCAGCGGTCAGTTGCCCACCAGCGATGCATCCATTAATAATGAAGCAGCTTTGTTTTTTCGTGCCGATAATATTCTGCAGGAGCGGCTCCGCGAACTGCAATTTAAAGATGTAATAGAAAGGCAAGCCACTACGCAAATCAACACTTTGCTAACCTTGCATTTAAAAAATGGGTTGCAGCAAGAGCCAATCAGTTGGTTGTATTGCACCGATCCACCGCGCACCATTTATGATTTGAACAGCAATGACAAAACCGACTTAACCCAATACGGCTTGCTGCGCAATGTGCAATTGCGTTTGTCTGAGATACGAACCGATTTAGATTCATTTAACGATACAGAAGCGTATGCCTTAATGTACAGCGGCTGGAGCCAAACCAAACTTTATTTTCATCCAAATTTGAATATGGACAAAAACGCACATACTGAAACCGGCTGGAAGTTTTTGGGTATTCAACCGTATCTAACCAATCCTAAAGACGCTATTACCATTGATGGCTTACTGAAAGCGGGAAAAAATCTTCTGTTTAAACTTTGGTACATAAGTAAAGGAGTAAAAGCATTTTTGGTTTTGCTCCTTTTGTTGCTGCTGGCAGCCTTTACTTATTATATTTATAAACAATGGGATAATTATGTTTACGTTCTTACGGTAAAGCATTTGGTGTGGATACTTGGCCGTTTTTGTACTTGGATTATTTTCAAAACTATTGGCAAACATTGTTGATTACAAAGGTTATGTTTGGAAGAAAGTATTGGATGTAGTGATTGCTGTGGTTGGCTTTTTCATTTGCTGGATTTACGTTACCATCTTCAATCCCATTTATAATAAGATTGGAAAGCTGAATAAATAAAAGCGATTTTTATAACCACAAAAAAGTTTTTCATTTGCTTTTATAAAACAACAATTGTTACAATAGTTTTGCAACCATCTTATGCGGGCAATATTTTTGGTTTTGTTCTATTTTTTTATAACTGCTTCGCTTCGTGCGCAAACCGATTCGCTGCGTAAAGATTCGTTGCGGACAACCATTGCGGCATCTACACAACAACACGATTCTGCTTCATCAAAGCCAAAAATAAAACCATTAACCTGGCAGCAGGATACGGCTTTCAATAAGTTCTTCATTAATAAAAAATACCCCAAAAACAAACAATCGGTTTATGCCATTAATGAAGTTAGGCAACCGGCGCATGAGGACGAGCAGTTTTATATTTTAGCTAGTTTGCTCCTGTTTGCCGGAATCATTCGCGCCTTGTATCCTAAATATTTTGCCGCGATTTTTAGTGTTTTCTTTCAATCGGCACAGCGGCAATCGAAAGAAAACATTGCTCAGGAAGTGCTGCCATCTTTATTAATGAACCTATTATTTGTTTTTTCGGGTGGCTTGCTTTTAGCTTCATTTGTAAAAGGCGATGACATTTTACAACGGTTTTCTTTTCCGCTGCTCTGGCTGTATTCCTGCGCTGCTCTAACTGCCATTTATATGGTAAAGTGGTTGTTTATCTCCTTTTTCGGCTGGTCGTTTTCTGTTATAGAAGCTGCTAAAGGCTATCGGTTTATTGTTTTTTTGGTGAACAAAGTTGCGGGTTTATTTTTCCTGCCTTTGCTCCTGATTCTCACTTACTCAACCGGCGCCGATTTTGCCATTATCAGCACCATTGCTGTTGTATTGGTAGTGCTGCTGTTATTGTATCGTTATATCGTTTCGGTAAGCACGGTAGGAAAAAAGCTGAAAATAAATCCCGTGCACTTTTTTCTATACCTTTGCGCTGTCGAAATATTGCCCTTATTAATTACTTATAAGGTGTTATTGATAACCAAAGAGCTCTAAGTTTTTACAATTAAATTTTCTGAAAGGCGTCGCATGGTAAAAAACGGGGTAAAAAGCAATGCTGCCAGTAAGAAAAGCGGCAAGCGAATTTTAATAACCCAGCCCAAACCGGAAAGTGATAAATCGCCTTATTTCGATTTATCCCGCAAATACAATATAGAGCTTATTTTTCACCCGTTCATCCGGCTGGAAGGCATTCCTGCACGCGAATTCAGAAAGCAAAAAGTTGATATTTCTTCATATACAGCCGTTATTTTTACCAGCCGCAATGCCATTGATCATTTTTTTCGCATGTGCGAAGAAATGAAAGTTGCCATCAACCAGGAAACCAAATATTTCTGCATTACCGAAGCGGTTGCTTTGTATTTGCAGAAATTTATTTTGTATAGAAAGCGCAAAGTGTTTTACGGCGCCGATGGCAGCAACAAGTCCCTTTTTGATGTGATTAACAAACACAAAGAAAACGAACGTTTTTTGTACGTATGTAGCGAAAACCAGCAGGATAATGATATTGTAAACTGGTTGAAAAAAAACAATTGCGAGTTTCAACTTGCGTTTATGTATCGCAGCATCAGCAACGATATTAAAAGCGTAATGGAAGGGGACGAGTACAGTGTAATTTGTTTTTTCACACCCAGCGGCGTAAAAAGTTTGTTTGACAATTATCCTCATTTTCAGCAAAACGGTTTGCTCATCAGCACTTTCGGCAGCAACACATTAAAAGCAATTGAAGAAGCCGGTTTAACTGCCGACATTAAAGTTCCCTCACCGCAGGCGCCCAGCATGGTAGCAGCTTTGGATAAATACCTTGCAACAATGATTGCCGAGGCTAAAAAGAAATAAGTTAGAAAAGACGGAAAGACAGTAAGTCTATAAGTTTGCAAACCAGCTTTTGTCAACTTCTTATCTTTCTTTCGGTCTCACAGACTTTCCGACTTCCCATCTCCTTCTCTGGTTCTCTATTTGCTATCTTCTTTTCAATTCAAAAAACAAAGTGACCGAACACAAATACACCAACCATCTGGTGCACGAAACCAGCGTATATCTGTTGCAACATGCACACAACCCGGTGAATTGGTATCCATGGGGTGAGGAAGCTTTGCAAAAAGCGAAAAGAGAAAACAAGCCCATACTCGTAAGCATTGGCTACGCTGCCTGCCATTGGTGTCATGTAATGGAGCGGGAAAGTTTTGAAAATGAAAGCACCGCTGCACTGATGAACGAGCATTTTGTGAATATAAAAGTTGACAGGGAAGAACGCCCGGATTTAGACCATATTTATATGGATGCCGTACAGGCAATCAGTGGCGGCGGTGGCTGGCCTTTGAATGTGTTTTTATTGCCTGATGGAAGGCCTTTTTATGGCGGTACTTATTATCCGCCGGTGCGGGCTTTTAACCGCATGAGCTGGACGGAACTGCTCCTTGCCATTCACGAAATGTTTACCCAAAAACGGGCTGAAGTAGAAGCGCAGGCCGATAACTTGTTGCATCATTTGTCATCAGCCAACCAATTTGTGCAAAAACAAACTGAGGACGAAATTTTTAAAGAGGAAAATCCTGATCTTATCAATCAAAACATTTTAAAAGCTGCTGATACCGAATGGGGCGGATTTGGCAGAGCGCCTAAGTTTCCACAAACCTTTTCAATACAAAACTTGTTGCGCCATTATTATTTCACCGGCAGCGAATCTTCTATACAACAGGCTTTACTGAGCCTTGATAAAATGATTGGCGGTGGCATTTACGACCAGTTGGGCGGCGGTTTTGCCAGATACAGTACCGATGAAAAATGGCTGGCGCCTCATTTTGAAAAAATGCTGTACGACAATGCTTTGCTGGTAACCGTTATGAGTGAAGCTTACCAGCTTACGAAGAAAGAATTGTATGCAGAAACCATTACGGAAACGCTGCAATTTATACAGCGCGAAATGACTTCGCCGGAAGTTGGTTTTTACAGCGCTTTAGATGCCGATAGCGAAGGAGTAGAAGGAAAATTTTATACATGGAGTAAGAAAGAAATAGAAGACATTTTGGGAGAAGAAGACAGCGTTTGGTTTTGCCCGATTTTCGACGTAAACGAAGAAGGCAATTGGGAACATACCAATATTCTGTGGCTGTCGCATAACAAAAACTGGCAAGCAATTTTGCAGGATTTTTCAACCAAAAGCAAAATAGCTGCCTGCAAGCAAAAGCTGCTAAAAGTGCGCGAACAAAGGATTCGTCCGCAATTAGATGATAAAATTATTTTAGGCTGGAATGCGTTGCTGATAACTGCTTGCTGCAAGGCTTTTGCTGCATTGGGAAATGAAACGTTTTTAAAAATGGCTGAAGAAAATATTTCTTTTCTTGAAGAAAAATTGTGGCAAAACCAAACGGGGCAGCATAGCTGGAAAAATGGTGTTGCCAGTCACTCTGCTTTTCTTGACGATTATGCTTATCTGATAGAAGCTTACATCCATTTGCAGGAAGTTACCGGCAACAGCGATTATCTTGTAAAAGCAAAAGAAATACTGGAATATGTATTGGTTCATTTCTCTCAAAATGAGTCCCCGCTGTTTTATTTTACACCCGATTATCAAACCGATGTAGTAGTGAAAAAAACGGAGTTGTATGATGGGGCTACACCATCGGCAAATGCAGTGCTGGCAAGGGCTCTGCATTATCTTTCTCTTGTATTTGATCAACCGGAGTGGAAAAGGAGAGCCGAAGAAATGCTACGTCAGATAACAGAAGCCGTTGTAAAATATCCAACTTCTTTTGGCGTATGGGCAATGGCTTATACAGAAATGATAAAAGGCTTGAATGAAATTGTTATCACGGGCAAAGATGCCACGAGCCGGTTGAAAGAATTAGGACAAAATTTTATTGCAAATAAAATAATTCAGGCAGCCGAAGTAATACCAAACAACGAAAGTTTTGCGTTATTAAATAATCGGTTTCAACAGAATGAAACCGTGATTTATGTTTGCCAGGAAGGCGTTTGCCAACAGCCTGTTAAGACAGTAGAGGAAGCAATACAATGGCTGAAATAATTAGTGAAAATTTGGAAATGGTGCGGCAGATTGAAAAAAATTATATACGAATTGTTGTTTTTATAAATTTCGCCTTATTTTTGCTTATACCAAAACTCATATTTCAACAGACCTTCTATTTGCAATTCGATTCAACTCCGGCTTAATAAAATTTATAGCGCAATTAAAATATCTTAATGCAATATATACTCGTAATGTGCCGTTAAATTGTAATATTGCCCTTAAATCGGATTCAGACAAATTAAGGTTTCAAACAGAAAATAAATGAAGACCCAACTTATCACGTTTTTAACAATTGCCATCATCTCAGCTACTGCTATTAGCTGTGGCAAAGGAGGGACCAAATCGAAAAGTGCGGTGCCGGATAATGGCCAGCTTGTAGGCGTAGCCACCAGCAGCCGTAACAGCATGGTGAAACCCTTAGGCATGGTGTACATTCCACCGGGAACCTTTCACATGGGGCCAAGTGATGAGGATATTAACTACAGTTTTACTTCGCGTAACAAGCAGGTTTCCATTGCTGGTTTTTGGATGGATGCCACCGAAATCACCAACAATAAATACCGCCAGTTTGTGTACTGGACAAGAGATTCACTTGCGGCCGTGGAGTTGGGCTATTTTAAAAGTGGTGCTGGTGGCGATACTGCAGTTGATTGGAAAAAGGCAGCCGGTATTAAATGGGGCGACAAGGGAACTATGGAAAAATTATCAGGTCTTGTATTAGCTCCCGATAATCGCATCTATGGCAAAATGGAATTAGACCCTGATAAAATTCTATACAGTGTACAAGGCTACGATTATGATGAAGCTGTAAAGCGTTCCAATATTGGTCGTCCGCGCAAAGACTTCATTTATAAATATTCACAAAAAGTATATCCTGATACGCTGGTTTGGATGAGAGATTTTTCTTACTCTTATAACGACCCGCAGGCAAAGCGTTACTTCTCACATCCATCTTTTGGTAATTATCCGGTGGTTGGTGTTACCTGGAAGCAAGCGCAAGCATTTTGTAACTGGAGAACGCATTATTTGAATAGCTTTTTGGAAAGACACAGATACGCGTCTGAAAGCGATTTCCGCCTGCCAACAGAAGCCGAATGGGAATACGCAGCACGCGGTGGCCGTTCTCAATCTATGTATCCCTGGGGTAATTATTATACAAGAAATAAAAAGGGTTGTTTACTGGCAAACTTTAAACCCGGTCGCGGCAATTATGCAGAAGATGGTGGTTTTTACACTGTTCGTGCTGATGCTTACTGGCCTAATGATTTTGGTTTATACAACATGGCAGGCAACGTATCGGAATGGACAGAATCGTATTTTTATGAAGGTTCTTATAACTTTCAACACGATATGAACCCAACGGTTCGTTACAATGCAAAAGACACCGATCCTCCATTGATGAAACGCAAAGTAATCAGAGGTGGAAGCTGGAAAGATGTAGCTTATTATCTGCAAACCAGTTCAAGGCAGTATGAATATCAGGATTCGGCAACATCGTACATCGGTTTCCGTTGCGTGATAGATTTACCCGCACAATTAAAAAAGTAAATAGTCAGATTATATCAATTCTCATTCATCGCAATTTCTAACAATGCCAGCAAACAAAAGGCATGGCTGCTTAGGTTGCGTATATCAATCTTGTTTCTTTAAAAAATCTAATAAAATAAAAAAGAGAGAAAAATGGCAGCTGCAATTCCTCCTAAAGTAAGTAGAATCGTTGATATTGTCGTATCACTGGGTGCGGCGGTAGTTATCATTGGCGCATTGTTTAAAATTGAACACTGGACTGGCGCCGATCAAATGCTCATTCTTGGTTTGGGCACCGAAGCCGTTGTGTTTATGATTTACGGCATTTTATATTTACGCTATCCAGCGGTTGACGACATGGAAGTGCATCTTCCAAAAGAATTACAACCTGCTGGAAATCCCGCTCTTTCGAGTATGGAAAAAATGCTGAAAGATGCCGACATTACACCTGTTAATCTTTCTAAATTAAGCGCAGGCTTCCAAAAGTTAGGAACTACGGTTGATAAAATGGGAGAAATTGGCGATGTAGTGAAAGCTACCGGTGATTATACGGCAAAAACAAACGAAGCTACTGCTGCTTTGGGCACCGTAAAAGATGCTTATTCAAAATTTGCCAACTCAATGAACGCATTTAGCTCGGCATCTGAAAGCACCAAAGGCTTTCACGACCAGGTGCAGGTTCTTACCAAAAACATGTCTTCCTTAAATACCATTTACGAGTTGGAATTGCAGCAAAGCAATAACCATTTGAAAGGCATTGAATTCGTTCTATGGCAAGTTAACAGCCGCATCCGAAGCAATGACAACCAGTGCAGAAGATGCCAAACGCGCGCAGCAGCAAATTGCTACGCTGGCTACTAATCTTTCTAAATTGAACCAGGTGTATGGCGGTATGCTTACGGCTATGCAATTGAAATAATCGAAAAAGAGAATCATTATCATAACAGGAAAATGAGATTGTAAAAGCGATTCTATTTTCCTGTTTCCTCACATTATTAAAGACAAAATTGTACTACTACAATGGCACTACCTAAAGAGCCACGACAGAAAATGATTAACCTGATGTACCTCGTGCTTACAGCGCTGCTGGCACTGAATGTATCATCAGAAATCCTAAACGCTTTTAAAACGGTAAATAATAGCTTAAACAACGCTACAAATACTATTGAAGACAAAAACAAAACCTTGTTTGCGTCTTTGAATGATTTGAAAAACGACCCGAAAACAAGAGAAAAAGCAAACATCTGGGCGCCTAAGGCAAATAGAGCAAAGGACGTATCAGATAAGATGAATGCTTACATTTTAAACCTTCAGGATAGATTAAAAAAAGAAGCCGGTCTCGACCCTTCAACCGGAAAATACAACGAAGGCAGCTTGGAAGCTGCTACCCGTTTAATGGATGAAGAAGGCGAAGGTGAGAAATTGAAGAATGAGCTTACCAAATTTAAAAATGATTTATTGGGTATTGATCCTGCCATTGCAAAAGAATTTGCTCATTCTTTACCTATAGATGTTTCGATGCCAAAAGTGGAAAACCCTTCTAACAATACGTGGAGCGCAGCTTATTTTAGAATGACGCCTACCATTGCTGCTATGACTATTTTGAGCAAATTTCAAAACGATGTAAAAAACAGCGAATCGCAGGTGGTTGAATATTGCCATAACCAAATCGGTTCTGTAAAAGTGGTGTATAATCAGTTCCAAGCTTTTGCAGGTCAAAGCTCACAATATTTAATGCCTGGTCAGGAATTGCAGATCACGGCTGGAATCGGAGCTTTTAGTTCTGAAGCAAAACCAACTGTTTCCATTGATGGTGCAACCGTACCCATTGGTCCAGATGGTGCAGCTACCTACAAAACAACTGTTGGCAGCGCCGGTTCTTATACTAAAAAGGTGCACATTACGTTTTTAAAACCGGATGGTACACAAGGTGCGGTTGACAAGGAGATTTCTTATACCGTTGGCTCACCAACAGGTGCCAGTGTAAGTGCTGATGCGGTAAAAGTTCTTTATATTGGTTTGGACAATCCGGTTTCTGTTAGCGGTGGTAACGTGGGTGATGAAAAGGTTTCGTTCAGCATGGACAACGGAAGCTTTACAAAAGACAAACCTGGCCATTATATTGTTCGTCCGGGTAAGCCGGGAACTGCAAACATTACGTTGAACATTGAAGGGAAAGCACAACAGTTTCCATTCCGTGTAAAAACGGTTCCCGATCCAATTGCGATGGTTGGTGCGAGTAAAGGTGGTATTATGGGTGTGAATGAGTTTAAAGCACAGCAGGGCATTCGTGCTGAGTTGGAAAACTTTGTGTTTGAAGGTGTTAAGTTTACAGTTACTAGCTATACCATTGCTTTAACCGGCCCTGGTCTTCCCGAAGGGTTTGCTTACCGCGATGTATCAGGAAATACATTTAATTCAATTAGAGATCTTGTTGAAAAATGTAGGCCAAAAACAAACGTAACCGTTGATAATATTCGGGTTTCAGGTCCGGGAGGAAGCCGCTCGTTGCCGCCGATTACCTTTAATTTGAGATAATCTCACAAGCAAGAATATATGCAAATAAAAAGATTGATACAACTCTGTTTGGTTTTAGGCTTGCTTATCGCAGTCACCGATACAGTGTTTGCACAAGCTAAGCGAACCAAAAAAACGCGTTCTGGCGGCAGCAATTACAGCGATTATGGAACCAGTAGCAGCACTAAAAGCAACTATGGTAATTACAACACGCCTGATACTGATACCACAAAAAAGAAAAAGGGTGCAGCTGCAAATAACGGCAACAATTACAACAACTACGGTACAGCCAGCAACAATACATCAACAAGAGATACTACTTTGCCAATAACATCAGTGCCGGCAACCTCCGGTGGTTTGTTGGATAGTGTTCGCCCGTCGCTTCGCAACGATGCGCCGTTTGAGCAAAATCTGGTAAAAGAAAAAGCTGTACTGGATTATGAAAACCTACGTGAAGACGATGCGGCTTACCGAGTGCGTGTGTGGAGAGAAATTGATACCCGCGAAAAAATAAACCTGCCGTTCCGTTATGCTGCAGTAGAAGACAATGGCAGCCAGCGTTTCATTTCTATTTTATTACGTGCAATTAAGGATGGCTCTGTTACTGCTTTCAGTGCTGATGACGATCGCTTTACTACTCCTATCCAGCCCGAAGATGCCGAGAAAGCATTTGGTGGCGGCTCCGATACTTCTGCCAAGTACGATCTCAATGGAAACGTGATTGGTTATGAAGTAAGGCCAAAAGTGATTGACCCTGACTCGATTTATCTGTTCCGCATTAAAGAAGAATGGATTTTTGATAAGAAAACCAGCCGCATGTACGCCCGCATTTTAGGGATTGCGCCGGTAGTTTCTCAGAAACTTTCTAATGGTGAAACACTACCTAACAGCGAACATCCAACGTGGTGGATTTACTATCCTGATCTGCGTCCGGTGTTGTCAAAATACATGGCATACAATCCGAAGAATTTTGGTGCACGAATGACATGGGAAGAATTGTTTGAGAACCGTATGTTCAGTAGCTACATTGTGAAGTCAACGCTCGACAATCCTTATGACCAATTCATCAAACAATATGTTCAGGATCCGCTGTTCCGCTTATATACCGGAGATGCTGTAAAAGATAAAATCTTTGATTACGAACAGAATCTTTGGTCGTATTAATTCATTATAAAAAAGATAGCTTTAAAACGCCCGCAAGGGCGTTTTTGTTTTTGCAGGAATTTTTGTTTTCTTCCGCAGACAAACGCATACTAACTGCGGGCAGTATTTGTTTCCAATAGAACGAATATACATTTTTGGTTTTGCCTCATTTTATCATCAATCGAAATGTACTCTCCAAACATATTTATCGCTTCTTAATGCATACAGCTTATAGCTTTCCTTTTGTTATAAAACCGTAATAACATTCATCAAACCATCAACTTACTTTCTCCCATCATAGCTTTGCAAAATATCTATTTTATCATCTTTATTATTGATACAAAATGTATTTGCAAAAGCGAAACAGAATATTGCGCGCTACACCTGCCATCAGGAGTTTGGTGGCAGAAACTGTATTAACTCCTAATGATTTTATTATTCCCGTTTTTATTGATGAAGGTGAAAATGTGGAGCACGAAATTCCTTCTATGCCCAACTATTATCGCCGCTCCTTAAACCTTACTGTTAAAGAAGTAAAAGAGCTATGGAGCCTTGGCATTAAAAGCGTTTTGTTGTTCATCAAATGCAAAGACGAATGGAAAGACAACACCGGCAAAGAAGCCTGGAATGAAAATGGCTTGATGCAACGCAGCATCAAAGCTATTAAAGATGCAGTGCCGGAAATGCTTGTTATGACTGATGTTGCGCTTGATCCTTATTCTTCTTACGGACATGACGGCATTGTAAAAGACGGCGAAATTGTAAATGATGAAACGGTGGAAGCGCTTGTAAAAATGAGCATTAGCCATGCGGAGCCGGTGCCGATTTTGTTGCACCAAGCGATATGATGGATGGCAGGATTGGCGCTATTAGAAAAGGGTTGGAAGAAAACGGTTTTACCAAAACCGGCATCATGGCATACAGTGCGAAATATGCTTCTTGTTTTTATGGACCTTTCAGAGATGCGTTGGATAGTGCACCTGGTTTTGGCGATAAGAAAACGTACCAGATGAATTATGCCAACCGCAAAGAAGCCATTAAAGAAGCATTGCAGGATGTTGAAGAAGGTGCCGATATTGTAATGGTGAAACCTGCGTTGACTTATTTGGATATTATTCGCGAAGTAAAAAATGCAGTGCATGTGCCGGTAAGTGCTTACAATATCAGCGGTGAATATGCGATGATAAAAGCGGCTGCCAAAATGGGTTGGATTGATGAAAACAAAGCCATCCTTGAAACGCTGACTTCTATGAAGAGAGCCGGTGCCGATTTGATTGCCACTTATTTTGCAAAAGAGGCAGCGAAGTTGATTAGCTGATTTTATGATAATATTTAGAAGTTTTGCTATAAAATATTGATATACATTAAGATAATTGAAAACATTGCATTGTTGAATATTATGCAAATGAATATTAAAAGTATAGTATCTTTTCCAACGGGCACAAGCCTCTATTCCCGGCGGTGTAAATTCTCCGGTTCGTGCATTTAAAAGTGTTGGTGGAACGCCGCTGTTTATCAGCAAAGCCAAAGGCGCTTATTTGTATGATGTGGATGGCAACAAGTATATTGATTATATCGCTTCATGGGGACCGATGATATTGGGTCATGCACATGATGAAGTGGTAAAAGCCATTACTGAACAAGCAGTTCATTCCACTTCTTATGGCGCACCAACCGAATTGGAAATAGAAGTGGCTGAATTGATTAAAAGCATGGTGCCAAATGTTGATTTGATCCGCATGGCAAGCAGCGGCACCGAAGCCTGCATGAGTGCCATCCGTGTGGCAAGAGGTTATACGGGCAAAAATAAAATCATCAAGTTTGAAGGTTGTTATCATGGTCATGCCGATTCGTTTTTGGTAAAAGCAGGAAGTGGGGTGGCTACTTTCAACATACAAACCGTTCCCGGCGTCACCGCAGGTGTAAGCAACGATACATTAACCTGCGCGTATAATGATTTGGAAGGCGTACAACGATTGGCAGCTGAACATGCAGCCGATATTGCTACCATTATTGTTGAACCCATTGCAGGCAATATGGGTTGCATTTTGCCAAAGCCAGGTTTCCTTGAAGGTATTCGTGCCCTTTGTGATGCACACAACATTGTTTTTATTTTTGATGAAGTAATGACGGGCTTTCGTTTAGCAAAAGGTGGCGCACAGGAAGTGTTGAATATTGATGCGGATTTGATAACTTACGGAAAAGTAATTGGCGGCGGCTTGCCGGTTGGCGCATTTGGTGGAAAAAAGCACATCATGGAAGTGGTAGCACCATTGGGTAATGTATACCAGGCAGGTACTTTAAGCGGCAATCCCATTGCCATGATTGCGGGATATACAACATTAAAAATATTAAATGAAAACCCGAACATTTATTCTGAATTAGAAGAGAAAACCCTGTATTTAAAAGATGGCTTGCAGCAAGTGTTGTCTGCAACAGATTTGCCGTTTACCATTAATCAGTTTGGTTCTATGATAAGCTTACATTTTGCAGCACACGAAGTGGTTGATTTTGCAACTGCTTCATCAGCCAATATTGAATTATTCAAAAAGTATTTCCATGCCATGTTACAACGCGGCGTGTATCTTCCACCATCGGCCTATGAAAGCTGGTTTTTAAACAATGCACTTACTAAAGAAGATTTAGACTACACTATCAATGCAACAAGGGAAAGTTTGAAGGAGATTGTATAATTTTAGCCACCACACAAACCATCTCTCATGGCGTTAAATGTTGTATGGATTGGCTTCTTTCTCATTGCGTTTCTAATTGCTTTATACAAAACTCTTTTTCTGGGTGATACCACCATTTTTAAAACGCTTACCGAAGGCTTATTTGATAGTGCCAAAACATCTGTAACTGATGTTGCCTTGCCGCTTATTGGTACCATGGTTTTCTTTTTAGGGTTGATGAATATTGCCGAAAAAGCAGGCGCCATACGTTGGCTTGCACGCTTGCTAAACCCTTTTTTAAAACGCTTATTTCCTGAAGTTCCGGCCAACCATCCGGCAATGGGTGAGATGGTAATGAACTTTAGCGCTAACATGCTTGGCTTAGATAACGCTGCTACACCGTTTGGTTTAAAAGCTATGCAAAGTTTGCAAGACCTCAATCCTGAGAAAGACACTGCTACCAATGCACAAATTATGTTTTTGGTTTTGCATACCAGTGGCTTAACGCTCATTCCTTTATCTGTTATTTCCTATCGCATTGCAGCCGGTTCGCACGATGCCACCTCCGTTTTTATTCCCTGTGTTGCCGGAACTGTGATTGCAACACTGGCAGCGATTATCATTGTAAGCATCACGCAAAAGCTGCGCTGGGATTGGGTTTTAATTACATGGATATTCTCAATTGCTGCCATCATTGCAGTGCTTCTTTTTGTTGTAAATGGTTTAAGTGATGCCAACCGAAATACATTTACCACCATTTCCGGCAATTTGGTTTTGTTTCTTTTAGTTGTGATGATTATTGTAGGTGGTATTTATAAAAAAGTATCCGTCTTTGATGCTTTTATTGATGGAGCTAAAGGAGGTTTTGATGTGGTGCTAAAAATCATTCCATACCTCGTTGCTATGCTCGTTGGCATTCGCGTATTTCGGGATAGTGGTGCGCTGGGTTACATCACCAATGGCATTGCCTGGCTTGTTGCAAAAGCCGGAATGAACACTGAGTTTGTGCCTGCGCTTCCGGTTTCCATCATGGTTCCGTTTAGTGGCAGCGGCGCACGCGGATTGATGCTGGATATTTTTAAAAACCCGTTGTATGGTCCTGATTCTTTTGTTGGAAAAACAGCCTCTGTGTTAAGAGGCAGTGCTGATACAACATTGTATATTCTCGCTTTGTATTTTGGTTCTGTTGGCATTAAGAAGGTGCGCTATGCTATTTGGGCGGGAATTGCAGCGGATTTAATTGGTGTAATTGCAGCCATTTGTATTGCTTACATTTTTTTTAAATAAAGAATGATAAATATTGTTTTATTCAACCACCATCTTCTTCAATCGCTTTACATAATCTTCATCCAGTGATGCTCCTAAGCCCGGAACATCAGGAACAGTTACTACACCGCCTTTGCTATAAGTGATGCCATCAACAACCGGATCTTCAATAAACATCATTGGCGTATCAAAATCTTGATAGAGAATATTCTTGCTGGTTAATGCAAAATGTGCCGAAGCGGTAAAGCCAAGTCTTGATTCTAAGAAGCCTCCAACCTGCAATTTCTTACCTGCTTCTTCTGCGAGCTTCGCAATTTTTTGTGCTTTGAAAATACCTGCCGATTTGCCCAGTTTAATATTGAATGAATCGCAGGCGTTCGACTCAATCAAACGTTTTGCATCGTGATGGTCGCTGCAACTTTCATCTGCCATAATTAAAATCGGACTTTCCCTCTTTACGCGCGGCAGCTCAGTATAGTTCCATCTTTTAATAGGTTCTTCACAATGTTGAATATTATAGGGTTCGAGTGCCCCTAAAGTAGCAATGGCAATTTCAACACTCCAACCCTGGTTGGCATCAATGCGCAGCAGAATATCATTGCCAATGGCTTCGCGAATGCGTTGTATGCGCTCTACATCTTTATCTTTTGTTTCGCCCAATTTTACTTTTATCACTGTAAAGCCAGCGTCAACAATCTTCTTTGCATCGCTTACCATTTTATCAACGGCATCAAGACTTACCGTGTAATCAGTTATCAATATTTTGTCTTTTTTACCTCCTAAAAATCGATACAAAGGCAAGCCTGCCTGTTGTGCAGCAATATCATATAAAGCAATATCAAACGCACTTTTAATGCTGTTGTTAGCATAAATCGCTTTGTCCCAAACAGCATGATGTTCTTCAATCAGCAATGGATTTTTGTTGAGTAACAATTTAGCGATATAAGGTGCCATTACAAAAGCCGATTGCATGTTTTCCCCGCAGATGGGAAGATAAGGGTTGCACTCGCCCCAACCCGTAATGCCTTCGTCAGTATGAATTGAAACTACAATATTTTCAGCATGTGTATCAGGACCGAAAGAAGTGATGAATGGCTCTTTCAATTCAATAGGTGATTGATAAATTTCTATCCTTTTTATGTTCATTGTTTTTGGTTTTGCCGAAAAAAGAAGATTGTGCTTTTTTATTTTATAGTGAAGATAAAGCGGAATTGTTTTCTTGAAATTAAGGCATTTCCAAACCCTCTGTATTCAGCTTCTCTTCTTATTATCTCTTTATTTTCGTGCTATAAAAACGATTGCATCATGCGAAAGCTTTGTTTGCTTCTCCTCTTATTTCATGTTTGTTGTTTCGTGCTTCATGCCCAGCAAACCACTTATTGCAATCCTGTCAATATTGATTATGGTTATACGCCCATTCCTGATTTCAGCGAGCAAGGCAGGCATCGTGCCACTGCCGACCCAACCATCACTTTGTTCAAAGGCGCTTATTATTTGTTCAGCACCAATCAATGGGGGTATTGGTGGAGTGAAGACATGCTCAACTGGCATTTTGTTTCGCGCCATTTTTTAAAGCCGTATCATCATGTGTACGACGAATTGTGTGCGCCTGCCACATTGGTTTTGGGTGATACATTGCTCGTAATCGGTTCTACTTATACCAAAGATTTTCCGCTATGGATGAGCAAAAATCCAAAGGTTGATGACTGGAAAGAAGCGGTTGATTCTTTTCAGGCCGGCGCATGGGATCCAGGCTTGTTTGCCGATGATGACGGACGTGTTTATCTCTATCATGGCAGCAGCAATCTGTATCCTATTTATGGCTGGGAGATAGACAGAAAAACACTGAAGCCTATTGGTGAGCATGTTCCGCTTATTCATCTCAACGATACTCTCCATGGCTGGGAACGTTTTGGTGAAGCAAATGATAATACATTTTTACCGCCATTTATAGAAGGTGCGTGGATGAATAAACACGGGGGCAAATATTACTTGCAATATGGCGCACCCGGCACTGAATTCAGCGGTTATGGCGATGGTGTGTATGTAAGCGATAAACCTATGGGACCTTTTACTTATCAAACCCACAATCCGTTTTCGTATAAGCCGGGCGGCTTTGCAAGAGGTGCGGGGCACGGCGCCACTTACCAGGATAAAATGGGCAACTGGTGGCATGTAAGCACCATCATAGTTGATGTAAAAAATAACTTTGAAAGACGCATCGGCATTTGGCCTGCCGGTTTCGATAAAGATGATATTTTGTATTGCAACACCGCTTATGGCGATTACCCAACTTATTTGCCCAAAAACAAAGATGAAGACCATATCAAAGGCAACTTCACCGGATGGATGCTGCTCAATTACAACAAGCCCGTAGTTGTTTCATCAACATTAGGTGGCTATACGCCGAACTACGCTGTGGATGAAAATATCAAAACGTATTGGAGTGCAAAAACAAACAAGAAAGGCGAATACATCATATCCGATTTAGGCGATATAAGCACCATTCATGCAATACAAATTAATTATGCCGACCAGGATGTTGACAGTAGCTTTTTGGGTAAAATCAACAGCATTTATCATCAGTATAAATTATACAGTTCTAATGATGGAAAGGCCTGGAAAATATTGGTAGATAAAAGCAATAACAAGACTGATGTTCCGCATGAATATATTGAGCTGGAAACGCCTGCCAGTGCGCGTTTCATTAAATTAGAGAACATACACATGCCAACGGGAAAGTTTGCCATCAGTGGTTTGCGTGTGTTTGGTAAAGGCAACGGTTTAGCGCCTGATACAGTAAAGCATTTTGTGGTATTGCGTGGCGATAGTGAACGGCGAAATGCATGGCTGAAATGGCAATTGATGAACGATGCCGATGGCTACGTAATTTATGCCGGAACAAAGCCGGATAAGCTTTATACAAGCGTTATGGTATATGGCGTGAATGAATATTATTTCAGGGCGATGGATAAAGACCAACCTTATTATTTTCAGATTGAAGCGTTTAATGAAAACGGCATCAGCAAAAGAAGTGCAATTGTAAAAGTGGAGTGATGATGTTGCCGCAATAAAAAAGACCTATACGGTTTGCAAAACCTTATAGGTCTTAGCGATAGAAACGCTACTTGAAATAATTCTCATCAATATAAAAATAGCCGTTGCTTTTTTTCCAGTACCAAAACTTCTTATCGAGTACATAATAGGTGCCTTTGGCAGATTTTTTTTGTAGCGTAGAAGGTACATACAAAATGCGGGGCGGCACTTTGCCAAAGCGATACGCCAGCGTTTTAGTTTGTGCAGGTGTGTAGGCTCTTGCATTGGCAGGATCCAAAATATCTTTCGAAGCATCAGTCGGCAATGTGGCTTCTGTTACAGCAAAATTGCCGCGCGCATCAACAATAATAACGGGCTTTATAACAACAGGCGTAACTGGTGCCCCAGACGTAGAAGCCGCGCCACCAGTGGCTTCGCTTTCGCTTAACAACGGTTTTACTCCGCCACCATTATCACGTGAAGCAACAGTTCTGCGATGGCAGGAAGTAGCAACCAGAAAAAGAATGGCTAAAATAAATGCACAATTTTTCATCCTTTGTTTTTGCACATAATTTCATATTTCATGCCACACAAAATATCCTATGCAAAAGAAAAAGATAACAATTGTTGTTGTGGTATCGCTTCCTGTTTTCCGGTTAACAGATGTTTGATTTTACAGGTTCCGGTTTGCATTTCTTCGCTGCCGATGATAACGATATAAGGAATGTTTTTCTTTTCGGCATATTTGAATTGCTTGTCAAACTTTGTGGTTACATCATACAACTCGCAGGCAATATTTTTACTGCGCAACTGTTGCATCAAAAGGAAAGCAGTTTTACTTTCTTCTTCACCCAAATTAAAAAACAAAACCTTCGTTCCGCTCTCTATTTCTTCAGGAAACAATTTCAGCTCTTCCATCACATCATAAATGCGGTCAACACCAAAACTAATTCCTACGCCCGGCACATTGGAAACACCAAACAAACCTGTTAAATCGTCATAACGCCCGCCACCGCCAATGCTTCCCATCTGCACACCTTTGCTTTTACTTCTAAAATAATTCCGGTATAATAACTTAAGCCACGGGCAAGCGTGAAGTCAGTTGACAGTTGACGGTTGACAGATGACGGAAGAAAGTTTAAGATGTATTCAATTTCTTCAATGCCTTGCTTACCGGTTTCATTGGAGAGTAAGGTTTTGATTTGCCCTATTTTTTCTTCATTGCTTCCGCCAATGGAAAGATATTGTTCAATGATATTGATTTGCTCATCATTCAAGCCGCGTTGCTCTAATTCTTCTTTTACTTTTTCAATTCCTATTTTATCCAGCTTATCAATGGCAACGGTAATGTCAACCATCTTATCATTGCCGCCGCAAACTTCAGCGAGATGCAGATAAAATTTTACGGCTGTTGATCTTGATTTGAACATCAATATTTAGCTTATTAAATACTTCTGCATATAAGCAAACCAGTTCTACTTCATTTAACAAACTTTTGCTGCCCACTACATCGGCATCGCATTGATAAAACTCTCTGTACCTTCCGCGTTGCGGACGATCGGCACGCCAAACAGGTTGTATTTGGTAACGCTTAAACGGAAACGTAAGCTGACCATAATTCATGGCAACATATCGTGCAAAAGGAATGGTTAAATCGTAGCGCAAGGCACTCTCTGTAAGGTTTTTATCGTTTTTTCCTTCTAATAATTTTGAAAAGCACATGGATTTGTCCATGTTTTTCGCATCACTCAAACCTTTGTTCATATCTTAAAAATGAGCTTATCGCCTTCTTCACCATACTTGCCCATGAGCGTATCTAAGTTCTCCATGGCAGGCGTTTCCAAAGGTTGAAAACCGTAGTTTTCAAATGTATTTTTGATGATTGAAAAAATATAATTGCGCTTGCGCATGATGGCTGCAGAAAAGTCGCGCGTGCCTTGCGGAAGAGAAGGTTTCATCATTGATTCAAGGGTTTGTTTTTGCCTATATTTTTGAATGATTTTATCGCAGGCTTCACTGATTTCATTGAACGTTTTTACAAAGCCCGGTTCTGTATTATCGTACCACGGATCATCCACTTCACGGTTTTCGCCGGGATACACTTCATTCAACAATAAATCTACTTTTGAGGCATCCCACAACCTGCCGCTGATGCGTTGCACATCGGCATAGTTTTGTTCATCCATCACATAAATTTTATCGTACTGCTGCATCATTTCTTTTTTAAACAAAATGGCGCGGTGGTCGCAAATATCAATGCCGTTTAGTTTTGCCACTTTTTGCGATAAGCGGTGTGGCGCTTCGCCTAAATTCCACTGCCCTGTGCCTGCGCTATTTACTTCCCAGTTTAAGTTTGCCTCTTTTACCTTTTGCTTCAAAATGCCTTCTGCCAAAGGGCTGCGGCAAATATTGCCAAGGCATACCATCAAAATTTTCATGGCCGCAAAGATAGAAGTTGAGTCTGAACTGGGATGAATGTGATGTTTGGGATTTGCAGGATTGGATTTTGGTTGATATTAGTAATTAATTGTGGCTGTTTATCACTATCCCATAAATCTCATTCATCTTATCTATCCCGGTTTAGATTTATTGGCACAAAATTGTATTACCTAACAATTATTAACTGAATTTTAAAACTATATTTTATGCTAAAGTGGGCAGCTATCTTTCTCGTTATCTCCATCATTGCAGCCATCTTTGGTTTTGGTGGCATTGCCGCAGGTTCGGCTGAAATTGCCAAGGTTTTGTTCTTTATTTTCATTGTTTTGTTTGTACTGACTTTAATTTTCGGAGCCAGAATTTTTAAGTAAGGAATTGTTTAAAACTTGAACCACCAAGGCAGAAAGAGAGGAAGATACACGAAGGTCAATTTTATATACTTTGTGCAACTTCTTTTCTTCCTGTCTTAGTGGTTCAATTCATTTTCATGTCTTTGAAAAACAGGCAAAACCAAACCTTATCTGTGTAACTCTGCGAAATCTGCGGGACAATTCTTTGTTGCAACACTCTGTTTATAATTTTTGCATTCTATATCATCCTGATTAAATTTCTTTGCAGCAAAATTTTAAAACATACAATGTCAGCTTCACAACAACCAGCCATTCTCATTCTTGCCGACGGCACTGTACTTCGCGGTTTTGCTTTTGGAAAAATAGGAACCACTACCGGCGAACTTTGTTTCAACACCGGCATGACGGGCTACCAGGAAGTGTTTACCGACCCAAGCTATTACGGCCAGGTTTTGATAATGAACAACGTGCACATTGGTAATTATGGAGTGAAGCGCGAAGACCGCGAAAGTGATACAGTAAAAATAAAAGGTTTGATTGGAAGAAGTTTGGAAGAACGGTTTTCGCGCTACCAGGCGGAAGGCTCGCTGGAAGACTATTTAATCAAAAACAATATTGTTGCCATTGAAGGCATTGACACGCGCGCGCTGGTGGCCCATGTGCGTACAAAAGGCGCGATGAACTGCATTATTTCTTCTGAAAATTTAGATGAAAGCGGACTGATGCAGCAATTAGAAGAAGTGCCTGATATGAATGGTTTGGAACTCGCAAGTCGTGGTAAGCACGACCGAAGTATATGAACTGGGAAACCCTAACGCACGCTATAAAGTTGCGGTGATGGATTATGGTGTAAAAAGGCATATTTTAAAATGCCTTACCGACCGTGGTGCTTACGTGCGTGTGCATCCGGCTCATACACCGTTGGAGCAGGTAAAAGAGTTTAATCCGGATGGTTATTTTATTTCCAACGGCCCTGGCGATCCTGCAGCAATGGATTACGCGGTTGATAATTTAAAATCTATTTTGAAAGAAGAAAAGCCGGTGTTTGGTATTTGCCTTGGGCATCAGTTGCTGGCGTTGGCGAATGACATTCCTACTTTTAAAATGCACCATGGGCATCGTGGTTTAAATCATCCGGTAAAAAATATTATTACAGGGCAATGCGAAATCACTACGCAAAATCATGGTTTTGGCGTTGACCCTGAAGCGGTGCGAAACCATGAAGGCATTGAGGTAACGCATCTCAATTTAAACGACAACAGCATTGAAGGTATTCGTGTAAAAGGAAAGCCTGCATTCAGTGTGCAATACCATCCTGAAAGCACGCCCGGACCTTACGACAGCCGGTATTTGTTTGATGATTTTATAAAGATGATTGAAGAAAGGAAAACTTCTGAATAGAGGATAATACCTGATAAAAAGAAAGTAAAACCGGTAAGATCGGCCAAGTCTTACCGGTTTTTATTTTAGTAAAATATTGCATTCGGAAATGCGGCGAATGAAGTATTTTAGAATGGTGAAAAAGAGAATGATAAAGTGCGTGTTGTGTTGGATCGTACTGTTTGTTTTTACTGCAAAAACAAATGCACAAAGCAGCACTTTAGGTGACATTGAGCGCTTTATTGCTTCGCAAAATATCTCAGTCTCTTCATCCAAAGATTTGGATACATTAGCTCATCTTATCAACCAAAAATATCCCGATTCCCTTTCCCGCATTGAAGCGGCGTATGTATGGGTTGCCAAAAATATTTCTTACACTGAAGAAAATAGATGCTGGCAAGCTTCAGCACACAGCTACGAACATTGATTCGGTACTAAAATACAAAAGCACCATTTGCGCCGGTTATGTAAATGTGTTTAGCGCGCTTTGTAATAGGGAAGGAATTGTTTGCAAAGAAATTAGCGGGTTTGGCAGAACCGGCACACAGCCCTTTGTGAACAGCAATTTTACAATCAATCATGCTTGGGCTGCTGTTTGGTTAAACGGCAAATGGAACCTTACCGACCCAACCTGGGGAAGTGGCTATACGCTGGAAGGCACGAAGCAGTTTATTGCGGCCACCAACGATTATTATTTTTTTACTGAGCCGCAAACTTTTATTCTGGATCATTATCCCAAACAAAGCGAGTGGCAATTGTTGAAAGATACGGTAAGCTGGCAGCAGTTTATAAACTATCCTGGTGTTTGTTTGGGTGCAAAGGAAAATGAAGTAAGCGGCTACCAACCTGCACAATCTTTAATTCAAACAACAGTTGGAAGTAAGATTCGATTTGCTTTTACAACGAAAAAGCCATTACAAAGCATCATCTTGTTGAGCAAGCAAAAAGGCTTTCAGGAAAAGGCAATACTGCAAAAAAACAATGATGTGTATTCTTACACTTACACCATTCCTGCACCTGGCCAATACGATTTGCAAATTGATTTGAATGAGTATGATATTACCAAGCCCGGCACTTATTTTTCGTTGATTGATTTTGTTTACTTCATAGATGCAACAGCAAAAAAGTAGAGCCTTGCAGTTTCAATTATAAAGATATTTTTACCGCTGGAAAATTGAAATAAATAAGTTTGTAAAGAGTGATTTTTTCGGCAAAAACAAACTTCAGCTTATTATGAAAATAACTATCATCAACGGACCGAATTTAAACCTGCTTGGCACGCGCGAGCCAACCGTTTATGGCAACCAAACCTTTGAGGAATATTATACTTCACTCCAACAAAAATATCCCGAGGTTTCTTTTCAATATCATCAAAGCAATATAGAAGGCGAGTTGATTAATTATATTCAACAGGAAGGTTTTAGTTCGGATGGCATAATCATAAATCCGGGTGGTTACACGCATACATCGGTTGCCATTGGCGACGCTATTGCCGCCATTACAACGCCGGTAGTTGAAGTGCATATCAGCAATGTTCATGCAAGGGAAGAGTTCAGGAAGCTATCGCATCTATCGGCAAAATGCAAGGGAACAATTAGTGGTTTAGGGTTAAAAGGCTATGAGTTGGGAGTGCTGTTTTTTATGAATTATTCAATCCTATAAGGTTTTAGAAACCTTATAGGATTGAGCCTATAAACGCTTAATAAGCCGATGCCGGATCGTCTTCCAGTTTATCCTGCCGGTCGCCGCCAAGGCTATAGTAATTGTTTTCCTCGTCTTCTTCACCCATGTTTTCATCCTCGTCATCTAAATCGCCGCCCGAAACATCTAAGTCATCGCCGGTGCGGTCGAGCTCATCGCGCAGGTCCTGATTGTCTATATCAGCCACCGTTTCTTCGGTAGCGCCAAAGGCAGAAGCTGAGCCATCAGAAAAAATTTCTTCATCTTCATCCTGATCAAAATCACGGTTTTTATCACCCAGGTTCATGAGGTCTTCAGCAGTAACATCAGCTTCGGTTCCCATCATAATTCCAAGGTCATCGGCCTTTCCTGCATCATTGGTTGTCGGCTCCTGAGGTGTCGTCGCTTTTTTTTTACCATTTTCCTGTAGCTCGTCGTGCGTAAGGTTTTCTACATTGGCTTCAATGCGCTCTGTATGATTTTTCGGATTCATAATATCGTCTTTGGCGGGGTAATGAGGATAGCCCGGAAAGTCTTCATCTATATGTTCATCTTTGCTTTGCTGTACTTTGTTTTCTGAATCAATGGGATTTGTTTTCTTATCGTCCATGATGTTTTTAATTTATGAATAGTGAGAAAATTATGTGCCGGAAAATGGGGCAAAAACAAAGGCATGGATTACATTGCTTTATCAAAGGGAACGCCGTGATAAACTCTTTTCAGTTCAATATTGCAATCAACCGAACGCAAATACACCGAGCCATCAAGTGAAGAAGCTTCTGTATCCTGCCAGGTTCTGTCAGCAATTTTGAACGAAGCAATTACCCATGGTTTTGTTTGTTCAATCAACATATATTCTTTGAATGAAGGCAGGGTTTTGTAATATTCAAATTTTGTAGTCCGATCATATTTTTTTGTAGAGCGGGAAGCGACTTCAACAATGAGCAAAGGATTTGTAATTACATCCGTTCTGTCTTCATAAAAAAGAGGCTTTTCAAAAACAACAACTGCATCGGGATAAACAAACGATTCGAGTTGCGGAATTTGAATTTTCATATCGCTGTTTAAAACAAAAAAAGGCTTCTCATACAGTGCAGCATTCAACATGCTCATTACGTTTACTGCTATTATGTTGTGTTTAAAACTCGCTCCCGGCATTTTTACGATTTTTCCATTATAATATTCATGTTTGTTTTTGGCTCTTTTTTCAAGTGCTAAGTATTCGCTTGCTGTATAAAATTTTTCAGCTACTTCAGTTTGCATAATTAATCAGCGATTTTATAAATGAACAAATGTTACCACCAAATCCATCCTTTTCAAAATTTAATTCCTTCGTATACTCTTTCCAAATCAAACGTACAATCAATAGAAGGAAGATACAACGAACTATGAAGTGAGATAGCTTCAGTATCTTTCCATGTATTATCAGCTATTTTGTAAGAAGATATAACCCACGGCTCATTTTGTTCTATCAATACATATTCTTTAAAAGAAGGTAACGTTTTATAGTGTTTAAATTTAGTAGAGCGATCGTACTGCCTTGTTGAGGGGGATGAAATTTCTACAATCAGCAACGGATTCGTTATAATGTCTGCTCTGTCTTTATACAGTTCAGCTTTCTCGCATACCACCACAGCATCGGGATAAACAAAAGATTGTAAACGAGGAATATGAATCTTCATATCGCTGGTGTACACTTTAAAGTTCTTTTTATACAAAGCATTTTTTAGAACGCCCAAAATATTAGCAGCTATCTCGTTGTGAATATGTGTGGCTCCCGGCATTTTTAGAATTTTTCCGTTGTAGTACTCATGTTTGTTTTTGGCTCTTTTTTCAAGTGCCAGATACTCGCTTACTGTATAAAATTTTTCAGCTACTTCAGTTTGCATAACTCTGTTTTTCTCATTTCAAAGATAAGATAATTCACTCCAGTTCCTCTGTTCCTATTCTTCTTTCACATCCGTACAATCAGTGTTCGATAACGAACACTTTTGTTTTGCCCATTTTTATAAAAGCCTTGCTGGAAAAGCGTTTCAGGCGTGGCATAGCCGTTGGTTTCAGTTTATTGTTCGATGGTTGAAATGTCAGTAAAGATTCTTTTATGATAAAAAATTATTTCAAAACAGCATGGCGAAATCTCTCAAAAAATAAAGGGTTTTCTGCCATTAATATTTTTGGATTGGCTATTGGCATTGCCACCTGCCTGTTGATTACATTATACGTTTGGAATGAGTTGAGCTATGATAAATACAACACGAAAGCAGACCGCATTTACCGCATAGATGGTGATGTGCAGTTTGCCGGCCATCACTGGATTTTAGCCGTTACGCCCGACCCGATTGGCGCAGCCTTGAAAAAAGATTTTCCCCAGGTAGAGCAGTACGTTAGGTTTCGGAATTACGGTGGTTTTTTGGTGAAAAAAGGAACCGAAAATGTACAGGAAAATAAGAGTGATTTATACCGATCCAACCGTATTTGATGTGTTTACGCTGCCGATGCTGGAAGGCAATCCTGGTACGGCTTTGCAAGACCCGCATACTGTTGTTATTACAGAAAGCACAGCCAAAAAATACTTCAACAAAACGGCTGTGGTAGGCCAAACGCTAACCATCAACGATACCGGCAATTATAAAATTACCGGCGTTGTCAAAGACATTCCACAACAGTCTCATTTTCATTTCGACTTCTTTGTTTCGCTTACCGAATCGGAAGAAAGCAAGCGAAACAATTGGTTAAGCAACAATTTCAATACCTACGTTTTATTGAAGCCCGGCGTGGATGCGAAAGCGTTGAATGCGCAGATGGATAAAGAAACAGAAAAATATATAGAACCGCAGGCGCGGGAAGTGTTTCACATTAGTATGAGTGATTTTAAAAAGAGCGGCAATCATGATGAATATAAGCTAATGCCGCTTACAAAAATTCATTTGTTTTCCAACAAAGTAGCAGAATTGGAAGCCAATGGCAACATACAGTACGTGTATATTTTTTCGGCTATCGCTATGTTCATTTTGCTCATTGCCTGCGTTAACTTTATGAACCTTTCTACGGCGCGTTCTGCCAATCGGGCTAAGGAAGTAGGCGTGCGCAAAGTGTTGGGTTCTTTCAAGAGGGACTTGATTCAGCAATTTTTGATTGAATCAGTTCTCATCAGTTGCATTGCTTTGGTAATTGCATTGGTGATAGCCTGGCTGCTGCTACCCTATTTCAATCAACTGGCTTCTACCAACCTTGTATTTTCATTTACCTCGATACCTTTTTTACTACCTGTTTTGGTTTTAATTGCTTTGCTTACGGGCTTGCTGGCTGGCAGCTACCCGGCTTTCTATTTATCCTCTTTTCAACCCTCCGACGTGCTGAAAGGCAAGCTGGCTTCGGGTTTTAAGCGAAGCTGGTTGCGCAGCAGCCTCGTGGTGTTTCAATTTTTTATTTCAATCGTTTTGATTATTGGTACCATCGTTATTTATCGCCAGCTTCAGTTTATTCAAACAAAAGACATTGGCTACAACCGCAACCAGGTATTGATTATAAAAAATACAAGCGCATTAGGTAACAATGTAAAGGCCTTTAAAGATAAAGTACAAAAATTGCCCGATGTAAAAGCCGCTACCATGACGGGTTGGCTGCCAACAAGCGATAGGCGGAGCGATAGTCCTTTATTTCCTGATGCGACTACGGATCCGAAAAGAGCCGTCTCAATGCAAACCTGGAAGGTAGATGACCAGTACATTCCAACGCTGCAAATGAAAATAGTAGCGGGTAGAAATTTTTCTTCCCAAATGCCTACCGATTCTGATGCAGTTGTCATTAATGAAGCTGCGGCTAAACTGTTGGATTTCTCAAATCCGGTAAATAAAACTTTGTATTACCTCACCGACGATATTACCAAAGTGGTGAAGCCTTATCATGTTGTAGGTGTAGTTAAAAATTTCAATTTCAATTCGCTGCGCGAGAATGTAACACCGTTGGCTATGTTTCTTACATCTAACAAGGGAAGCATTGCTTTTCGGGTTGAAACCAAACATTTGTCTGCTCTCATTTCACAGATTGAAGCGAAATACAAAAGCCTTGCGCCGGGCCAGCCGTTTGCTTATTCTTTTATGGATGAAGACTTCAACAAAACATACCGCGCCGAGCAGCAGGTAGGTAAGCTTGCTATTGCATTTTCGGGACTGGCCATATTGATTGCCAGTTTGGGATTGTTTGGATTGGTAACCTATGCTGCCGAGCAGCGCACCCGCGAAATTGGCATTCGAAAAGTGTTGGGTGCAAGCACAGGCAACATTGTTGGTATGTTGTCGGTAGATTTTTTAAAGCTGGTAGTTATCTCTTCTCTGTTGGCTTTTCCGGTAGCTTATTACTGCATGAACCAATGGTTGCAGGACTTTGCCAATCGCATTCATATTAGCATTTGGATATTCTTTATTGCCGGGTTGAGCGCTGTATTCATTGCGTTTAGCACAATCAGTTTTCAAGCCATCAAAGCAGCATTGGCGAATCCGGTGAAGAGCTTACGAACGGAATGAGCAGGTAAGTGGTGAATAATAAATAGTGAATAAAAAGGGGCAAAACCAAATCATAAATCAGCAATCATAAATCAGTTTTTATGTTTAAAAATTATCTCAAAATCGCACGCAGAAATCTTCTTACCAACAAGGTTTACTCTATCATTAATATCGTTGGTCTGGCTGCGGGTATGGCGGTTGCTATGCTGATTCCTTTTTGGATTTGGGATGAAGTTACCTATGATAAATACCACGCTAACCACGAACAGCTTGCACAGGTAATGACCACGTTTATAGATAACGATGGCACCATGGGAACCAATCCGGCTGTTTGTTTGCCCATTGGTGATGAACTGCGCAGAAAGTATGGAAGCGATTTTAAAAACATAGCAATGGCGTCGTGGAATTTTGGCCATGTACTGGCAGTTGGCGACAAAAAAATTACAGGCACTGGTATGTGGGTTGAATCGGCTTTTCCTTCCATGTTTTCATTGAAAATGATTAGGGGAAACAGCAATGGTTTAACCGATCCTTCTTCCATTTTACTAAATGCTTCGCTGGCAAAAACATTATTCGGCAATGCTGATCCCATCAACAAAATGATAAGGCTTGACAATAAAGACAACTATAAAGTGGCCGGTGTTTTTGAAGACCTTCCGCACAACACAACTTTGAGCGAAACCAAATTATTACTGCCCTGGAAAAAATACATCACGACAGAACAATGGCTGAAAGATGCCGCTACGCAATGGAACAACCATTCCTGGCAAGCTTACGTGCAGGTTGCCCCAACTATAAGCATGGAGAAGGAAACAGAGAAGATTAAGAACGTTGTGATGGTGCATAAGAATGAAAAAACCGATGGCAAAGAACAAGCTTATATTTTCCCGATGGACAAATGGCGTTTGTACAGCGATTTTAAAGGGGGCAAACCAACGGGTGGGCGCATACAATTCATCTGGCTGTTTTCAATCATCGGTGTATTTGTTCTGCTGCTTGCCTGCATCAACTTTATGAATCTTTCAACGGCTCGTAGCGAAAAACGAGCAAAAGAAGTGGGCATTCGCAAAACAGTCGGCTCTGCACGCGGTCAGTTGATAAGCCAGTTTTTAAGTGAATCTGTAGTAGTGGCGTTGATCTCTTTTGTTTTTGCCATAATTTTAGTCATTGCGTTGCTGCCCTTGTTTAACAAGCTTGCTGACAAAAGTATTTCATTGCCCTGGGGCAGCCCTGTGTTTTGGTTAACAGCATTGCTGTTTACATTCATTACGGGTTTGGTTTCGGGCAGTTACCCTGCTTTTTATTTGTCAAGGTTTGAACCGATTAAGGTTTTAAAAGGAACGTTCCGCGTTGGCAAATATGCATCGTTGCCACGCAAAGCTTTGGTGGTTGTTCAGTTTACTTTTTCCATTGCATTGATTATCGGAACCATCATTGTTTTTAAACAAATTCAGTTTGCCAAAAACAGGCCTGTCAATTACAGAAACCAGGGGCTGATTACCATCTTCATGTCAACACCTGATTTGTACGGACATTATGATGCCATCAGAAGCGATTTGCTGGCTACAGGTGTTGTAGATAATATGGCAGAATCTTCAAGCCCTACTACGGCAGTATTTTCAAATCAAATCGGTTTTAACTGGGAAGGAAAAGACCCCAACACTCTGCCCTCTTTTGGAACCATTGCAGTAACTGAAGATTTTGGAAAAACAATCGGGTGGCAGTTGAAAGAAGGAAGAGATTTTTCCAAAGATTTTGCAACGGATAGTTTGGCAATGATACTCAACGAATCTGCTGTAAAACAAGTAGGGATGAAGCGTGATATTGTTGGGCAAACGATACAGTTCAACGATAAAAAATATCATGTTGTTGGCGTAATCAAAGACATGATTATGGAATCGCCTTACAAGCCTGTGACGCCAACTGTTTTTTTGTATGATCGCAACTGGGCGAATGTTATAACGGTTGCAATAAAACATGGCGCCCCGGTAACAGATGCATTGCATAAAATAGAAGGTGTTTTTAAAAAATACAACCCTGGTGCGCCTTTCGATTACACGTTTAATGACGAAGATTTTGCAAAGAAATTTGCAGACGAACAACGCGTAGGAAACCTCGCCACCTTCTTTACCTTACTGGCTATTTTTATTTCCTGTCTTGGTTTGTTCGGGCTCGCATCATTTGTTGCCGAACAACGCAAAAAAGAAATTGGCGTGCGCAAAGTGCTGGGTGCATCCATTTATAATTTGTGGCAGATGTTATCAAGAGAGTTTGCATTTCTGGTTATTATTTCCTGTTTCATTGCTATCCCTTTAGCCTGGTATTATTTACACCAATGGTTGCAGCAGTACGATTACAGAACCGAAATATCGTTCTGGGTTTTCATCTTTTCAGGATTTGGCGCGCTCCTCATCACATTGCTCACCGTTAGTTTCCAGGCTATTAAAGCCGCCCTTGCCAATCCGGTGAAAAGCTTACGGACGGAATGAAAACGTGAACAGTGTATTGTAATCATAAAAAGAACTTATAAAACGAAACATAGAACATAAAACTTACAATCATGTTCAAAAATTATTTCAAAGCCGCCTGGCGCAATCTTATAAAAGATAAGACGCATTCATTCATCAATATCATCGGCTTATCCATTGGTATGACAGTGGCTGCTTTAATTGGATTATGGATGTATGATGAACTTTCCTTCAATAAAAATTTTAATAATTACGATCACATTGCACAGATCATCCAGAACCAAAGTAATAATGGCGAAATTGCTACCTGGACGAATACGCCTTACCCGCTTGCCAAAGTAATTCGCACCAGTTACGGCAGAGATTTTAAACAAGTGGTCATGGCTGTCGGTATAAAAGCAGATCATCTCCTTGCCTATAATGATAAAAAATTAAAACAAAAAGGTGGCTTCTTTGAACAAGGTGCGCCTGATATGTTTTCACTAAAAATGTTGCAGGGCAACAGGAACAGTCTTAATGATCCTTCATCTGTCATATTATCTACAACTGCTGCCAAAGCATTTTTTGGAGACGCAGATCCTTTAAATAAATTAATTAAGATTGATAATATGCCTCCAGTAAAAGTTACGGGCATATATCAGGATTTTCCACATAATTCTTCGTTTGCCGAGTTTAATTTTATTTCTACCTGGGATTTTTATTATAACAATACCGAATGGCTAAAAACGATTGATGATCCTTGGCGCCCAAACTTTACACAGTTATTTGTTTTGCTGAATGACAATGCAAACATTAATGAAGTTAATGCACGTATAAAAGATGCAAAACTAAAAAATGTGAATGCAGACCAGCAAAAGAAGAAGGCAGAACTTTTTTTACAGCCAATGAGCAAATGGCATTTGTATTCTGAATTTAAGAATGGTGTAAACGTTGGAGGTGCTATTCAATATGTATGGATGTTTGGTATTATCGGCTTGTTTGTTTTGCTGCTTGCCTGTATCAACTTCATGAACCTGAGTACGGCAAAAAGTGAGAAGCGTGCAAAGGAAGTAGGCATCCGCAAAACAGTTGGTTCGTTGCGTCAACAATTGATTATACAGTTTTTTAGCGAGTCCATATTAACGGTAGCATTTGCATTTGTTTTATCAATAGTAATTGCCCTGCTTTCGCTGCCTTTCTTTAACCAGGTGGCAGATAAACAAATGTCAGTTCCATGGACTAACATTTTCTTTTGGATGATAAGCGCAGGGTTCGTTTTAATGACTGCATTAATTGCTGGCAGTTATCCTGCCTTTTATTTATCATCATTCAAGCCGGTAAAGGTTTTAAAAGGCACTTTTAAAGCAGGCCGTTTTGCTGCTGTTCCCCGCAAAGCATTGGTGATATTACAATTTACTGTTTCGGTTACATTAATCATCGGAACAATCATCGTGTATCAGCAAATTCAGTTTGCCAAGAATCGCCCGGTGGGTTATAGCCGTGCAAACCTGATTGATATTCCAACTGCCGATTCATCTATTCATAGTCATTTTGACGCAGTGAAAAATGAGTTGATACAAACAGGTGCGATAACATCTTTGGCAGAAGCAGGGACACCTACAACAAGTATTTGGAATAGCACAAGCGGCATTGTCTGGAGCGGTAAAGATCCCAATCTTTCTGTTGATTTCGGGATGGTGTATGCTTCGCCCGATTATGGCAAAACAATAAACTGGCAGTTAAAAGAAGGGCGTAATTTTTCTAAAGATTTTTTAACTGATTCTTCTGCGTTAATCATAAACGAAGCGGCTGCACATTTTATGAATTTAAAACATCCTGTTGGTGAAAATGTAACATGGTTTGGCCAGCCTTATACTATCATCGGAGTTATTAAAGACATGGTAATGGAATCTCCCTATGATGAGCCAAAACCTGTTGTATATGCAGATTTAAACGGACAGGGAGATTTGGTTATTCTTAAACTCAACCCATCTGTAAGTGCAAAAGATGCCATCAATAAAATACAAACTGTTTTTAAAAAATTCAATACAGCGCAGCCTTTTGAATATTCATTTGTAGATGAGGATTATGCCAAGAAATTTGATAATGAAGAAAGAGTTGGCAAACTTGCCAATGCATTTGCAGTACTTGCTATTATCATTTCCTGTTTGGGTTTGTTTGGATTAACATCTTTTGTTGCTGAACAGCGCAAAAAAGAAATTGGCGTTAGAAAAGTGCTTGGTGCATCTATATACAATGTATGGAATCTGCTATCGAAAGATTTCGTAACACTTGTTATCATTTCTTTTCTTATTTCCGTTCCATTGTCTTATTATTTCATGCACAACTGGCTGCAGAATTATAATTACCGAACCAATATATCGTGGTGGGTTTTTATTGCAGCAGGTATTGGTGCTATAGTGATTACTTTACTAACAGTGAGCTTTCAGGCAATAAAAGCGGCATTGGCAAATCCGGTGAAGAGTTTAAGAACGGAGTGAGGTAGTGAGCGGTGAGTAGTGAGTGGTGAATAAAAAGGGCAAAACCAAACTTATAAGTCAGCAATCATAAATCAATTTTTATGTTGAAGAATTATTTCAAAATTGCGTGGCGCAATACCATCAAAAGCCGTGTTTATTCAGCAATAAATATCATCGGTTTATCAACAGGCATTGCATTTACATTATTGATTGCTGCTTATGTATGGAGCGAGCTGCAGGTAAACACCAATTTAAAAAATGCTGACAGGCAATACATCATTCAAAGCAAATGGAAAGACCCCAATGAAGGTTATTTCCTTGCAACTTTAGGTCCGTTAGGAAAGGCTTTGAAAGAAAGTTATCCTAACCTTGTTGCCAATTATTATCGTTATGATGGTATTACTTCTAATATCTCAAAAGGCGATAAAAGCTTTCGTGAAAATATACAGATTGGTGACAGCACAATGCTGAATATGTATGGTTTTGCATTGTTGCAAGGTGATGCGCGCACTGCATTACATCAACCTTTTACAGCTATTATTACAGCTGATAAAGCGCTTAAGTATTTTGGCAAAACAAACGTTGTAGGGCAAACAATTACTATTGAAAGTTTCTCAGGCACTAAACATGATTTTCTTATTACAGGTGTATTGAATAAAGTTTCTAATAACTCTGTTACAAACTTAGTAGATGGCTATTCCGGCGACTTTTATGTATCTACAGATAATCTTGACTTTTTCGGCAGAAATATGTCATGGCAAAATGCATTTATTGCAAACTATATTGAACTGCAAAAAGGTGTAAAGCCACAGGATTTACAGCAACCAATTGCACATCTTATTAAGCAAAATGCACAGCCGCAGGCTGCAGCAGATCTAACGCCGCAGCTTATTTTATTAAAAGATTTTTATCTCGATGCCAATAATGGTTTGATAAGGAAAATGCTGTATGCGTTATCTGCCATTGCATTGTTCATTCTTGTTATGGCAATCATCAACTTCATCAATATGTCGGTAAGCCGTGCTTCAGCAAGAATGAAAGAGATAGGTATAAGAAAGGTTTTAGGCGGAATGAAAAAGCAGTTGATACTGCAGTTTCTTACTGAATCAATCATCATTGTTTCTATCTCTACAGTATTTGCATTTATAATTTTTTTGCTTATCAGAAATTTATTCAGCAGCATACTCATTCATGAAGTTCCTTCACTTGCTGCCTTCCCTGTTTATTATGTTTTATTTCCGCTTTTGTTTATATTAATAGTTGGCTTTATTGCAGGTATTTATCCTGCATTTATATTGTCTTCTTTAAAATCTGTTGAGTCATTAAAAGGCAAACCATCAGTAAAAGAAAATGTGCTGATGCGTAAATCACTGGTAGGATTTCAGTTCGGTATTGCTGCGATTGCTTTCATTGGCGCTATCATTATTTCACAACAAATAAATCTTTTTTTAAGTAGTGATTTAGGTTACAACAAAGATTATATCCTATCCGCACAATTGCCCCGCAACTGGACGCAAACTGGCGTAAACAAAATGGAAAATATCCGTAATCAGTTTGCCGACCTTCCTTCTGTAAATAATGTTTCGCTTTCGTATGAAATACCTGATGGCAACAACAGTGGACCGGCTGGTTTATACAGGTTTGGCGCTGATTCTTCAACAGCCATTACAGTAAACGCATTAACAACAGATGAAAACTATATAAGTGTTTACAAGATACCAATGCAGGCAGGTTCTTTCTTTGAAGGTCACGGATTTGATTCGGGAAAAATAATTATTAATGAAGCTGCTGCCAGCGCACTTGGCTGGAAGAACGTGAGCGATGCAATAGGTAAGCAGGTAAGAATCCCCGGCGCTCCAATCGTATTTATAATTAAAGGTGTTACCAGCAATTTTCATTTTGGTTCAATGCAACAAAAAGTAACACCGATAGCTTTTTTTAATGTGCAGTTTGCACCCATTTATCGCTATATGTCATTCAAATTAAAGCCGGGAAATATTGCTGCTGATATTGATGCTGTACAAAAGAAATGGTCGTTGTTACTGCCTGGTTCGCCATTTGAATATAAGTTCATGGACGACACACTGGCAAATCTTTACAAATCAGAAATACGATTAAAGAAAGCTTCATATACCGCAACTATACTTGCTTTAATTATCGTGCTGTTAGGTGTTGTTGGCTTAATATCATTAAGCATTCAAAAACGCACCAAAGAAATGGGTATAAGAAAAGTATTAGGTTCATCGGTCGCTGCAATCATTTCATTGTTTATAAAAGAATTTTTATTAGTGATTTTAATTGGAAGTGTTGTGGCTTGCCCGCTTGCCTATATGATTATGCATAATTGGTTGCAGAACTATGCATATAGAATCAGTATTACTGCAGAACCATTTGTTATCTCGATACTTATATTAGGTTTTGTAACAGCTTTATTGATTTGTATTCAAACAAGTAAAGCTGCATCAGCTAACCCCGTCAAGAGTTTACGAACGGAGTAAAAATATGTGTAAAAACAAACCTTGTTTTTGTATTCATAAGTCAATCAATAAAGAGGCTATCTATGATAAAAAGTTATTTGCTCATCGCCATTCGTAATATGCAGCGTTATAAGTTTATTTCATTTATCAACCTGTTTGGTCTTACGGTTGGCATTACCTGTTGCCTGCTCATAAGCTTGTATATTGTAAACGAACTGAGCTATGATCAATACAACAAGAATGCAGACAATATTTATCGCGTAGAGCGAACTTTTAGAAACGCGGAAACAGGCGCGCTTTCATTAGAGTTAGGCGCTGTTGCACCACCCATCGGGCCTTTATTGCAAAATGATTTTAAAGACATCAAAGCCATCACCAGTGTGTTGCCAACCGGTATAACCGCTGTTCGTTATAAAGATAAAATATTCAATGAGCCAAATGTGTATTTTGTTGATGACAACTTTTTTAAAGTGTTTGATGTAACAGTAACAAGAGGCAATTCAAACACTGCTTTGCATGAGCCTTACTCGGTAATGCTTACCGAGGATATGGCGAAGAAATATTTCGGTAATGAAGACCCGATAGACAAGATGGTAAAGCTGGATCAGCAGATCACGTGTAAAGTAACCGGCATTTACAAATCACTTCCCCTCAATGCACATCTGCATCCCGGAATAATGCTGTCTTTTGCTACCCTAAAAGATTCCGCCGTTTATGGAGAAAAAAACCTGCAAACCAACTGGGGCAACAATTCGTTTTATGATTATCTCTTGTTGCCGCCGCATTATGATGCGCACAAACTGCAAGCGCAATTTCCTGCCTTCTTAAACCGGCATGTGCCGCACGAAGGCGATAAGTTTCAGCCATCCAGATGGACTTCTTTATCGTTAAGAAAATTAACCGATATTCATTTGTATTCGCATAAAGATTCTGAAATTGAAGAGAATGGAGATATCAAACGGGTGTATATATTTTCAGCTATCGCGTTGTTTATTTTATTAATCGCCTGCATCAATTACATGAATCTTTCCACTGCACGCTCCGCTTTACGTGCAAAAGAAATTGGTGTGCGCAAAGTAATCGGCGCGGGCAAAGGGGAGTTGGTTGCACAATTTTTAAGCGAGTCTATATTGATCTGTGCTGTTGCAACTCTCATTTCTTTTTTTCTTACCTGGGCGGTACTTCCTGTAATTAACAATCTCTCCGGCGCCTCGTTTACTATTCATAGTTTACTCACACCTTCTGTACTTCTGCCGTTGCTTGCAGTGCCTTTTGTGGTGGGTATTTTATCGGGCATTTATCCGGCCCTTTTTCTTTCATCTTTTCAACCCGTAAAAGTGTTGAAAGGCGTACTAAAAGTGGGCAATGGAAACTTATCATTTCGTAAAATCTTAGTAATTACACAGTTTGCTATTTCTATTATTTTAATCATCAGTACAGAAGTTGTCATACGGCAATTGCAGTATATGCAAAACAAGTCGTTGGGTTTTAATAAAGACCAGATTGTTACATTGAATGATAATCCAGGTTTAAACCAATCTTTTCTTTCTTTCAAAGCTGCTTTGCTCTCTAATGCCAACATAAAAGAAGTAGCAAGATCGAGCCGCATTCCTTCAGGGCGTTTATTGGATAGCCAGGGCTCACAAATCAGTAACGGCAATACAATGGCACCTACCAAAGCTGATATTAAGTATGTACAGGCAGATGAAGATTTTATACCGGCTTACCATGTAAACGTAGTTGCAGGTAACAATTTTTCTAAACCGAACGGCATGGACACTTCTTCGTTTATCATTAACGAAGCGGCAGTAAGTGCATTGAGCTTGCATTCCAATGAAGATGCAATCGGAAAGCCATTTATGTACGGCGACAGAAAGGGACAAATTATTGGCGTTATCAACGACTTCAATTTTGAATCGCTGCACCAGCAAATTATACCGCTGGTGTTGCTTACTTCAACGGCGCAGAATGGTTATAACAGAATCTCCGTTAAAGTATCCGGCAACATACCATCTGCTATAGCGCATATAGAAAAAACATGGAAAACATATTTGCCTGAAACACCTTTTGACTATACTTTTTTAGACGACCGTTTTGCCGATTTATACAAAGCCGAACGCCAGCAGCAAATGGTATTCAGCATTTTTGCGGGCATTGCTATTTTCATTGCATGTCTTGGTTTGTTTGGCTTATCTGCTTTTACCATTACGCAACGGATCAAAGAAATAGGCATCAGAAAAGTGTTAGGTGCCAGCATAAGCAGCATAGCGATTTTAATTTCAAAAGAATTTTTACGGTTGGTAGCCATTGCGGCTGTTATTGCATTCCCAATTGCCTGGTATGCGATGCACAATTGGCTGCAGGATTTTGCTTACCGAACTTCTATCAGTTGGTGGGTGTTTGTTTTTGCCGGAATTATAGCCCTTGCCATCGCATTAACAACAGTTTGTTTTCAGGCAATTAAAGCGGCATTAGCAAACCCGGTAAAGAGTTTGCGAAGTGAGTAACCAATTTGATAATGTGAACAATTTGAAAATTTAGAAATGCAAAGGCTTACAATTTAAAACTTACAACATGTTTAAAAACTATTTCCAAATCGCATGGCGAAATTTAGTGAAGAGTAAAACTTCTTCAATCATTAATATCAGCGGACTTGCTGTTGGAATTTCTGTTGCGTTATTAATTGGTTTATGGATTTGGGATGAAGTCTCGTTTGATAGAGACAACAAAAATTATAATCGCATTGCAGAAGTAATGCAGAATCAAAATTTGAATGGAGAGATTCAAACATGGCAAGGTGTACCTTATCCTTTAGCAGAAGCGCTGCGTACTAATTTTAAAGAAGACTTTAAAAGTGTTTCTCTTTTCAGTTGGGCAAATTCAGTCCTCCTATATAATAATAAATCTGTTTCGCAAGATGGAATATTCGTGGAGCAAAATGCTCCTGCCATGCTTGATTTAAAAATGTTACAGGGCAATCTTTCTGCTTTGCAAGACCCAAGTGCAATACTTTTATCAGAGTCCGCAGCCAAAGCCATCTTCAACAACAACAATCCAATCAATCAAATCATCAAGGTTGAAAATATTCCTGCAAAAGTTGCAGGCGTTTATAAAGACATGCCCAACAATTCAACTTTTAAGAATCAAGGTTTTATTGCGACATGGGCGATTAAATTAAAAATCGCTTCATGGATACAAAACATGCAAAACCCTTGGGGTGATAACGGCTTTTCGATCTACGTGCAGTTGACTGATAATGCGGATATGAAAACAGTATCAACAAAAATCAAAGGCCTCAAATTAAAAAATGTTCGTGCAGATGAAAGGGTAACAAAGCCCGCACTATTTCTTCAACCCATGAGCAAATGGCATTTGTATGCAGAGTTTAAAAACGGTGTAAACACAGGCGGAAGAATACAATATGTTTGGTGGTTTGGCATCATCGGAATATTTGTACTGTTGTTGGCTTGCATCAACTTTATGAACCTGTCAACGGCAAGAAGTGAAAAGCGTGCAAAAGAAGTGGGCATTCGCAAAGCCGTTGGTTCTTTACGGCAGCAATTAATTTATCAATTTTTGAATGAATCCATTCTCACTGCTTTTCTGGCATTCATTATTGCAATTCTTTTTGTTCAGTTATCACTTTCTTTTTTCAACACGCTTTCAGATAAACAAATGCAACTACCATGGAGCAATTTTTATTTCTGGCTGATTGCAATTGCATTTACATTGTTCACCGGAATTATTGCAGGCAGTTATCCTGCTTTTTATTTATCTGGTTTTAATCCTGTGAAAGTTTTGAAAGGAACTTTCGCTGTCGGAAGATTCTCTTCGTTGCCACGTAAAGTGCTTGTTGTTATTCAGTTTACTGTTTCCGTTATTTTAATTATCGCAACAGTTGTCATCTATCAACAAATACAGTTTGCAAAGAACCGTCCGCTTGGTTATAGCAGCAATGGGTTGGTATTTTTTTCCATGCATTATGATATACATGCCCACTTCAATGCAATAGAAGACGATTTGAGAAAATCAGGTGCTGTAGTTGAAGCGGCAGAGTCGGGTAGTCCGGTAACTGCTGTCTGGAGTTCCAATGGTGGTATGAGTTGGAAAGGTAAGGTGCCAAGCACTTCCAATGATTTTCCCATGAGTGAAGTTTCTCATAATTATGGCAAAACAGTAGGATGGCAGATTGTGCAAGGAAGAGATTTTTTAAAAGAGTTTCCATCTGATTCTGCTGCCTTTGTTTTAAATGAAAGTGCTGTACGGTTTATGGGCTTAAAAAATCCGATTGGCGAACAGGTTTCGTTTAGTGACGGCGTTGCTTTTACTGTTGTTGGTGTAGTGAAAGATTTTGTGATGGAATCGCCTTATGCGCCGGTACGTCCATCTATGTTTCGTTTATTAAGACATAACGGCGGTAGGCTTACCATAAAGCTTAACCCTGCTATGAGTGCACATGATGCATTGGCTAAGGTATCAGCTGTATTAAAGAATTATGACCCGGCAGAAGCCATTGAATACAAATTCGTGGACGAAGAATATGCAAAGAAATTTGGTGACCGAAGAACGCATCGGCAATCTCGCTACTGTGTTTGCTGTGCTTGCCATTTTCATTTCCTGTTTGGGATTATTTGGCCTTGCCTCATTTGTTGCAGAAAGAAGAACAAAAGAAATTGGTGTAAGAAAAATATTAGGCGCATCAGTGTTTAACCTGTGGACATTAATGAGCAAAGATTTTATCGTGCTGGTTACAATTTCATTGCTTGTGGCTACACCTGTAGCATATTATTTCATGCATAACTGGCTGCAGAATTATCAATACAGAACGGCTTTATCGTGGTGGATTTTTGCTGCAACAGGATTTGGGGCGTTAATGATAACATTATTAACAGTGAGCTTTCAATCCATCAAAGCAGCATTATCAAATCCGGTGAAGAGCTTGCGGACGGAGTAGTGAATGTGAATTATACAGCAAAATGATTTACAAAATACGAAGCGTTGATGATAGCAATAGTACGATATGGATGCAAAACCAAAAGGTCGTTATCTCCTGTAATGATGCAGGCTGCGTTTGCGCTTACTGCTAACTCAAGGAACTTGTTGTCTTTGGGGTCGCGGCAGTCGGTGATGGTTTCGTGTGTTTTTATAAACGCCAGAACGTTTCTAAGTTCGTTTATAATAGTCAATCTTTTTGGTAAAGAAATGTACTTATCGAATTTTGAGCGGACAAAAACATCGCAAAACTCATTGTATGTTTCCTTGCTGGCAACGATACTTCCCGATTGCTTCGCTTTTTCGTATGCCAATGTTGTGGGTGAATGTTTCAATAAAAAAGCACTCATCAGTATATTCGTATCAATAACGAAGCTATTCTTCTTCATTGAGCAATTGTTGAAGAATTTCTTCTGTAAGCCCGTTTTTGTCCGCTTCTTCCCGGGCTTCCGCCAACAGCTTTTCAAAGCTGTTCATTCGCAGCTTTTCCGAAATTTCGTTTATCTGTTCTTCAAAATTTTTTTCGAGATAACTTTTTACATTCAGCGATGCAGCCCGCCAGTTTCTCGCCGTTTCATTATCTACTTCAATAACAATTCGTTCCATAAAAAGTATTCATTGTTGAACCATCAAATTTACAAACAATCATCCTTTTGTTTTTGTTCGATTTTCTTACATCACAAATTATAAATCAGCTCCTATGTTCAAAAATTATTTCAAAATTGCGATAAGAAATCTTGCAAGAAATAAGATTTATTCTTTTATCAATATTGCAGGGTTAAGCATTGGTCTTGCCTGTGCCATGCTTATTCTTTTATATGTAAAAGATGAAGTGAGTTATGATCGCTTTCATAAAAATGTAAATAACATCTATCGCATCGTTACACAAAGCATAGAAAAGAATGGCGGTAAAGGGCATAAAGATCCTAACACAGGTTATTTACAAGGACCGCGTTTCGCACTAAATATGCCGGATATAAAACATTTTGTTCGTGTACAAAGTGGAAGCGAAAACATTAAAACAGGTACTGAAGTAAATGATCAGGATTTATTGTATGTTGATTCGAGTTTTTTTGATGTATTTTCTTTTCCTCTGCTTAATGGCGACCGGCACACTTGCCTGAAAGATCCTTCTTCTGTTGTGATTTCTGAAGATGCAGCCAAAAAACATTTTGGAACAACAGATGCCGTTGGCAAAATAATTATGCTAAAAGATGACAGTGCTTTTGTTCCACATCAGGTAACCGCTGTTGCCAAAAAATGCCCTCAAAATTCTTCTATAAAATTTGATATGCTTTTGCCGATAAAAGAATCGAAAGAAGATGCAAACAACAGTGAGAACTGGTTCAACTTTTTTCTCAACACATTTGTTGTGTTAAATCCAAATACAAATATTAAGGCTGTTGAATCGAAAATGAATAGGTTTTATAATGAAAATTCAAAAGATGCTATAACATCCTTAAAGGCAAAGTTTGGTGATGATGTAGACAACTGGAAAAGCGCTTATTTGCTGCAGCCAATGCTTGATATGCACATGAGCACAGAACTGCCCGCACAAAACGGCCTTGCTGATGCCAGCAATCCAATGTACTCATACATACTTTCTGGTATTGCTTTATTTGTGTTACTGATTGCATGTATCAACTTTGTAAATCTTACTGTTGCACGTTCTGTAAAACGCGCCAAAGAAATTGGCATAAGAAAAGTGGTGGGTGGCGACAGAAGACAACTCATTATTCAATTTTTAGGTGAGTCATTTTTGCTGTGCATTATTGCGTTTGCATTGGCTATTTTATTGGTGCAGCTTATCTTACCTGTTTTCAATAATCTTTCAAACAAATCACTTGCGCTTTCTTATTTGTTTGATGTAAAACTTGTTGCTGGTTATATCTTGTTGTTTATTGTTACTTCCCTGCTTGCAGGTTTTTACCCGGCGTTGGTGTTGTCCGGCTATAGTCCTGTACAAACTTTATACAGCCGTTTTAATCTGGCAGGGAAAAATTATTTGCAAAAAGCACTTGTTGTTTTACAGTTTGCACTGGCTTCATTTTTAATTATTGCAACTTTTACTATTTACAAACAGTTTAATTACTTAACTACAGAAAAGTTGGGCTACGATGATACGGATATTGTTAGTGTGCAAAAACAGTTCAAAACACATGATGAAGCCTGGCTTTTTAAAAATGAACTGATGAAAGATCCCAATATTATAAGTGTTGCACCGCGCAATGGCGGAAGTTGGGGAACTGTTGCAAGATTGAGCAACGATTCTACTATACAATTTGATTATGAAACAGTTGATGAATCTTTTTTGCCAACATTTAAAATTCCTTTAGCAACGGGAAGAAATTTCTCTGCTGATTTTCCTTCCGATTCTGCCAATTCCGTTTTAGTAAATGAAACATTTGTAAAACAGGCGGGGTGGAAAAAGCCAATTGGCCAAACAATTAACTTCTGGTACAACAACAATAAAAAATACACGGTTATTGGCGTGGTGAAAGATTATCATTATTCATCATTAAGTCAAAAGATCAGTCCTGAAGTGTTTACCATGAAAAAAGATAATAATTACGGAGTGGTTTTTATAAAAATAAAACCAAACACAGCAGCAACAAGTTTAAAAACAATTCAAACAACATTTAAACAATTGTTTCCGATAAGCCCATACAGTTACACATTTATGAATGAAAATAACAGAAAGAATTATGAAGCAGAAGCAAAGTGGAAACAGATCATGCTGTTTGGTGCAATTTTGACCATTTTTATTTCATGTATCGGTTTGTTTGGCTTATCTGTTTTGTCTGCAGAAAAGCGCACAAAAGAAATCGGCATTCGTAAAGTATTAGGAGCTTCAGTGAACAGGGTAGTAACAATTCTTTCCAAAGATTTTTTAAAGCTTGTATTTATTGCATTGATTATTGCAATACCTGCCGCATGGATGGCTGCTAATAAATGGCTACAGAATTATCCTTATCGAATTAGTTTGAGCTGGTGGTTGTTTGCATCAGCAGGAATATTAGTTGTATTGATTGCACTGGTAACTGTAAGCTTCCAGGCAATAAAAGCAGCCGTATCGAATCCTGTAAAGAGCTTACGAACGGAATGAGGAGGCGAGTTGTGAATGGTGAGTTGTGAGTAATAAATAGGGAATAAAAAGGGGCAAAAACAAACTTATAAATCAATAATCATAAATCTATTTTATGTTTAAAAATTATTTTAAAACAGCATGGCGTAATCTTATTAAAAACAAAGGTTACAGCGCTATAAACATTGGCGGTCTCGCAGTAGGTATGGCTGTAGCCATGCTAATCGGTTTATGGGTATATGATGAACTAAGCTTTGATAAATATCATACCAACTACGACCGCATAGCACAGGTAATGCAAACAGCCAATTTTAATGGCAAGTTAGAATCGCAAACTGCCAATCCTGCTTTAATGGGCCCCGCTATCCAGGCAAAGTATGGCAGCGATTTCAAGCATGTTTTACAGGCATCATGGACAGATGGACACCTTGTATCTTACAATAATAAATTGTTCAATAATGTTGGTATTTACATAGAGCCCGGTGCGCTCGATATGCTCTCGCTGCACATGGTTAAGGGCACAAGACAGGCGCTAAACGACCCTTATTCAATTGTTTTATCAGCATCAGCAGCAAAAGCCATTTTTGGTGATGCTGACCCGATGGGTAAAATGTTGAAATACGACAGGAATTATAATGTGAAAGTTACAGGCGTGTATCAAGACCTTCCCGGCAATACAAGTTTTCACGATGTAAAAATGATGATGCCATGGCAACTTTGGATCGTTCAAAATTCATGGATAAACCATATGAATGAGCCTTGGGGCAGCAACTTCTCTCAAACATTTGTACAAATTGCTGATAACGCAGATATGCAGGCAGTATCAGCAAAAATTAAAAATATAAAGCTTGATAATGTAAATGAAGGTGAAAAAAAATACAAGTGGAAAGTGTTTCTACAACCTATGAGTAAGTGGCATTTGTACAACGATTTCAAGGATGGTGTAAATGTAGGTGGCGACATTAAGTATGTGTGGTTGTTTGGTATCATCGGCATTTTTGTTTTACTACTTGCCTGTATCAACTTTATGAACTTAAGTACAGCAAGAAGTGAAAAACGTGCAAAGGAAGTTGGCATTCGCAAAACGGTGGGTTCGGCCCGTTGGCAAGTAACAAAACAATTTTTTATTGAGTCCTATGTGGTGGTCATTGCAGCATTTATATTATCGCTTGTATTGCTTATGCTACTGTTACCTTTATTCAATACTGTAGCAGGCAAAGAACTTGTCATTCCATGGAGCAATCCCGTATTCTGGTTGTTGGATCTAGCTTTTATTTTTATCACAGGTTTGCTGGCTGGCAGCTATCCTGCATTGTATCTTTCTTCGTTCAATCCATTAAAAGTTTTAAAAGGCACGTTCAAAGCCTGGAAAGGAGCAGCTATTCCACGCAGGGTTTTAGTAGTGTTGCAATTTACAGTGTCTGTTATGCTGATTATCGGAACCATTATAGTGTATCAGCAAATTCAATATGCTAAAGACAGACCTATTGGTTATACGCAAAATGGGCTTATCAATTTTGGATTGGAAAATGAAGTGAGGCAACATTTTGATGTGATAAGAAATGATTTGAAGAATGCTGGTGCTATTGAAGAAATGACTGCATCAAACAGTCCTATGACAGGCGTTTGGAACACGAACGGGGGCTTTAACTGGGAAGGTAAAGACCCTAATCTTGCTGTTGACTTTCCAAACAATGGTGTTACTTATGATTTTGGAAAAACGGTTCGCTGGAATATAAAAGAAGGTTGTGATTTTTCAAGAGAATATCCAACGGATTCGGCCGCTTTTATCATTAATGAATCAGCCGCAAAATTTCTTGGTTTTGTAAATCCCATTGGTAAAAGATTGACCTGGAATGATAAGCCTTATACCATTATCGGTATAGTAAAAGATATTATGCAGGAATCTCCTTTTTACCCCGTAAGACCAACATTGTATCATGTTGATCATTACGATAACCTCTTCAATACCATCGTTCGGTTAAATCCAAAGAGGAGCGCATCATCATCTATAAAAATTATTGAGACAGAAATAAGAAAATATACACCGGATGTACCTTTTGATTACAAGTTTGTTGATGAAAGCTTTGGCGATAAGTTCAACGCAGAACAACGCATTGGTAAGCTTGCTTCTTACTTTGCTATACTCGCCATATTTATTTCCTGCCTTGGATTATTTGGGATGGTAAGTTTTGTGGCAGAACAAAGAACAAAAGAGATTGGCATTCGAAAAGTGCTTGGCGCAAGTGTTATCAATCTTTGGAAGTTGTTATCAACAGAATTTGTTTTACTAGTGGCATTATCATGTGTGATTGCAGCACCGGTAGCCTGGTATTATCTCAATAGCTGGCTCAGCAATTATGATTACAGGATAAATGTAAGTTGGCTTGTGTTTGTTTTTGCCTCAATAGTTGCGTTGGCTATCACACTGATAACAGTAAGTTTTCAATCCATTAAAGCGGCGTTATCAAATCCTGTAAAGAGCTTACGAACGGAATGAGGAGGCGAGTTGTGAATGGTGAGTTGTGAGTAATAAATAGGGAATAAAAAGGGGCAAAAACAAACTTATAAATCAATAATCATAAATCTATTTTATGTTTAAAAATTATTTTAAAACTGCATTCAGAAGCCTGGTTCGCAAAAAGAACTATACTATCATCAACATTGCTGGTTTGGCAATTGGTATTGCTGTTTGTATGATCATTTTTATGATTATTCAATATCACAACAGCTTCGATGATTTTCATAACAACAAGGACCACATCTATCGTGTGTTGACAGAATATCATCATGCAGATTCAAAAGAAATTTTTTATGGAAAAGGTGTTCCTTTCGGATTTGCACGTGCCCTGCCTTCTGCTTTTCCGCAGATTGAAAAAGTGGCTCCTATTTTAGCAGATCAGGATGATCAGGTTGTTGTGCTGAATAATAACAATGAAGTGGTAAAAAAATTTAAAGAAGAAAGAGGATTCTTTTACACTACACCTGTTTTTTTCAGCATATTTAATTATCCATTGCTTACAGGTTCTTATGCAAGTTTGAATGACCCCAATAATGTTTTGCTGCCAAAAGAAACGGCAGAAAAATATTTTGGCGATTGGAAGACTGCAATGGGTAAAACAATTAAAGTAAATAACACAAACGTTTTTAAAGTTACTGGTATCTTAGCTACCATTCCTGCCAATACCCAATTTCAGTTTAAAGCAGTTGCTTCGTTTGGCACAGGCTATACAAAACGATTCGTTACTTCAACAGACTATGATGGTACCAGCGGTGATTTTGGATGTTTTATTTTATTACCTCCAAACACTTCCGTTGCCGATTTAAATACTCAGTTGAAAGCCTATTCGAAAAAAGTAAAATCCGCAGGTAATAATGATGTTCAGATTTTACAGCCTTTAAGCGAAATACACAACGATGTAAAAGCCGGCGATTTCAGCAATCAAACAATCAGTCGTAATCTTATAAATATTTTATGGCTGGTAGCTGCTTTTATTTTATTAATTGCCTGCGTAAACTTTATTAATCTTTCAACAGCACAGGCTGTTAACCGTGCAAAAGAAATTGGTGTTAGAAAGGTATTAGGCAGTAACAAATGGCAATTAAAATTGCAGTTCATCGCAGAAACTTTTTTAATTGTAATTATATCCATTGTCTTTGCATTTGGTATTGCCTGTTTATGCTTGCCTTATGTAAATAAGATATTAGAACTTTCGCTTTCTGTAAATGCAGCCAACATTTCAGCAATCTTTATTTTTCTTTTTACTACAACAATTATAGTAACGCTACTGGCAGGTTTTTATCCTTCTGTTGTTCTTTCCCGTTTCAGCCCTATCAATGCATTAAAAAGCAAGCTGGCTGCAAAAAGCAATAAAGGCATTTCGTTAAGAAGAGGGTTGGTTGTGTTCCAGTTTATTATTGCACAAATATTAATTATTGGAACGCTGATTATTGTTAAACAAATGAGCTTCTTTTCCCACCAGTCTTTAGGATTTGATAAGAGTGCAATTGTAAATATTCCTGTTCCAACAGATAGTATAGGAATAACGAAACTCGATTTTTTAAAGCAACAATTAAAAAATGTAAACGGAATTCAAAACGTAAGCTTTAGTTCTAACACGCCCATTGAAGACAATACAGATAATTGGGGAATGTTTTATTTCGATCATTCAATAAAGCAAGTTGATTTTTATTCCATCTTTAAATCGGCAGATAACGATTATGTACCTACTTATAAATTGCCATTAATTGCCGGGCAGAAACTTAGTGCCTTCTGATACAATGAGGGAAGTTTTGGTAAATGAAATGGTAGTAAAGAACTTAGGAATAAAAAGCCCTCAAAATATTCTGAATAAAGAAATCAGTTTTAATGAAAACATGAGAGGAACCATTGTTGGCGTGTTGAAAGATTTTAATACAAGATCATTTCGCGATGGTTTTGCACCAATGATTATAACAACCGATAAAACAAATTATAATCAAGCATCTATAAAACTTGTATCAAAGGATGTAACACCAGTTATGAAAGCTATTGAAAAAATATGGAATACTGCTTATCCTGATTTTGTGTTTGAATATCAATTTCTCGATAATAAGGTTGAAAGTTTTTACAAACAGGAAAACCAGTTGGCGCATCTCTATAAAATTTTTGCATTCATCGCTATATTTCTAAGTTGTCTTGGGTTGTATGGATTAGCATCGTTCATGGCAGTGCAACGCATTAAAGAGGTAGGTATCAGAAAAGTATTGGGCGCAACTGCATCAAACATTGTGTATTTATTTTCAAAAGAATTTGTGTTGCTTATCACTATTGCTTTCGCTGTTGCCACGCCACTTGCATGGTACTTTATGCACCAGTGGCTGCAAAATTTTGCATACAGAGTTGAGCTAAGCTGGTGGCTGTTTTTAGTTGGTGGCATTGTATCAATCATCATTGCATTAATCAGTGTAAGCTTCCAGGCAATAAAAGCTGCAATAACAAATCCGGTGAAAAGTTTGCGAACGGAGTGAAACATGCTCTTGCACTCACATAAAAATTAAATAATGAAATAAAAAATAGAGAAAAAGGATAAGCGGCAATGAATATACAAATCATTTATAAAACTTTATCAGACCAAATACGCAACGTATGATTAAGAACATCTTGCTTGTTGCTTTGCGCAATCTGAAAAAAGATAAATGGTACAGTTTATTGAATGTATTAGGACTTACTATTGGAATCACCTTTAGTTTGTTTTTGATCTTTTATATAACAGACGAATTGAGTTTTGATCGCTTTAATGAAAAAGCAGATCGTATCTACCGCATCAATTCTTACATACAGGAAAAAGATAAAGCCACCAACTGGGCAATAACGCAAGAACCCCTGGCGCGTACATTAAAAAAAGATTTTCCTGAAGTAGAAGAATCAGGAAAAATGATGCAAAAGGAAAGAACTTTGTTTAAGCAAGGCGACAATAATTTCTACGAAAAGAAAGTGTATTATGCCGATAGCACCATCTTCAACATTTTTAGTTATCACTTTATTCAAGGCAATCCTAAACGTGCTTTAACTGAACCAAATAATATAGTTATTACAAAATCTATCGCTGAAAAATATTTTGGAAAGAATAAAAATGTAATAGGAAGCACATTAAAAACTGTTTACGATGTTTATAAGGTTACAGGCGTAATTGAAGATGTGCCGCAAAATTCGCATTTGCGTTTTGATATGCTGATCTCGTGGATCACGTTACCAAAAGATTATTTTGGCCCCAAAGATAACTGGGGCAGTTTCAATTTATATACCTACGTCTTATTAAAACCAAATGCCAACGCATCTGCTTTTGAAAAGAAATTGTTACCCATGTATGATAAATACATGGCATCAATCTTTGCCCAATACAATGTAAAGATCCATTACGGCATACAAAACATAACTGACATTCATCTGCATTCTAATCTTGAACAAGAGCCTGAAGAACTGGGAAGCATGTCATACATCTGGATATTTTCTGCTGTTGCATTTTTTATGATTCTAATTGCGTGCATCAATTACATGAATCTTACTACGGCAAGGTCGGCAAGGCGGGCAAAAGAAATTGGAGTACGTAAAGTAACAGGTTCTTCAAAAAGTCAGTTGGTATTGCAATTTTTAAGCGAATCTGTGCTTACCGCTTTCATTGCAGTATTACTAAGTTTGGGTTTGGTTTTGCTGCTATTACATGCATTCAATTCCATCTCAGGTAAAGCGTTTACATTTCATACCTTGTTTCAGTCAAACAATATCATGTTGTTGTTAGGCATAGGTTTATTAACAGGCTTAGCGGGTGGAAGTTATCCTGCCTTTTATCTTTCCTCATTCAATCCTGTCAATATTTTAAAAGGAAGTCTTGCAAAAGCATCAGGCAATGTAAACCTGCGTCGCACATTAGTGGTTTTACAATTTTCTATTTCGATGATTATGCTTATTTGCACGTGGGTTGTGTATTCGCAGCTTTCTTATTTGCAACATAAAGATGTAGGCTTTGATAAAAACCAGGTGATGATGGTAACCATAAACACAGGGCAGGATGAACGCGGTAAGATCAATGCATTGAACAATGACTTTCGTGCAATATCCGGAATCAAAACAGTAGGAAGTGCCAATAACTATCCCGGAAGCCCAAGCATTAATCTGAATCTTTTTACAGTACAAACTGATAACGGCACTACAGATAAAGGAATTGAATGCTATGGTGTTGATGAAAGTTATTTATCAACATTAAGTATTCCGGTTGTAAGAGGTCGCAATTTTTCAGGTCTTTCCGATACACTGCATAGCATTCTTGTAAATGAAGCGATGGCAAAACATTTTGGATGGAAAGAGCCAATTGGTAAACGTGTAAAATTTCCAGGCGATACTTCTAATCATTATTTGGAAGTGGTTGGTGTTATAAGAGATTTCAATCAAAAATCATTGTATAATCCTATCGCACCGCTATTGCTTTTTTACGGAGCCAATGGAAATATAATTGAATTAAAAATGAATACTACACACTTAAGTAACACCATTTCACAGGTTGGTAGTGTTTGGAAAAAATACTTTCCGCAATTGCCTTTTGAATATAAATTTTTAGACGAAGACTTTAATTCACAATACATCGCCGACCAAAAGCGCGGAAAAATATTTGCCACTTTTTCAATACTCACCATCATCATTACTTGTTTGGGATTGCTTGGTTTAACTGCATTCACAACACAACAAAAGCAAAAAGAAATAAGCATTCGTCGTGTAATGGGAGCAAGCATTATGCAGATTATAACATTAACGGCAAGAAACTATTTGTGGCTTGCACTTATTGCTGCCATCATTGCATTTCCGGTAGCTTATTATTTTATGAATAGCTGGCTGAAAATTTTTAGTTACAACAATGGTTTATCAGTTGTTCCCTTTATTGTTTCTGCAGTTATAATTGTGTTAGCTGCTGTAATAACGGTAATGTTTTATTCGGCAAAAGCTGCATTAGCAAAACCTGCAGAAAATTTACGAAGCGAATAAATATCCCTGAATTGCGATTAACCAATCAATGATTTGTTTTCGTGCTTATTTATTTATCTTCAGAACTTTGTTGAAGAATGAACCTTGCACGAGATGCTGTCAGCCAGGCATTGCAAGAAATTACTGTTCGCAACCAAGCACAGAGTGTTCGATACCGAACACTTTTTATTTGAATACCCTTCTAAAACGCTTTGCTGTAAAGGACTCTGGCATTGGCACTCACATTGATATTTTTTCGGTTGAGGTACAAGCTTACCAATAAAAATACCGCTTCACTAAATTCAACAACATGATCAAACATTATTTAAAAATCGCTTTGCGCAACATGCAAAAGCAAAAGATGTATGCAGCCATTAACATTGGTGGATTTGCCATTGGCATCGCTGCTTGCTTGTTGATTTCATTGTATATAAAACATGAATTAAGCTATGACCAGGACAACCCAAACAAAGACCGTGTTTTCAGGATTATTGGTGAAGACAAACAAAATGGCGAAGTGCACAACGGCATTAGTTTTCCTGCGCCAATGGCAAGCGCATTGGTAAATGATTTTCCTGAAATTGAAAGGGCAGGCCGCACCATGAGCAGCGAATTATTTGGTGGTGCTAACAACCAGGTGAGAAGGGTGGATGGAGTAAATGATACTTATGAATCGGGGTTTTGTTTTGCCGATATTTCTGTACTGGATATTTTAAATGTTCACATGATTTATGGTAATAGGAAGCAGGCTTTATCAGAGCCTTCTTCCATTGTGATTTGCAAAAGCATGGCTGATAAATATTTTCCGAATCAGAATCCCGTTGGTCAAATACTCATCTTTAACGACAATCCCAAAATGCCGATAAAGATCGGAGGTGTGATGGAAGATTTTCCATCCAATTCACATCTACAATACCGAGGTTTTATTTCGCTTGCCGGTATCAATTTTTGGGATGGCGAGCAACAGCAATGGACCGCGAGCAATTACCAGATTTATTTACAGTTAAAACCAAATGTTAACATTGATGCGTTCAATAAAAAAATCACACGCGATGTTTTAGACAAATACATGATACCTGCCATGATTGCAAAAGGGCAAAAAAACGTGCGGGAAAGTTTGAAAAGTGCAAGATTGTACCTGCAGCCTGTAACTGATATTCATTTGCATTCCTACAACTTACAGGAAGATAATACAAAGCATGGCGACATACGATACATCTATATGTTTGCCGCCGTTGCCATTTTTATTTTACTACTGGCTTGCATCAATTTTCTAAATCTTTCTACGGCACGTTCAGCCAATCGCGCAAAGGAAGTAGGTGTAAGAAAAGTAGTTGGCTCAAGCCGCCTCAGTCTTATCAAACAGTTTCTTACAGAATCGTTGCTGTATAGCTTTTTATCGTTTGCAATCGGCTTTATGATTGCCGTTTTGGTTTTGCCCCTTTTTAATAAAGCATCAGGAACGCAACTCTCTTTTCCCTTGAGTGAGTGGTGGCTGTTTCCATTGATAACCGTTGCTGCTTTCGTTATTGGAATTGTTGCCGGCATCTATCCTGCCTTTTATTTATCATGGTTTAAACCTGTAAGTACCTTAAAGGGAAACCTAAGAGCCGGAAGTAAAAATGCAGGCTTGCGCAGTACACTTGTTGTATTTCAATTCGCCGTTTCTATTATTCTGCTCATCGGCACAGCGGTTATTTATCAGCAAATGAATTATATACTCAATTCAAAAATTGGATTTGATAAAGACGAGGTAATAATGATAAAAGGTGCTGATGCGCTGCGTGATCAAACAACATCTTTCAAAAACGAATTGTTGCGATTGCCTCTTGTAAAAAATGTAAGTATAAGTGATTTCCTACCGATAGCAGGAACCAAACGAAACGGCAATAGTTTTTGGAAAGAAGGACATTTAATGGAAGACCACGGCATTCAAACACAGCATTGGGTGGTGGACGAAAATTACATTCCAACCCTTGGGATGAAATTAATCAGCGGAAGAAATTTTTCTAAGGATTTGCATACAGATTCTGCTGCTACCATTATCAACAAAGCGATGGCTGATCAATTGGGTTATACCAATCCCATTGGTAAAGTAATAACCAACGGCGGTGAGCACTTAACCATTATTGGTGAGGTGGAAGATTTCAATTATGAAAACATGAAGCAACAGGTGAATCCATTGTTGATGATATTGGGAAACAGCAACAGCATTATTTGTGTAAAAACAAATGCGGCTGATATGAAGCACGCACTGGCTTTTATTAATGGGGTATGGAGTCATTTTCTGCCGCATCAAACCATGCGTTACGATTTTCTCGACCAGAGTTATGCAACGATGTATGCCGATGTACAACGCTCGCAATACATATTTACAGGCTTTGCCATTCTTGCCATTATTGTTGCTTGTTTGGGGCTATTTGCGCTGGCAGCTTTTATGGCAGAACAAAGAAATAAAGAAGTCAGCATTCGCAAAGTGCTTAGGCGCTTCTGTGTCGAATTTGTTCACGCTGCTGACCGGCAATTTTTTAAAACTTGTTTTCATTTCAATTTGTATTGCGGTGCCCGTTGGCTGGTGGATGATGAATACATGGTTGCAGGATTATACATACCGGATAAAACTATCGTGGAGTCTATTTGTTTTTGCAGGATTATCAGCTTTATTGATTGCATTAATCACAATCAGTTTTCAGGCGATTAAAGCAGCCATAGCCAATCCGGTAAAGAGCTTGAGAACAGAGTAATATCTTTTCTCACAAAACAGATTATCAGAATCGTACAAAAGGTGTTCGTTATCGTACACCTTTTTTTGTTCGCTTTGCTGAAAAGCAAGCCAGCAAAAGGCTTCAACATTGGTATATACATTGAAAAAGCATTAAAGTTACATATACCTTACTGTTACTTATTCATCAGGTAATAACATAAAGCTTTTTCTATGCTAAAAAATTTTTTCAAAGCAACCTTCCGCAGCATCTTAAAAAATAAAGGTTATAGCTTTTTGAACATCTTTGGTTTAGCCATTGGTATTGCCTGTGCCGGATTGATTTTTTTATGGGTAGAAGATGAAATGAGCTTTGATAGTAACAATCTTAAAAAGGACAGGTTATTTATAGTTAAGACAAATGATAAAGTAGATAATGGTGTGTTCACGCATTCTTCAACGCCGGGTCCGCTGGCTGCTTCATTGCAAGCAACTATACCAGGCGTTGCAAATACTTGCAGGGTAACAGAAGGTAGCACTTCTAAGTTGTTTCGTATCGCTAATAAATCGGTGTATGCATCAGGCAATTACGCCGAACCTTCCTTATTCAGCATGTTTACATTGCCTTTTATTGAAGGCAACGCCGGGCATAGTTTTTCAGCAATTGCATTCAATCGTAATAACAGAGAAAACGGCGAAGAAATTTTTTGGTGATGAAAGAAATGTGATAGGCAAAACCGTGCAGATGGATAACAAGCAGGATTACATGGTAACAGGTATTTTAAAAGATCTGCCGGAAAATTCTTCGTTACAATTTGAATGGCTGGAACCTTTCCAGGTTTTCTATAATGAAAATAAGGAATGGGCACAGCAGTGGAATAATTTCGGTATTACTACTTATGTTGAATTAAAGCCGGCTGCAGATAGGGTTGCGATAAACAGGCAATTACTAAATCCTTTATATGATTTCACCACGCAAAAAAATGAATCATCTGTATCTACTGTGCATGAGTTTTTATTTAGCATGAACGACTGGCATTTGCGTAACGATTTTGATAATGGCAAAGAAACCGGCAGTGGAAGAATTCAATACGTGCATTTATTCACCATCATTGCGTGGATTATTTTATTGATCGCCTGCATCAACTTTATGAATCTTGCAACGGCAGGCAGCGAAATGCGTTCAAAAGAAATTGGTGTAAGAAAAGTATTAGGCGCAGGAAAAAACAGGCTGGTTTTTCAGTTTATAAGTGAGGCAATATTTCTGGCTTTACTTGCCACTATTATTGCAGTTGTCATTATCTTTTTAGTATTGCCTGCATTTAATTTGTTGGTTCAAAAAAACCTCTCCTTAGGTTTAGTCAATCCAATTCATTTTGCAGTGTTATTGCTTCTTGCATTAACCTGCGGACTGGTTGCAGGAAGTTATCCGGCACTCTATCTTTCATCATTCACTCCTGTATTTGTTTTAAAAGGAATAAAATTAAAAACAGGCAGCGCATCAGTTATAAGAAAAGGTTTAATAGTAACACAATTTGCTGTTTCAATTGTGCTTATCATAAGTACGATAGTTATTTACCAGCAAATAAAACATGTAAAAAGCAGGGACTTAGGATATAATAAAAATAACCTGTTACAGATAGATGCGCAGCCAGATGTAATAAAAAATTTTACTGCCATTAAACAGGATCTTTTAAACACCGGTGTTGTAGAGAATGCTGCATTGGCTGATCACGAAACAATATCAGCCGGAAATAATACAACCAGCATTAACTGGCAGGGTAAAAATCCAAACAGTAACATTGTTATTTCGCAAAGATTAATTAGTGATAAATTTATGTCAACCACAGGTATGCATATCATTGAAGGCAGGGATTTCATGCCTTCAGATGTAGTTATCCTGAATGATAAACATATGCCTAAAGATTCCACACAACCCTTTAATGTTATCATCACCCAATCCATGGAAAAGCTGTTAGGTAAAGGGAATGCTATCGGTAAAACAATGGAGCGCCCGGGTAATATGGGAACTTTCAAATTGATAGTAACAGGTGTTGTAAAAGATTATGTGTATGGCGATATGTATGGTGAGGCTGCTCCTGTTATTTTTTATGATATACCGCAGCAAGCAAACCTTATGTATGTGCGGACAAAGGCAAACAGCGATGCTGAAATTGCTTTGACAAAGATAGGAGCAGTGATGAAAAAGGATAACCCTGCTTATCCGTTTGAATACAAGTTTGTAGATGACCAGTTTAATGCCCAGTTTCTAAGTGAAACACTGATAAGTAAATTATCAAGAGTATTTGCTTCCCTTGCCATCATCATTTCCTGTTTAGGTTTATTTGGATTAGCAGCTTATACAGCAGAACGCAGAACAAAAGAAATCGGTGTACGTAAAGTATTAGGTGCAAGCGTGCCGGGAATAGCAACCTTGTTATCAAAAGATTTTTTAAAGCTTATCCTCTTAGCATGTGCCATTGCATTTCCTGTTGCCTGGTGGATGATGCATAGCTGGCTTCAAGGGTATCGATACCGCATAGAAATAAGCTGGCTGATATTTTTAGTGGCAGGTATTTCAGCTATGCTAATTGCATTAATAACCGTAAGTTTTCAGGCGATTAAAGCAGCCATAGCCAATCCTGTAAAAAGTTTGCGGGCAGAGTAAGGTTATGAGTATTGAGAAATGAACAATAAATCATAAATCGCTTTCTATGTTTAAAAACTATTTCAAAATTGCATGGCGAAATATTGTTCGCAACAAAATAACAACGTTGATTAACCTGTTTGGACTTTCAGAAGCCTTGGTTGCTTTTATTTTTATTGCACTCTGGGTACAGAACGAATTAAGTTTCGACAGTTATCATGCGAATGCAAAGGATATTTATTTGGTTCAAATGGCATCTGTTAGGGGCGATGATGCAAGCCCTATTACTCCTTTGCCGCTTGCCGATGCACTTAAAAAAGAAAGTAGTGTAAGTTATGTTGCAAGAATGGGCAGATGGTTAGGAACATTGAATGTTGACGGAAATTTAGTTGATGAAAAAGCAGGTATTGCCGTTGACGAAGATTGGTTTAAAATTTTTAATTACAATGTAGTAAGCGGAGACATCCATTCATTTAATCGCAATCCTTTTTCTATCATCTTCACCCAATCAAAAGCAAAACAACTATTCGGTAATAAAAATCCTATCGGGCAAATTGTAAAGCTGGATACAACCTTATACCAGGTAAGCGCTATTGTAAAAGACAACCCTGTCAATTCAAGCTTACAATTTGATATGCTTGTACCAATGGCCGCGCGGCTTGCTTACAGGCAAGGAGATATCAATAATTGGGGAAATTCGAGCTATCGCACTTTCGTAAAAATTTATCCAAAAACAAACATTGCTTCATTCACTAAAAGAGCAACGACACTCTTGCAGCAAATATCAAAACAAAAAGATTTTTCATTAGCCCTGCAGCCGTTGCATGAATTGCATTTCGATACAAATTCAACCGATCCTGCATTTCGCCGTGGCAGCCATACCGCCGTTTTTGTTTTTAGCATATTGGCAATATTACTTTTAATCATAGCAAGCATTAATTATGTAAATCTTACTATAGCAAAAGCCAATGCCCGAACCAAAGAAATAAGCATCCGGAAGATTATTGGCAGCAGCCGCGCTCAATTGTTTCTCCAGTTTTTAATAGAATCATTTTTATTATGCCTAATTGCATTGTTCATTTCATTCATCATTATGTGGCTTACATTGCCCGCATTCAATAAGCTTACGGAAACGGATTTTCAATTATCGGTTAACTCTACAATTTTATGGAGTGTTTTGTGCGGCACCTTATTCTTCAGCACATTACTAAATGGCGTTTTTCCTGCATTAACGATGTCTTTTTTCAAGCCACTGAATTATTTGCATGGCTATACTATTTTGAAATTCAAAAATGTATTACTCAGAAAAGGATTAGTAGTATTTCAGTTTGTGATAGGCGTTGTTTTCATTATCGGAACCATTGTTATTTTTCAACAAATGCGGCTGGCGCAAGCTTCTGCTGCGCAATACAACCGCGCGCAGGTGGTATCGTTTGAGCTGCCTTCGCAATTATTGCAAAAAATGGATTATGACCAGCAAAAAATAAACTTGTTTTCTCAAACTTTTAAAAATGAATTGCAAAGCAACAGTTCCCTGCAAAGCATTGCGCTTGCAAGCAATTCTGTTGAAGGCTCATTGAATTCAAGAGGCGCACAGAATTGGTATTGGAATGGGATAGACACTAGTTTCAAAGCTTCTGTTTCGCATGTAACCGTTGAGCCCGAAACAAAAAATATATTCAATTTACAATTAAAGGAAGGCAGGTGGTTTCGCAATGACAATTCTGATAAGAAAAATTATATACTTAATGAAACAGCGGTAAAAGAATTGGGAATACGGCAACCTGTTATCGGACAGATTTTTGCAAAAAACGGCGGAGATACAGGGCAAATAATCGGCGTGATAAAAGATTACAATTTCAGTTCGCTGTATAATGAAATCGGCCCATTGGTGATATCTGATAATAATGATGAATTGAAGTATGTATTCTTCGTAAAAATTGTTCAAGGCAATATTCCTAAAGCAATGAATGCCATTGCCGCAACATGGAAAAAAATGATTCCCGATGCACCGTTTGAATACCAGTTTATGAACGAGGCATTTGATAATTTGTATAAAGATGATTTGAAAGTTTCAAAGCTTGTATTGCTTTTCAGTTGCATTTCCATCATCATTTCTGCATTAGGATTATTTGGCCTTGCCGCTTTTATTGCAGAACAAAGAAGGAAAGAAATCGGCATACGAAAAGTAATGGGTGCTACCGTTGCACAAATAACAACCATGCTTTCAAAAGATTTTGTCGCACTTGTATTAATTGCAGTTGTGATAGCCTCGCCAGTTGCTTACTGGCTTACGAATGAATGGCTGCAAAATTTTACATACAGAATTCATATAAGCCCGTGGATGTTTGGTTTTGCAGGAATTACAGTCATTGCCATTGCATTCATAACAGTATGCTTTCAGGCATTGAAAGCAGCCATTGCCAATCCGGTGAAGAGTTTGAGAATGGAGTAAGTAGATGAGTTGTGAATGGCAAGTAGAGACTGATCAATCCTTAATCATAAATCAATTTTTATGTTTAAAAACTATTTCAAAATTGCGTGGAGAAATATAATCAGAACGATTGGTTATAGTACATTAAACATTACCGGTCTTGCCATAGGAATGGCTGTTGCATTGCTGATTGGTCTTTGGGTATATAATCAATATGCGTTTGATAAATTTTTACCCGACTATCAATCCATTTATCGCGTGCAACGCAACTTTAACAGCAATGGTGATACACTTACATTTCCGACCACATCATTGAAGTTAGCTGATGCATTGCGCACGCAAATTCCGGAAGTAGAATATGTGGCTGAAAGCGACTGGACTGGCAATCATGGATTGATTGTGGGAGATAAAAAATTATACGTGAAGGGTGCTATTGCAGGCACAGACATTTTTAAAATTTTCCAATATCCATTTCTTAAGGGCAATGCAAATGCTGTGTTTAAAGATCCTTATTCAATCGTACTTACACAATCGTTGGCCAAATCACTGTTTGGAAATGAAGATCCAATGAATAAATTGGTACGTTTTGATAACGCACATGATTTAAAAGTAACCGGCGTTATAAAAGATATTCCTGATAACGCAAGTTTCGGTTTTAAATATATGGTTCCAAGCTCTTATAGTTATGCTGTTAACCCGCAAATAAAAACAGATGGCTTAAGTAGTTTCAGTAATAATAACCTGCAGATTTTTGTAAAACTAAAACCTGGAATAAACTACGCGCAGGTAGCACCAAAAATCAGGAATATAGAGCATACAGAAACAGGCAATACCAATGCCATGCTTTCCTATGTTACACTTCAACCTTTGGAACGCTGGCATTTGTATTCAAACTATATAAATGGTAAAGACACAGAAGGCTTTTTAAGTTATGTCAGAATGTTTTCCATCATTGGTTTATTGGTATTGATGATTGCCTGTATCAACTTTATTAATCTTACTACAGCACGTTCTGAAAAGAGAGCAAGAGAAGTGGGCGTTCGGAAAGCAATTGGTTCGCAAAGAAAAGATTTGATCATTCAATTTTTAATAGAAGCGTTTTTGCTTACAATCATTGCTTTTGTTTTTGCCGTATTATTTGCATGGATATCACTACCTGCTTTCAATACGTTGACACAAACGCATATCTCCATTCCTTTTGGCACTATTTATTTCTGGATGATAATGATTGGCTCTCTATTGATAACCGGCTTGCTCGCCGGCAGCAGGCCTGCATTCTATCTTTCTTCATTTAATCCTGTAATGGTTTTAAAAGGAACTGTTCGGGCAGGTAAATCATCATTGTCAAGAAAAATATTAGTGGTTATTCAATTCAGTTGTTCAATTGCTTTAATTATAAGTACGGTTATCATTTATCAGCAAATACAATATGCCAAAAACCGGCCAACAGGTTTTAGTTTAAACAGGCTAATGACAACCAGTATGAATGATGACCTGAACAAAAATTTTACAGCATTAAAGAATGAACTGATAGCGAAAAGAATTGTTTCGTCTGTAACAACAGCAACAAGCCCTGCCACCGATGTATGGTGGCACACAGATATTCAGCAATGGCCGGGGAAACAAGCCGGTGAAACAGTAGAGATGGGTTGCATTTTGGTTACAAATGATTATTTTAAAACAGTCGGAATGAATTTAAAAGCAGGAAGAGATTTTAGGGGAAGCTATGATTCAACCAGTGTAATATTTAATGAAGCTGCTATTAAAAGATTACGTATAAAAAATCCAGTTGGTCAAAAGATAACCAGCTACTTCAACGGTAAGCAATTTACCATTGCAGGTGTTGTAAAAGATGCATTGATGATATCACCCTTCAAAGCAGCAGATCCAACTATGTTTTATTGTGTTTCCGAACCACAAGGCAATTTAATATACAGGCTATCGCCAAATATAAAAACTGGGGATGCTATAACGCAACTCACCACCATCTTTAATAAGTACGACCCTGCTTATCCTTACGATTATTCCTTTTCAGATGAACAATACGCATCAAAATTTAATCTTGAACAATTAATTGGAAAACTTGCGGGCTTGTTTGCTACACTTGCCATTTTTATTTCGTGTTTAGGATTATTTGGTTTGGCTGCTTATGTTGCTGAACAACGCACAAAAGAAATTGGTATTCGCAAAGTATTAGGCGCATCTGTACAACAAGTATGGTTGTTGTTATCAAAAGACTTTATTGTATTGGTATTGATAAGTTGTTTGATTGCTGCACCCATATCATTTTACTTTTTGCATAACTGGTTATTGAATTACGATTATCGCATCAGCATTGGTGCAGGCGTTTTTGTATTGGGTGGATTAACAGCATTGCTGATAACTGTAATCACAATTAGTTTCCAGGCAATAAAATCGGCTTTTGCCAACCCGGTGAAGAGTTTGCGAATGGAATAGCTGACCTTCTAATTTACAACCGTACAATAAGTGTTCGATAACGAACATCTTTTTTATTGCCATCTCTCTAAAACATAGTCTGTAAAAGGCTTTCAGCATTGGCACAGCCATTGGCATCCTGCCTGTACATTACAAGTAGTGTCAACTTTCCGCAGCAGCGGATTGGGCTTGTAACATTTTTAAAGCAACATCGTTCAACAATCTCTAACACAAACTTCAGCATTATGAAAAAGTATCTCCTTCTTCTCCTCGTCGCTACGCAAAGCGCATTTGTTTTTGCTCAAAAAAACGGGGGTGATGAACAACCCTACATGACCAAATCATTATCGTCTGCCGATATTAAAAAGATAGAAGCCCAAACAGCAGGTGGCAACATTTCGGTTACGGGCGGTAACAGCAGCGATGCCCGCATTGAAGTGTATATCCGCAATAACAATGGAAAAACAGCTTCCAAAGATGAAATTGCAGAACGGCTGAACAACTATGATTTAACTGTTGATGCCAATGGTGGCAAACTCACTGCCATTGCCAAAAACAAAGACCGCAATATGAACTGGAAAAAGGCTTTGAGCATTTCATTTGTTATTTATTCTCCCCAAAATGTTTCGGGCGATCTTACTACTTCGGGCGGTAATATTTCGCTGCAACATTTGGAAGGCGATCAAAAGTTTAGAACCAGTGGCGGCAACTTAAAAGTAGATGACATTAGCGGTGATATTGATGGCGCAACGAGCGGCGGTAATATTGTTATTAACCATTCGCACGACAATATTAATTTATCAACCAGCGGTGGCAACATAGAAGCCGCCGATTGTAACGGTAAGATAAGCCTATCTACTTCGGGTGGCAATGTGCGGCTGAACAATATAAAAGGAAATGTAAAGGCATCTACCAGCGGCGGAAATATTGGCGTTGATGCAGTGGAAGGTACCATTACTGCACATACAAGTGGTGGCAATGTAGATATGAATGCAGTTTCGGGGAGCCTCGAAACTTCTACCAGCGGTGGCAGTATGAATGTGCAGGTTGCAAAGCTGGGCGATTATGTTCGCGTAAGCAATTCGGGTGGCAACATTAATCTGCAGTTGCCCAAAGGCCAGGGCATGGATTTGCATGTAGAAGGCGACAAAATAAAGGTTGGTACGCTGAACAATTTTAGCGGCAATACCGAAGACAATAAAATTGATGGTAAACTGAATGGCGGCGGTGTTTCTGTAGTAGTAAAAACAAGCGGCAGAGTGAATCTTTCCATGCAGTAAATGCTGTGAGGTTAAAGCTATGAGCCGCGAGCTATTAGCTATGAGTTTTAGAAATTCGTACAAAAACAAAAAGGGCTACACTTGAACAATGTAACCCTTTTTGTTTTGCTCCATTTTTGCTGATAAAAGATAGATGAAACAAGGCTACGATGTTATTGCTCCCGTGTATGATACACTTGCCAAACTCTTTATTGGAAAAGCTTTGCGAAGGGCGCAGGTTTACTTTTTGCGCTACATTCCAGACGGTGCAAAGGTTTTGATTGTAGGTGGAGGAACGGGTTGGATTTTAGAAGAAATCAGTGCCGTTCATTCAAAAGGTTTAGAGATAGATTATGTGGATGTTTCCTCTAAAATGATTGCATTGGCAAAGAGAAAAAATTGGGGCAAAAACAAAGTAGATTTTATTCATCAATCTATTCTTGATTTTACAACCCAACATCAGTATGATGTCATCATTACCCCATTTTTATTAGATAATTTTAGGGAAGAAACAGCGCAGAAAGTATTCCTTCTTCTTCATCAAAGCATTACAACAAGGCGGGCTTTGGATGTATACCGATTTCCAGCTAAGTAAACAAAACTCTTACTGGCAAAAAGGACTTTTGTTTTTGATGTATTCTTTCTTTCGCATCGCCGCAAACATAGAAGCATCGCGGCTTCCCGATGTTACAGCACAATTCAATTTGCACAACTATAAATTGGTGCAAAAACAAACCTTCCTGCACAAGTTCATCATTACAGCATTGTATCAAAAATAAAAGCTTGCTCATTGGCACGAAACAAATTTGCTGTTAACGTTTTTAGATTTATAAATTCATTACAGATTGCGGCATTGCGAGGCACGAAGCAATCTGTGTTACACAGTGAATCATGTTTGTAAATGATAATCTTTTTGTCAACAAAAATTCATAAATCATCATTCATCAATCTCAAATCCACAGATTGCTTTGTCCCTCGCAATGACGAGAATATAACTTCTCTCTTGCCATTTTACTTCATCCGTTTTAGTTTCGCAATTTTAAATCGTTAACCTATGCAGAGATTGGAAGTTCTTTCCGGCAACATCGTGTCGGTAGGCTATGAGGCGGCTTCGTCAACACTGGAAATAGAACTGGCTTCGGGCGAGATTGTTCAGTTTTTTCATGTTCCTCTTACTACTTATATCGGGCTGAAAAATGCACCTTCCAAAGATGAATTTTACTCACACCATATTCGCGCGGTTTATGAAAACAAACAAGTAGTATACAGCACAACGGAACCAGATACATAATGGTGAGCTAACTTTAATTTACCATTTATATAAAAAACAAAGCGGATTGCAGGTGCAATGTTTTTTTGCCATAAGTTTGGTGTATGCTACGAATTGCAAGCATCGTTTGGAATAGCTTTAAGATGTCGCTGCAGGAGCTTGCCAACAACAAGCTGCGCAGTGCTTTATCGCTGTTGGGCGTTGCATTTGGTATCTTTTGCATCATTGGTGTTTTGGCTGCGGTTGACAGCATGGAGCGCAAACTGCAAAGCGATGTAAAATCGTTTGGCTCTAACACCATTTACGTTGACAAATGGGAGTATTCCGGCGGACCCGATTATCCCTGGTGGAAGTTTGTGAATCGTCCGAGCCCAACCATTGACGAGCTAAAATTCATCAAAAAACAAAGTACGCTGGCCGACAACGTAGCTTATTTTAGTAGTAATATTACTGTGAATCTTTCGTATGGCAGCAGCCAGTTAACAGGTGTGAATGTATATGCTGTGTCGGAAGATTTCAATAGAATTCAATCGTTCAATATTGCCTATGGCAGATACATCAACCAAAGCGATTTTCAACATGGCAATCCGGTGGTTGTGATTGGCTATAAGAACGCAGAACTCCTTTTTGGTTCTGCCCAAAAAGCAGAAGGCAAAGTGCTTGTTATGGATGGAAGACATGTGCAGATTGTAGGTGTGATTGAAAAACAAGGCTCATCAATGATTGGCGGTTTTGATTACGACCAGTGTATCATTATTTCGTACCAATATTTTGCCTCTGTTTGGGATGTAAACAACCATGATCTTGTGCAACCTGCCATTTTAGTAAACAGCAAACCCGATGTTCCCACAACGGCCCTCTCAGATGAGTTAAGAGGCATCATGCGCCAGGTGCGAAAGCTAAGCCCAACTACGGAAGACAATTTTGCATTAAACGACGTAAGTACTTTTAGCAACCAAATCAGTTCTTTTTTTGGTTCGGTTGATGTTGGCGGCTGGGCAATTGCCGGTTTGTCGCTTATTGTAGGCGCGTTTGGTGTTGCCAATATTATGTTTGTTACCGTGCGCGAACGCACAAGCCAGATAGGACTCAAAAAAGCCATTGGCGCCAAAAGCATCACCATCCTCACCGAGTTCTTGCTGGAGAGCGCTTTTCTCTGCGTTATGGGCGGGCTGTTTGGCTTGCTGCTGGTGTATCTGCTTTCGTTGGTGTTAAGCACCGTACTTCCGTTTCCTGTAATTATTGCACCGCATATCATCATTCTTGCATTCAGCATTTGCGTTGTGCTGGGCGTTGTTTCAGGCATCATTCCGGCCCGCATCGCCGCCAAAATGAACCCGGTAGAAGCCATCCGAAGCAAGTAGGAACTTCTGAAAGCATGATCTAAACTGATATGAAGAAAGGATTAAAGCAAGTTTGTTTTTGCATAAATTTTGGGGCTGTTATCGTTTTGTTTTTCAATTAAGCTACAGTTCGGGCTGTACGTTACAAGTCCGCAGCGGCAGCGGCTGTTCTCACTCAAAGCTCACAGCTTCTTCTTCGCTGCGCTTTACGGTCTTTCCTAACTTCCATCCCGCAGCCCATCAGCAGTAGAACATTAATCGGGCAATTCCAAAGTGCATCGTCACTGCGGGGCACGAAGCAGTCTGTACTTTATCATTCAGGATGTTTACAAATAATAACCACTCTTCATCAACCAACACAATCACAAATCATAAATCCCTAATTAAAAATCCTCAGATGGCTTCGTGCCTCGCCATGACGTAAATGCTGAGCTTTCTTTATTGCCTTTCCCGCTTTCCTATCTTTCGGGCTTCCCCACTTTCCGGCTTTTTACCTGCAGCTTGTATCTTGAAACCTGCAGCTTTTTTTAATCCATTTTCCCTTTGGCATTTGGCCAAAAAATCGCTCTATTTGCAAGCAAAAGAAAATCATAGCTTTCACATGCTTCCAAAGTACAAACGCATCGTTTTAAAATTATCCGGCGAATCTTTTTTAGGCAACAAACCCAATCTTTTCGAACCCTTTTCTTCCGCTGTTATTGAACAATATGCCAACGATATTAAAAGGGTTACCGATCTTGGCGTTCAGGTAGCCATTGTAATTGGCGGCGGCAATATTTACCGGGGTACTAACGAAGCTGAAAGTGGCATTGAGCGTGCGCAGGGCGATTATATGGGCATGCTGGCCACCATGATTAATGGTATGGCAATGCAGGCCATGCTTGAAAAAATTGGTGTTTACACACGTTTGCAAAGCGCCATTAAAATGGAGCAGGTTGCCGAGCCTTACATTCGCCGCAAAGCCATACGCCATTTAGAAAAAGGCAGAGTAGTGATTTTCGGAGCAGGTACCGGCAACCCTTACTTTACAACCGACACTGCAGGCTCGCTGCGTGCAATAGAAATTAAAGCCGATGTAATTTTAAAAGGCACGCGCGTAGATGGCATTTATACCGCCGATCCTGAAAAAGATTTAACCGCCACACGCTACGAAAAAATTACTTACCACGAGTGCATCGGCCGCAATTTAAAAGTGATGGATATGACAGCATTTACGCTTTGCATGGAAAACAGTTTGCCCATCATTGTGTTCGACATGAACAAGCCGGGCAATTTGTTAGAAGTGGTATTGGGCATGAATGTGGGAACCCTTGGTGTCATAAGAAATCGTAATACTATTAATAATAAAGAAGAGTGTAGAAGTAAAAATTCTTACCTCTTTTTGTATTATTGTAACTTGCTATTGCCATGCAGTTTTGAGCTATAAACTAACACATTGCTCTTACTGCACCCAACCAAAACGATGACAGCTTTGCCCTTTCCTATCCAAATGAAAAGAATGCCGTTTGTGCGATTGTTGATTGCGCTAACAGCAGGCATCCTGTTGCAATGGTATGTAAGCGTTTCACTGTTAATTTGGTTCATCAGTTTTGCTGCTGTTAGCGGCTGCTTCGGGCTTTTCTTTGTATTGCCTTCCTATCAGCAATTCAGGCTGCAATGGCTGCGTGGTGTTTTGGTTTTATTACTGCTAACGATTTGTGGCGGCATTCTTTGTTTTGTTCAAAATCCGCATCATCAAACACATCATTATACAAATGTTTACCAGGATGGCGATGTAGCTGTGGCAACAATAAGCGAACCTTTGGTCATCAAAAACAAAACGTATAAGGCAACAGCAACAGTAACGGCGGTCTATCACAAGCAAAAATGTTTGCCCGTTACCGGCAGCATCATCGTTTATTTTGAGAAACAGAACATCAATCCACTTCTTGGATTCGGTTCGCAGATTGTTTTTACCAGGTCCTTGCAAACGATTAATCCTACCGGCAACCCTGCTGCTTTTGATTACGCTCGTTTTCTCCTTTTTCAAGGCATCACGGCACAGGTATATTTAAAAAGCAACGAATACAAAATAGTACAGCAGCAGCAGGCTTATTCATTACAAAGTTTTTTAAATGGAACAAGAAGCTATGTTATCAAAACGATACAAATTTTTATTCCCAACAAAAAAGAAAGCGGCGTTGCCGAAGCATTACTTATTGGTTATCGCAACGATTTAGATAAGCAGTTGGTGCAATCGTACAGCAACACAGGAGTAGTGCATATCATTGCCATCAGCGGCTTGCACCTCGGAATGATTTATGGCTTTGTGTTGCTCCTCTTTTCATCATTTAAAAACAAAAAATGGTATCGGTTTGTAGTGCCTGTTGTTGCTCTTGTGGTGCTATGGCTGTTTACTTTACTGGCAGGAGCGGTGCCTTCTATTTTACGGTCGGCAGTTACGTTTAGTTTTATTGCATTCGGTATGTTCATCAACCGGAAAACCAATATTTACAACACACTTGCAGCTTCAGCTTTTTGTTTGTTGGTATTCAATCCGTTTCTGTTGTGGGATGTGGGTTTCCAGCTTTCTTATGCAGCGGTGATAAGCATTCTCCTGTTCACCAAACCTATTTCCAATTGCGTTTATTTTCAAAACAAAGCCCTCAATAAATTGTGGCAATTAAGCTGCGTGAATATTGCTGCCCAAATTTTTACGTTACCCTTGGTTTTGTATTATTTTCATCAATTCCCGCTCCTGTTTTTGTTCAATAATTTATTGGTCATTCCTCTGTCCGAAATCATTTTGTTCATCGTCGTTCTTTTGGTTGCTATTGGTAAATTTTCACTGCTTGCTATATTAGTTGGCAAAATATCAGGAGTGTTATTATGGTTGATGAACACCATCATTGAGCGCACTGAGAAGATACCTTTTTCTTTGCTGTCAAACATAAAAGTAGATGTTGTGCAGGCCCTGTTATTATACATCATCATTGTGTTGCTTGCAGTTTGGCTGTTGTACAAGTTGCCACGCTTTTTTATGTATGCTTTATCGCTGTTTTTTGTATTTGTAATTTATATTTCAGTTGATGTTTGGAAAGCGGTTCATCAACACAAGCTGATTGTTTATAACATTAACCAACACACTGCCGTTGATATTGTTTCGGGAAAAACCAAGCTTTGTTTTTACGATAATTTATTGCAAAACGATACCGACGCCAATAACTTTTATCTGAAGCCGGCCCGAATTGCCTTGAGAGTAAAAAATGATTTCAATCAATCATTATCTTTTGATAAGAATTGGGCTATTCAATCTTCCCAAAAAACAATCTTAATTCTCTCGCAACCGTTATCAACTCTTCATTTTCGAAGTAAAACAAAAGCTGATATTATTATCATTACCAACAGTGCTAAACCGTTAATGAGCGATTTGCAAAAAGCGTTTGATTGTTCATTGATTGTTGCTGATAACAGCATACCAGTGCGAACGGCAAAGAAATGGAAACAAGATTGTGATAGCTTCCGGGTTCGCTTTCACTCTATCCCGCACAATGGCGCTTTGGTACTAGACTTGTAAATAAAAGTAGTTAAGAGAAAAGGTTAGCAACCAAATTCATCATAACATAAAATGAAAAAATAAATAAGAAAATGTAAGTTTTTGGTTGCGACCCCTCGAGCGTTGTGATATAAGATTATTAATTTTTAAAATAAGGCAGAGTATAGACATACTCGCCCGGAATCCAATATCGCGTTCTATCTGGCAAGCGAAGTGCCACAGCTTATTCGTATTTATTGTAAACTGTTTATAGATATTCTATTTTATTATTTGGTTTCATTCTTGGAAATTTTAGTTTTAAAATAAGACAAATGGTGGGTTGCCTTTGTCGAAGTGCGAGATGCAATGCGGTTCTTATCAGTTACAGGTAATTGGTAATATTTAAACAGATGCTTGCCCTTTATTGCTTTTTCAAAATGGATTGACTACCTATTTTTGAGTTATAGTTACTTTGGCTTCTTATCTTTTTTATTAAGAAACATCGCTATGAAAAAACTCTGTGTTTGCCTTGTTATTTGTTTTGCTCCTTTTTTACTTTTTGCACAAAATGGAAATGCGGTTTCTATCATACCGCAGCCTGTTTCTGTTGCAACAAAAGCCGGCAATTTTCAGTTGCCTAACCGCATTACCATTAGTGCCCCATCGGGTGCAGAAGTAAATGATGTTACGGCTTACCTGAAAAATAAAATCAGCAATGCAACAGGCTATGCTGTTTCTGTTGGAACGGCGCCCAATTCATCTATCCAACTCATTCTCAACACCAAAGCTGATGCGCAGTTGGGCAAAGAAGGTTACACGTTATCAGTAACTCCAAAAGGTGTAGTTATCAAAGCGGCTGAGGCTGCCGGTTTGTTTTATGGCGTGCAGACTTTACTGCAGTTGCTACCAAAAGAAATTGAAAGCAAAAGGGCAGTGAAAAATGTAAACTGGCAGGTACCGTGTGTTGAGATTACCGATTATCCGCGCTTTGCATGGCGGGGCTTGATGCTGGATGTATCGCGGCATTTTTTTACCAAACAGGAAGTGAAAGATTTTATTGATAATATGGTGAAGTATAAGTTCAACCTGCTGCACATGCACTTAACCGATGATGAAGGCTGGCGCATTGAAATCAAGAGCTTGCCCAACCTTACCAAGAAAGGAGCTTATAACGTAAAACGCGTAGGTTATTTTGGAACGTTTGCACCACCCGCACCGGATGAACCTCGCAACTATGGCGGTTTTTATACACAGGATGATATTAAAGAATTGGTGGCTTATGCAAAGCAAAAGTTTGTAAACATATTGCCTGAAATAGATGTGCCGGGACATAGTTTGGCAGCAGTGGCTTCATATCCTGAATTATCATGCACGCCGGGTGCCGAAAAATACCAGGTTCGCTCCGGCGAAGAAATCATGGATTGGTCGCACGGCCAGCCGCCTGTAGCCATGGTTGATAACACGCTTTGCCCTGCGAATGAAAAAGTGTATGTTTTTTTAGATAAAGTACTTACCGAAGTGGCGCAGCTATTTCCGTTTGAATATGTGCACATGGGTGGCGATGAATGCCCGAAAAACTTTTGGGAAAAAAGCGATAGTGTAAAGGCTTTGATGCAAAAAGAAAACCTGAAGAACGAAGATGAAGTGCAAAGTTATTTTGAAAAAAGATTGGAGAAAATCGTAGAGTCGAAAGGTAAAAAGTTTATGGGTTGGGATGAAATTTTGCAAGGCGGTTTGGCACCTGATGCAGCCGTAATGAGCTGGCGCGGCATACAAGGCGGTATTGAAGCTGCGAAGCAAAAACACGATGTAGTAATGAGCCCAACTACCTTTGCTTATCTTGATTATATGCAGGGCGATCCTATCATCGAGCCACATAGTTTATGCCACGTTGCGTTTGAAAAAAGCGTATGAATTTGAACCTGTTCCTGATGGTGTAGATGCAAAATATATTATAGGCGGACAAGCCAATTTGTGGACAGAACAAGTGTACAATACGCGTCATTTGGAATACATGATCTGGCCCCGTGCAATGGCAACAGCAGAAAGCGTTTGGTCGCAAAAGAAAGATAAGAACTGGAGTAATTTTTCTGATAGAGTGGAGCATCAATTCCCTCGTTTTGATGAGGCACAGGTAAAGTATTCGCCAGCGATGTTCGATCCGTCTTTTGCAGCCGATACCACGCAGGACGGAACGCTGCGCATTACCTTAATACCAGAAGCAAACAACTTAGATATTCATTACAGTTTTGATAATTCTTTTCCTGATAATTTCTATCCAAAATATACTGAGCCTTTGGTTGTACCTAAAGAAGCCGTAATGCTGAAAGTAATTACTTATCGTGGCGATAAACCAATGGGCAGGATGATTGCCATGCCGTTGAGCGAGTTGAAGAAGAGAGTCGGTCATAAGCAGGAGGAAGATTGATTTCTTTGAAATTAATAAAGTTTGTTTTACAACAATGAGAAGCCCTGTAAGACATATGTGCTTGTAGCAAGAAAAACGTGCAAAAACAAACTTGCTCCGTAGGAGCTACTTTGAATGCATTCAGGGTAGCTTTTACGGAGCATTTGTTTTATTATAAAAGCAACTGGTTCTTTCAACAAACAGGTAATGCTGATGACGACTACTCTAAACATTCTTTGTTAAGTTTGCCAACAGGTTATTTTAAAAATAAGTTTGATGATAAGTTCACTCTTGTAGAATCATCGCTTACTTTTAAAACTTAATCATCTACATGCAGGAGAAAAAAGTGTTTCAGCCATTTGTGCCGGCAAACGTAGCTATCAAAGAATTTACGCCCAAAGCTATCATCACTGGCTGCATCATGGGCTGTTTGTTTGGCGCAGCCAATGTGTATCTCGCATTGAAAGCAGGCTTAACGGTAAGTGCATCCATACCCATTTCGGTGATTGCCATTACCATTGGAAGAAAGCTTTTAAAAACTACCATTCTTGAAAACAATATCATTCAGACAACAGGTTCGGCAAGTGAAAGTATTGCTTCAGGCGTAGCATTTACGTTGCCCGGCTTTTTGTTTTTATCAATGGCAGGCAACGGGCAAAGCATCGGCGCTGGTTACTTTAATTACATCACTATTCTCATTCTTGCCATCTTCGGCGGCTTGCTGGGAACGCTGATGATGATTCCCTTGCGGCGTTCCTTAATTGTAAAAGAACATGATACATTGCCGTATCCCGAAGGCACGGCCTGCGCTTCTGTTTTAAAGGCAGGTGAAAAAGGCGGAGACATTGCCAGGACTGCATTTTGGGGCGTAAGTGTTGCTGTTGTTTATGCTTTTTTACAGAAGATATTTGGTGTAATTGCCGAAACACCGGGGCATGTTACACAACTTACTAACAAGTACTTTCCTGCTGCAAAAATAAGTGGCGAAATCACACCGGAATATTTGGGTGTAGGTTATATCATCGGACCTAAAATAGCGGGCACTTTGGTGGCTGGCGGCGTGCTGTCGTGGCTGGTGTTTCATCCGTTGCTGGCAACGGTAATTCCCGATCAAACTATCATCGCTTCGCAATTAGTAAAGCTCGGTTATCTAACTAATATCAACACGGCTGGCGGACCCGGAAACTGGAATCCTGCAATACATCAGTTTGCCGATACTTCCGACGCTATCTATCGTGCGTATGTTCGGCAGGTTGGTGCGGGTGCGGTAGCGGCTGGCGGCTTCATTACTTTGCTCAAAACCATTCCTACTATTATTGCTTCGTTTAAAGAAAGCATTTCTTCTTTTGGTGAAAAAAATACAGCGCAAGTGGTGGCAAGAACCGATAAAGATTTAAGCATCAAAGTGGTTTTGTTTGGCAGCATTGCACTCATTTTATTGATGGCTTTTATTCCAATGATACCAGGCAATAGTGTTCTTTCAAAATTGTTTTTGGGTATTCTGGTTGTTGTTTTTGGTGCTTTTTTCGTTACCGTTTCTTCGCGCATTGTGGGCATCATCGGTTCAAGTAATAACCCGATCAGTGGTATGACGATCGCTACCATCATGGCAACCTGTTTGGTTTTTATCGGCATTGGCTGGAGTGGCAAAACCTACGAGCCAATGGTGCTTGTGGTTGGCGGAATGATTTGCATTGCTGCCGCAAATGCGGGTGCTACTTCGCAGGATTTAAAAACGGGCTACATTGTGGGTGCAACACCGCGTAATCAGCAAATTGCTTTGTTTATTGGTGCAATTGTATCTTCTGTGGTGATTGGTTTTACCATACAAGTTTTAGATCATCCCACCACCGAAATGGTAAAGCAGGGTTTTACTCACGCCATCGGAACTGATACCTTTCCTGGCCCGCAGGCAACGCTGATGGCTACATTAATCAAAGGCATTTTATCTTTTAATTTAGACTGGCAGTTTGTGTTTGTAGGTGTTGCGCTTGCCGTTGTCATGGAGTTATGCGGCGTCAATTCGTTGTCGTTTGCGGTTGGTGCTTATTTGCCATTAAGTACTACGCTTCCCATTTTTATTGGTGGTGCTGTACGCGGTGCTGTCAATTACCGGCAAAAACAAAAAGGCCACATTGTTGAAGAAGATGATTTAGGAAAAGGCAACCTGTTTGCAACCGGCCTTGTTGCAGGTGGCGCATTGGCGGGCGTGGCAGTAGCATTGCTCACGGCAGGCAGCGAAAACATAGCAAAACAATTGGCAAAAGTAAATGCAGAAGGTTTTTTAGAAAGAACATTAGGCGCTGATGCCTATCAATTAATTGGCGTGATTTGCTTTGTCATCATGGCGATTTTGTTGTATCGCATTGCGATGAAGAAAGAAAAAACATTACTGGAATAATAGTATCTTTCCGAAAACAAATCCTTTCACCAACCAAACAATCTTCCTTATGAAAAGAAGAACATTTGTAAAGCTATCTTCTGCTGTTGGTTTATCGCCTTTATTTGCACCATTACAAAGCTTATATGCCGGACGAAAAATTAAAGAACTGGGCAGGTAATTTAGAGTACAGTACCGATGTTGTTTTTTATCCCGAAACGGTTGCCGAAGTACAGGAGTTGGTAAAAGACCATGCAAAAATAAAAGCATTGGGAACGCGGCATTGCTTCAACAACATTGCTGATAGCAAGGATGGTTTTATTTCAACCCAAAAACTAAATAAAATTATAGGTCTGGATGAAGCCGCACATACCGTAACGGTGGAAGGCGGCATCAAATATGGCGAGCTTTGTCCATGGCTGGATAAGAAAGGATATGCGTTACATAATTTAGCTTCCTTACCACACATTTCAGTGGGCGGCGCTATTACCACAGCCACGCATGGTTCGGGTGTGAAGAATGGCAACCTATCGACGGCAGTAACGGCGTTAGAAATTATAAAAGGAGATGGTTCAGTTGTTCATCTTTCCCAGCAGGATGGAGATGCGTTTTACAACGCTGTTGTTGGTTTGGGCGCATTGGGCATCATTACAAAAGTTACGCTGGCTGTGCAGCCTTCCTTTATGATGCGGCAATGGGTGTATGAACGATTGCCGCTCACACAACTACAACAACACTTTGATGCCATTGTTTCGGCTGGCTACAGCGTAAGTTTGTTTACCGATTGGCAGGGAGAAAGCATCAATGAAGTATGGATTAAAAGCAAGGAAGAGGATACCGAAAATAAAGAAGCAAAAACAAACTTTTTTGGTGCGACACCCGCTACCAAAAACATGCACCCGATCGCCTCTTTATCTGCTGAAAATTGCACGGAACAAATGGGCGTTTTAGGACCTTGGTATGAGCGAATGCCACATTTTAAAATGGGTTTTACACCCAGTAGCGGCAAGGAATTGCAAACCGAATATTTTGTGCCGCACCAACATGCAGTGGAAGCGATATTGGCTATTCAAAAATTAGGAAAACAAATTGGTCCGCACCTTTTTATTACAGAAATCAGAACCATTGCTGCGGATAATTTGCTGATGAGTCCTTGTTATAAGCAAGACAGTGTAACCATTCATTTCACATGGAAGCAGGAGTGGGACGCTGTTAGCCAATTACTGCCCAAAATTGAACAAGCCCTTGCGCCTTTTAATGCAAAGCCGCACTGGGGCAAATTGTTTACATTGTCATCTGGACAACTGGCGAAATTGTATCCGCAAATGCCACAGTTTAAACAAATGGTAGCACAATACGATCCTACCCAAAAGTTCAGAAATGCATTTTTAAATGAGCATTTGTATGGAGCCTGATTAAGGTTTGTTTTTGCTCCATTTTTTGAATCCTCACTAAGTTGTACAACGGGATTGTTTCTCATAAAGAATGTCGCAATTCACCCTTTCTTTGTCGTTGTACATATTATCTTTTAAAGCCGTTCTTTTTATTTTTACATCAATAAATTATCTATAAAAATCAAAACAACAAAGTATGAAATCAACAAAAATCATTTATTGGACAACCACCATTCTTATCTTTTTATTTGAAGGCGTTATGCCTGCGCTAACATCAAATTCAGAAGTTGCCAGGCAAGGAATCAGCCATTTGGGGTATCCCGACTATTTCAGAAATGCGCTCACCGTTTTTAAAGTGCTCGGTGCATTGGGTTTACTATTGCCATTTGTAAAAGGCAGAGTGAAAGAATGGGTGTATGCAGGCTTTGCATTCGATTTTGTTTTTGCCTTTATTTCCAATACTGCTGTGGATGGCTTTATAGGAATGTCTTTTTTCCCATTGGTTGTTTTGGTTGTTTTGATTGTCTCTTATATTACCTATCACAAATTGCAAAGCGCATCCGGCAAAATAGGGGCAAAAACAAAAAGCACTACATTGATGTATCAATAACTTTTCAATCAGCCATCATTTGTAAAATGTTTACAAAACCATAAACGCTTACATTTTTCTCATTCTATTTATTCATTTGCCTTATTTTCGCGCCCCATTTGCGGATGTGGCGAAACTGGCAGACGCACTAGACTTAGGATCTAGCGCCGCAAGGCATGTAGGTTCGATTCCTATCATCCGCACCAAAGCTTCGCAATTTCAGCGAAGCTTTTTACTTGATTGTTTTTCTCTGAATGAGAAAAGAAAGAAAATAATTATGGCAACAATTACACGTGAAAACATTGCACCGCTAACCGATAAGCTCACCGTAAATCTATCGAAGGAAGATTACTATCCTTCATTTGAAAAAAGCCTGAAAGATTATGCAAAGAAGGCGAATATTCCAGGCTTTCGCAAAGGCATGGTGCCGGCAGGTTTAGTGAAAAAAATGTATGGTAATTCGGTGTTTACCGATGAAGTTTTGCGCACAGTAGAAAAGCAGTTGAACCAATATGTAACGGAAGAAAAACTCGACATTTTAGGTCAGCCCCTGCCGGTGGAAAACAATACGCCGCTGCCAGACATGAACAACCCAAGCGATTATGCTTTTTCTTTTGAAGTGGGCTTAAAGCCTGACGTTCAGGTGAACCTGGCTGATGTAAAAGTAACCCGTTATAAAGTGGAAGTTACCGATGCCATGATTGACGATGAAGTGGCGCGTTTGCAAATGCGCAACGGTAAAATGACCAACCCTGAAACGGTTAATAATGAAGAAAACGTTTTAAATGTTGAGCTAAAAGAAGCTGATGAAAATGGAACTGAAATTGAAGGTGGAATTAAAAAAGATACTTCATTGGTTGTAAAATATTTTACGCCTGAGTATCGTGAACAATTGATGGGCAAAAAAGTGGACGATACGCTTGTCATTCAATTGAGCAAAGCGTTTGAAGACAAAGAAAGAGAATTTATTATGAGCGATTTGGCGCTGGATAAAAACAGTGCTGTTGATGCTGATAAACGCTTTATTCTTACAATAAAAAAAATCGGTATGACGGAGAAAGCCGATTTGAATGAAGAGTTTTTTAATGCGTCTTATCCTGGCAGAAACATTACCAACGAACAGGAATTGCGCGATGCTGTAAAGGCTGACATTGAAAATTATTATGCTCAGCAAAGCAGTAATCAGTTGCACGATCAGATTTATCATTACCTAACCGATCATATTCATATTGATTTTCCGGATGCATTTTTAAAACGCTGGTTGCAAATGAACAGTGAACAACAAAAAACCGGTGAGGAAGTAGAAGCAGAATATCCGAATTACGCCAAGCAATTAACATGGAGTTTGATTGCCACAAAGCTGATAGAAGACAACAACATCTCTGTATCGCCGGATGATATAAAAGACGCTGCCAGAATGCAGTTGATGAGCTATATGGGCGGACAAAATTTTGGCGATCTTTCGTGGATGGACGACTATGCAGAGCGCATGATGAAGGACAAAAAATTTGTTGAACAAACGTATTCACAAGTGCAAATGGGCAAGCTGTTTCAGGCACTGGAAAGCCAGGTAGGGGCAACCGAAGAACCGATTAGTGCAGACGCATTTGCTGAAAAGCTGCATCATCACAATCATTAAGATACCTTACCTCAACCTCCCACTCCACGCATGGAGAGAGGCTTTTGATAACTAAATTGAAGCCGGTTTATATGCCGGCTTTTTTGTTTTTATCTTATTTCTTGAATCTTGAAACTTGTAGCTTGTGTTTCTTGCTTCTTGAATCTTGTTCCTTGATTCTTTACTTCACATTTCTTCCTTTCCAGTTGTATTTTCCAAACTTTCCTAACCAACCGGCAACAACAGTATAAACAATGTGAATGGGTTGCATCAGCGGAAACCATCGCAGCAGTTTTGTTTGATTGAAAAAACGCGCAACCGGAAATAAAAAATACAATTCGGTGATGGTTTTAATGAACAGAATGATCAACCAATACAAAAATAATTGGGGCAAAAACAAACCTGCAATGAACAGGATAAACAGTAAAACATTAAAAAGATAGACAAGCAGCAACACATAAAAAATTCGTTTATCGTTATAGCTGTTTGCCTTGCTTGCCCATCGAATGCGCTGGTTGATAAAACTCTTCCAGCTATCAACCGGTTGCGTTTGTACAATAGAATTTTGGTGAAACAAATAACCAATCCCGTTGGGAAATTGCTGGGCTATTTTGTGCATCAGCAGCATGTCATCTCCACTGGCAATATTATCAATACCGGCAAAGCCGTTCACTTTATAAAAAGCTTTTTTTTCATAAGCTAAATTGGCGCCGTTGCACATGCTGTGAAAGCCCGCTGCCACTGATGCCGCAGTGATGCCTTGCAGACTCATAAAATCAAGACTTTGAAAGCGGCTAACGAATGTATCTTGTTGAATAAATGAAACGGGTGCAGCTATAAAAACCAGTTTGTTTTTGTTGATATAATTGTTGAAGTTAGAAAGCCATTGTTGCGGCACAATGCAATCGGCATCGGTAGTGATAATCCAATCTCCGCTTGCCTTTCCAATGGCTAATTCAATTGCTTTTTTTTTGTATGAATTGATATTGGTTTTGCCCAATAAGTCCTGCAACAAAAACAAACGAAGATTGTTGTGTTTTGTTTGTAAATGCTTTATTTTTTCAACGGTTGCATCGGTTGAAAAATCATCTATCACCAACACTTCAAAATGGTGCGGAGGATAGTTGTTTTGAAAGATAGATTGCAGGCACGCTTGTATATTTTCTTCTTCATTCCGTGCAGGAATAATGATGGAAAAATGAGTGAATTGTGAAGACGGTTTTTCCTCAAAAAAAGAGAGTTGTACAAACCATTTCCGGTATTGCAAAATGAGCCAGCAATAAATAAGGCAAAAACAAAAAGAAGGTATGAGAAACCACCACATGCCTGCAAAGAAAATTATTTATCATCATTCAGGAGCGAAGCGATGAATGGCGCCTGTGGTGCATACAAAAAAGAATGTCCCGTATCAAGTATATGAATACGTGCGTGCTTCTCCAGACCTTTTATAAAATCAACGCCATGATCGGCAATGATGATTTTATCATGTTTGGCAAATACCATTTCAACCGGTATATGATGTTTAATGATTTTTTGTTTTAGCAAAAATAAATTGGGTTGAAAGTATCGCGTTACCATCCAGCGATGATAGAATTGCATTCGCGTAGTTTCATCATTCATATAATACTGCGCCATATTCAACTGATTCTCGTTGATTATACCGCGTTTTTTTAAACCCTTTGCCAGTTGAAACAATAGCTTTGGGTTTTTCATTGTGTTATAAAAGAGCCTTCTTCCTACGCCTGTTTGTGTGGCAAAGCGATACCATTTATTGCGGTGCAAACCATCTGGCGCAAGCAGCACTGCACCCTTTATCATCTGCGGCACGAGTTGTAATAAACACAACGCAATTCTGCCGCCCATGCTATAACCCAATAGATAAAATTGTTCGGTAGCGGAAGGTAAAATTTGTTTGATGATGTTCAACAATTCCTGTGGTGTAAAAGTGTCCCTTTCACTCCAGTTTGTATTGCCATGATAAGGCAAATCAAAGGCAACCAGCGTAAATTTTTTATCTAAATAGGGTGTTATAATTTCCCATCGGTGAGCAGCTTGCCCATAACCATGAAAGGCAAAAATGTATTCACTTCCCGAGCCAAAGCATTCGTAACCAATGCTGCTGTTTTTATACGCCAATCGTTTTCTTTCCATCTGTAGCCAACAAAGGTAATTGGAGAAGTTTTTAATTTATGGTAAAAACAAAAGCCGTCCCCACAGTATTGTGAGAACGGCTTTTATAAAGAGTGAAAAATTATTATCCTAAATATGCTTTCAATGCACTGCTATAACGTGCTTTTTGCAAGCGTTTGATGGCGCGTTCTTTTATCTGGCGAATGCGCTCTTTGGTAAGGTCGTACTTCATACCAATTTGTTCAATGGTATTTCCGCTTTCGCCATCCAGCCCAAAATAAGCGTTTACAATTTCGGCTTCGCGCGGAGAGAGTGATTTCAACACGCGGCGAATTTCTTCACGCAGCGAATCTTTCATCACGTCATCATCCGTATCGTCGTTGCCTTCCAGTAAATCGCCCATGGCAACATCTTCCGCTTCATGCACCGGTGCATCTAATGAAGTGTGGCGTGTATTGCTTTGGAAAATGTTATTGATTTCCGTTTCGCTCATTTCTAAAATATCAGCCAGTTCTTCGGTTGATGGCTCACGCTCATGTTCCTGTTCAAACGCCATGTAAGCTTTGTTGGCTTTGTTGTATGTGCCGATTTTGTTTTGCGGCAAACGCACCAAACGACCTTGTTCTGCCAAAGCCTGAAGGATGGATTGGCGAATCCACCAAACGGCATACGAAATGAATTTAAAGCCCTTGGTTTCATCGAAACGCTGTGCGGCTTTAATCAAACCTAAATTTCCTTCGTTAATTAAATCGCTTAAGGAAAGACCCTGGTGCTGATACTGCTTTGCCACAGACACTACGAAACGCAAATTCGCCTGAACCAATTTATCCAATGCACGCTGATCGGCCATTTTAATACGCTGTGCCAGTGTCGTTTCTTCTTCGGGCGTAATCATTGGAATTTTGGAGATTTCCTGTAGGTATTTTTCTACTGCCTGCGAATCACGATTGGTGATTTGCGTAGCAATTTTAAGTTGCCTCATAATGAATTATTGCTTGTTTAATGATCTCAATTCTGTTACTTGCTTGCAGTGTATGGTTGCGTTGAAATGAATTCAGCCTGCAAAGATACACCACAACAACGGAAACATTACTATTTACTTACAAAAATGGTTCTCAGTTTTTGTTTTTATGGAAAAAATTATGTAGCTGTTCGCAAGTTGTTAACACTGTGATTCTCTTTCTCTCATTTGTCCCACGCAGATATTGACAAGTAATACGATGAATAACGCTGCATTCTGCAAAACAGAATGTCCTACTGCAAAACGCAAAAGGTATATCTTCGCGGTCTTTCTGCTCCTAATTTTTACAGTATTATTAATTTTTGAATAACACTATGTTTCCAAAAACAAACCCAACAACAACGCAGGCCTGGTTATTATTGAAACGACATTTTGAAGAGGAAATGGGCCGCGTTCACATGAAAGATTTGTTTGCTAAAGATCCCGACCGGTTTTCTAAATTTTCGCTTACGGCGGAAGATATTTTGTTCGATTATTCTAAAAATATCATTACTGCCAAAACGCTTCAGTTGCTGTTGCAACTGGCCAACGATTGCAGTTTGAAAGAAGCCATTGAAGCTATGTTCAGCGGCGAAAAAATCAACGAAACCGAAGGTCGTTCTGTCCTGCACATTGCCTTGCGCAACCTGAGCGACAACCCTGTGATGAGCGATGGAAAAGATGTAATGCCTGAAGTAAGAAAAGTGCGCGAGCAAATGAAAGCCTTCTGCGAAAAAGTGCACAGTGGCGAATGGAAAGGCTATACCGGTAAAAAAATAAAATACGTTGTAAACATTGGCATTGGCGGCTCCGATCTGGGGCCGGTGATGGTAACAGAAGCCCTGAAACCTTATTGGCTCGAAGGCATTCAACCCCACTTTGTAAGCAATGTAGATGCTTCGCAAATTGCAGAGATTTTAAAGGAAATTACGCCTGATGAAACCCTGTTTTTAATTGCTTCCAAAACTTTCACCACGCAGGAAACCATGACCAATGCGGGCACGGCAAGAGATTGGTTTTTAAAAGAAGCAAAAGATGAAAAGTTTATTGCGCAACATTTTGTTGCCTTAAGCACCAACGAAAAAGCAGTAACCGGCTTTGGAATTGACCCGCAAAATATGTTTGTATTTTGGGATTGGGTTGGGGGTCGTTATTCGTTATGGAGTGCTATTGGTTTGTCAATCGCATTAACGGTTGGCTACGATAATTTTGAAGCTTTGTTGCGCGGCGCATTTAATGTTGACAATTACTTCAAAACCGAAAGCTTTGAGAAAAATGTGCCTGTAATTATGGCGCTCGTAAGTCTTTGGTACATCAATTTTTTTGGCTCACAAACCGAAGCTATTTTGCCTTACGACCAGTACATGCACCGCTTTCCGGCTTATTTTCAGCAAGGAAACATGGAAAGCAATGGCAAAAGCGTGGGTCGAGGCGGACATCGCGTTTCGTATGCTACCGGGCCCATTGTTTGGGGCGAACCTGGCACCAATGGGCAACATGCATTTTACCAGCTCATTCACCAGGGAACGATATTAATTCCGTGCGATTTTATTGCACCTGCCGTTAGCCACAATCCAATCGGCGATCATCACGAAAAGTTATTGAGCAATTTCTTTGCACAAACAGAAGCGTTGATGAACGGCAAAACCGAAAAAGAAGTAAAAGCCGAGATGAAAGACATGACGGAAGAGCAAATGAAGAAGATTGTTCCCTTCAAAGAATTCCAGGGCAATAAACCCACCAATTCGTTTTTGTTGAAAGAAATTACACCGCAATCCTTAGGCAGTTTAATTGCTTTGTACGAGCACAAGATTTTTGTACAGGGCGTTATCTGGAACATCTTTACGTTTGATCAATGGGGCGTTGAATTAGGCAAGCAACTGGCTGGAAAAATTTTGCCTGAATTAAAAAATGATGATACAGTTACCAGCCACGATTCATCAACCAACGGATTGATAAACGCTTACAAAGCGCTGCGGAAAGAATAGAACACAGATGACACGGACTGTGTGCATAGATTCAAAGGATTTAAAATACATTTTATGGTACGAGCTGTAGTAATTCTTGTTGATCGCCTGTTGTGTCACTCACTTCAACGCTTTGAAATGAATTGAGCTTTTCCAAACCCGAGTATGTCAACCGCAAAGACGCTAAAAATATCGGCAAAACCAAACTTCGTGCCTTTGCGTCTTCGTGGTAAAATTCTATAAACATTTGCCAATGAAATCCATTTTTGTTTTTGCGCTTTTTTTGCTCTCTTTCTTTTCTTACTCTCAAACGATAAACATTCTTACCAGCGGCAACAAAGCTTCGTTGCGCGGCTTAAGTGTTGTGAGTGATAATGTGGTTTGGGCAAGTGGCAGCAATGGCACGGTAGCCCGTTCACTGGATGGCGGTAAAACCTTCCAATGGCTTACTGTAAAAGGTTTTGAACAGCGTGATTTCAGAGACATTGAAGCCTTTGATGATAACACTGCAATCATTATGGCGATAGCTGAACCGGCCCTTATTTTAAAAACAAAAGATGGTGGCAAAACATGGAAGAGAATGTTTGAAGATACCACCAAAGGAATGTTTTTGGATGCGATGGATTTTTATAAGAAATCGGGTGTAGTGATTGGCGATCCGGTTGATTCGGTGCATCCGGTTGCGTTCATTGCGTTTACGCGCGATGCGGGTGAACATTGGACCATTCCCGCTGATGACATCCCGCTTGCCAAAGGAGAAGCATTTTTTGCATCGAGCGGAACGAATGTAAAAATGCTTCCTTTACGAAGAAATTTGTTTCGCTATGGTTTTGTAAGCGGCGGGGCACAATCGCATTTTATTGGCAAAACCAAAGATTCGTTGCCCATGTTGCAAGGCAAACAAAGCACCGGTGCCAACTCAATGGCAATCAATCTTTCAGCGAATAGAATTGTTGTGGTAGGTGGCGATTTTGCTAACGACAAAGACACAACTGGCAACTGTGTTTTTTCAACCAACCTGGGCACTACATGGCAGCATCCGCAAACGCCACCACATGGCTATCGCAGTTGTGTTGAATTTATTAATGGGAACCAACTCATTTCCTGTGGCACTTCAGGTGTTGATATTTCAAATGATGGCGGTAATAACTGGAATTTAATTTCATCTGAAAGTTTTCATGTTTGCCAAAAAGCAAAGAATGGCACAGCGGTTTTTTTAGCCGGAAAAGAGGGAAGAATTGCAAAGCTGGCGCAGTAACAAAATAAGTACAATAACAACTTTTGTTTTTGCCCTTATTTTACCACTGCTATCGCCATTCCATCATGCTCTTTTACACCAACCGTTTGCAAAATAGTAGCCACCACTTTATCGTTTTCACTTAGCATTTGGTTTAATCGCTGAACGCCTTTTACATTCGGGTCGGTGCTGTTTTCGTCCAGCACTTTGCCATCTCTGATTACATTGTCGCAAACAATTACGGTTCCTTTTTTTGCCAACTTCATAGCAAGCCTAAAGTAGTCGGCATAAGGTGCTTTATCAGCATCAATAAAAATAAAATCAAACGGTTCTTCTTTGGCTGCAATCATCTTTGATAAAACCTCTAACGCTTTACCAGTGCGGATTTCAACCTTGCCGGAAACGCCCGCTGCATCAATGTTTTTTTGTGCAACGGAGGCATGATGTTCTTCCAGTTCAACGGTTATGATTTTGCCTTCTTCGGGCAATGCGCGAGCCATCCAGATAGTGCTATAGCCACCCAATGTTCCCAATTCCAAAACGCGTTTGGCGCCACAACTTATCATTAATACCTGCAAAAATTTTCCTTGGTTAGCCGACACACTGATTTGAGGTATGCCTTCTTTTTCTAAGGTTGGAACAACGTTTTGCAATGCCTCATCTTCGTGTGCAAGCAAGTGGCTGATGTAATGATCAACCTGTTCAAATATGGTTTGGTTCATGGTGTTTTTATAAAGATGAATGATAGAATATTATTTTCTGCGTCATTCCGTAAATGTCCTCAACACGATAACGAACTGTAATCAAGTTAGCGGGGGCTTTATGCGGAATCTGATGATTAAATTATAAAGAGACTTGAGTAAGGTGAACCGCTTTACAATTTGTTAGAGTATAAGATCGTTAGAGCAGATTCCGCACAAAGCCGCTTGCAAGATGCTTACATTAGAAAGACGATGTAGCGGCAATTGCGGAATGACGAGAACATTATTGCGAAGCCGTTGTTTTCTTTTGCAGGATTTCCTGCAATTGCTTTTGATACGTATAACTTACCGGGATGGTTTTATCATCCAACGTTAATGAGTTTTTATTCCAGGCATTTATTTTCTCAATCGGCACAATGTACGAGCGATGAACGCGGGTAAACAATTGCGGTGGCAGCTTTTCCGACACCACTTTCATACTCATGTGAATGAGATACGATTTGCCGGGCGTAAAAATTTTTATGTAATCGTCAAGCGCTTCAATCAACTCGATGTCTTTAAACAAAATCTTCACCCATTGATAATTGTATTTTACAAACAAATATCCTTCGTTCATCTCTTTGCTTTGCTTGTATTCAATGTATTCTTTGGCTTTAGTAACTGCTTTTAAAAAGCGATCATAATCAAACGGTTTCATCAAATAATCTACGGCTTCCAAATCGAAGCCCTGCGCGGCAAACTGGCTGTAAGCCGTTGTAAAAATAACAGGTGGCTTGTTAGTTAAATTAGAATAAAACTGCATCCCGTTTACATCAGGCATTTGTATGTCTAAAAACAAAAAATCAAAATGATCGGCATTGATAAATTCAGCAGCCGAAACCGGATCGGTAAACGTTTTTGTCATCTCGATCCAGCCGGTTTGCAAAGCATAATTTTCGAGCAATTGCAAAGCAAGCGGCTCATCATCTAAGGCTATACATTTCATTGTCATGTAAATTTATGGTTAGCGATACAGAGAAACGGTTATCGTTAGAAACAATATTCAATTCGTGCTTTTTTGGATAAAGAAGTTCCAGTCTTCGGCGCGTGTTGCTGATGCCCATACCTGTACTTTCTAACCGATGTATTCCATTGGGCGAACAATCGTTTGTGCAGGTAAAAGTAATTATGTTTTTTTCGGCTTTTACACAAGCCTTGATAGAAGAACTTCTGTGTGTGCTGATGCCGTATTTAAAAGCATTTTCAATAAACGGAATAAGCACAAACGGGGCAATGCGCGCTGTGCTGATATTGCCCTCCGCAGCAAATAAAATGGAATTGTTGTTGGTCAAACGCAGCTTTTGCAGTTCGATATAACTATTGATAAAATCAATCTCCTGTTGGAGTTCCACATCGTTGGTCTGACAGTCTTCCAGCGTGTACCGCATAATACGTGAAAGCTTCATCACTGCATCGGCTGTTTTTTTATTGTTGGCAACTGCCAGCGAATAAATGCTGTTTAATGTGTTAAACAAAAAATGCGGATTCACCTGCGCTTTTAAAAGGTTCAGTTCGGTTTCCAATTGCTGCTTGGATATTTCTTCTTTTACTTCTTCTGCCGAAAACCATTGCCTCACCACTTTGCCGCCCGTGCTGATTACCAAAGCAATTAAGAACAGTGTAACGGCGCCTGCTGAAAAATAGTAAGGACCCTGATAATGAATTTCACGCGCATAGGACGATTGAATGAAACTTTTGGTTTCGGGCGATACCAGCATGATAACATAAATAGCAGTGAGATAAATGAAACCATACACCAGTATGCTGGTAAGATAAAGCAGGATTTTCTTTTGCGCCAAAAGCTTAGGAATTAGGATGCGGCTGTTGAAATAATAAAAGCCCACCAGTAAAAGGTTAGATGCAATAAACAACTGTATAAAGCGCGGGCTGCTTAACGGCAGTCGGCTTTTATCGTAATTTAAAAACTGAAACGGCAATAAAAAAAAGCAAAGCCAGGCGGCAATAATGACGCTCACCTGCAAAACAATATTTCTTTCTTTTGTTGCCATTGGTTTCGTTCAACAACGAAAGATAAGAATTAAATAAAGGGCGTAATATGTATTAGACTAACGACAATAAATTTTCGGCTAATATGATTCGCTTTCGTTAGGAAACTGTCCTTCTTTCACATCAATAATGTATTGCTGAACTGCACGTGTAATCTGCTCGCTTAAGTTGACATATTGCCGCAAAAAGCGTGGTTTGAATTCGGTGTTGATGCCCAGCATATCGTGCATTACTAACACCTGCCCATCGCAGTGAGCGCCTGCGCCAATGCCAATGGTTGGAATTTGCAGCGAAGCTGTAACTTCTTTTGCCAGCAGTGCAGGTATTTTTTCAAGTACAATAGCAAAGCAGCCCCTTTCCTGCAACAGCAAAGCATCGCGCTTTAATTTTTCGGCTTCGGCTTCCTCTTTTGCACGCACATTGTAAGTGCCGAATTTATAAATGCTTTGCGGCGTTAAACCCAAATGTCCCATCACCGGAATGCCTGCCGACACAATGTTTTTAATGCTGCCTGTTACTTCTTCGCCACCTTCGAGTTTGATGGCGTGTGCGCCGGTTTCTTTCATAATGCGGATAGCAGAAGCTAAGGCAATTTCTGCATTGCTTTGATACGAACCGAAAGGCAAATCAACCACCACCAGCGAGCGCTTCACAGCACGTATTACAGAGGAGGCATGATAAATCATTTGATCGAGTGTAATAGGCAATGTGGTTTCGTGTCCTGCCATTACGTTACTGGCACTATCGCCCACTAAAATCACATCCATACCGGCATCATCAAATAATTTGGCGAAAGAAAAATCATACGCGGTAAGCATAGATATTTTCTCTCCATTATCTTTCATTTTTTGCAAGGTATGCGTGGTGATTTTGCGAACTTCTTTGGTTACAGACATGAGGTTGTTATATAAGAGGCAAAGCTAAGATACAAGAACTAAGATTCAAGATGCAAGAAACAATGTTCAAGAATCAAGATGCAAGTTCAAACCTTGAGTATTGTATCTTGATTCTTGAATATTCATCGTCAATTCTACACAAATCTTTTGTTCGTAGCAACAGATTTCCGTTTGGTCGCATTGTATAAAGTGGCCATTCTGGAGCCAATTACTTTTGTGTCCTAAATATAAATGTTATGAAAAAGATACTTGTTATTATCACGATGGTAGCATCACTTTATACAGCTACGAGTTATGCAAAAACAACAACTCCGACTGTAGTTGCACAAGCCATGCAAGCGCAATTTACCGATGCAAAAAACGTTAGCTGGAGCGAAGTAAACAATTTGTACAAAGCCGAGTTTGTTTTGAATGACGAAACCATCACTGCCTACTTTGACGGCGAAGGAAAACTGGTGGCATCAGCCAGAAATCTTACGGCTTTGGAATTGCCCATTTTATTGCAAACTGATTTGAAAAACAGTTATGCTAAATATAATGTTTCAGGCATTATGGAATTGGACAATGAAGATGGCGTTTCCTATTATGTAACTGCACAAAAGGGCAGCAAAACGATAGAACTGAAATCTTCTGATTATGGTACCTGGAGTGTGTATCAAAAAAACTAACAAAAACAAAAGGAAGCGTACTTGTTTGAGTTAAGTAAGCAGATGTTTAAATACAGATGCCTGTAAAGACAATCGTTCTTTTACAGGCATCTGTGTTGTAATGATTTCCAAATAGTGTTCTGAGTTAAGATAGACTTTCGGTACCAACCAAATCAGGTGCAATTTGTTGAAAAGCCTGTAGCAAACTTTCATAAGGTTTATATCCTGAAAACAAAATGGAACGATGGCTTTTTCTTTTAAAAACAAGCGTTGGATAGCGATCTATTCTTTGCATTTGTGCCCGATTCCAATCGGCACGAAAGGCTTCTAAACCAATGCCGTTTACCAAATCGTCTTCAAAGCGTTGCAAATCAAAACCGGGGTTTGTTTTTGCCAGTTTTTCAGCAATCGTTACCAACACTTCCTGCTGGCTTATGTTTTGCAATTGCAGCATTACAGCTTCTCTTGCCAACTGTAAATATTGCTCGCCGAATGGATGAGATTGGATGTCGGCACACTTAACAGCAATGCACGAAGGATATGACGAAACGGGCGGATCGGTAATCCAAAGTTCTGATTTAATGGGAACACCGGAAATATGACTTGCCTGCATCCACACAGGACCCATTTGTGCCGGGCGACTTACCGAATTGATAGGATCGTGATAACTCTTCCAGTCGGGCAGCAAACCACACATTACATACTGATAAGAAACATGGTTTGCAAATTCGCTTATCAATTTTTTCCAGATCGGTTCAAAAGCCCAGCTCCAACAACAAAGCGGATCTGTAAAGTAAATGATCTCCACAGTATCCGCTGTTGATGTTGTAATAGATGGTTGCCCAGGTTTGTTTTTACTCATTATTTTCCTTCTGGTCAGCTATAATTGAAAGTCTTTCGATTCGGCTTTCGATAATTTCTCTTCATAAGTACCGTTCCACTGTTGCGATCCCATTGGGGCTGCATCCTTCACCGCTTTGCTTCTAGCTTTGCCTAATGTTTTGTTTAATGTAGTGGTTTCTTCCATTGTTCGCGTGGTTCCCTTGGGTTGTTGTTTCAGCAAACCATTAGTTTCCATTACATAATTAATCGGATCGTCAATGTATTGCCATGTTTCGTTTAACTGCGTACTTTTTCCCTCATTCCACGGGCCACGTACACCGTTGCCATTGCTCATGTTAAAATACTGATTGCTATATCTTGGATCAGCTTGTAATGTACCCATAGGGAAGTTCGGTTGAATGGTGTTCAAGGCCGCTTCAAACATTTGGTAATGCGCTACTTCACGCGTCATTAAGAATTGCAAAGTTTCCTGTACATAAGGGTCTTCCGTAAACTGCAACAGGTATTCATATACAATCTTTGCTTTCGATTCAGCCGCAATATCGGCACGTAAATCAACGGTCAGGTCGCCGGTTGCATCGGCATTAATATACGCTGCCGTCCAGGGCACGCCCTGGCAATTGGTATAAGTAGGGCCGCCACCCGATTGTATAAACAGTTCAGGTGCAACCATTGCCTGATGAATAAAGTTTTCTTTTGCCGCTTTTCCGTTCAGCAGTTGCATGATTTCGGATTGCTCGGCCGCATTTTTCAAATCGCCGTTAATGCCTGTGAGCAACATCTGTATCGTTGCACCTACAATTTCAAGATGACTAAATTCTTCGGTAGCAATGTCCATCAGCAAATCATATTTATCAGGGTACGGATTGCGTGCGCCAAACGCCTGAACAAAATAGCGAAGCGCAGCCGCAAGTTCGCCGTTAGCTCCTCCAAACTGCTCTAATAACAAGGTAGCAAATGCAGGATCTGGTTTCGATACGCGTGCATTAAACTGCAGGTCTTTTACATGGTAAAACATAAGGTGAATTTTTTAAGTTAACGATGCTTCATCAGTTGTAAAACACATGCCATATAAACGAATTAAAAAAGTGGTAAAAACAAAACCATCATTATAAAAACATAAGCTTCTGATAAGCGACGAGTTATAATGATAAAAGGAGATTGAAAAGAAAACTATAAAACGGGATTACCTGCAATGGAATGCTGTCATTTGATATTGGGTGGAAATAATCAAGTGTTACTTTGTGGAAACCGCTACAATCAATACACAATCTTTTGTGTTTGTTTTTGTGTAAATGTTGTAACTGGTAGAATGTAAGTATAAGAAAGCTTTTTGAAAAAGATTTTCGCTGGTGGGCAGTTTGAAATATTTCAATTAAAACCTTCAATTAAAACCTGTCAGGTTATACGTTTACGATAATCGCTAAGAATAAGTAAACCTGGCAGTTTATCGCCACTTTTTCAAACTGTACCACTACTCGCTGGTGAAGAATACTATCAAAGGCGGAAATTACCTTATACAATAACGAGAGTTTGGTTTAAGCGGTAAAGTAAGTTGCTTAGAAGTTTCGATTTGCAGGTTGAGAGAAGGCTTTTTGGGAAAGAAAGAGTAGGCAGCCAGTGTGGCTATTATATTAAAAAGGAAGCCATTGATAGAGCGATGTCTGGCAGGCTGAAGCCTGCGGGATATATTCTTTATCGCCAAAGAGCTTACCAGAAATATTGTCTGTAAGGCTTTTCATCACCTTACAATTGCTGTCATTTATAATCAGATGAAGTGTAAAGCCGTTGAACCACCATCCCATAGAAGTAGAACCTCTTTGTGCAACAGGTTTACATACTTTATGCTGATGAATGCGTTTTTCATGGCACACCTTTAAATGGGTTTTGAGTCAACAAAGCTGATGCCTGCGGACGTTGCCCTACAAGACAGGTCTTTACAAACAACATCATTGGTACATTGGCTGTGTAGGTTGTTGCCGTTCTATAAACCTGTTATAGGAAAGCAGGTTAGAAAAACAATCCTTCAAATGAATCACTATTATGTCTGAATCTGACAGAGAGGCATCCCTGTTGCGGTGCTTTGCTTCACCCTTTTCTAAGCGGTAGAGAGTAATAGAACCTGACAATTCTTTGCAAGAATGATCTGCCGGAACAAAGAGGTCAATAACTTTATCTCTAAGCATAAAGTAGGTTTTATGGTATGATCTGTCGTTACTTCATAGACAATAAAACCACCTTTTTGTTCTATCTTATCCCAAATTTACATTACAACTATGAATTTTGTTTTTAATCGCATTCAGCACATTGGCATACCAGTAACAGATATTAGACAATCGGAAGCATTTTATAGCCAACTTGGGTTTAAAAATGTAATGGCTTCTTCATTCGATTACAACGGAGATAAAGGGCAGGTTGCCATGATGCAGAAAGACGAAATGATACTTGAAATTTATCAGATGCCTGCCAACGAATTAAATGAAATAAAAAAGAGGAAAGCTGGGAACATTGACCATGTGGCTTTCGATGTAACTGATATTGATACTGCTTTTGATGAGTTGAAAAAAGCCGGTTTTCACATTGTTGAAGAAGCGCCTGTTTATCTTCCTTTCTGGAAAAGTGGCTGCAGGTATTTTAATGTATTAGGACCCGATGGCGAGCGACTTGAATTTAATCAAATTTTATAAAAGCAGTTTGCAATAAAACTTTTTATTGTAACGATTTTTCGAAGCAAACGCTGGCTTCAACGCCTGCATATTGACCGTAATTGGGAATACGCCGGTAACCGCATTTTTGATACAATGCAATGGCTTCGGGCTGCCTGATGCCGGTTTCCAACACGCAGGTTGTATAGCCCAATTCTTTTGTCCATTGTTCCAATTCAGCCACAATTTGCGAAGCCAAACCCTTACCTCTCCATTCAGGTAGTGTAAACATCCGTTTTATTTCCATTGCTGTAGAAGTAAATTCTTTTATTGCACCACAGGCAACAGGTTTATCATCTGCATAAGCAACAACGGCATATTTAAGAAAACCGATAGTGTTGAACGCATTGTAAAAGGCGTGGTCTTCTCCATCAAGGATGGCTAAAAAAGCATCCAATTGTTTCACCAGTTTAGTAAAGTGTGAGTCGGAAGGATCGGTTCTTTGTAAAATAATCACGCTTATCGGTTATAAGGCGATGAAGTTATAAAAGATAAAATGAGCAAGTTTGTTTTTGCCCATTTTCTTATAAAAACAAAGCCCGTTTCAATAGTGAAACAGGCTTTATAACTTAGATAAAAATTGTTCTTTTTAGTAAGCTCTATTTGTACCTTTTAGCTAACGGAGCTATGATGAGAACCAACAAAACTGCAACTGATAAAACTATCATACCGAATGTTTTAAAATGATTTAATGATGCAAAAATAAATGTCTATTGCTATTGAAAATCAATCGCTTTATTGACCTTTTTTGGCCTAAAGTATATAAATTTTAAAAAGATATGAGCCAGGTTGCGATATGGGCGGATACTTTAAATAATTATCCTCTACAAAAAGCAGTTGTTTTAAATGAACAATAAAAAATAAGGGATTTTATCTCTGTTTTTCGTGTTTAAAAGGCGTGCTGACAAACATACCTTCCTTCACTTTTTATATGAAAAAAACAGCCAAATTTTTGTTAAAGAATTAAGAACAGGTGTAAATCCTTATTAAACAAAACTTTATGAAGTGCATACATAAAGCCAAATGCAATCAAGCTGCTTCTTCCCAGGAAGTAAGGTAAGGAAATACCAAAGCCTCATCGGATGGTTTGCTGTGATAAAAACGCTGAAGTTTCAATGATACGCCTATTACCAGCAAGACAATACTTAAAACAAGAGGTACTAAAAGCAGGATAAGTAAAGTAAAAAAGGGTTTCATAGATGCTTCATTTAATTGTTATGAAAAGATGCGTAGTTTCAGTTGTGTAGTTTTAAAATATTTGTTTTTACTCATATTTATAGTCCGCAATACTAATGCCAGAGGGAAATTAGTATTGCTGTAAAATCATTTTCTGCAGATAGCACAGAATAGGAAAACAAAACATCGCGTAAATCCGCAAAACCTGCGGGAACATCATTTTTGAAATTGTATTGTACTGCTTCTTATCTTTCACCCAATTATTTTTACAATTAACCATTTTCTCAAAAGCTAACATTCGTTTGTACTTTATTTTTACACCTAAATTTTATACATGAAAACCTGGGTTCAATTAGTGTTGATTAGGCGGAGCAATGTGTGTTGCTTCCGGCATATTAGCGCAAAAACAAACTTCTGCTATTAAGTACATTGATGTTGCCAACATGGACAAAGCGGTAAAGCCCGGCGACAATTTTTATTTGTATGCCAACGGCACCTGGCTAAAAAACAATCCGGTACCTGCATCTAAAACCCGCTGGGGAAGTTTTGATGTGTTGCGTCAAAGCAGCCTTGACCGTTTAAAAAAGTTGTGCGAAGACGCTGCTGCCGGTAAAATAAAAGATTCGGCGGCGCAGCGTGTCGGCGCTTTGTATGCCAGCGCAATGGATAGCGCAGCCATCGAGAAATTGGGCGCAACACCCATTCAGCCTCAGTTGCAGCGCATAGGTTCTTTAACCAACAAGGAAGAAGTGTTGCACGAAATCCTCACACTTCGCCAGCAAGGCATTGGTGGTTTGCTGTTTGGCTTTCATATTGGGCAGGACGATAAAAACGTAAACCAATACATTCCGCAATTATCACAAGGCGGAACTTCGTTGCCCGACAGAGATTATTATTTAAAAACTGATGGCCGCAGCAAAGCCATTCAGGCAGCCTATCTTTCTTACATAAAAGATATGTTTGTGTTAACGGGCGACGATTCGGTTACTGCCAACACCAAAGCGCATAATATTTTCGCCCTTGAAAAAGCACTTGCCATTGCACAAATGAGCCGTGTAGAAATGCGCGATCCGCAAAAAACGTACAACAAATTTTCGCTGGCTGATTTAAGCAAAACAACGCCCGACTTTAACTGGTCTTCATTACTGCCGGAATTGAAAGTAACCAAAGCCGATAGTGTTTTGGTAAACAATCCGGGCTTTTTAAAATCGGCTGATGGCTTGTTCCAGGCGGTTCCGCTCGAAACCTGGAAAGCGTATTTGCAATGGGGCGTCATTAAAAATTCTGCGGCGTATCTAAGCAGTGCTTTTGTCAATCGCCAGTTTCAGTTCAGCCAGGTATTATCGGGGCAAAAACAAATCACGCCGCGCTGGCAAAGGATGAGCAGCATGGTGGATAACAATTTAGGCGATTTGCTGGGTCAGTTATATGTGAAAGAATACTTTAATGATGCGGCCAAACAACGCATGATCAGTTTGGTAAAAAATATACAGGCAACGTTTCGGGAGCGCATTAATAGTGTGGATTGGATGACCGACAGCACGAAACAACAGGCTCTGGGTAAATTGGATGCTATTGTAAATAAAATTGCGTTTCCCGATAAATGGGAACGCTATCCGGGCGTAGTGGTTTCTTCAAACAATGTATTGGCAAACCTGCGCAGTATTGATGAATTTGAATACACTAAAATGGTGAACAAAATGGGCAAGCCGGTTGATAAAACCGAATGGGGCATGACACCGCCTACCATCAATGCGTATTACAATCCATCGAATAATGAGATTGCTTTTCCAGCCGGTATTTTGCAGTTTCCGTTCTTTGATTTTGGTGCCGATGATGCGGTAAACTATGGCGGCATTGCGGCTGTTATCGGGCATGAATTAACGCATGGTTTTGACGATGAAGGCAGGCAATATGCTGCTGATGGAAACTTAAAAGAATGGTGGACGAAAGAAGACGAAAAGAAGTTTACCGAACGCGCCGATAAAGTAGCTGCGCAATATGATGCTTTTACAGTAAACGACAGCCTTCATGTGAATGGCAGATTGACGTTGGGTGAAAACCTTGCCGACCTTGGAGGCTTGAACATTGCTTACCAGGCGTTCAAAAATACGCCCGAAGGAAAGAGCGATAAAAAGATTGACGGCTTTACGCCCGACCAGCGTTTCTTTCTTAAGCTGGGCGCAGGTTTGGCGCGCCAACATAACACCGGAATATGCTGCGCAATTGGTTGTGGTTGATCCGCATTCGCCGGGTATGTATCGTTGCAACGGGCCTGTAAGCAATATAGATGCCTGGTACAAAGCTTTTGATGTGCAGCCGGGTGACGCTATGTATAAACCCGAATCAGCACGCATAAAAGTGTGGTAAAAACAAACTGATAAATTTAGACAAAAACAAAAGCCTCCTGTAAAAACAGGAGGCTTTATAATTAATGCACATGAGAAAGTTTTATTGCTGACCGCCCGATTTCACACGGTTGGTTTCATCATCCGCACCTGTATTTCTGTGTCGTTGTGGCTGGTTGCCTCTTTGCCAAAACGATAGGTGAAAGTTATACCCAGCCTTCGATTATCCCACTTGGAATGAATAAGCGTAAGCCCTTTATCCAACTCGGTTCGGCCGCGAAATTGAGCCAGATAAAACGGGTCTCTCAGATTCAAACGGATGGTTCCTTTTTGCTTTAAAATTTGCTTGCTTCCACCCAACGAAAACATACCCATTGGCTGCATCAAAATGGCGCTGCTCTCCAATTGTTTTGAATTAAACCATCCGCTTATTTCGGTGCTCCAGCCTTTTTTTAATGTAAACTGGCTGCTCGCATTTCCGTTAAAACCATAACTGTTGGTGTTGATATTTTCACCATCAATCACACCATTAAAATGGTTGTTGAATAAGTTGGTGTAAATGTTTAGCGACCACCAGCTTTTAATTTGTTTATTATAGCTTACCGATAAGCCGATGTTTCGGCTTGTAGCAATGTTTTCCGATGTTTGAAATGTGGTATAATTAGAATCGTTGCCTAATTTTCTTGTTATCAAAACATCGTTGATGATGTTTGAAATGGCTGTGTAATTTGCCGATACATTCAAGGCACCTTTGTAGTTATAACTTACTTCAATGTTATGGCTGAACTGCGGTTGCAGCAATGGATTGCCTTGCTCGTAAGTGTAGCGGTCAAGCTGTTCCTGAAATGGATTTAACGACTGATAATCCGGCCTTTCAATGCGTCTTCCATAAGATAGAGCAAATGTATTGTTGTCGTTCTTTTTGTAACTGATGTAAGTTGTGGGAAACAGCTTCGTATAGTTTTTATGAAAGCTTGCGCTTTGCGTCATCTGGTTGCCATCAGCAATGGTTTGCTCGGCTCGTAAACCCAGTTGAAAGCCCCATTTCTTAACTTGTTTTTGCAGGTTTATGTAAGCTGCATTGATGTTTTCTTTATAAACAAAATGATTGCTTCGCGATGAATCATATTTCCATCCACCATTGTTAGTATAAGCCGGATCGAACAACGTGTATTGCGCATCGTTATCCGTTTTTACATAACTGAATTTAACACCCGCTTCCAGCGTGGTGTTCTTTTTCATTGGATGATGATAATCGCTTTTAAATGTATAAATATCAATCTTCGATGGCAGATTGCCCTTTAATAAATAAGGGTTTGGATTCGATGGGTCTTTGGTATCAATCAAAACGTTGTCAGGAGTATATAAATAATTGTTGGAGTATTGGCTGCCCGGCGCATTGTAAAAAATATAATCGGCATCGGCTGTTAATTCGGTTCCGCTGGTGTCGAGCTTTTGCTGAAAATTCAGGTTAAAACCAAAGTTCGTCCACTTGTTTTTATTTTCCGATTGTGCTGCATTGTATTCAACAAAGCGTTGTAAACTATCGTAAATATCAGCCCGTGTTGTAGAAGCAAATTTATCGTTCCTGAAATCACCCGTTATGACTGCTCCGATGGTTGTTTTTTTAGAGGCAAAAAAATCGGCGCCCAGCTTAAAGCTTTGTGGCAAGCCAGTATAATGACCATACGTGTTCTGATTGCTGTATCTGTCAAAGGCAACAGCACGGCTTGCCCGCGAGCTTCTGTCAATGTCAATATCATTAAAGCCTTCCCAATGCGAATAGCTGTAATTGGCAAACAGGTTCAGTTTGTTTTTGCGCCAATTCAGGTTGATGTTGTTGGTGTTTTTAAAATACTTGGCAAAGATGGCACTGGTTGAAATAGTGCCGTTAAAACCAGCCGCTTTTGGTTTTTTTGGTTTTAATATTAATAATGCCTGAGTTGCCCGATGCATCATATTTTGCCGATGGCTGGCTCATCAATTCTATTTGATCAATCTGGTTGGCGCTCATATTTTTTAAGAGGTTGGCAAGGTCCTGGCCGCTCAGATAAGTTGGCTTTCCATCAATCAAAATTACTACGCCCTGCTTGCCTTTCAGGCTGATGTTGTCGTTATTATCAACCGTTACGCCCGGCGATTTTTCCAATACTTCCAATGCTGTTAAACCTGTGTTAGTAGGCGATGCATCCACATTCACAACAGTTTTATCAATCTTCTGTTCAATCAAAGGCCGCTTGCTGATAACTACAACGCCGGTTGATGCTGCGTCTTTGTTTTTTAGATGAACATCATTCAATGTAAAGGTTTGTTTTTGCTCATTAATTGAAAACACAGAGCTATAATATTTTTGAAAATTAATGGCATCAATCGAGATAAGGTAATTGCCTTCTGCGGCTTTTTCAAAAAGGAAAGCGCCGTCTTTATCGGTTACTGCAATCTTTACGAGAGATGAATCTTTTGCTTTTAATAAACTTACGGTTGCAGCTTCAACCGATTTGCCATTGGCTATCAGCACGCCGCTAACCGCCGGGCCATTTGCCTGCGCAAAACCGGTTTGAAAAAAAAGGGCAAAAACAAAAAAAAGAAGGGCTAAAAACGGTTTCATACACACTTATTTTGAATAACGCCACAAAGGTTGTTATTGGATTTTGTTCTGCTTTATAAAATGCTACCAGTGGCTGAATACAAGTATCAGTGGTACGGCTGCTGTAGCTGTTTGTTACATGGTTGTGATAAGCGGAAAATAGAAAGGATGAGTGAAAGAAGAATGGTTCTTATCGCCCGCATCCAATCTTTTCAAAGTCTTTCAAAATAGTTTTTGCAGATTTATATTAGCTTTGATAAAGACAACGCACTGCTGTTAAGTATTAGTACTCGAACCAAAACCCCTTCTCCCTTGTAAACGAATTATGACAATTGCAAAATTATTTCGGCTGATTGGTGTTACAACAACGTTTCTGCTGTTGTATCAGTTAACGAATTGCCAGTTGTTGTTTGCCAAAAATCATAAGCGTTATGTGATTAAAACGATAAATGTTGAAGATGGGTTAATCAATAACTCGGTAAACGATATTGTAACCGATACGTTTGGTTTTACATGGATTGCCACCAAAACAGGTTTGCAGCGCTACAATGGTTATCGGTTGGAAACAGTGCATCCGGCCATCAACGGAAAGCCGGTAAACATTAGTTATGAGGTCCATTTTTTAAAGACAAAAGAAGGTTTGTTATGGATTACTTATCGCAACGGAATTTTATTATACAATCCTTATTTCGATCAATTTCGTTCACTTATTTATATGCCGAAAACAACATCTGTTTGTCCGCTGCGACCATTAGATGAAACGGGGCAGGCGTTTGGTGTCTGAACGAAAATAGTTTTGTTTTGTACGATCATAATGCCAAGCTAATAAAACAAAAGCTGATTGCTGATGCATCGCTAATTCCTTCTTTTTTAAATCCGAGGATTCCCTTTGCTATAAATACAAAATTTATCTTTCTTCTTACAACTCAAAACAGCATTCTTCAGTTCGATAAAAGCAAAAACACATTTACTGTTTTACACTTGGAAAAAGAAGCTATCAATAGTCTTACCTGCAACGAAAAAAAAATATACATAGCGCACAACAAAGGCATCGCTGTTATTGATATAAGCGATCAAAACAAAAGAAATATCAGGGAGGTTTTACATAGTGATAAGTTTTTTTTTGGCACTATAAAAGTATTCGGCAATAAAGTGATGGCAAGCGCCAGTCAGCATTTGCTGTTGCTTGATTCAAACTGCAGCAATGTAAGCGAAATCAGCACGTTGGGCAGCCTGCCCGTATTGCCCGCTGGTTATATATCAACAGTATATGAAGACCAGTTTCAACGCTTATGGCTGCTTACCAACGATGATATAAAAATTGTTCAGAACTATACTGTTCCGTTCCAGTATTATGCATACTCTAATGCTACCAATTTTATTAAATGTATTTATATAGATGAAAGCAACAATCGTGTGCTGGCGGGCTGCTTTGCGGGTGGCATACAATTGTACGATACATTGAACAATCCGTTATGGAAAAGTCCTTTGCTGATACCCAAAGCAAAAGATATTGTGTGCATTGAAAAGTTGAATAACAACACTTATTTTATTGAAACGTTAGGGCAGGGCTGGTACCTTTTACACCTGCGTGAAAAACAACTCCAGCCCTTGCAGATAAATAGTGAAGCGGAACAGCAATTACATACCCACAATACAGCTTTTCCGAATAATATTCAGCGGCTTGACAGTGCCAACATCATCATTACAACTAATACAGATGTTATACAATGTTGTTTTAAAAACAATAAGATTGCATCATACCAAATTTTGTTTCACAACAGCAGCAATCATCTTATCAATTGTTTTTATTTCGCTCAAAATAATAGTTGTTTATGGGTAGGTTCAAACAGCGGTATATTGTATTGCAAACATGGCAGCAGCAGTATTGATACATTGGCTATTCCCGATGGCTACCAGGTAAGAAGTATTATCTGCGATGCACAAAACCATACTTGGGTAGGAACGGATAAAGGCTTGTTTGTGTATGCAAATAACAAACTGATAAAAGTATTCACAACAAGCAATGGTTTGCTGAACGATTGCATTTATTCGATGCTGACGGATGACAGAAAAAAAATCATTTATGCATCCAGCAATCTGGGTTTATCGGCTTTGCAATTGAACGGTGTGTTGAAGAATTATACAAAAGAAAAAGGCTTGCAGGAGAATGAATTTAATACATCTGCTATAGCCAGAACCAGCACCGGAAAACTGTTTTTTGGTGGAGTGAATGGTATCACGGCATTTTATCCTTCCGATGTTATAACAGAGCCGGATCATCCTTCATTATTGATTTATAAAACGGAAATTAACGACCAGCCTTTTACTCTTCATTCAGCTACATGGAGTGCACACACTTACAAGCTTTCCTACAATCAAAACAAAATTGATTTTTCGTTGACGGCCTTCGGTTTGCAGGCAGCTTCAGGTTATGTGTATGAATACAAAATGCAAGGGTTTGATAAATACTGGACTACCACAAGCAATCCTATCAACATCTCTTATCATCTGCCGCCGGGCAAATATCAGTTTGAAGCAAAACTGGCGCAGTTTCCCTCCGCTTTTATTACAAGAAATATTATTATTGAAGCTCCTTTCTGGGAACGGTGGTGGTTTTATCTCGCATGTATTGTTTTTGTTTTTGCACTATTATTGTTAACCGCCCGTGCTGTTTACAAAAGACGATATGTTGACCGTTTGCAGGCCTTGCGCATCAGGCAGCAGGTGCTGGCAGAACGGGAACGTATAAGCCGCGATTTGCACGATAATATTGGCGCTTATGCTTCTGCCATCAGTGCAAGTGTGGATGATGTTATCTATCAGTTCAATGCTTCCGATCACATTGCACTGAAGCGATTGAAAGATTCGGCGAGGGAAATCATTGTTCAGTTGCGCGATTCTATCTGGGCATTGAATAAAGAGGCCCAAACGGTGATAATGCTAAGCGACAGGATAAAGAACTATATTCAAAAGTTACAGCCTAACTATCCCAACATTAATTTTGATGTGGATGAAAATATTGAGCAAAACCAAACCATCGCCTCCATTACTGCGCTGCACCTGCTTCGCATTGTGCAGGAAGCTGTTCACAATGCTATAAAACACAGCGGCTGTTCGTCTATCCAGATTACTATTCACAGCCAGTCGCCGATTGTTATTTCTGTAAAAGACAACGGACGCGGAATGCCTGATCAGCCACAGATGGGCGAAGGTTTAAAGAATATGCAATTGCGGGCCGCCGATATTGGCTGGCACTTAAGCCTTGCTAACCGAAGTGAAGGTTGCTGCATTCAATTGCGTAATACAAACTAAGTATTGATAATTTGCAACTTCAACTTCACATTTGAATGATGATTACAAAAGTTGCTTTTGTTGATGATAAATCAATCAACCGGCAATCGTTTACTGATAAGATAAAACAATTGCCCGATGTTGATTTGATATTTACAGCCACCAATGGAAGCGATTATTTGGAACAACTAAAAGGCTTACCGCACGTGCGCATGCCCGATATTGCTTTTGTTGATTTGGAAATGCCCGAAATGGATGGCATTACCACCATTAGCATCAGTAAGGCCCTGTATCCAAACATAGTATGTATCGTGCTTACCGTGTTTGATGATGATGATAAATTGTTTGAAGCCATAAAAGCCGGCGCCAATGGCTATTTATTAAAAGATGAAGGTGCACAATCGGTGGCTGATGCCATTACCAATGTAATGCAGTTTGGTGGCGCGCCGATGAGCCCTGGTATTGCCCGCAAAGCCTTTGCCCTGCTGGCTCACGCGCAGGTAGTAATACCCGAAAATAAAGCACCAAAAGGCGAAACAGCGCATGATTTATTGTCGGAACGGGAAAAAGAAATTTTACAATTCACCACGCATGGCTGGGATGCCAAACGCATAGCGTCGAGCCTGGATTTAAGCGTTCATACTGTAAGAAAACACGTTGCCAATATTTACCAAAAGCTGCACATTACCTCCAAAGCGCAGATGATACAACTGGCGTATAAAAACAAATGGATGAAAGAGTAAAGAACAGGATGTAATATTCAAGAATCAAGATATAAGAAGGAAAAGGAGCGGGGTTTGTTTTTGTCCATATTTCAGCAGCTTCGTTTGTTATCCAATCAACTCTCTAATACAAATTAATTATTGTATATACCGTTTTACAATTCAAATTTTACGCTTTCATTTTTCAAAATTCAGTAAAAAACAAAACTGTTTATGAAGCGTAAATATTTACTCAAACTTTTGCTTGCTTTTAGCTTGTATTTTTCATTGCAAAATGTGCAGGCGCAAACAGGTGAAACCGAACCGAATAACACACCTGCCACCGCAAATATCCTGCCTTTGAATGGCAGTAAAAGTGGCGCCATCAACCCCGCTGGCGATGTTGATTGGTATAAGGTTACCACTACTTCCGACGGGCAATTAAACATTACACTAACACCGTTATCGGGAAAGTACATGTGGATTTATTTGTATGATAACAACGGAGTTACCCAATTAAATTCAGGTAACTCAAACGGAACCTTTACCGTGAGCGCAGATGGATTAGCAACAGGCACTTACTATGTTCAAGTGAATACCTATTATGCTTCAGATACTTCCAGTTATACAATTTCCAGCGCGCTTACACCCGTTACTCAACCTAATGATGCAGAGCCTGACAGCACACGAGCACTGGCATTAACACTTCCGGTAAATAATAAAACTACCGGACATATTGACTACTACTATAACAACCATCGTGATAGTGCCGACTGGTACAAAATAACTACCACTGGAGATGGATTGCTTAAACTAACATTGACATCGAATAACGGTCAGTATGTATGGGCTTATTTATTCGATAACGATGGAGTAACAGTATTGAATTCCAACAATACAAACGGTACTCTTGATATTAGTACAGATGGCTTGGCAGCTGGTACTTATTATGTTCAGAATCAATACTTACTACAACACCGGCTTTGCTCCTTATACTTTGGCTGATACTTTAACTACACCAACGCAAGCCAATGATAAAGAGCCGGACAGTACAAAAGCTCAGGCCCTTACTTTACCATTGAATGGTAGTTTAACTGGTCATATTGACTACTATTATAACAATCACCGCGATTCTGTTGATTGGTATAAGGTAACTACTACAGCAGATGGTTTGTTACGGTTACGGTTAACATCGAATAACGGTCAGTATGTTTGGGCTTATTTATTTGATAATGATGGTGCAACAGCTATTAAATTCAGGCAACACAAACGGCACTCTTGATATCAGCACTGATGGACTGGCAGCAGGCACTTATTATGTGAGAGTGAATACTTATTATAACAATGGCTTTGCTCCTTATAGCTTAGCCGACAGCTTATTCTCTCCAACACAAGCCAATGATAAAGAACCTAATGATACAAAAGCCACAGCAGATTCGTTTGCAGTAAATTCTACCATAACCGGTCACACTGATTACTATTATAATAATCATCGAGACAGCGCTGATTGGTACAAGTTAACCTTACCGAAAGATGGCTTGCTACGATTAAGGTTAACCTCCAACAATGGTCAGTATGTATGGGCTTATTTATTCGATAACGATGGGGTAACAGTAGTAAATTCCGGTAACACAAACGGCACGACTGACATCAGTACCGATGGACTTGCAGCAGGCACCTATTATGTGAGAGTAAATACTTATTATAACAATGGCTTTGCTCCTTATACCTTAGCCGATAGCTTGTTTACGTATAACGCAGTGGATAGCGAACCCAATAAATATTTCAGCCAGGCAAGAACTATGCTTTCAAACCGGGTTACAACAGGGCATGTTGGCTTTTATTATAACAATATGAAAGATACAGTTGATACATATAAGGTAAATTATACCGGAAGTAATGGTAATCTAAATTTCACATTCAACATTTTGCCGCACCTTATAGACGGAAGTATTGATTATATGTGGTTCCAGGTGTATAAGGATACAACTGCAAACCCAATCTATAATAATAATTTTAATAGTGCTTCTACAACAATCAGCCTGACAGGTCTTACACAGGGTTATTATTATGTAAAAGTGTTTATGTATTACAATAGCCAGTTTGCAGCTTACTCCATTGCTGATTCCTTTACGCAGGTTAACATTGCAGCAATCAGTGTAAGGAGTCAAACATCGTCGGATAGTTGTAGCACCAACAGTATTACTTATAATGTAAGTCAAAGTCATTCACCTTATGGCGTTACCTTGTATCATAATGGTGTAAGATATGATTCGCTCAATGTGGCAGTTGATACAGTTCAATTCAATAATTTACCTGCGGGTAATTATTATGCAACTGTGTATGGCGATGGCGCAACCAATGCTGCTTTTGGCACCAGTGCTACCACACAGTTCTTGCCGCCTGTGCCTAAAGGGTTAACAACTTCAAACATTGGTGTTCATACCGCACAGCTTAATTGGACACCATTTAGCTGTGTAAAAACATACCGTGTGCAATACAGGCTTTCCTCTGCCACCACGTGGACAACGGTGAACGACCCCAACGATGCAACGGGTATGTACGATCTTACAGGTCTTGCACCTTATACAAACTATACCTGGCGTGTGGCATCGGCTGACACAGCACAAGGAGCAGAACTGTTAAGCAATTATTCCGATACCATGTTATTCAAAACATTATCAGATACGGCGCATATAGTGCTTGCCTCAAAAACACAAGGCACTACCTGCAGCAGCAGTACATTGGTGTACAATCTTACCAATAGCGTAGCTCCTTATACAGTGCAGTTATACCGTTATAAAACAGCTTATGGAAGCACGATACAGGCAACCGGAACCGCTACCTTCTCTAATCTTGCCGTCAGGCATTTATTATGCCACGACTACAGGTACAGGCTCTGGCGGAAGCATAGGAACCAGTGGCATTGATACCATCACAACGCCTGTTCCAACAGGGTTGGATACCGGTATGATAACAACCACTACAGCGGAACTAAAATGGACAGCCATCAGTTGTGCCAAATATTTTTCTATTCAATACAAAACAGTTGCTTCTTCTAATTGGACAAGTCTTAACACAACTGGAAACGTAAGTACAGACATGCTTACAGGATTAAGTGCAAATACAAAATATGTATGGCGCATTGCGTCTGTTGATTCGGCCAACGGCGTTATTCTCATTGGTTCTTACTCGGTTACCGATACATTTACAACTACAAGTATTTTGCCTGTAACATTAATTAGCTTTGATGCCAAACCCGCAGATAATATTGTGCAGTTGAGTTGGCAAACCGCTACTGAAACCAATTGTAAGTATTTTGAAATCCTGCGCTCATCCGACGGCCTCTCCTTTAATGCTATTGGCACTGCATCAGCGTATGGAAACAGCACCACACAACATCAATATTCATTCAACGATAACAGCCCGCTGAAAGGCGTTAACTACTATCGTTTGCGCATGGTGAATGATGATGGTAGTTTTGTTGACTCGAAAACAGTTACCATCAGCTTTAATGGTACAACATTGTTTGCATTGTATCCAAACCCTGCGATTGATGCCATTCATCTCCGGTTTTCTTTGTCATCTTCTGCAACTATTACTGTATTTGATATGAATGGAAAAGCGATGATGCAAAAAATAATCGGCGATGGCAGCTCAACCCAAAACATAAATGTTAGCCATCTTGCCGCAGGAATTTATACGGTGGTATTGCAACAAAACAAACAAAAACAAATCCTTAGGTTCGAAAAGAAATGATACGCGACAACCCTACAATAATCCTGAAAACAAAAGCCGTCTTTACAAAAAGGCGGCTTTGTTATTTAATATAAAATTGTTGCTACACCTAATCATATTGATGGCACTGTATTAAAAACGATAAAAATGGGCAAAACCAAACCTTCAAAACAAAAAATCGCTTCAACGCATTAAAAGGAGATTAAAAAATGGGGCAAAAACAAAAGATAACATTCCGGTTAGCTAAATTTGCTATAGCAAAAAAAAGGTATAAAACAGAACATCGGCTGCCAATATCCTGCAACATGCGTTCATAAAACGGTTACTACAATATGTTGTATTAAGATGTTAGTAAAAGCTTTATAACTGCTTATAAAAAGAATCAAAACAGAAACGTTAGAATACGTTGATACAATATCACAAACTCAATTAAATCAGAACAAACTGACATATCCAATTCATCATCCTCAAACAAAACAAAATGGAATTCGAAAGAATCGCAGACATTAAAAGACTTGACTTCATTACTCAGGTGTTGCGTAGTAAATTGCCATCCAATGCCGAAGTACTCGATGTAGGTTGCGGCAATGGCGTTATTTCAAGAAGCCTTGGCGAAAAAGGTTTTAAAGTACAAGGTGTTGACGTAAGTGAAAAAGCCATCGAACGAGCCCGAATACTAAACAAATGCAGCAATGTAAAGTTTGATGTGATTAGTGCAGAACAATTGGTTGCCGATGGTAAACAATACCATGCAGTCATTTGCAGCGAAGTGCTGGAACATTTAAACAACCCGCAAATATTGCTTACCACTTTGCGTGATATTTTAAAAGATAACGGTGTTTTAATTGTAACCGTTCCCAATGGCAAAGGCCCGCGCGAAGCGCTGGTAACAAAACCTGTGCAATCGTTGCAGAAGAAGAATGGCTGGGCATGGAAAACGCTGCAAACAATAAAAACATCTTTTGGTTATAGCGGCACTACTGTTCAATCGGCGGCTGACGATTTAACGCACATTCAATTCTTTACCAAATCATCTTTAGAAAAGCTTGCTAATAAAAATAAATTCTCTATTGTTCGGTTTGGAAAAACGAATTTTATTGATGATGTGTTTCCGTTTTCTTTCTTTACAAAGAAGATAAAATTGTTGCAAAAATGGGATAGCGCCCTCGCCGATAAACTGCCGTATCGCTTTACCGGCGGCTTTTTAACGGTATGGCAAAAAAGCAATTAAGCTTATAATTTCTGAAATGAAAATAATAGTTACTTAATCCAACTAAAAACAAAAGCCTCCCGACGTGTCTAGAAAGGGGCTTTTGTTTTTGCACCAATTTATAAAGATGACTATAAAAATTCCTGTTCAATTTCAGTAACTGTTTTTTGAGTCGGGTAAAAAGAAAGCAAACGTTCCATTATTTTCTCAACCACCGCATCCGGGCAACTTGCGCCGCTGGTAATGAGTATTTTCACCGGCTCTTTATCAGGCAAATAATGGCTTGTTAACCGTTCTTCTTTTGTGCGCCAGTTGCAATGAATAATCTCATCTTTCGATACTAATTTAATGGCGTCGTCAATAAAATAAGTGGGTAATTTTTGTTCGCACAATTCCACTAAGTGCGAGGTGTTGCTGCTATTGTATCCGCCCACTACAATTGCAATATCGGCAGGCGTTTCCAGCATTCCGGTTACGGCGCTTTGGTTATCGTTGGTAGCATAGCAAAGTGTATCGCGCGTGTCGGCAAAACGTTGGTGAATGTTGCTTTCATCAAGATTGTAATGGTAGATGATAACGCTTCGCAAATAATCTGAAATAGCTTGCGTATCGGAAGCCAGTTGCGTGGTTTGATTGACGACACCAATGCGCTGCAAATCTTTGGTTACATCAAATCCTGCTGAATATCTTCCTTTAAATTCAATGTAAAAATCATCTGCTTCTTTTTCGCCGGTAATGTACTTTGCAAGCTCAATTGTTTCTTTCATATCATTCACCACAACGGTTGGCGTGTTCAATGAAGCATGAGAAAAAGTAGCCCTTGTTTCTTCGTGCTTTGGCTTTCCATGAACCACAATGCTGTAGCCTTTTTCAGCAATTTGCTCGCTTCGGTTCCATACTTTTTTTACAAACGGGCAAGTAGTATCGTAGCGCTCTGTATGAATGCCTTTTTCATCCAATAAATTTTGAATTTCGAGAGTTGTTCCGAATGCAGGAATAAGAACAATATCCTCAGCCGTAATTCATCAAACGGAATTAACTGCTTGCCATAAGTATCCTGTAAAAAATGGATTTTATTTCGCTTCAAATCTTCATTTACCTGTGGGTTATGAATCATTTCACTCAACAAAAAAATGCGTTTGCCCTTATTTTCTTCTATTGTTTTGAAAGCAATGTCAATGGCGTTTTCAACACCATAGCAAAACCCAAAGTGGCGGGCAAGGTAAATATGAACAGAACCAAAATCGAGCAAGGTAGGCGTGAAGTCTTTTTTCAACCGGTCGGCCTGCTTTTCGTTTGTTTTTTATAGCACTGATAAGGGGCTTCGGTATATATTAGGAACGACAAATGTTTTCATTATAAATTACAATGGAAAGAAAAATATTGAAAGGCTTTTCAGTTCTACAATTCACAAATCAACAAATCACCTCACTACTACCAGTTTCCCATGTGTTCCTTCACAATGCGTTCAGGAGTTTCTGCTTTATGTATCTGCCAATCGGGATCGTATCTTACAAACCAGCTTAACCACAACGATCGCGAAAGCTCGCATGAATACGGGCTGCAAAGCCAATAGCAGCACAGCATTCACGCCCAGCCACCAAAAAATGCGGTTGTCGTATAGCGAAAAGCCAAGTAGCACCCACCACGCCACAAAAGATGCTGCCGAAAACGCAACGGTAAGGGCATAACTTACGTAGCTGGTACCATAGTAAAAGCCAACTTCCAAATCGGTTGGCTGCCCGCAAACAGGGCAGGTTTCATTCATTTTTATGTAATCGCTATGCTTTAGTGCGTAAGGATTGTGGCTTTTAAAAAGATAACCTTCGCGACAGCGCGGGCATTTGTTTCCCATCACGCTGATGAGATAACCTGGTTTTGCTTTTTTTTCACTCATAACCTCAATTTTTCTTCACTGCAAAGGTAAGATAAACAATGCCACGGCAACGTTAATGCCTTACTGGATAATGGTTTCCATTTGTGCCGTTCGCGAGCCTTTAATCAAAAAATAAGCGTTACTGATGTTTTGTTTTTGCAGCCATTCTTTAGCTTCTTTTGCGGTAGCGAACTGAAGAAACGGATGATGGATTTGCGCAAAATTATTTCCCACCAGTACCACGTTTGTAAAAGCGTGCTGTTTTATCAATTCAACAATTTGCCTGTGCTCCTCTAAGCTGTCATCACCCAATTCTGCCATGCTTCCCAACATCAAAATTTTATTGTTTGATGGCAAATCGGGCAAAATTGTCTATCGCTGCTTTCATACTCGATGGATTGGCGTTATAAGCATCCAGCACAATGGTATTGCTATCCCTTTGCATCAACTGCGAGCGACTGTTGGAAGGCACATAACTTTCAATCGCAGCTTTTATTTTTTCTTCCGGCACTTTAAAGAAATGTCCAATGGCAGCAGCGCATAAAATATTGGGCAGGTTGTAATTGCCAACCAGTCTCGTTTTGTATGTATGATGATAAGCCTTTTGTAAACTGAACTTCAACAAATGTTGAATCTTCTTTTGCAATGCCAATCACATCACCGTTTTGTGTTCCGTACCAGTAAATATTGGCAATGCCGTCGCTCATTTCGTGCAGATACTCATAATCGTCAAATGCAATAGCAGTGCCTCTTGTAGAACGTATATAATCGTACAATTCGCCTTTACCTTTGCGTACACCTTCCACGCCGCCAAAACCTTCTAAATGCGCTTTGCCAACATTGGTAATAATGCCATGCGTAGGCTGCGCATATTTACAATAGCCTTCAATTTCTTTTTGATGATTGGCGCCCATTTCAATCACCGCCATTTGTGCATCCCGCTTTACTTTTAAAAGCGTCAGTGGTATGCCAATGTGATTGTTCAGATTGCCAACCGTAGTGTAGGTTTTGTAATGCGATGAAAGCACCGCATGAACCAGTTCTTTCGTGGTGGTTTTTCCATTGCTGCCCGTAATGCCGATGAAGGGAACCGAAAATTGTTCGCGATGATGTTTCGCTAATCGTTGCAATGTTTTCAGCACATCATCCAACCAAAATAATCCGTTTGTTTTCGCCCAAAAATGGCTCGTCAACAATGGCATAAGCAGCGCCTATTTCCAATGCCTGCAATGCAAATAAATTGCCGTTGAAATTGTCTCCTTTTAGTGCAAAAAACAAATCGCCTTCCTGCAGTTTGCGTGTATCGGTTTGCACGGATGGATATTGCTGATAAATCTGGTATAATTCTTCTATCGTTATCATCGCAGTTTTTAAAATGGAAACGACGCAAGGTAACGCTTAGAAGCGATTGCAAAGGTTTAGTAAGAGATAGATTGTTGTGCGCAGCATTACATAATTTTGCTAAAAAAAAGGACAAACGTTTTGTTTTTCAGAAATTTCTGTAACATTGCATCAGAAACATAGCTGATTCGTTCTAACTCAATTTGCCTTCAGCTCGCCAAAAGTTTCTTTTTTATCAATCATTAAGCAAGTTTATTTTCTTTTTATTTAAATCCAGATTTATACTTATCTCGGAAATTTACCTGATTTCTTTTTATCTCTTTTTATGTACGATATTTTGCAGTTAAACGACATGTTGGTGCCGGAGTTACAGGACGTAGCTGAGCAACTCAACATACCCAACGCTAAAAAATTAAACAAACAAGATTTAGTGTATCAAATTCTCGACAACCAGGCTCTTCAAAACAACGATAAGCCTGCCGTACCTGCTGAAAAGCCAAAGCGTAAGCGCGCGGTAAAAGCCGCTTCTCATTCCAATGGTCAGGCTGTTGCCGAAGCCGAACAACCTTCTGTTGCCGAAAGCAAGGAAGAAGCTCCGGCTGCACCATCGGAAGATGGCACAGCCGGCGAGCCGGTAAAACGCCGCAAACGCAAGCCTATAGTGCCTCCTGCTAAGGTTGATGGTAATACAAACAAAACAAATGTTGACAGTAATGTAAACAGCATAAACAATGAGGAAGCCACCAATGAAAGCGACAACGAGCTTCCCATTGAAAATGATACTGACATGCCTCTGATTTCGCCCGCATTTCTTGCCTTGCTGAATGGTACTGGCACTGATACATTTGTGAGTGAAGATGCAGGCGATGAAGATTTTGATAATGAAGAAGAGGAACCGGAAGAACCCGAAGAAGAGCAACCGCAGGAAGTTGTTGTAAAACAACATAGGCATCCGCACAAAAAAGAACCCCAGTTCAATATTGAATTTGATGGTGTCATAACCGGCGAAGGCGTTCTGGAAATGATGCCCGATGGCTATGGTTTTTTGCGGTCATCCGATTATAATTATTTGTCTTCGCCCGATGATGTGTATGTATCGCCATCGCAAATAAAACTCTTTGGCTTAAAAACCGGCGATACTGTTACTGGTTCCGTTCGTCCGCCTAAAGAAGGTGAAAAATATTTTGCCTTGCTGAAGGTTGAAAACATCAACGGCAAAAGCCCGGATGAAGTGCGCGACCGTGTTCCGTTCGATTATTTAACGCCGTTGTTTCCTTTCGAAAAACTCAACCTTTTTACTTCACCCACCAATTTTAGCACCCGCATTATTGATTTGTTTTCACCCATTGGTAAAGGCCAGCGCGGCTTAATTGTAGCGCAACCAAAAGTGGGTAAAACGGTGTTGTTGAAAGAAGTTGCCAATGCCATTGCGGCCAACCATCCTGAATGTTATTTGATGGTGGTGTTGATAGATGAACGCCCCGAAGAAGTAACCGATATGGAACGCAGCGTGAAAGGCGAAGTGATTGCATCAACCTTTGATGAGCCTGCCGATAAGCACGTAAAGGTTTCGGCTATCGCATTACAAAAAGCAAAACGATTGGTAGAGTGCGGCCATGATGTAGTAATTCTGTTGGATTCTATCACACGTCTTGCCCGTGCACACAATACTGTTGCACCTGCGAGTGGTAAGGTATTAAGCGGTGGTGTAGAAGCCAATGCCATGCAAAAGCCCAAACAGTTTTTTGGCGCTGCGCGTAAAATTGAAAACGGTGGCTCGCTTACCATTTTAGCAACCGCTTTAATTGATACCGGCAGCAAAATGGACGAAGTGATTTTTGAAGAATTTAAAGGCACCGGCAACATGGAATTGCAGCTCGACAGAAGGCTTGCCAACCGCCGCATTTTCCCTGCTATTGATTTGGTGGCATCATCCACACGCCGCGAAGATTTGTTGCTTGACAGAGACGTTTTGAAACGCATGAATATTCTTCGTTTGTACATCAACGATATGAATACCGAAGAAGCGATGAACGAGTTGTTGAAACGCATGAGAGGCACCAAAAGCAACGAAGAGTTTTTGGCAAGCATGAACGGATAAATAACCTTTCTTTTTATAGCAAAAACAAAAACAGTCCTGCACAAAATATGCAGGACTGTTTTTGTTTTTACCCTAATTTGCCACTTAGACTTTGAGAACACAAAGATGTTTTTGAAATTGAAGCAAAAACAAACTTTCAATTAGCCTGACAAGTTCTTAATCCTGACAAATTAAAACAGTTCTTTGTGATGCTTTGTGTTCTTTGCGCTTTCGTAGTTCAAAAGGTTCCTTTACATTACTTCGCTTTCCAAACATTATTGCTTTCATCAGCATCTACCCAAATGCCGCCTTCAATTTTTGCAGACGCAACGGTTTTGTTAGAAGGAATAACAACTGAAGTGGCTTTTTGATTTGCACTCCAAACTTCTGCTGTTTCTCTCAATGTTTGCATGCTGCCATCGCTGTAAGTAACCACCAAATTAAAAGGTGCCGCAAAGCCACCTACGTTTTGAATGTATGCTGTGCTTTCTTTTTTGTTTGAGGTAATATTTTGCAAAGCCAAATCAATGTATCCGTTTGAGAAAAACCAGTTGCTCCAAAACCAGTTTAAGTTTTTGCCCGAAACATTATTAAACGTATAAAAGAAATCCCAGGGAATGGGGTGTTTGCCATGCCATCTGTCCATATATTCTAAAAGGCACTTTTTAAACAAAGTATCACCCAGCATTTCTTTTACAGCTAAGTAGCCCAACGATGGTTTTCCATACGCATTGTTTCCGTAGGCAACACCGTTCAGCACATTGGCAGGTGTAATAATGGGTAAGTCTTCTTCGGTGCTTTTATCCCGAATCCAGCTATTCACGCGAAACATTTTATAAAAGTTATCCGCTGCTGATTGTCCCAAATCGTTGATACCAATTAAATATTCAAACGTAGTGGCCCAGCCTTCATCCATAAAGGCGTAACGGCCTTCGTTGATGCCCATGTAAAATGGCATATAAGTGTGCGCAATTTCGTGCTCGGCAACAAAGCGGCTAAACTCTAAGCTTTGAGTATGACTGTCGTTAATCATCATTGGGTATTCCATATCCGCCTGTCCTTGCACGGCTGTCATTTTCGGATACGGATAAGGCTGCCCCGGAAAATTTTTCGATAACCAGCCTAACGCATGCGTTCCGAAATCTACCATGTGATGAAAATCCTGCGCCGTATCGTCAAACGCAGCCTGCATACTTACACGACGATGCGTAACATCATCCACTACTACACTCGCAGCATCCCACACATAATGGTCGCTGATGGCGAGGGCAACATCGGGCACATAAGTCGCCGTCCACTTCCAGGTGTTCATTTTGTTTTTGGCAGTTACTTTTTTGCCAAGCATATCGCTTAACGTGGCAATGTGAACCGTAGAATCGGAAGTGGAGGCTTGTTGCAAACGCTGTACAACATCGGGCTGTAAAACGGCCTCTTTATTTTGCAATTCTCCGGTTGCCCACACAACAAAATTTTGCGGAACAGTAACGCTAAACGTATAATCGTTGAAGTCGCTGTAAAACTCCTGGAAGTTGGTAAAATCGGTTCTGTCCCAACCGTTGTAATCGTCATACACCGATACGCGCGGATAGAAATAAGCGAGATAAAAAGAAGTTGAATCCAAAGCACCTTCGCGACCACTTTGTTTTGAAACATCATAATGCCAAACGATGTTGAGTTTCACAGAATCTTTCGATGCCAGAGCATCAGGCAAAGTAACCGGATACCAGGTGCTATGATAGTCATCTTCGTGCCAGGGCACTGCTTTTCCATTCACCACAAACGAATCAATGGTAACACCGTTTGTAAGATAATCTTTACCAGCCGGATCGAAGCGAATGGCGCCTGATTTATGAATATTGGCAATGATGCGGATAACAATATTTTTCAACGCAGCCGGACTATTGTTAATGTAAGTAATGCTTTCGCTACCCTGAATGGTGCGGCTTGGCGGCGCCGCAGTAATGCTGATGTTGTAGCGGCCAAAGTTTTGCCAATACTTGCTGCCCGGTCGTCCGTCAGTTGAACGTGTTTCGTTGGTATAAGCTTGTTTAATGTTGCGCGGCGTGTACAAATCCTGTGAATGAGCAACCAATGCACTTGTTGCAATCATCAATAACAGCAATGCTTTTTTCATATTGAATTATTCTGGCTGCAACATAAAGCAAACTGTTTTATTTTTTCTTTTTTGTGATGAATGAATTGACGGGGAAGGAGTGAGATAAATAAAAATGGTGCAAAACAAAACGTCCAGTCATGCTTTAATTTAAAAAGATATTTGCTTATAGTCGTCCTTCCGCAAGACCTGTCCCGACGTGTCGGGATGCCGTCGTTTGGTTTTGCCCGATAATTGCTCTTGTAGGCGGCTTTGTGCGGAATCTGATGATTGCAGAATGAAGATGATGAAATAAAATCAAGTGGTTCATAACAGAAAAGAACGTTCAAATTTAGAGAGCAGATTCCGCACAAAGCCCTCGCTAATTCAATTCTACTTCATCATCGTGTTGAGGGCATCCCGATAAATCGGGGCAAGTCTTGCGGAAGGACGACAGCGCTAACCTCCAAAATATCTGCAAAACCAAAAGCGCTACAATCGAATGTTCACCGCAATGGTGCCATTGATTTTTGCCATCGGAAAATAATAGTTTTCAGTAACCGGCGAACTTGCATTATTGTATGAAAACGTATAACCATTCGGTTCGTATTCCCTGCTAAAAATGTTATTGATTTGACCAATGATGCTCCATTCTTTAAACACTACTTTTTTAAATGTATAGATCAATCTTGCATCTTCTGTAAAGTAATTATTCAAACTTCTTTTTACATTTTGTGTATTATCCAGATATTGCCGCGAAACATACTTGCTTAACAAACTGATTTCAAAGTTTTTTATAGGTAACAAATTGATTGAACCATTTGCAATGATGGATGGCGAAAACGAAATATCAGTATTGTTGTGTTGAATAGATTGCTGACCAATGTAATTGAAATCAGCATCGTAATTATCAATGTATTCAGCGAAGGATTTAATTTTGTTGCGGCTGAAAGTAGCGCCGGCATTGAGGTTCAGCCATTCGTTTACTTTTGCGCCCCCTTGCAGTTCGATGCCTGCACGATAACTATTCGGCACATTGATGCGTGTGTAAGCGCCAATGTCGTTGATCTTTCCGGTAAGCACCAACTGGTTTTTGTATTGCATATAATATAGCGTTGCACCCCAGTTAAAGATTCTGTTTTGATGAGAGACATTGGCTTCCCAATCATATAAGTTTTCTGCATTGGGCTGTGTTGTTTTGCCCGCTTCAAAATCATCGCGGTTCGGTTCTTTACCTGCCACTGCATAACTTACATAAGCACTCCAGTTGTTGTTGATATAACTCAAGCCAGTCTTAGGATTGAAGAAATTAAAATTGCGATTGATATACAGTTTCGGGTTGTCTTCAAAACCGTTCATATCATACACCACACGCCGATATTGAACATCGCCAAACAAGCTAAAATAATTGTTGAATTGATGCAGCCATTTGGCATATACATTCACATCCGTTTTATAAGCCGGCACACGAACATATTGATAGTTGTTGGGCACACCGCCATTGCTTGCCCAAAGCACATTGTTGTAATGCCAGCCAATATACTTTGATGCACTTCCACCCAATGTTATCTCATCAGTTCGTGTTTTCTTTTGCAGAGAAAAGGTAGTTCCATAAAAAGAATTGTTTAACCAGCGGTCGCGTATCAAATCGGTTTGTGTGATAACATCATTGCCAATAATAACGTTAGGCAAACCATAATCTGCATAGTTTTGGTTATGCTCATATTCTTCGTAATATCCTCTGCCACACGTTAAAAATGCGGCGATGTTTAAAGATAGATGTGATGCGACTTGCTGGTTCCAAAACAACTGATAATTGTCTTGCTGGTAATTATCAGTTTGGTTAGGATAATTGTACAAATTGTACGTTCTCTTATTGCTGTTGAACAAGTTGACAGAATCGGCTGGCGTAAAAAAATAAGTGCCGATGTTGTTGTCATAAAAATTCTGTAAGTCCTGTTGCGAGCCAAACAGCTTTGCTCCGGGCACACCGTTCCAGGCCTGGTAGGTTTTTTCTTTTCCGGTAAAAATATTCAAGCGCAACGATGTTTTATTGCCGAGATAGGCTGCTGAAAAATAAGCCGATTGCAGGTTGCTGGATGCGCGGTCAATAAAGCCATCGGAACTAATGCGGCTCAGTCGGGCATCAATGGTAAAATGATTGTTGAGCAAACCGCTTCCTACTTTAATGGTGTTCTTCCAGGTGTTGAAAGAGCCATAGCTGTTATTCACTTCGGCAAACGCAGAATCATGAACTTCATTCGTGCTTAAGTTGATGGTGGCACCAAATGCGCCTGCGCCATTGGTTGAGGTTCCAACGCCGCGTTGAATTTGCAAAGAAGAAATTGAAGAAGCAAAATCGGGCAGATCAACAAAATAGCTGATGCTGCTTTCAGCATCGTTGTAAGGAATGCCGTTGAGCGTAATGTTAATACGGGTTCCATCGGTTCCGCGAATGTGAATACCTGTGTAGCCAACGCCATTTCCTGCATCAGAATTTACCACAACCGAAGGCGTTTGATTCAATAAAAAAGGTAAATCCTGCGCTGTATTATTTTTGGCAATGTCTGCACTTGACAAGTTTGTTTTGGTAAACGGCGAGCGCTCTGAAGCCCGTACTGAACGTACTTCCAAAGGCTCTAATGCAGCCGCATCTTCTTCCAAAATAAAATGGAGCGTTTCTTCTATTTCATCAACCAAAATAGTTTGCGAAGCTTCTTCTTTACCCACATAATTTGCGGTGATGGTGGCATTGCCTTTTACAATATGGGCAAAAACAAACTCACCATTTGCATTGGTGGTTGCTGTTGTTTTTTTGCCCGAAATAGTCAATACTACACTGGCGCCTTGCAGCGGTGTTTTGTTTTTGTCGGTAACGATACCGCTTACAGTTACTTGTGCATGTACAACAACAGCGATGAGCAAAACTGTTATTGTTCCCAAAACTTTCTTTACGTTCATAAAAAAATGTTTGAGAACAGGAAATGTGGCTAACGGAGAGGAGAAGTTATATCTGCCTTCCCTTCGCAGGCATTACCCTGTTCAGGTTCTACGGGTGTAATCTCAGCTTACTACTTTCGGTTCAGCACCCCGGGAATTTAAAATTATGTTTGTAAAAATGCGTTCATAAAAACACATTTTGCAGGTGCAAAGTAAAGGCAGATTTTTTATACTGATGTAACCTTTTATTTGCATCTTCGTTTTAAGGATAGAAATGTAAATAATGAAACGAATTGTAGTCTTGTTGTTGTTATTGATTGGCATAAAAGCGACCGCGCAAAACTTAGTGTACGATGCCAATGCCGAAGTAAGAAATGTGCCTGCTTTTAATGGCGTAAGTGCAGGCGGCGGCATTACATTGTATGTTTCGCAGGGTAAAGAACAAGCCATTGCCGTAAGTGCGGATGATGTAAAAAATGTGGGCAAAATAAAAACCGAAGTGAAGAACGGTGTGCTGAAAATTTATATAGATGCTGCCCTTTGGAACAACTGGAGCTGGGGCAACAAAAAAATAAAAGCTTATGTAACGGTTACTGAACTGAATAGCCTGGAACTATCCGGTGGTTCGGTTGGTAAAATTGTAGATGCGCTTACCACGAATGAACTGGATTTGGAATGCCACGGCGGAAGTATTATTAATGGGAATATTACGGCATCCAAATTATCGCTTCGCTTAACCGGCGGCAGCATTGCCACCATTAGCGGTACTTTTGCTAATGCTACGATTGATGCCAGTGGCGGAAGTATTGTAAAAGATTTTGATGCGGCGGCAGATGTTTGCAAAGTAGATGCATCGGGCGGTTCGGTAATTGACTTTACAGTGAACAAAGAACTGACGGCTGATGCCAGTGGTGGAAGCATCATCAATTATCGTGGAGCTGGTATCATTAAAAGCGTTGATACCAGTGGCGGAAGTGCAGTAAAGAAAAAAGAATAAAGTTTTTCTTCGTCAATTGATTGCATCGCGCTATATTTGCAGCCCCAATTGTTGAACGAATGGGTGCAAAGAAGTTCTTTTGAAATTTTTATATCGCGAAGTAGAGCAGCGGTAGCTCGTCGGGCTCATAACCCGAAGGTCGCTGGTTCGATCCCAGCCTTCGCAACAAACAAAAGCCTCATCAATTTTGATGAGGCTTTTTATTTTTACATAAATAATCTTCTCATATCACAAACTCACCACCTGACTTCCTCCATGCAAAGCCACCGTTTTTCCGTTCCAAATAAATGTGCCGTTTACTTTTGCAGGTAATTCAATCTTTCCTTTTATCCCAGTCCCTTTTCGTTCTAGCGAAACTGAAATCATTCCGTCAGGATGCGGCATGCTTCCTTTTATAGAAGTCAACTGACCTGGCGCTGGTGCAATAATGACGGTCTTAAAATGTGGTGAAGCCGGCCTGATTCCACAAATCGTTGCCAGAAAATCATATAATGGAGAGGCACTCCAGGCATGACAATCGGAACGTGTTGGGTCAGGTTGTTCTGCAAAGGTTGTTAATCCGTTTGCAATCATATCCCGCCAGGGTTTCAATTGGCTGTAATACAAATTTCCCATGCCTGCTTTCTTCAATGCTTGCGTGAGATAAAAACGATAATAAAAAGTAGCCTGTGTTAAAGTTGTATCATACAAAACCTTTTTCATCACTTCCTGCGCACTGTCTTTCACACAACCTGTTAATATCGCCATAATACCCGCATGTTGGCTAAAGCTCTTCTTATCCGGTGTGTCACCCATTTCATGTTTGTTTTTGTCAAAACAATTGACGTAGGTACCGGCTGATAGCTTATCAGCAAGCATACTGCAATGAACTGCCTCTTCATCTTGTTTAAAATATGTAAAAAGAGTTGCCGCCTGTTGCAGTGTATAAACATATTGCAGTGTTACCACCGCGCTGTTGCCATCATTTGCGCCGGGGGGCGTGCCGCCGGGAAAGGAAGAAGCCCAGTCAGTAAAGTTCCACCAGTTCATAGGGCCAAGCATGGCTTTGTTTTTATCAATATTTTGCTCATACCAATGCAATACTCCCTTCACTGCCTGTAACTTGCTTTCAACAAACGCATCATCCGGGCGGTGCATCAGGTAGTCGTACAACATACTAATCCAAAACAGGGAAAACGGTGGAATCACCTGCAACCGGCTGCTTGGGTATCTGCCCTGCGTCAAGCCTTCGGCAATGCGCGAGTTATAGAAATCGGTAATGGCTTTTCTCATCAATCTATCATCGCCTGTGATGTATAAAGATATCAGCGATTGTATGCGTGTATCAGCTTCATATTGCAATTGCTCGTAGTAAGGACAATCAAAATACGTTTCTCCGGCGCATAGCCTTGCCGTGCGCCAGCCCACGTCCCATAAGGCTTTCAGCGTGGTGTCGTTGCTGCTGAAAGAAGCTTTCTGTTCAAAAGGATAACCGGTGTACATACCATACAAATCTTCAATCACCAAAGGCTCATCGTTTGTTTTTACATCCATTTGTAAGTAACGATACGTGCGAAACCAAAGCGGGCGAAACGTTCTTTTATTACTGCCATCGGGCACAAACACATCATAGTTGCCAATCACGGTTTTTCCTTCAATGTCGTTACGGTTTCCTTTTTGTCCATTTTTATCAAATAGGGCTTCATCGTAAGTGAGTTTGATAACGGCATCTTTACCACTGCTTACCGTTAACTGCGGATAAGCCACTGTGTTGAATGTTTGATCGAGCAGAACACTTGCTGTAGTGTGCGCAGGAATGGTTACCGGATGATTGCCCTTTATAAAGCCGGCATCTGTTATTCCATTCATTCTGCGGCTCGTAACAATGCGCTGCTCCTTTTCTTCCATCAGGGGAATAGTTCTCGGCACAAGCGTCCACAAATTATCGCTGCCAACACCCCAGGGCACAGGCGCAGCAATGATTACAGCGTTTTGCCAGGCAGCATCATTAAATGAAGCCGTTTGCCAGTTCCAGGGATAATGTTCGGCGCGAATTGAATCACCCGGACCAATCACCATATAACTATGCAACCTGTTTCCGTTATCTGTCGAGCAAGGATAATAAGCACTATCTTTTACCACCTTCCAGCTTCTGTTTGTGTTCACCATTTGCGATGCCTCATCATTGCCCTGCACCACAAATGCCGTTTGGTTGGTGATCTGTGCCACGGCAGTCCATTCTGCCATATTCCAAACCTGTGCGGCTATTGTATTGCTGCCACTGTGCAGGTAAGAAGCAATGTTTACCGTTTCAAAATTCCAATGGGCTAAGTCGCCTCTGGCAGGACCACTGCAAACCGGCTCACCATTCACAAACAAGCGATAGCGGTTGTCGGCTGATATATGGATGATAAAGCTATCCGGCCTGTTAGTAAGCGTAAAGCTTTTTCTAAAATGATACACGCCATATGCCCTTTGCGAAACACCGGGACAACTTATCCAGCCTGCCTTCCAATAATCGTTGAGCAAAGAAGGAGCAATGGTTTGTGCTGATAAATTTTGACAAAAACAAACCAGTAAAAGCAAAGCAATTGTGTTCCGAATCATGTGAGTTGGTTAACGAAGGGAAGATAGGGAATTGTGGTTACGACACAATATATGTTTGGAAGATGCTTTTGTTTGTTATGCAAAAATACATAACAACAAAAGCATAACAGTAATCATATCTATTGCAGAGAGACTCTAAAATGAAACGCCTGCAAAAGCCGCTTGCGTTAAAAGGGAGACTATGCCACTGGCAAATAACAGAGCAAGCTTGATGGTTGATAAAGGACACTACAAAGGCGAAAAAATACTATATAAAAGCTATTCTATTCTCTTACCTTGCATTTCTAATACCTTCATATATGAAATCAGTTAAACCAACACTGCTTTTTATTTTATTTATTGCATCCGGTCTATTCTTTAGTCGCATCTATGCGCAGGATATTTGGGTTTCTTATTCCAAATCTATTAGCATAAAAGGTTATGAAGGTCATAAGTTTCGCTTAACGGCACTGGTGCGTGCAGAGCCTGGAGATGATAGTGCTTCAGCGCGATTGTGGGCAAGAGTTGACAAAGAAAAAGGGGATGCTTTTTTTGATAACATGTGGTACAGACCTATCCGCAACAGCAATTGGCAATCTTATTCCATCGAAGGAAAGATAGATACCGGAACTTACCAGATTGCGTTTGGCGCACTATGCCAGTATAACGGCAAGTTTTATTATGATGATTTGAAACTGGCGGTAGAAACTGCCAAAGGCAAATGGAAAACCCTTTATACTGCCGATTTTGAAGACGGAACTACGGATAGTCTTGAACAAGGTATTCAACGCGGGCATACCGGATTCAACACAAACTATACGGCCGGCACTATTGAAGGTACAGCTGGGAAAACCGGCAAAACGCTCCTCATTGAAGGTAAGAATGTGCCGAACTATGGCATAAATAACAAGGTCGGAAAATATGCCGATGTAAATGGTATAAAGCTATATTATGAAATTTATGGCACTGGTGCGCCACTGGTGATTCTGCACGGTAATGGAGGCTCTATTGCAGATGCTACAACTTTTTATCCCGACCTGATGAAGCAGTATAAGGTGATTGCGATTGACAGCCGCGCACAAGGAAGATCATCCACTAATAACAAACCGCTAACCTACGATATGATGGCGAGTGATGTAAGCGCGCTGCTTGACCAACTGAATATAGACTCTACTTTTATCTGGGGACATAGCGATGGCGCTATCATAGCACTGTTGCTGGCAAAAGATTATCCAAAGAAAGTAAAACGGGTATTGGCATACGGATCGAATATCCAGCCCGACAGTTTAGCTGTTTTTTCCTACGCTATAAACGATTCTAAGAAAATAGTAGCTACCAATAAAGACTCAACGCAAAGAGCCTTGAGCCAGTTGATGTTGGATTATCCTAACATGCCTTACTCAGATCTGTCAGGCATTAAAGCGCCTGTTTTAATTATGGCGGGAGATAGAGATGTAATTCGTCCTGAGCACACGCTGAAAATCTTTCAGAGTATTCCCAACTCACAATTGTGTATTCTGCCAGGAGCTACCCATGGCGGAGCCTGGGAGAAAAAGGATTTGTTTTTACTCATTATGAACGATTTTTTCAACAAACCTTTTACCATGCCAGATACAAAGAGCTGGTTTTCTCAATAAATAGTAGCCGTCTGTTGTAACAGGGGGTTCAAGGCTTTTATTTTACATTCCCGTTGTTTGTTTTAATTCCTTTGCTTTAACTCTTGCTTTTTCCTGCCTGGGCAAGCGTCCGCTTGTGCCATGTATTCCTGCGTCCGCTCATCAAAAATCAACAACCATCCGGCAACCGAATTTCCAAAAGCCTTTTCCATTGTAATAGTCCATGGTACTTCTGTTCCACACATTTTACCTTTTTATACAAAAGGCATAAAAGTTGTTCAAAGCCTGTGCAAACAAGAAACTCTTTTTGTCCCGTAAAGGAATATTTTTTGTTTTCAACAACCAATAAAAAACATCGTAAAATCCATGCAAAACATCACCACGTATCTTGGGAGAACTTATCCTATTGGAGCGACGCTTTATCCCGATGGAGTCAATTTTTCAATTTATTCCGAAAACGCAAAACGTGTTGTACTGTGCTTGTTTGATGAAGAAGGCAACGAAACACAACTGCCGGTTAAGGAAGTCTATCACAGTATATGGCATGTGTTTATAAAAGGCATAAAAGCCGGCCAACAGTATGGATACAGGATGTACGGCGATTATAACCCTCACAAAGGCTTGCGTTTTAATCCCAATAAATTACTCATAGATCCCTATGCCAAAGCCCTCGCCGGTTCTTTACAATGGCACAAGTCGGTATTTGGTTATGAAATGGGAGAAGACGATGGCGACGACGGCAGCAGCTTTAATGAAGAAGATAGTGCGCCTTACGTGCCAAAATCTGTTGTTGTGAGCAACGAGTTCGATTGGGAGGATGATAAGCCACTCCTAACATCTTATTCAGATACCATCATTTACGAAGCGCATGTTAAGGGTCTCACGAAGCTGCATCCTGCCATCCCCGAACCCATCCGCGGCACGTTTGCGGCTGTTTCGCACCCTGTAATGATTGAGTATCTGAAAGACCTCGGCATTAACGCAATTGAACTAATGCCGGTTCACTATTTCATCTCCGATAAAACCCTTGAAGACAAAGGACTGCACAACTATTGGGGTTATAATACCATTGCTTTTTTTGCACCCGACAATAAATATTCGGCGAGCAATGAAGCGGGTGAAATAGTGAAAGAGTTTAAAACCATGGTGAAAGAATTACACAAAGCAGGTATTGAAGTCATTTTAGATGTTGTGTACAATCATACGGCAGAAGGCAACCAGTTAGGGCCTACCCTTAGCTTTAGGGGAATTGACAATAAATGTTACTACAGGCTTGACGAAGAAAAGCCCGCTTATTATACCGACTATACCGGAACCGGCAATACATTAAACGCCAATATGCCCCCGGTGCTGCGGCTGGTTATGGATAGCCTGCGGTATTGGGTAACAGAAATGCATGTAGATGGATTTCGTTTCGATTTGGCACCCGTGATGGCGCGCGAAGAAAAGGATGTGAGCGTACTTAAGTTCCTTTTTCGACATCATTTTCCAGGATCCCATTTTATCGCAGGTAAAAATGATAGCCGAACCCTGGGATTTGGGAGAAGGTGCCAACATAATTGGAAAATTTCCTGCCGCCTGGGCGGAATGGAACGGAAAATTCCGCGATTGCCTGCGTAACCACTGGCGCGGGGAAGGCTGCAGCCTCGGCGAATTTGCTAAGCGGTTTACGGGCAGTTCCGACATTTATAAAAATGATTACCGCACCCCAACGGCAAGTATCAATATCATTACCGTTCATGATGGTTTTACGCTTACCGACCTTGTGAGTTATAACAAGAAACACAATGAGGCCAACGGCGAAAACAATAAAGATGGAACGGATGACAATTATTCATGGAACTGTGGTGTTGAAGGGCCAACCGATGATCCCTGTGTCAACAAATTGCGGCAAAAACAAAAGCGCAATCTCCTCACTACATTGTTATTAAGCCAGGGTGTGCCCCTGATTACTTCGGGTGATGAAATTGGAAAAACACAGGAAGGTAATAACAATGCGTTTTGCCAGGATAATGAAATCTCCTGGCTTCAGTGGGATAAAGCCGATAAAGAACTACTCCATTTCGTACAACAATTAATTGCAGTAAAAAGAAACCATCCCTCTTTCCGGCGGCGCAAGTGGTTTAAAGAGAAAGAGGTAATCGGAACCGGTATGAACGACATAGACTGGTTTCATCCCGATGCTAAGGAGATGCAGAAAGAAGACTGGGACAACGGTTTCAGCCAGTCGCTAACGGTTTATTTAAATGGGAAAAGCATTGATGAACTGGGATACAAAGGTGAAATTATAGAAGATGACTGCTTCATGATTATGTTCAATGCCTCTGAAAACAATCTTGATTTTACCGTTCCTTCCCGCAATGGCGGCCGGCCCTGGTTAAAAATCATAGATACAAACGGTGGCTGTGTGAACGAAAGGGGCTGCGAGGTGTACAACGATGGAGACAAGCTGCCATTAGAAGGCCGTTCAATGGTGGTATTGAGAAGACCACAGAACATATAACCATACTTCAAAAGAAATGGAATGCTTTATTGAAGCTTGACCTCTTCTTTAACTTTCAACCTCTATCCATTCAAATTGTATAGGGGTTGTTTTTTTGATAGCGATTTAGTTCGCAATGCCTCCTTTCTTTTCTGGCTCTTCTGGCGCAATCGTCCCGCTTGCGCCAGAAAAGAGCTTTCCCTGCTGTATATACTGAGTCATTATCATAGTTATACTTTCCACTCACTTATGTTGCCTGAACAACCACTCCATCATGTGCTCATCACTATAAGCAGCAAGCCATGAAAAGTGCCCTGTTTCGGGGTAAATGGTAAGTCCCGGGTGTGCACCCGCTTTCATTAAAGCCGCATTCATTTCAACAGAGGTGGCCGTATTCACAGCAGGGTCTTCCGAACCATGAAAAAGCCACATCGGTATATGTGCAATGAGAGATGCTTTAGATACATCGCCACCGCCGCAAACAGGTACAGCAGCAGCAAATAAATTCGGATACCGCTCAATAGCGTCAAACGTGCCAAAGCCACCCATTGATAGCCCGGTTATATAAATGCGGTTGCTATCCACCGGCATTTTAGCAACGGTTTGTTTAATCAGTTCAATTAACAACTGCATGGGTTTGCTGGGTGTTGGTTGTAACTCCATGGCTGTACTATTGGGCGTGCGCTTTGTATTCGACCAGGATTGACCCACTGGACATTGTGGTGCAATAACAATAGCAGGATGCTGCACCATATTTTTATCTGACGCAAAGTTTTGAACACCCCATTTCAACTGCGCTTCGTTATCACTGCCTCTTTCGCCCGAACCATGTAAAAATATAACCAAAGGATATTTGCGCAGTGTATCTGCATCAGGAAACAACATCCTGTAGTTTAGTGTATCGCCACGGCTTATGTATTGGCTTTTACTAAACCGTTCCTCCTGCGCAGTGGCGCGGTATTGTACCAGAAGGGAAGAGAGCAAAAAAACGAAAAGGTAAAGTCTCATACAGCTTTTTGGGATGAAAGTAATACAAATGAGGTTACCCTTCTATTGCGTTGCAAGATTATTAGTAAGTGCTTTTATTTGAGCAGACAAAGATGAACGGCAGGAGTAGGACGCAAGGGCCAGAAGCAGGGAGACGATGTCGGAATTACAAACGCTTATTTATTTACCTATACTTTAGAACGGTAATAATCATCCTTATCTGTCAGCACTTTTTTCCATTGGCGCTGGTGGCTCTCCTGCCATTTGGCATTGGGGTAAATCGCCCAGTTTACCTTTCCCAACTGCTCTCTTACAAAAGCTCCGTTGCTCGGGATGCACATACAGCGGGTGCTGGTAAAACCATTCCTTGTCTTTCGTCAGCATTTGCCAGAACTGGGCAAAAGAAGCGTACTCCGTTGTAAATATTTTAATCTCGTCCCGGTCATCATCATACGTGCTGTGCTCGTACCGAAACGTAGCATTTGCCCGCCTCATCCCGCATCCTGTACAGGCTGCCACCGCTCTCTTCCGTACTGATGTCGAAATACAATTCTTTTTGCATCGTGTAAAGAAAAAGAATAGTAGCCGGATAACCTGCATAGTGCTTGTATTTTACATTGTATGGCGTCTGCCGATTAAAAAAGGATTAAACACATATTTGTGTTCCCTCCTTCCTTATTTTTACACTTACCAATAAAGCCCTTTTCTTTTCTCTTATTTATTATCCGCCCAATCCAATTACAGACAATACAAAGACGAACGGTGAACGAAGGATGAACGTACAATGAACGAAAGAATTACGGCTCCACTTATACGATGACCATAACCAAATAAGAACCATGGCAAGACTATCTAAAAGCTTTTTAGAGAATATCCGCGGCGGACTTGGAAAACAATTGGTGTTTAAGCAATACAAGGATAAAACGGTAGTTACCAGCTATCCTGACATGAGTAAGGTGAAGCCAAGCGAACAACAGAAGAAAGGCAGGAAAGTGTTCGCCGAAGCGGTAGCGTATGCGAAAGCGATCAGCCAGAACGCAGAGCAGAAAGCGGAGTACCAAAAAAGGGTAAAACCAAATGAAAGTGTGTATCACTATGCGCTGAAAGAATACTTAGCGAACTACAAGAAATAAGAAGGTTGTTTGTGTTTTTGTATGATGGATGTTTTACGGCTGAGCGGCAGGACATTTTGTTTTGCGTAAATGGTATCACCCGGTTGAATACTTCGACGAGGAAAAAGATATGGGAAAGTGATGGATAACTTGTTGCAAGTGAACTTTCAGTAGTGTATCAGTTTGAAAAATCAGATTCCGCACAAAGCTGCCTGCACCAGTGATTATTGTGCAAAACCAAACGGCAGCATTTGCGGAATGACGACACCAATATTCAAACTGATACACTACCGAACTTTCACTTATTGTCCGCAATTTCCTGCCAACGTAAGAGGCTAATTGAAGAGGTATTGCTATGAAGGATGGACTGGCTTTGTCTTTTTATTTACTCATCAACGAAAGATTATCAGGCAGCGATCATTTTCTTGTTAATAGCTTACAAAGAAAGCCATCATTCTCTGCTTTTTCAATCGTTCAATGCCTTATGCCTTCTTGATAAATAATACACCGGCAAGCCAATACCCGTGATGCAAAGACCCAGTACAGAATTGATTAAAACGGTATTTCCCTGCCTGTAATTATTTATATCGTTATACAAAGTGAAGAGCAAAAAGAAAAGGGTAAACAATACAAAAAACAAGGGAATAAAAGGATAACCCCACACTTTATAAGCGCGTGGATAACGAGGCAGTTTTTTGCGCAAAATAAAAACGCCTAAAGCGCTCATGCCGTAAAACAACCAGGACACAAATACAACCATATCTGTTAATATATCAAAGGAGCCGGTAATAATCAGGATGATCGTCCAGACAGCATTGATAAGAAGTGCATTACCCGGCGTTTTGTATCGGGGCTGTACTTTGCCCGCCGCTGCGAACCATTTACTTTCGGTATGCATAGCAAACGTAACACGCGCTATCGAAAGCACATTGCCATTAGTAGTACCCAAGGTGGACAGCATTACCAATAAGGCAATGAGAGAACCACCCACTGTGCCCCAGGCTACTTTTGCGGCGTCGGATGAAACAAGAGATGAAGCAGCCATTTTTTGAATGGGTAATACATAGATGTAAGACAAGTTTACCAGGCTGTAAATGAATATGATGAGCGTAACACCAATGAACAAGCTACGCGGAATATTTCGTTGCGGATCTTTTATTTCGCCTGCTACAAACGTAATATTGTTCCAGCCATCATACGCCCAGAAAGCACCGGCAATCGCCGCTATGTAAGCGCCAAAAAGTGCAGTGCCATGCGGCATTTGTGCGCTATTGGTAACAACGTTGTGCCATGAACCTTTCCCGGAAAGTAAAATGCCTCCAATCAGGAAAGCAATGGCGGCTGCTTTCAATGCCGTTAAAAAGGTTTGTAGTAAACCGCCATACTTAGTGCTGAGATAATTGATGCCTGTAAAAAGAAGAAGTAAGCATATCGTAAGCATTTTAACGCCTGCATTGGCCAAAGGATAAAGATTGCCGATAGCTGGAAGATGAAAAAAGAAAGCGTTTTCAGTGGCTGCCGGGAAGCGGGGAAGAGCAATAAAATAAGTGGTGTATTCAGAAAATATATAAGCAAGCGAAGCCACACCGCCGGTATTAAAAACAGCGAAAGCGGCCCAGCCGTACAGGAAGGCAAAGGCATCGCCATACATCTCTTTGAAAAAAACATACTGGCCACCCGTTTCAGGAAACATGGCTGCTACTTCTGCGTTGCTTAATGCGCCGCAAAGCGTGATTAAACCGGCCACTATCCAAACGCTGATTAACAATACCGGCGAGCCTAGTTCTGAAGCCATCAGGGCCGGCTTCATAAAAATGCCGGAGCCAATAACGCTGCCGACAACCAATGAAATGGCGGCTGTTAAGCCAATTGTTTTTTTTAGCTCTGTCATGGTGTATGCCAATACGATTAACCTAACATCTGCGCGATGAGAGAATGGAAATGATGCGTGCCCTGCTCATATTTGGGTGAATATCTGCCGCCCGTGTAAAAGCGCGACCGTACTCCTTTCTGCACGTTTTCTACAACAGCTTCATCTTCCTGTTCCACGGTATCCAGCCCGCTTCCGGCACCCTGGTTTAATTTTGTTTCATCGCTCACATAAGTGAGAAAAGAAACTTTGCATTCGCTTACAGTAGTTGGTGTTACAATGTTGACAGATACTCCCCAGGGATAAAAATTGAACATCAGATTGGGAAATACCCAGAAGTAGTAAGCCGCTACATCTTTACCGTAATCGGGCGATGAAGAAGGCAAATCAAAACAAGCGTCGCCCTTTTTACCAATACCCAGCTGCAGGTTGGAAAGCCTGAATATCTCCGTTGTGTATTCACCAAAATCGAGCACATTGTTTAAGCCCGCATGCACAAAAGGGATATGAAATCCTTCGAGATAATTTTCGCAGTACAAAGCCCAGTTGGCTTTTACAAAATAGTCTTTTGAAAGGTCAGCGCGATATAACAATTTATCAACCGGAAACCATTGCATGCGCTGCATCATATCGCCTAAGAAATCTTCGGCGTTATGTATCGGATTCAGTGATGTAAATAATAAACTGCCCCATTGAAACAAAGGCAAAGAATGAAGATCGTCTTCCCCGGTTGGAAAATTCTCTACCTCTTTGAACCCGGGCATGGAAATGTATTTGCCATCCAAACTAAACTGTCTTCCATGGTATTTGCAGCGCAACTGGTTCGCCCCGCAAGGTTCATACACCACCAGGTTTCCCCGGTGTGTGCATACATTACTTACACAATGCAGCTTATCATCTTTGTTTTTGGTTAGCAGTAACGGCTCGTTCAGATAGGACTCTAATAAGAGGAATGGATAAGCCGAACCTTTTTCTTTTACGCTGCTCTCATCCCCAATCAATTGCCACGAAGGAGCAAATATTTTTTCTTTTGAGGCTTCCCAATATTGCTGTAAAGTATAGTAGTCGGTGTGCAAAGTTTTTGCTCTTGCAATATTCGGGTCAATAAAAAAAGCAGCCATCCCCTGTGTTTAAATAAAGATAAATGACGATCCGTTTACAGTAACCTTTTTGTTACACCAGGCAGATAAGCCGTCACTGCGAGGCACGAAGCAGTCTGCTGATATGAACAGAAAAAGGTTTATCAATTATAAACAATAATTATTGTAAAGTACAGACTGCTTCGTGCCTCGCAGTGACGATACCTTTTTTACTTTAGTTACTACATGCGGATAGTCAATTAAAGATAAGCATCACCGATAACAATTCTGAAATAGATGAAAACAATCTTCCGAAACTACAAGTTACCTCGCCCGACGTGGTCTCCCGCCTTGTCTTGTCCCATAATTGTTGTCGTTATGATTTGATTCCCGTTGATTTCAATACAAAACTGCCTGCTAACAGTAAATATGTACAAAACCAAACGGCGGTCTCGCCTGAGGCGGACGGAGTGATGACAAGCTGCATTCTCAAACTCCCCGCTATCTAAGCGGTTAAGTTGCCTATATTGCAGGTAAAAACAAGAACTATAATATGACCCCTGCAAATAAATTCGCTTTCCTCCTTTTGCATCCCTTGTTTATAGGCAAAACCAAAAACATAGATCATTTATGAAAACAAAGAACCTATCTAACAGGTGGCAAACCGGTGCCTTTGTGTATTGCTTTTGTTTCCTGTTTAGCTGCCTTACGGGCACGGCTTCTTATGCACAGGATAGCTCTTTTACCATTCCCTTATGGCACAACGGTGCACCGGGTTTTGAAAAGAAAAAGGGCGAACCCGAGCAGGCCAAAGACTGGTGGGTGAAACATGTGAACAATCCTTCTCTCACCGTGTTTCTTCCGCCCAAAGAAAAGGCCACCGGAGCAGCCGTTGTCATCTGCCCCGGCGGCGGACACAAAGCGCTTGTTTACAATGCAGAGGGCGTTGACGCTGCCAAATTTTTAAACAAGCTCGGCATCACCGCTTTTGTTTTGAAATACAGGTTGTATAAAGAAGACAGTTCCGTTTATACCCTCGAAAACACAAAAGAGGATGTGTTTCGGGCCATGCGGCTGGTGCGCAGTAAGGCAGACAGTTTTCATTTGGATACTGCCCGCATTGGCGTGATGGGCTTTTCTGCCGGTGGAGAACTGGCAGGCTGGGTTTCCTTCGCATACAGCGAGCCTCATTCTGTAAAGCCTGATGGCGTAGATAAGCTAACGGCAAAGCCTGATTTTTCTATTCTCATTTATCCCGGTCCTGCTGCTGTGCCCGGCCATGTTACGCTGCCCATGCCTCCGGCGTTCCTGCTTGCCGCCAATGACGACTCCTGTTGTTCTGCCTCCGTTGTAAAAATTCTTTCCCTGTACCGGGAGGCAAAAGTTCCGGTAGAAGTGCATTTGTATGCGCAGGGAGGGCATGGCTTTAATATGGGTTATCGTTCAACATTGGCTACGCTAAAAGGGTGGCCGCAACGCCTTGCCGACTGGCTGCAAGATAATGGCTGGGCAAAGAAATAACTCTTCCGTTGCGGCATTCCTGTTCGGCAATAATGCCGGAAACAAAAAGAAGGCAGGTTAGATTAATAAGGAGACCTCCAGCCTATTCTTTGCCTTTTTACTTTTATGGCAGATGTGCATAGCAAAGAAGTAAGAAGCTATAACATGAGCCGCATTAAGGGCAAGAATATAAAGCCCGAAATGCAGGTTCGTAAGTTTCTGCATGCGCATGGCTTCCGGTATCGGCTGCATGTAAAAGACCTGCCCGGCAAGCCTGATATTGTATTACCAAAATATAAGACTGTGATCTTTGTACATGGTTGCTTCTGGCATGGACATGAAGGCTGTAAATACTATGTTGTACCGAAAACCAAAACAGAATGGTGGCTGAATAAAATTGGGGGCAATATTGCTAATGATGAAAAAGCTGTAAAAGCTTTGGACGCTGCCGGATGGAAAATTATTACACTTTGGGAATGTGAGTTGAAACCGAAGACGTATGAATTAACCCTTTCTCATCTTCTTGAATCTTTACAATAAATTTTAAGGCACTTTATTAAACGTGACTTAAAGACAAATGTACTTTAAGTCACGTCTGGTACTATTGTGCCATGGATATCAAGACCAAAATTGGCTTGCGTATAAAAGAACTGCGCACAGAGAAAGCTCTTTCTCAGGAAGAAGTTGCATGGAAATCTGAGGTCGACAGGACCTTTATGAATCATGTAGAAAATGGCAGAAGAAACTTGTCAGTTGAAAGTCTTGAGAAAATTATAAACGGTCTTGAATCCAGTTTCGCGGATTTTTTCAATAGTAAATTGTTTTTCTCTGTAGCGGGAAATACAAAAAAGATATAGGGATTGAATATGCATAGACAAACCCCTATAACTGAGCGAATTCCTATAATTGACTTATTTTCTGGTCCCGGGGGCTTAGGCGAAGGATTCTCCTCCGTTTTGAATGATAAAGGAGAAAGGGTTTTTAAAATTGCTCTTTCTATAGAATGTGATGAGCATGCACATCAAACTCTCACATTGCGGTCTTTTACAAGACAGTTTCCATATGGGCAAATTCCTGAAGAATATTATCAGTTCGTGCGAGGCGAAATAACACTGGATAAACTTTATCACACATATCCGGCGCAGAGCAAACAGGCACATAAAGAGGCATGGAAATTTAAATTGGGTGATCCCGACACCTATTCATTGATTGATTCAAAAATCAGGACAGCTTTAAAAAAGGAAAGAAATTTTGTTCTCATCGGTGGACCACCCTGCCAGGCCTATTCACTGGTAGGAAGAGCCAGAAGAAGAGAAGGTGCTGGGTTAAATAAGAAAGATGATCGGGTTTATCTCTACAAGGAATATTACCGGATATTGGCGGAGCATCGTCCTGCTGTATTTGTAATGGAAAATGTAAAGGGTATTTTGTCGTCCAGAGTAGCGGAAGAAAATATCTTTAAACAGATAACAGATGATCTGCGTTACCCGATACAAGCATACAACAAACTACAGGGAAAACAAAATTTTTATAAAAGCAAAATCCGATATAAAATATATTCGCTTGTACACCCTGCAACCAACTTGTTCGAGGATTTTCCGCTGTATGATCCTAAAGAGTTTATTATTAAATCAGAACTATATGGAATTCCCCAAACCCGCCACCGCGTCATTCTGGTTGGCATCAGAAGTGATCTGAATATTATACCACACTTATTATCAAGACACAATGTTTCGATTCCCGTTGAAAATGTCTTGAATGGTTTGCCGGAACTGCGTAGTGGTTTATCCAAAACCAAAGACGGAGATGATGAATGGATAAAGGCTTTGCAGGAAATAAAAAACGAAAGTTTTAAAGCGGACATTCCTGTTAATGTATGGAAGGAGATGGAAATAACGGCTGACAGAATTATCGCTCCGCTGAACGGGAAAGGAAACAATTATATTAATTCAAAAGTCAGTATAGATTATTTGCCTGACTGGTATCTTGGATAAAAAGATAAAAGGTGTTATTAATCATGAAAGCCGGACACATATTAAACTAGATTTATACCGCTATTTGTTCGTATCGTGCTTTGCTAAAGTAATAGAAAGGTCGCCCAAGCTTTTTGAATTTCCGCCTGCGTTGCTTCCTAATCATTCCAATGCATCACAGGGGAAATTCACAGACAGATTTCGGGTGCAGTCTTATGGAAGTCCATCAAAAACAGTGACAAGCCATATTTCAAAAGACGGACATTATTTTATACATCCAGACGCCTCACAATGCCGGAGTTTGACTGTAAGAGAAGCGGCAAGAATTCAAACCTTTCCTGACAATTATTATTTCTGCGGTCCGAGAACACAGCAGTTTCATCAAGTAGGGAATGCCGTACCGCCATTACTGGCAAAGCAGATAGGAGAGATTGTAAAATCGATTATGCAGCATGTTCCCATTTTTTGAATTCATGTTTTGGAAAAATAGATAAAATTGCTTCAAAGTTCATTGCGTTTAAATCATAGGTTAACTCAAACTGGCCGACTATATCAGAAAATCGTCTTGGGGAACCTTCATTTTTAGAGCCAGCTCCTTTTTTAATTTTCAGATTTTTCTCATCCCAATAAAGTTTATTAGCAGCTTCAATTAATGGCCTATTTGTGGCAATTTGCTGATAAGCGAAAAGCTGTTCATGTAAATCGCTCCAAATCGGAACAGGATAAGACAAATATGGAGTTGCCAAAATATCCAACTCACAGTATACTCTTGCAAATGAAGCCAAAAGATGTCTATAATATCTTCTCCAGTTTTTAGGCTCCATTAGTATGTATTTGGCATCTTCGTTTACTTTTCTTTTTCCATCTTTAACTGAAGTCAGATTTCTAAAATAAAATACAGACAGCCAAGACCATAGTCCACGATGATAATACAAATGTTTATTGCTCTTTAGATTAAGTTTTTCGCAGATGTATTCGATCAACTCCTTCTTGGTTTTGAAAATACCGGCTTCAATCTCAACTTCATCATCAAATGCAGCCGTGAAATTATTTCCTGAAAGAAGATCTTCGCTTAAATCCTGTCTTGTCCCGGTTCTTATTTCCTGTAATTGGCTATAAAATTCATTAATTCCATTTTCAGTAAGAATTCTAATTACCATCTTAATTTGTTTTGTTTGCTGTTTTATAAAGATTAATAACCTGAGACTTTCTGGCAAAAGCCTCAGACATATCATTTGCCCATTCTTCAACAGATTTTTCATCATCTTGGACAGGCATCTGTGTCTGTTGCAGTACTTCTTTAAAATACCTCATCCACTCAGCTTGCCAACCAGACAAATCTTCATCATAAAAGCCTGCTTCGCCTGTCAGCTTTAAAGCAATCATTTTGATAACTTCCGGATAAACCAAAGTAAAAAAGTCTGCTTGCTTTACCTTTTCTCTGATACCAAATTCATTTAATAAAGAATTTATGGCTAATGTGGGACGATCTGACCTAAACTCTAGAGTCCAGATTCGGTTGCCTAATTCAGTAAAATCAACAGGAAGAATTGATTGCTTACCACTATGAGGGCTGTCTACAGGTATACCCTGAATATCTGCTGTTCCTAATATTAATCCATGCTTAGCATTCTCATCAACAATTTTTACCCTGTACCAAAGCTGATCAGTTGTCGGTAAATTACTTATGTCAGTGTTGGCAGGTGGCTGAAACCTTGCAATTGTTCCAAAATCAAATCGTAGAAAGGAGGATTTAAAATAAGGCTCAACAAAGATTTTGGCATCATCAGGAAATCCTGAATTTCTTAAGTCGCATATTACTTCGAAGTACTTGGTTCCCTTTTTAGCCCACTCGTTGATCCTAATTTCCGAAAGTTTTTTCCTGCCGGTGTAGTTATATCTCCGAATCATTTTCCGGGTATTGAGTTTTTACAGTAAAATATAAATCTCTGTTTTCATCGAATCCTGTTATCGTTAATTCGAAGTCTTCCTTGTAAGGTTCCAGTCTGACAACATTAGCTTCCGGAAATTCGAACCGGCAGTTTGTTGGAATAGTTTTAATGGGTACTTTGTTAAGTTGAAAATCAAACTTCTGATACTTTTTTAGCGGATTACCTCTTGTTGTATCATAGGCAATTTCCAATTCGATTTTTGGTAACTTATCTTTTGTGATACCGTGAGGATAGACTTTAAGACCTCCCGGAATCTTAGTTACCCGTACCATCTGCCTGGTTTGTGTTGGCAGAATCGGAGGAACTGGTTTTTTCTTTATATCCTTTGTATCTTTATGTGAATCATCATCAATATCATTAGATGGGTCGTCATCGTTTTCTTCAGTAGGAATAAAGAAAATATCTTTCAGCAAATCTTTTTCTAAACCTTTAGCCGGTTTCTGTAATTTCTGATAAAGCTTTCCAATGCTTGCCACAACGAAACTGATACAGCTATCTCCGTGAACGTATTTGTCTTTGAAATTTTGTGAATCTTTCTGCCATTGTGTATGCGCAGGGTTTTCTGAATCTCCAAGCAGGTTTGACAGATCCTTGTCGTCTATGAGTACCATTGCTCTCACACCTTGGTTCTTTATCGACTTGATATCAATGATTGTTATATTCTCACGTACAAAATGAGTCTCGGCATTCTGTATGTTGTCGTCCTTTGCAAAGAATACTTTAAACCAACATGTTTTTAAACTTGCAGGATCACCAACCTTACAATACTTGACAGGTACACAAAAGGCGACTTTGTTTTCTTTTTCATACTGCTGAATAAGTTCGTCATTGTCGATGCTATCCCAAAGCTTCTCAGTCCACGCCGGCTGATTCTTTACCGGCTGTTCTTTTAAGGTATAAAATTCTGCTGATCCTCTTTCAAGTGCCCATCTTACGAAATTGAAAAGTTCAATGATTGCTTTTTTATCTAACTGGTCATTAAGGTCAGTCCAGTATTGACTTACTACATCTTCAAGATTATTACCATTGATATTTATTGTTGAATCTTCATAGGTTACATCCACAATCAACTCTCCTTTAATCAAGGGAAAATAATATTGGGATATAACAGCATTAATAATAGAGGCATAAGTCATTTCCTCTTGCAGGAAAGGTATAATTATAGACAAGCCAGAATCGCCTTTGCGTCCGATATGAAACGCCTCTACAAATTTTTCAATTATTCTATTATCACTTATTGTATAAGCGAACTTGTTATCATCTTTATAATCAGCAAAATAGCCGTAAGGTCGATAACCATAAGGTTGATGAGCCTTCTGTAAATTGTGAGATTTTAAAACAGACTGACCTAAAAGATATGGCTGTGGGTTTCCTTTCTGAACCGTGAGACCCCAAAAGGAATTTATACGTGATGCCAGTGGAAAAACTGTTTTTCCAATACCCCAGCGTCCCAGCTTATCTTCTGGCTTTCCAGTAATACCAACGTTTCTCCAGAAGTGATAGAAGTTGTGCTTTTTGTTTTTATCTTCAACCTCATTATCCTCACATTCATCAGGATTGCCAACCAAGCCGTTTGTATTAAAATCTTCAAATACGAGGAATTTCATTAAATCTTTTGAAAAATCCGGCAGGTTCCTCAGTCCATTTTTTTCAGCCTTCAAGTGATTTTCTAAACCCCTGATATACTCTTTATATTCTGAAGATTTAAGAGCATACTTACCACCGGAATGAAATACTGCAATACGGACAGGATTTCTTTCTTTTTTATCCTTGTTCCGATCAATCCATTCGTCTAATGAGTTTTGAATTCCTTCCCTAATCAGACTTGTAGAAATATCACGAACCTCTGTTGTTGTAAAAAACTCTGATTGAGTCGGATTTGTTTTTGTTTCTCCTTGTCCGTAGGGCATAAACTTCCATTCTGCCATTGTTTATTTATTTAAAATTCAAAAGTTTGTTTACTTGATTTACTGTTAGCCGAAAAAGCAGCCTTCAAAAGATTAACCTGATTATTTATTGCAGCCATCATCTTTTTTATATCATCTTCCGAATATTCATAAGTGCTTTTGTTAGCGCATTTAGATAAGCTATCAATATCATCCAGAACTTTCTGCACTCTTCTTGATGCCACACTATTAAATCTAGTGCGTTTGACTGTAATTTCTTTTTTTGCCATTATTTTGATTTTACTATTAAATTTATTCTATTAAATATTTGTAATAATAGTTACAAAACAAATGTCAATATATTTATTGTAATAAACAAAAAAATATTATCATTTATTTGCCACAATAAGATGGATTAAAAAAGTGAAAATAGTTTCTCTATCGTCATGTCCTCACCCCATTCTGGCGCAAGCGTCCGGCTTGTGCCTTGCACTATCACGCGTCCGCTCCTTAACCCCAAATCCACCTCGGCAAAGCCTTCAACCTCCTTCTCAATCCTCAACAAACAAAACAATGCCTTGCAGTATTTGGATTATCATTTGCGGGAGTAGCCACATCAATCAACCAAAAAAAAGAAGTCAAGTATGAAATATGTAATTACAGGTTCTCTCGGCAACATCAGCCAACCATTGGCAGAAGCCCTGCTGAAAGAAGGGCATGAAGTTACCATCGTAACGTCAAACCATAAACACGAAGATGCCATTAAAGCGATGGGTGCAAAGCCCGCAGTAGGCACTGTGGAAGATAGAAAATTCCTCAACGAAACATTCAAGGATAACGATGCGGTGTACACGATGGTGCCGCCGAAATGGGATGCCGACGACTGGAAGGGCTGGATTGCCGGCATTGGCGACAACTATGTAACGGCTATTAAAGATGCGGGCATTAAATACGTGGTGAACCTGAGCAGCATTGGCGCGCACATGCCCGATGGCTGCGGACCCGTATCGGGTTTGCATCGCGTGGAAGAAGCGATGAATGCGCTGGAGGGCGTAAACATTAAGCACCTGCGCCCGGCTTATTTTTATCCCAAACCTGTTTTCGCAGGTCGGTTTGATAAAGGGCGCGGGTATGATGGGTGCTAACTATGGTGAGCTTCCCTTCCCTATGATTCATCCCGCAGGATATAGCCAAAGCCGCAGCGGAAGAATTGCTGGGGCTGAACTTTTCCGGCAAATCGGTTCGTTACCTGGCGGGCGACAAAAAAACGGGAGCAGAGATCGCTTCTGTTATCGGGAAGGCGATTGGTAAAGAGGATTTGAAATGGGTGGTGTTCACCGATGAGCAAAATATCGAAGGCATGAAAGGGGCTGGCTTGCCGGATGAAGTATCCAAACAATATACGGAAATGGGCGCCTCCATGCGTTCCGGCGAGATGAGCGCCGATTTTGATAAACACGAGCCACCCTTTAGCGGTGCCACATTGGAAGATTTTGCACCGGCGTTTAAGGCAGCTTTTGATAAAGCGTGACCGGTTTGCGCAGGCTTAATTTTTTTGAAGAGATTCCTGCGCTCTGACGGAAAATCAACGGCGAAAAAATATAAAGTCGCTTTTGATTGTATCGTTATAAAAATCGCGAATGGAAATGAGCTTTGTGATAACGATGATAGCAAGCGTAATGGTAACATTCATAAGGGCAGGAGAAGAGAGAATTGATTGTGATGATGCTTGTTGTTTTTGTAAATGGTACATGCCTGGTAAGTCTGTTCTGCCAACACTGGAATGAGACGATTCTATTTATCAGGCAAAACAAAACCGCCCTGATGATTGATTTCATCAGGGCGGTTTTAATTTCCGGCAACCTGTTCTCAGCAGATAATAAATTGTTCTTTATTTTATTGAGATGCATGAACAAGTGGGGCACCGCCGATAGCATCAATAACCAGGATTTTGTTCATTTGCCAGGTTTGGATTTGCCTGAATTTCATCCTGTGGTATCGGGGCAATTCGTCTGGGGTCAGAGAAAGGAATAGTTAGCACTGTTGTTGGAATAGAACCCGGATTATCAGCCCTTACAATTGGCAGCATAAGCCGGTTTAAGTCGTACAATCTATCCCCTTCAAACGCCAGTTCTTTTCTTCTTTCAGTTACAATGTCAGTAATCAACTGATCGCCTGTGGAGGAATATATTTTAGCCGGATCGCGTTGCGCCATCAATGTATTTAAATATTTTAATGCACCGGCTTCATCACCAACACGGGCTGAAGCTTCTGCCGCAATTAAATATACTTCCGAAAGGCGCATTACTTTCGGATTATCCCTATCGCTGTTTTGTGCGTTGGAATATTTATTAACCAACGTTGCCGCAATTCCGTTTTTGGTTTGCCCTGCAATGAGTACCGATGTACGAATATCAGTGCTGCTATACAATGCAACCAATTGCGAGGAAGCATAAATATCCTGGTAGCCATTTATATAAATGCCGCCCAAATCGTCATAGCCATTATTTGAAATCACATTGGCATCAATTTCAAGTAAGGTTTCAACAGCATCAGCGCGGGACGCAGGATCAGCCCAGTAAGCCTTATAGTTGGCAGCTGTTACCAGCGAAAAAGGACCATTTGCAATTACATCGGCGGCTGCATTTTTCGCATCCTGCATTCTGTTCATGTATAGGTATGCTTTTGCCAGCATTCCTTCAATCGCATATTTGCTTAAATAAATCGACTTTGTATAAGCCTGGCCGTTTGCAAAGCCGGCCTGAAAGTCGCTGATGATCTGGTTATACACTTCGCCCACACTGCTTCGCTTTGGCAAATCGTAAGGGTTGTAATGAAGAACAATGGGCACGCCTAATGCGCTGGTATCAGCCGTATAAGGCCGGGCATAAACGTTTACCAGTTTAAAGTACATCAAAGCCCTTAGTGCATAAGCTGTGGCTTTAATAGAAGCTACATTGCCACCGCGTTACTTTCGCATCAATAATCTGGTTGGCGCGAAGAATGGCTGTGTAGGCACCAGGAGTAGGAGGTGTTCCTTGAATTCCGCCCCATATTTCAGAAACAACAGCATCAGTTAAGGTAACAGTATATTTATATTGAGTAATATACCTGCCGGAATTCTTTGATTCTAAAAATGTATTGTCTGCCTGCAGATCTCCTAAAACCGGCAAATCTCTGCCATATAAGGGTACTGCGCGCAGGGCTGAATAAACGCCATTCAAAGCGGCAGTTAAATCAGCTTCGCTGGCAAGGGCTATGTTGGTGTTAACCGCATCAGCCGGGTTTTTGGTAATAAAACTTTTTGAACACGAAGAGAGCAATACCGAAAAACCTGCTAAAACAAAAATGATATGTATGCGTTTCATAGTAGTTTTTTAAACGAAAAACGATTAAAGACCAATCTTGATACCGCCTGTAATGGTTCGTGGTATGAATATCTCTAAATTTCCTTCGCTGTTAATTCCTTGTTCAGGGTCGAAGGGCAGATTTTTATCTTTCACAATCGTAAGCAGGTTGCTGCCTCTTACATAGATACTCAGGTTAGAAAGATGAGCCTTTTTAGCAATGCCTTTTGGAAAGCTGTAGGCAAACTGTAAGTTGCGAAGTCTTATGTAATCGCCTTTGTACAGGTTGCGGGTACTGGCAATGTTGGAGTTTGAATTGCCGCCAAACACCTGTTTGGGAACATCAGTAACATCGCCTGGCTTCTTCCAGCCGTGCAGGGAGCTTGACAACTGTCCAAAGTATCCCAAATAAGCACCATCACTCTGCAGATAATACGCCCAATCGTCTATCACATAATTACCAAAGTTGTAATTGAATTGAACTTCCAGCGAAAAGCCTTTGTAGGTAAAGGTGTTGGTAAAAGCACCGAAATATTTGGGTGCCGCAGAGTAGTTCAAACTTTGTTTTGCCTGTGTATAATCGCTTGTTTTGTTTTTGTGCGAAGAATCGGTGTACCACTGTGGGTTGCCATTGGAAGGATCAACACCTGCCCATTGCCGCAAATAAAACGTTTGTAAATCATGCCCTACCGTATAGTTGTAGTTACCACTTGCCACCGGGCGACCGCCGTACAACTGTGTTACCTTGTTTTTATTATGCGAGATATTAAAGCCAATGTCCCAGGTAAAGTTTTTGCTATTGATGGGTCTGCCATTTAAACTGATTTCAATTCCTTTGTTAGATATCGCCCCTATATTTTGCAATTGTGAGAAGAATCCTGATGTGCGCGATAGCTGGATATTGGCTAATAATCCCGATGTAACACGGCTATAATATTCAACCGTACCACCCAGCCTGTTTTTAAACAATCCGAAATCCAGCCCTACATTAAAGGCTTTATTTTTTTCCCATGTAAGGTTAGGATTGCCTACATTATTCGGGCGGCTTCCCGGCAGGTTATTATAATTAGCATCATAAATATAGGTTGCCAATGCAGAATAATAACCGAAGCCAAGGGCATTGCCATTCTCACCATAAGAAGAACGCAGTTTCAACAGGCTTATGGTTTTTGAATCTTTCAAAAAGCTTTCCTCATTCACATTCCATGAAGCACCTACTGAATAAAAATTACCCCATTTATGGTTGGCGCCAAATACCGAAGAGCCATCTCTTCTAAAGCTTCCGCTCACTATGTACCTGTCTTTATAATTGGCATTGGCACTGGCAAAATAAGAAGCTGTAGAACTTTCTATCGGTACAGCGTAAGCCGTGGTTGGGGTAGAAGTGGAAGCTAAATATTTTAATGCCAGTGTGTTGGGAAAGCCCTGACCGCCTGCCTGTACCACATAGTTGTTTGTGTTTTGCGCTTCCTGCCCTAACTGAAGATTCACATATACATCTTTGGCACTGTTTACATTAATACGGTAATCGAGCAGGTTGGTCCAGGTCCAGTCAAATATCCTTCTGAATGAGGAAAACGCATTACCACCCAAAGCAAAGCCATCACCATAAAAAGGATTGCGGTATTGATCTTCCTGAACGGTTAATAATTCGCCGGAATAGCGGCTGGTGAATTTCAGATTGTCAAGAATCCTGAATTCGCCGCTTGCATAACCTCGGAATGTAGTTGTCTTGGCTGTATTTTGATCTAACGAAGCTATAGCTACAGGATTATAAACACCACCTCCATTATAAAACTCGGTAGTATCTCCATACCTGGGTGAACCATTGGCATTGTAGGCTGAAGTCCAGGGAAGCAGAAAAAAAGAAGCCAGTACCGGGTTTGCAAACGTACCGCCATTGGTAGGAGTACTTTGCGAGCTGTTGCTTCCATTGATGCCTGCTGTAAAAGTAATTCTGTCCGTTGCTTTGTGAGTGACAGACAAGCTGCCGTTATACCTTTTAAAATAAGTAGCTATGGTAGTGCCATCCTGCTTAAAAAAGCCACCCGAAGCATAGAACTGGGTTTTATCGTTGCCGCCGCTTAAACTTACATTATATTGCTGCTGGCTGCCCTGCCTGGTTACTACGTCTAACCAGTTTGTGTTTACATTTTGTTTAAAACCAAATCCCAGTTGATTCGTCGGGTCATTAATTAACGAGTCTGCCCCTGCAGTAGTTGAAGCAACGCCGCCATTTACAAGCGCTCCTTCTAATACCGTTTTGGTTTCGGCTGTCGTCATCGGGCGGTTATCTTTGGGTTTATAAGCCAGATCAATAGTTCCAGCTTCGCCCGAAGCTGAAAGCACGGTTTTGCCGGCTTTCCCTTTTTTTGTTGTTACAATGATAACGCCATTGGCTGCCCTTGAACCATATACCGATGTGGCGGCTGCATCTTTTAAAACGGAGATGCTTTCAATATCATCCGGGTTCAGCGAGCTAAGCACATTGGCTGTTGTTTGATTGGACGTAATATCGCCGGTGGTAGCAATAATACCGTCTATCACCCAAAGAGGATTGGCACTGGCGTTAATAGAACCCACTCCACGGATGCGGATGTCGGTAGAAGAGCCGGGTGCACCGGAAGCGGAAGCTGATAGCAAGCCCGGCACTGCGCCCTGCAATGCTTTATCAACCGAGCTAAAGGGTTTGTTTTCTAAATAAGAAGAACTTACGGTAGCCACCGATCCGGTTACATTGGTTTTTCGCTGATTGCCATAAGCCACTACAACCACTTCATTCAGCGAGCCGGTGGTGGATTGCAATTTAATGGTGGGATTGGTGTTGCTGGTAATGTCCACTTCGATGGTAGCATAGTTTACCGAAGTAAGTACAAGGGTAGTAGCCGTTGAAGAAACAGTTAACGTAAAATCGCCGGTTTCATTGGTGGTAGTGCCCTTTGTGGTACCTTTTACTACAACCGATACATTGCCAACAGGATTGTTTCTTTCATCCAATACTTTTCCGGTAATCACTCTTGATTGTGCACATAACTGGCACAAAAAGCATAGCCATGCCGATAGCAGCAGTAGAACTTTTTTCATAGGTGTTATTTAATCAATGATAAATGAAAAAGATGTAGGTAAGCTGTGATAACGTGATTCATAAATAAAGACTGATAAAGTTACTGTACTGCTGCATGTTTTATAAACATATTATTAAATCGAATATTAAAATAGGTGGACTTCCTTCTCTGCAATGTCTTCATAAGTAGCTTTATAGGCTGGCCCTATGAGACATTGCGTTTTTATACACTGATGCTTTTTCAAAATGAGCTATTACTAAGGTTGTCTTACTTATTTTATCCCCATATTGATTTTCGCCGTTGTTGGTGTTCTTCACCAACAACACAGCCATACCATCAGCCATTGTAATGAGATAAGAATGTCCACTCACTTTTACCCTTGATATAAAACTCTGCAGACGAATACCGATAGGCTTCCGGAACGGAAACGAGATTGGCCCGAACCGGATTATAATGTATATAATCAAGCTTTTGTTCAAACACACTGCGATTCCACAACGAAACAGAAAGCGGGTTGCGCTCCCCTATCTGGTATTTTCTGTCTGCCGCTTTTACTTTAAACAACGATAACACATTTGGATGGTTGTTTCTTAATTCCTTTAATATCATCTGTGCTGTATATTTCATAAACGAATGCTGCACATCACTTACATCATAGGTGTCTTCAACCTGGCAAATGATGTGGATGTGATTACTCATGATAACGAAACCATAAACAATGATGCGTTTATCGGTTATTAAAAACTGAAGACTGCTGATAATGATATCTTTAAACTTGTCTGGCTTTAATAAATGTTTCCATTCTAAAATTGTGGCGGTGAAGAAGTAGGGAAAACTTGATAAGTGCATGAGCTAATATACATAGATTGGGTGTTGAAAACCACCAGGAATGATAAAATGTCGATCAGTAAATATGTTGTTGGTGAAGAACACCAACAACGGCGGGACGGCGGGAAAAAGCACAACCGATAAGATATAGACGGAGCGGGTTCTGTTATCAGTATTTACAAACCCAACTCCACCGCCGGATCCCAGAACAGTTTATCAAAATCTTTTACCGCATCATTCTCCACCACAACGCCTTCCTTTTCCAACAATTCCTGCATTAAAGAAGGCGGATTGAAATGTGCTTTGCCACTTAAGATTCCCAAACGGTTAATCACACGCTGCGCAGGCACCGGCGGAATGGCGGTATGCGCTGCATTCAACGCCCAGCCTACCATGCGCGCGCTTAGCTTCGTTCCAAGATAAGAGGCAATGGCGCCATACGTGGTAACACGTCCGGGTGGCACCTGCCGCGCTACTTCCCATACATCTTCAAAAAAAGAAGAGTTTGTTTTTGCCGCAATTTCCGGAGGTGATGATTTGCTTTTTTTCATGGGCACAATTGTTTATGAATTCGAACTACGAAGTCTCAAAGAAAATAAGTAACACGAAGGTTTCTCTTGTTCATAGTGCTACTTTATGTTCTCCGTGTCTTCGTGGTTCAAACCATCTTTATGGTTCAATTCTTTTCGTTGTTTTAATAATAAAGCTCTTCGCGGTTCAGGAACGGCTTTATAATCGTACGGACAATTTCTGCAGCCATTGCCGCAGCAATAGCCACGCTGCAACAAGTAGTCGCCCGTAAACACAACTAAGCCATCATTGTTGCTGTAAGCCTCATCATCGTCCATCCCTCTTTTCATATTCCCATTGTTTTAGTTCATCTTCTTTATCAACCGATACATCATTTTTCAACCGAAAACAAAGATAAAAAATACGCCCGCTTCGTGCGATGTCTAACTTCTCGTAATGCGTTTTGATTTGGAGCTCCGGCGCTATGTTTTCACCGGCATATACATCATCGTTATCGTGCTGCAACGTGAGGTTGTAAAGTTCAATCACTTTCTTTGTAAAATGATACAAGGCAGGGCTATCAGTTTTCAAATGAACACAACCATTGGGCGAAAGAAATTGCTGGTATAAAAACAAAAATCGGGGGTGTGTTAATCTTTTTTTTTGCTTGGAAACACGAAGCTGCGGATCGGGAAATGTGATCCAGATTTCGGCTACTTCATCTTTACTAAAATAAGTGTTGATCAACCCGATTTGCGTTCGCAAAAAAGCAGCATTATTCAATTGAAGCGCCAAGTGCATCAGAGGCACCTTTCCACAACCGGTTTCCTTTTACATCAACGCCAATGTAGTTTTTGTTTTTGTGCAATTTAGCAAGCTCAACCGTGTATTCGCCTTTGCCACAAGCCAGTTCCAGCACAATGTTGTTTTCGTTTTGAAAGAAAGAGTGCCAGTTGCCCTGCATCTCTTGTGGGTATTCGAGCACATTGGGAAAGGTTTTGATGTCGGCAAAGCGTTCTAATTTTTTTTGTGCCATACGGCGGCGAAGATATTAGAAGCACTCTCATAAAAGCTTTTTATGAAAGGTGAGTAGTGAATAGTGAGAGGTAGTGTGAGTTAATAGCTTTTCTCACCACTGACTACTCACCAGTAGCGTTGGTGAAATACATTCTGGCTACAACAGCTTTGGCTCGTTATCCGTATCACTTATTTTTTGCAATACCAATTACGATTCATCAGGTGCTTCGGCATTATATTTCAGCCACACATAATACTCAGTACTGCCTTTGTTTTTATCGCTATTATAAGTAAACTTTATCTTTATGTTTTGCACCGGAGCGAGTTTTGTAATCACTTCCTGCCGATAGCGTTCGAACACTTCTTTGTGTATGCGATACGTTTTTTCGCTCAACAGCATCTCATCATACATCGCTTCTGCTTTTTCAAAAATCTTTAATGTCTATCGGTTGCGTTTCAGCCAATTCAAAAATCAGTTCATTGTGTTGTTTAGAAGTATCAGGATAAGCATTGTAATACCTGAATTTTTCTTCATAAGTAGTAAGCAATTTTTCCAGTTTTGCCCCTAAATCTGCCATGATGTTTTGCGTTTTAAAATGTAACAAATATGCCTGTGAAAGCTACAATCTCCGAGCAGTGAGCTATAAGTTTTGAGATACAAGCTGCAAGCCTCAAGGGGAAGAAAAAATGATAAAACCAAAAGGCTTTGGGGCTGTTATCGTTCTGTTTTTCAATTAAGCGATAGTTCGGGCTGTTTGCACTACTCCGCCGCAAAGCTTCGCTGCATAAGGCTTCAGCGGGGTAGATGCTGCACATCCCGCAGCCCATCAGCCACCGAATATTTATTGGGCAATTCCAAAGTGCATCGTCATGGCGAGGAACGAAGCCTTCTGTGCTTTACAACAAACGGTGTTGATGAGTAGTGAAGCTGCCAATTCCATTCACTTCTCACCACTCACAAACTATCTCATTAATTAATCCACAGATGGCTTCGTTCCTCGCCATGACGCGAATGCTGCAATGTCTCTCTTATCAGTTCCTATTATGCAATGAGAAGTTTGTTTTTGCCCCAATTTCTTATCAAGCATAACATTTGCTTTGCTGTTGTATTCGTTAACCTATGTACTGATTATGGCTGATAAATTACAAACCACCGATGTTGTACTTGTAGGTGCCGGAATTATGAGCGCCACGCTGGGTATCATGCTGAAAGAATTGCAACCCGATATTTCGATTGCCATTTTAGAACGCCTCGATGTAGCGGCTGCCGAAAGCTCCGATGCCTGGAACAATGCGGGTACAGGACACTCAGCATTTTGCGAGCTGAACTACACACCCGAAAAAGAAGACGGAACCATTGATACCACCAAGGCTTTTAAAATTGCTGATTCGTTTGAAGTCTCAAAACAATTGTGGAGTTATTTAACCGAAAAAGGAGTTTTAGACAAACCCGAAACCTTTATTCGCCGCGTGCCGCACATGAGCTTTGTACATGGCGATGAAGGCGTGGCTTATTTAAAAAAGCGTTACGATGCCTTAACCTCCTGCGCCCTGTTTGAAGGTAGGCAGTACTCGGAAGATTGGGACAAACTGAACGGCTGGATGCCCCTGATGATGGAAGGCAGAGAACACACCGAAAAGCTGGCTGCGACACGCATGGAAATTGGAACCGATGTAAACTTTGGCGCACTTACGCGATGCTTGTTTACCTATTTGAAAAACCAACCTGGTGTAACCTTAGATTTTAACCATGAAGTGCGCACGTTAGAGCAACGAAAAAATGGTTCGTGGCGATTAAAAGTAAAAGATACTTCAAACGATACAACCCGTTTTGTAAAAGCCCGTTTTGTGTTTCTGGGTGCGGGCGGCGGAGCGTTGCCTTTGCTCCTAAAATCACATATCCCCGAAGCCAAAGGATATGGCGGTTTTCCGGTAAGCGGACAATGGCTTCGTTGCACCAACGAGTCTGTTATTGCGGAGCATAACGTAAAGGTGTACGGGCAGGCGCCGGTTGGTTCGCCGCCTATGTCGGTGCCGCATTTGGATACGCGCATTATCAAAGGCAAAAAAGAATTGTTGTTTGGGCCTTATGCTGGTTTTACCACCAAATTTTTAAAACACGGTTCTCCGCTTGATATGGTTAAGTCGTTCCGTTCAAGCAATATCAAACCCATGCTGGCTGCGGGTATTCATAACATTCCGCTTACACGGTATTTAATTCAGCAAGTGGTGCAAAGCGATGAAGACCGCCTGAAGGCATTGCAGGAATTTGTGCCCACTGCACAAACTGGAAGACTGGACGTTGGAAACTGCCGGTCAGCGCGTGCAGGTAATTAAAAAGGACGAAGAAGAAGGTGGCATTCTGGAATTTGGAACCGAAGTGGTAAGTGCTGCCGATGGCTCGCTGGCAGCATTGTTAGGGGCATCGCCAGGTGCTTCTACTGCCGTTTCTATCATGATAACGGTACTGCAAAAATGCTTTCCGGATCAAATGAAATCAACAGAATGGAAAAATAGATTAAAACAAATGATACCGTCGTTTGGAACATCGCTTGCGAACGATGATCATTTATTGCACACCGTAAGAGAACACACTACACAGGTTTTAAAGCTATAAAAGAAAGTGAGATAAATTGTGACAAAAACAAAGGCTGCTGTTCCTCTAAACTTTAGCGTTGTATCATCAGGTAAATAATCCGTTTTGTAACGGATAAAAAGAAATATTTACATGCAGCTTTTTTTTATTCCAAAAGTCATAATATTGCCTTGTCGAGACTGTAAAGGCCAAAGCAGAATAAATATTTGCCAGGAATCAATACACAGGAATCAATACAGATGTCTTTCTTTTAAAGAGCTTTTTTATTTTATAATATTCACCAACTATTTCACACAAAAAAGAAACAAATAAACCATGAAGAGACTTTTTACAAAACACATTTCTGTTTTACGATTATTGGCAATATCCGGCTGTGCTGCCGGTTGCTTTTTAGCGCCGAATGTTTTACATGCGCAAACGTATTATTCGCAGTTTCAAACTCCCCAGGCAGGTTACAACTATGCAGTTTATAACCCATCGGGTGATGGCTGTTCGGCAACGCCTATTCAGAATGGTGCCGGAGTGGCTGATAACTTAGGTAGCAATGATTTAGACAATACGTTTGCTTACTTTCAGGCTAACAATATTACCACGCCTTATACCTGCGATGGCAATTATAAATTCAATGTAAACTTAAATATTCCCTCTAATGTTGGTTCTTTAGCTGCAGGAGCGGATGTTGGCTTTAAAATAAGAGTTCCAACAGGCATCAGCGCAGATAGTTTGGGTAAATACATTGTTATCGGCAGCTATCTGGTAAGCGCTGATCACTCTTCTGCCACTATTCAGGAATACAGAACCGGCGATTCGTTAAAGGGAAAAGGTTTAGATCAGGTTGCTGGCGGTAAAACCTGGATTATTCACTTTACTACTACCAAACCAATGAATGATCTCGAATTGTCTATTGACCCGGCAATCATTCAACTAAACACCAATTTTGAATTTGATGTTTTTTACGCTTACGGTTCTGTTGACGTTACGTTGCCTGCGCAAATTGCCAATTTTAAAGCCGCTGTATCTGGCAAGAATGTTGGCTTAACATGGCAATCGCTCACTGAAACCAATGTGAAAGGTTATCGCATTGAAAGAAGCAGCGATGGCGGTACGAATTACACACCGATAGCACTGGTATCTGCAAAAGGCAACAGCAATGCAGCGATCAATTATGGTTATAACGACAATGGCCTTACTGACGGCAAATACTTGTATCGTCTTGTGATTTTAGATAAGAGCGGAACTTTAAAAAGCAGTAGCTCGGTAGCTGCAACCATTAGTGGCCAGGGACAATTCTTAGTATATCCAACCGTTATCAAAGCGGGTCAGAATGTTACAGTGAAAACATCTGAAACCGGCGATGTAACCGTTCATGTTTTTGATGGCACAGGCAGACTGGTAAAACAAGAACGCATCAATTCAAGCGGTCAGTTTAACATTGCAACGTCTAATTTATCAACAGGTATTTATACCATTAAGATTGTTTCTGCCAGCGGAAATGTATCGCAATCGAGAATTATGGTGAACTAAAAAATCATCAATCAATAATTATAAAAAGCAGCGTTTCAAAACGCTGCTTTTTTGTTTGTGTCAATTGATAATGAAGATAAGCAGTAACAGGTAGTAGAATTGACATGTTCTCATCTGGTAAGATGAAACTACGAAACACATAGAATCATTTAAAGAAAACACATAGAGTTATGCTATGTGATGCCTATGTTTCTATATGGTTGAAACTATCCATCAATCACCAATTTTATATTTCACATCATACGTAATTCCCTTCCAGTTATCGGTTCGGAAAGGCGCAGCCGGAAAGCCTTCTTTATTGAATAAATTGTCCCCTCCTGCAAAATCGGCCCATCCATAACGCACAGCTACAGGTGTAGCCACACTGTCGCTGTGCACAACCACGGTATTGCCTTTTACAGTTGCGATAGCAGGATGAAATACTTTATCCGCACCCGCCACTTCAAAACCTTGTAGTTTGTTTTCGCCACTTTTTATGGTTAAACCGCTGCCCACATTTGCAAATGTGATAATCGCATTGTTCCCTTCTTGTTTCATAGATTGAAAAGCAGGTCCGCTATAAACATTCTTTTCTCCATACACATTGTGCAGTGCAATAGCAGCGAGGCGTTTGCCTACATCCTGTTTGTTTTTAGGGTGAATATCGGTGGCATTGCCAATATCGGTTGTAATAGCCATGCCGGTGTTAAGCAGAGATAAGGTTTTGGTTTGCGCTTCGCGAAGTTCAGCCCACTGGCTTCCTTTTGTGCTGTTGCCCCCACCGGCATTGAAAGAAGCCAACTGCACAAAATAAAAAGGGAAAGCCCCTTCGTGCCAGCGGCTGCGCCAGTCGTTAATCATCAGGGGAAAAGCTTTGCTATACTGGTTTGCACGGCCTGCATTGGTTTCGCCCTGGTACCAGATCACACCGCGCATTGCAAACGGAATTAGCGGATTTACCATCGCATTATAAAGCAAGGTTGGATAATCGTTCGGGCCAACCAATGTTTTGCTGCTTGTCTTTTCAATTCGTGTGCGCCAATCACCCGATAAAGGAATGTTGTGTTCACCAATGGTTAGTTTTACCTCTGTGCTGTCGCCATAAATGCCACCGCCACCGCCGGTATCTTCTACACGAACGGCAATTACATTTTTACCCGCTTGCAGCAAGCCCGCAGGTACTTCATAACTTCTTTTTACATTGTATCCATTCGTGCCACCTATCAATGTGCCGTTGACGTAAGTACTATCGTTATCATCAATCATTGCCAATTGCAACACGCCTGCTTTACCAGCATCTTCTGCAGGCACATCAATGGTTTTACGCATCCACACAAAACCATCTATCACCGACAGTGGCGCTTCGCTCCAAAGACCTGGTACGTTCACCTGGTGCCAGTTGTTATCATCCATTTTTACATCTTTCCATAAAGATGTATTTTGCGTTGCATCGGCACCTTGCCAGGCTTCAATTTGTTGGTTGGCAGCAGCCGTTTTTTGTTTTGATAAAGAATCAAGATCGAGCGAAGGCATACCGGCAATCATGCTTTTAAATTCAGGACTATTTTCAAATGCTTCGTGGCTTGTCCAGGTTTCTACCATAGTGCCTCCCCACGATGTATTAAGTAAGCCAATGGGCACTTTTAGTTTGTTGTACAACTCTCTTGCAAAGAAGTAACCCACCGCTGTAAAATCGCCCGCCGTAGCAGGACTGCACACTTTCCATTCACCTCCTGAAATATCTTCTTTTGGTAAAGAACTCACCATGTTTGGAACTTTAAAATGCCGTATCATCGGGTAGTTCGCATTCACTATTTCCTGCTCGTAATTGTTGATTTTCCCCCAGCCTGCAATGGGCATTTCCATGTTCGATTGTCCCGAACAAATCCATACCTCACCTACCATTACGTTGTTGAGTGTAATGGTATTATTTCCTTTTATCGTTAATTGATAAGGACCACCGGCAGCCGTTTGTTTCAGCGTTATCATCCACTTGCCTTTGCTGTCAGCCGTTGCTGTGGCTGTTTGCTCTTTGAACTGAAGGGTGAGCCTTTCACCGGGCGTTGCCCATCCCCAAACAGGTATGGGTTTATTTCTTTGCAGCACCATGTTATCACCAAAAAATTTCGGCAAACTCACATTGGCATACAACAATTGACAACTGAATACGGTAATGATGAATAAATAAATCTTGTTCATACAGCTTTTTTAATAATGAGTTAGAATGAAATCAATCGGTTGATAAAGATATAAGGTAATACACTATTGAGTTTGAAAAAAGAGGCAAAAACAAATGTTGGTGCAGATCATCTTTGGCTAAAGAATATGATGTTTGATAAAAAGGCTACCAGCTTTTTGTTCACTTATCAAAATCAACAGACTACTATCTTTATTCTTCAAAACAAATAATTCCAACAAAAACAAAACTGAACATGCCCAAACTGAATATTTGCTCTTTTTGTTTTACGCTTTTTTTGTTCCTTGCAAAATGTGCACTTGCGCAACCCGAAAAGGTGTCGGCTTTGTACGAGCAAACCAGTGAAGTGAACAATGTGATGACAAAATTTTATGCCGATTATGGCAACCTTGAACGGTTTTATGTGATTGAAAATTCGCCGGAGCGAAGACAAAGATTGTTATCAGTTGTGAACGATTATATTCAGCAACTGCAACAACTTCCGTTCGATACTTACAACACCGGAACGAAGGTTGATTTTGTTCTCTTCAACCGCGATTTGCACAACATGCAATACAACCTGCAAAAAGAAGAAAAGGAATACAATGCCATCAAACAATGGTTGCCTTTTGCCGATAGTATTTATGCGATGGAAAAATGGCGCCGCCGTGGTGCGATACCCGATGCGCAACGGATGGCAAATGACTTAAATAACATGGTAAAAACGGTAAAAGGCTTGCAACAAAAATGGGCAAAAGAAAGCTCTGTTTCGTTTGAAAACGGCAGGCGTGCCGAAGGTACTATTATGGGCTTGCGCGATGCGCTCAAAAGCATCTATGGCTTTTATAATGGATATGATCCTTTGTTTACGTGGTGGGTGCCGCAGCCCTATCATCAATTAGATAGTGTGCTGACTGTGTATGCTGATTCAATCAAAAAGAAAGAGCGGAGCATCACACCACAAAAGCCGGATAGCAGTGGCATTGTGGGCAATCCCATTGGCGAAGCAGAAATTAAACGTCAACTGCAAAATGAGATGATTCCTTATACACCTGATGAACTGATTGCTCTTGCCAACAAAGAGTTTGCATGGTGTGATAAAGAAATGCTGAAAGCCAGTCGCGACGCGGGTTTTGGCGATAACTGGAAAGCTGCTCTGGAGAAAGTAAAAATGAGTTATGTGCCACCCGGCGAGCAGCCAACCGCGATGATGAAATTGTACGATGAATCGGTGGGTTTTATCAAACAACATGATTTGATAACCATACCACCGCTGGCAGAAGAAAGCTGGCGTATGAGCATGATGTCGCCTGAACGGCAACGCGTGAATCCGTTCTTTTTAGGTGGCGAAGAATTTATCATTTCTTATCCTACGGCCAACATGAGCCAGGATGATAAGCTGATGAGTATGCGTGGTAACAACCCGCACTTTTCACGCGCTACGGTACATCACGAATTGATAGCCGGTCATGGGCTGGAATATTATATGATGAACCGCTACAAAAGTTATCGTCATTTTGAAACGCCGTTTTGGATTGAAGGCTGGTCGTTATATTGGGAAATGCTGTTGTGGGATTTGAACTTTCCGCAATCGCCCGAAGACCGCATTGGAATGCTGTTCTGGCGTATGCATCGTTGTGCTCGCATCATCTTTTCTTTAAACTATCATCTTGGCAAATGGACGCCTCAACAATGTATAGATTTTTTGGTTGATAGAGTAGGACATGAGCGTGCCAATGCGGAAGGCGAAGTGCGACGTTCGTTTGAAGGCGGCTACGGCCCATTGTACCAGGTGGCTTATATGATTGGTGGTTTGCAGATTATGCAATTAAAGCGGGAGTTGGTAGATACAAAGAAGATGACATATAAAGAATTCCATGATGCATTTCTTCAGCAAAATGAGATGCCGATAGAAATGGAACGTGCCATTCTGGAAAATGGCCCACCGGCAAAAGATTTTATGACCAACTGGAAGTTTTATCAGTTTGACAATAAATAGTAATTGCCATGAATGAAGGCGCTTTTGTTTTTGCATCATTTTATTGAAAGAAAAATGGTGCAAAAACAAAAATGAGGCATTCAAAATTTATGATCGGTGTGATTAGTATAAGTGTTCAAAAGCGGTTAAAAAATGTTCCGTAGGAACAGCAGGTTAGTAGAAACTTAATGCATGGTGAATGGTAATGCCGTTCCATCGGAACGGTACATATTGCAGCATCTAAAGTTCCGTTCCGATGGAACGGTTGAACGTTGATTGTTCCATCTTCTACCCACCTTCCGTTCCTACGAAACACTGTTGAAAAAACCATTTTCGTAATAAGCAATAAGAAAGAAATAAAGGCAAAAACAAACATCTTTGTTTTTGTAACAATTATGTTTTATGAATTTTATCGTTGATGAAAATGAAACGTTGAAAACACCGGCTCATCATTCAACACAAGTCACCAACATCTTTCAATAAGCCACAAAAACAAATGAAAACAATCATCGTCATTGGCGGAGGTATTATCGGGTTAAGCAGTGCTTATTATCTGCATCAGTCGGGGCATAAAGTAATTGTACTGGACAAGGAAGATTTTACAAATAATTGTTCGTACGGAAACTTGGGCTATGTATGTCCCAGCCATTTCATTCCGATGGCGGCACCAGGTATTGTATGGCAGGGTTTCAAATGGATGTTGAACAACCGGAGCCCTTTCTATGTGCAGCCTTCGCTTAATTTATCGTTGATTGACTGGGGTTTGAAATTCATGCGAAGTGCAACACAAAAGAATGTAGAAGCCGCTGCTGTTCCGTTGCGCGACATTGCCTTATTTAGTCAAAAAGAATACAGCGAATGGGAGAAGCTGCCTCATTTCAATTTTGCTTTTGAGCAAAAAGGACTTCTTGAAATGTTTAAAACAGAAAAGGTTTCACATCATGCTGCACAAACTGTAGAAGTTGGTAAAAAACTTGGGTTGGACGTAGAACTGATAGATGAAAAGGGCTTGAAAGAATTGGAGCCACAAACCAGTATCAATGCAAAAGGAGCTATTTATTTTAAATGCGATTCGCATTTATATCCCAACAACTTAATGTTTTCTTTAAAAAATTATTTGAAAAACGAAGGCGTACAATTGATAAAAGGAGAAGTAAGCCGCTTTGAAAAAAATGGGGCAAAAGTAAAAAAAGTATTTGCCGGTGATAATGTGTATGAAGCCGATGAAGTTGTCATCGCAACAGGTTCGTGGAGCCGGGAAGTCGCCGCTATGTTAGATACCAAAATTCCCCTGATGCCAGGGCGCGGATATTCATTCACTTTGGAAGATTCTCCTTACAAATTAAATCGCCCGGCTATACTTACTGAAGGAAGAGTTGCCATTGCGCCAATGGACGGAAATAAGATGCGCTATGGCGGAACCATGGAAGTGGTAAGTACCAACACACCGCCGCGTTATCATCGCGTAGCAGGCATCGTAAAAGCGGTAAAAGATTTTTTGCCTCAATTCGATATTGCAATGCCAGCCAAGGAACAGATATGGTATGGCTTCCGCCCAACATCAGCAGATGGTTTGCCTTATATTGGCCGAATTAAAAAGTACAAAAATGTGGTCGTAGCTACCGGGCATTCTATGCTTGGTTTGAGTTTAGGAGCAGGAACCGGAAAATTAGTAAGCCAGTTGATAAACGAAGAAACGCCGGGAGTTAATCTTTCAGCATTTGAAGTAGAACGGTTTGGATAAGCAAGCTGAAAACGGATTTATAAAATTGATGCTACCAACGACAAACATGGCTGACTTACGGAAATAAAAAATAGTTTTGAATAAAACTAAAAATATGGCAATCGAATGGAAAGGTGTGTTTCCTGCCCTCACCACAAAATTTGATAAAGACGATCAACTTGACCTTCCTGCTTTTGAAAAGAATTTAACCGCACAGCTTGACGCTGGTGTAGAAGGAATTATTTTGGGTGGTACATTGGGTGAAAGCAGCGTGCTAACAGCAGAGGAAAAAGAAACGCTTGTAAAATTTTGTGTTGAAAAAGTAGCCGGTGCTGTGCCGGTTGTAATGAACATTGCAGAAGGCGCCACCCGCGAAGCTGTTAAGGCAGCAAAGCTTGCCAAAGAATGGGGTGCAGAAGGTTTGATGTTGTTGCCACCGATGCGTTATAAAAGCGACCACCGCGAAACAGTTACCTACTTCAAAGCCGTTGCAGAAGCTACCGATTTGCCCATTATTTTATACAACAACCCGGTTGATTATAAAACCGAAATTACGCTGGCTATATTTGACGAACTGGTTGATGTTCCCACCATCCAGGCGGTAAAAGAATCAACCCGCGACGTTACCAACGTAACGCGCATGATTAACCGCTTTGGAGAACGTTTTAAATTGTTGTGCGGTGTTGACACACTCGCAATGGAAGAATTATTACTCGGTGCGCATGGCTGGGTAGCTGGTTTGGTTTGTGCTTTTCCTGCCGAAACAGTAGCCCTTTACAAACTGGTAAAAGGTGGCAAAATAGAAGAAGCCGTTGCCATTTACCGTTGGTTTATGCCCTTGCTTGAGTTGGATATTCATGCCAAGCTCGTTCAATATATTAAACTCGCTGAAACCGGTGCTGGCATTGGCACTGAGTATGTTCGCGCACCGCGCTTAACCTTGATTGGAAAAGAAAGAGAAACAATTTTAAACATCATCAACGAAGCATTGGCAAACCGTCCTTCGTTGCCCGAATATCATTCTTTAAAAGAGAAAGCAGCCTTTGCTGTGTGAAGCATTTTATTGTAAAAATAGTTTACCGCAGAGGACATGAGGTAAGGAGCTTGCGCAGAGTATAAATTCTCTGCTCAAGCTCTGATCTCTCTTTTCTCTGCGGTAAAAAATGATATGTTATAACTGATTTATTATGTACGAAACAATAGAAAAAGAGGCAAAAACAAACGTTGCAATGAATGTAGAGGAAGTGATGCAAAATGCGTTTAAAGCCTTCCATCAATATAAAAAATTGTCGTCGGCAAAGCGGGCCCATTTTTTAGAAACAATAGGTGATGAAATTGAAAAGGGGCGAGAAGCGCTGGTAAAAATTGCAAATGAAGAAAGTCATCTTCCGTTAGCCCGTTTAAATGGCGAGTTAACACGCACTACCAGCCAGCTAAAAATGTTCGCATCACTCATCAGGGAAGGCAGTTGGGTGGAAGCTTCTATTGATACTACCGACGCGACCCTTACGCCTGCTAAACCAGACATAAGAAAAATGCTTGTTCCTGTGGGGCCGGTAATTGTATTTGGTGCATCTAATTTTCCCTTTGCTTTTTCTACTGCCGGCGGCGATACGGCAAGTGCATTGGCCTCCGGTTCTTCTGTAGTGATCAAAGGGCATCCGGCTCATTCTAATACTTCTGATCTCATATTTTCGGCTATCAAAAAAGCCATTAATATTGCCAGCGTTCCGCAACATACTGTTCAGCATGTTACGGGTACAGGAAATGCTATTGGCAAAGCATTGGTGATGCATCCACTGACAAAAAGCGTTGGCTTCACAGGCTCATTTGCCGGTGGCAAAGCGTTGGTTGGATATTCGAATGGCCGCGAGATACCCATTCCTGTTTTTGCTGAAATGAGCAGCATCAATCCGGTGGTGTTTTATCCCGATGCCATCAATAAAAACAGCGAAGCCCTGGCGGTTCAATATGCAGGTTCTATTACCATGGGTGTAGGTCAGTTTTGCACCAATCCGGGTATTTTGTTAGGCTTAAAAAGCGAGGCATTTCAAAACTTTTTAGGCCTGCTCGGAAAAGAAATTTCCAAAGTGCAACCGCAACCCATGCTGCATAGTGGCATTTGCGCCTCTTATAAAAACGGATTGGCTCAAATGCTTAAGCAGCAAGGCTTGCAGGTGGTTGCACAATCTTCAACGGAAGCAAAAGAAGGAGAAGGAAAACCTTTGTTGTCTTCAGTAAGCGCAGATGATTTTTTACAGAACAATCATTTTACAGAAGAAGTATTTGGTCCGTATTCGCTTGCAGTTGTTTGCGATGATAAAGATCAATTGATACAAGCTTTGCAAAGTTTAAAAGGACAGCTTACAACAACACTCATTGCAACCGATAAAGATGTTGAAGAGTTTTCTGATGTAATAGAATTACAACAAACTTTAGCCGGAAGAATATTGTTAAACGGCGCGCCAACCGGCGTAGAAGTTTGTGCCAGCATGGCACATGGCGGTCCTTATCCGGCTACTACTGATGCTCGTTTTACTTCAGTAGGAACCACTGCCATCAAGCGTTGGGTGCGCCCGCTTTGCTTTCAGAATTTTACACAAACCATGTTGCCCGATGAATTGAAAAATGAAAATCCCTTGGGCATTCTTCGTTTGGTAAACAATGGTTATACAAGAGAAGCGATTTAACAAGCTACAAGTTTCAAGCTTCAAGTAACAAGTAAGAAGAAACAAGATAGAAGGTTCAAGATAGAAGAGAATGAAAAAAAACTTTTTTTGTGTTGACGCACACACCTGCGGCAATCCGGTGCGGTTGGTGGCGGGCGGCGGACCTCAATTAGAGGGAAAAAACATGAGTGAAAAACGCCAGCATTTTTTAAAAGAATATGACTGGATTCGAAAGGGATTGATGTTTGAACCTCGCGGACATGATATGATGAGTGGCAGCATTCTTTATCCGCCGCACGATCCGCAAAACGATGTCGCTGTTTTGTTTATTGAAACGAGTGGTTGTTTGCCCATGTGCGGTCATGGAACTATTGGTACCATTACCATTGCCATTGAAGAAGGATTGATTCAACCCAAAACGCCGGGTATCGTTCGCATGGAAGCACCGGCCGGTTTGGTTTTGATACAATACAAACAGGAAGGCAAAAAAGTGAAATCGGTAAAGCTTACCAACGTGCCTTCTTTCTTAGCTGCCGAAGAGGTAGAAGTGGAATGCCCTGAACTGGGTGTATTGAAAGTAGATGTAAGCTATGGAGGTAATTTTTATGCGATTGTTGATGTGCAGGAAAACTTTCCGGGCTTGCAAGACTTTAGTGCTGATAAACTGATTATGTGGAGCAGGGTAATGCGCCAGCGCATTAATGAAGCCAGTAGTTTTGTTCATCCTGACGATCTTACCATTAAAGGCTGTTCTCACATTCTTTGGACGGGTGATGTCTTGGATCAATCATCCACCGCACGCAATGCCGTTTTTTATGGCGACAAAGCCATTGATCGCTCACCTTGCGGAACCGGAACATCGGCGCGCATGGCACAATGGTATGCAAAAGGAAAACTGAAGAGGGGCGATCAATTTATACATGAAAGTATCATCGGTTCAAAGTTCATCGGAACGATTGAAGAAGAGGTAATGGTGGGCGATAAGAGGGCCATTCGTCCAGGCATTGAAGGCTGGGCGCGCATTTACGGTTACAACACCATCTCCATTGACCCCGAAGACGATCCGTATGCCTACGGCTTCCAGGTGTTATAGGTTTGGTTTTGCACGAAAAATGAATATTAAAAACGCATAGGAAAATGGTTTGAAATAAAATAGATTATTCTTACAAAAACTTAAAGGTAAGGTTCTAATAAGTAGGATGGAAACACATAGGCACCGTAGAGACATAGATTTCACATAGGTTCGCTATGTGCTTTCTACTATGTTTCTATGATTCTATGTGGTTCAAATAAATCATCATACATTTTGAAACACTATTCACTTCAATTCAAATTCTCATCAGCCATAATAAATTCGTGTTATGAAAAAACGACATTTCAAAAAATGGATAAGCTTAGGTGCAACTGGCCTTTTGTTTTGCACAATAATGGCTCAACAATCATCAACCGATTATCCCATTCAGCCGGTGTCATTTACACAGGTACATTTAACCGATAATTTCTGGCGGCCGCGCTTAGACACCAATGCTAAAGTTACCATTCCTTACATCTTAGATAAGTGTCGCACCGAAGGCAGAATAGACAACTTTCTCATTGCAGCCGGTAAAAAAAGGGGCAAGCTCTCTGCTTTTCCCTTTGATGATACGGATTTGTATAAACTGCTCGAAGGTGCTTCTTACAGCTTGCAGGAAAAGTACGATGCAAAGCTTGACAGGCAAATGGATACGCTCATCAAAATCATTGGCGATGCGCAGGAACCCGATGGCTATCTCTATACGTTCCGCACGGCGCATGAAGCGCATCCACACGAGTGGATTGGCAGCAAGCGTTGGGAGAAAGATTCAATTTTAAGTCACGAATTGTACAACTGCGGTCATCTGTATGAAGCAGCCGTTGCACATTATGCAGCCACAGGTAAAAAAACGTTTTTAAACATCGCTATAAAGAATGCCGATTTATTGGTGAAAACATTCGGACCTGATAAACTACATGAATATCCCGGTCATCAGATTGTTGAGTTGGGACTGGCAAAAATGTATCGGGTAACGGGAAAAAAAGAATATTTGGATTTAGCCAAATTTTTCCTTGATACACGTGGTCCGGGTGGTGATGTGTACAATCAGGCAGACAAAAAGCCGGTAGATCAAACCGAAGCTGAAGGTCACGCGGTAAGAGCAGCTTATATGTACACGGGCATGGCCGATGTAGCCGCGCTTACGGGCGATACAGCGTATCTGAAAGCGATTGATACCATTTGGAAAAATGCGGTAGATAAAAAGCTGTACATCACCGGCGGCATTGGTGCCACCGGCGGAGGCGAAGCGTTTGGCGCCAATTACGATTTGCCCAACATGAGTGCTTATGCCGAAACCTGTGCTTCGATTGCCAATGTGTATTGGAATCTGCGCATGTTTCTTTTACATGGCGATGCTAAGTACATGGATGTGCTGGAACGCACGCTGTACAATGGTTTGCTCAGTGGCATTTCCTTAAGCGGCAACCGTTTTTTTTATCCCAATCCGTTGGCTTCTGTTGGTCAGCACCAACGCAGTGCCTGGTTTAGCTGTGCCTGTTGCATTACCAACATGACGCGCTTTCTGCCTTCCATGCCGGGCTATGTGTATGCAAAAGATAAAAATGACATCTATGTAAATCTGTTTGTAAGCAACAATGCAACTATTCAATTACCTGCCACTGAAGTAAAGCTTGCACAAAAAACAGATTATCCCTGGCAGGGGAAAGTAGCTATCTCCGTTGACCCTGTCAAAGAGGCTTCGTTTGCTTTGCGCATCCGCATTCCGGGCTGGGCGCAGGACAATCCGGTGCCGGGTGATTTGTATTCTTTTATTATCAATAAAGAGTCTTCAATACCCCTGTTTATAAATGGTAAAAAAGAGGACTATGCAACTGAAAAAGGTTATGCTGTAATCAACCGCAAATGGAAGAGGGGCGATGTTGTAACAGTTGACTTCCCAATGGAAGTGCAAAAAGTAAAAGCCATTGATTCTGTAAAAGCTGATGATGGCAGATTTGCGATGCAGCGTGGCCCGGTGGTGTATTGCCTCGAAGGCGTTGACCAGAAAGACAGCACCGTGCAAAGCCTTATGATAGATACGGATGCTGTTATCAACGCGGTTTATAAGCCCGACGTACTCAACGGAATCACTGAACTTTCAACGCAGGGATACACGGTTGCAAAAGAAAAGAACGGCAATGAAAAAGGGGGGCAAAAACAAACCATTACTGCCATTCCATACTATAGCTGGAACAATCGAGGCTCAGGCGAAATGGAAGTGTGGATTCCTTACTCTGCTGATAAGGCAAAACCAAAGGCCCAACCTACCATTGCATCAAAAGCGGTAGCTTCTTCTTCAGCCAAAAGCAAACTGATGGCTAAAGCGTTGAACGACCAGTTTGAGCCTGCCGACAGCAAAGACCAAAGTACCAACTATCTGCATTGGTGGCCGGCTAAAGACACCATCGAATGGGTACAATATGATTTTGATAAGCGCTATACGGTTTCGGAAAGCAAAGTGTATTGGTACGATGATAAACCCTGGGGCGGTTGCGATTTGCCCCTTCCTGGAAATTGTATTATAAAAAAGGCGATGAATGGCTGCCGGTGAAGAACACTACCGACTACGAAATTGCAAAAGATAAATATAACAGCGTACAGTTTGAGCCGGTAACAACAATAAGCTTACGAATGGTTGTTCAGTTGCCAAAAAATGATGCTTCAGGCATACATGAATGGACGGTGGAGTAAGGAGATTTGCTTTTGTGCAAATTTGCAAGCAACGTTCTGGCTTGGCGAAGAACTGGAATTTGAAACTCGTCAGCCGATATTTTGAACTAGAGATAATTAGAATTACACATGTTCATCACATGCTCCTTAGCCAGTTTTTTGCCAAGCCTTTTGTTGGTGGCTGATTTTCTCTGTCATACGAAACAGATTTATGTCAATGCAACAAATCCAAATCAAGAAAGCCGCAAAACTAATTTTTTGAATTACCGGCAGATAAATGATAAGTCCTTTTGTGTAGTACACGTAATTGTTCGCTATGACGAGCAACATATTCAAAAGACCAAACGTAAAAAGTCCCACCCACTTTGCTTTGTAAAGTCCAATAAAAACCCCAACTGTCGCAATAAGTCCAAATATGGATGCAAGGTTTGTAATTAAGTCGTGGTTGATATTTGTAAACAAAAAGAAAGCTAATGTCATTGCAAGCGTTCCTGAAATTTGAATAACAAGTCTAAGATTTTTACTAAGATTAATGTGTTTCGGAAATAAAAACCAAAAGAATATAAGTGTCAGACAAAGTATAAGCATTCCGGTCATTGCCACTGGTTTTGCCGGATTGCGTTGTCCGTTGATTGCATTTTCATTTAACAAATTGCACCAATAGTTGTTAACCCAGCTAAAACCAACAGCATTCTTGTCAACCTGTGAACCACCCGGATATAAAAGTGTTGCAACAATATAAAGCATAACAAAAAGCATCGTTCCAAAAATTCGGTGTTAGCACGAACATGCTTTTTGTTTTGTCAGTTTGGTTTGTCAAAACGTTATTCTTGATTTTGTTAAGCGAGTTGTGTCAAATAAAATAGTCACCAACGGTTTAGGGCTTGCCGAAGTGGGGGAAATCAGAGCACTTCAGCCCAACCCTTGTACTAAAGATAAATTAAAATACAATACTTGAGCCTTTGTTCTTCAGCCCCCATTTTGGCAAACCCCAGTTAGCGGCTGGCTTTCGTCAGCAGGTTACTGTCACCATTGTTACATATTTGGTACTGCTCCAATTTGCGTTAGTAGTCCAAGCATATCAGGTTGTCCAAACTCCTCAATAATTTGGTCGTCAGCCAAGCGATAAAAATTCATAGCTTGAACTACGATTGTTTTTTCGGTAGCTGGCACGCCAAAAAATGTCCCTTGATGTTTGCCTCTCATTGTAAACCTCACAGCGACTTTGTCGTTCTCTGTTATCGTGTCTTCAATTGTCCATCGAATGTCTGGAAAGCCACTACGCATCATAGCAATAATCATCAGATAGCCTTTGGGGCCTTGAAGTGGTTCTGGCTGACCAGGCACATAAAACTTTGCTACAGGGCTTATTAATTGTTGGGCTAAATTCTCGTCTGCAGTGTTTATAAATTGTACAAACTGTTTAAAAAATTCTGTTGTTGTTTCCATTTTTCTATTTTTTTAGATTGTAAGATTGATTTGTTTTACAATGCAAAGGTGCATTGAGATTGCTCTGTCAGCCAATAAACAAGCTTAAGAAATAGCCTTAATATAGTTTAAGACTATGGTTATTTAAATAATTTGTCACCCCTTATTCTACTTAGAAATTCAGGTGTAATGCCAAGATAGGAAGCTATTTGAGTATTTGGCAATCTTAGTGCAAGCTCTCGATATTGTTCTAAAAAATCTTGGTAACGTTGGTGTGCGTTTGAACTAAAATTTTGTAATAAGCGGTTTTGAAGTTCAATAAATTTTTCTTCTACAATTACTCTGAAATTTCTGTCAAACTTCGGCACATTAGTAAACAGATAAAGCAAATCTTGTTTTTCGATTTGCAGAATGGTTGAAGGTTCAATCGCTTCTATAAACAGCTTGCTTGGTTTTTCGGAATAAAAACTTCCCAAGTCGGCAACCCAATCATTTTCTGCTGCAAACCTCAAGTTATGTTCTGTGCCTTTTTCGTCAATGCCGTACATTTTAAAGCAACCTTTCACAACAAACGTGTAATGTTTGCAAACAAAGCTTTCCTGCAAAATCATTTGTCTGCGTTTTATCTGTCGTTGTGTTACTCTTGAGGTCAGCAGGCTTACTTCTTCCTCGTTTAAAGGAAGATAGTTTTTAAAATATTCAATGAGTGGCTGTATTGTCAACTTTTTTTGTCGGTTTAATTACTTTTGGTGTCGGTCTAAGCTTGCCGCTAACGAACAGGGCTTTGTGCAGGTGGGGAAATAGTATTCCGTCTGCCCATAACCGCTGCTCAATTTATAAATTTAAGTTCATTGTTTATTTTGTTGCTGAATGTTGTTCGTCACGCTGGAGCCGCTGCTGATGTTTGTACTTAGCTGATGTAACAACGTCGTGCCCCACTTGCACAAAACCCCATGTTGTACGTTCGCCTTTCGTCACTACAAATAAAGGTCTGCTTCAACTTCCCAAGTGAATGGCTCAACAAAAGTCCTTAGCGTTTTAAGCTTTGCGAAATGTTCAATGATTTCCATGTCGTCTTTTTAATGCCTTTATCTCGTTGCCTTATGTAAAGGCTCTTTTCTTTGTTAAGCAGTTGTAGTGTATCCTCAAAGTGTGAGTCGCACTTGGAAAGACGAATTTTCACTCCTATTAAAAAAATTGCCCTTGCTGATAACAATTTGGTTAAATAGGATTTTCAATTCCAACTTACCCAAGCTGATTTTGATAGCCATTTCCCACAAGGAAACAATACTTACAATATTGATTGTATTGTCTGCTTCAATAGCTCTTTTTGCGGTCGCAGAAAGTTCCGCCTCTCCATTGATGTACCAAATAAGGGTATTGGGTGTCCAATAGATTTTGCTTTCATCAGTGCATGTACTCTTTGAAATCATCATAATATTCTGGCTCGTCAAAGTCAGGCTTCATAACAAACATACGATCTTTCCCGCTGCCGAACTGGGGCTTTTTCTTTTCCTGTGATTTCTTACGCTTGGTTGCCAAAAAATCAACAAAGTCAGAGACTTCTGCTTTTAGGTCATCCGGTAGCGTCGCCAATTTGCTATATAGGGTTATGTTGTCCACAGCTTCTCTATTTACTCTTCAAATTTAAGCAATCTTGTTCAAGGTGAAAAAGTCAGTCCCTTCATGAGTTTTGAGCAGCTTGCGCCCAACACAATATTATACGCAATATTTGACACAATCAAGAAATGAGTGCCCCTTGATTGTCAATGCTATTAGTATGCGCTTTTTGTATTGTAGTTGCGCCAATACAACTTTACATTTTCATCTTTTTCTTCATCAAACGCAGATACTCCTAAGCCGCTGTTGCAATCCTATTCTTATCTTCTTATCCTGCCAGAATAAATGTAGCCGACAGGAAATTGATGGCAAGCAATCTTATTGTCATACAATCCAATCAGGATAGCTCCTTGTTGCTACAGGTTAATGGCCACCTTAGCATACAGCTTTCTTCCATTAAAGCCCATTTGCACCGGATCCCAGGCAGCACCGGCTTCTCCATCATAAGCCGATAAACGTGCACCGGGCACAATGCCATAATTGGGATGTACATTGAAGAGATTGTCTGAACCAATAAACAAAGTGCCGCCTTTGAACAGCTTGTAAGAAATGTAAACATCACTCACCACTTTGCCATTGTAATTGAATTGCTCCAACACTTCCTTGCTGCCATTGTCTAACGTAACCAACGGTGGATAAGCCTGGTCGTATCCATAGCCTAAGATGGTTATTTTACCATAATAAGTGAAATGCGCTCCAAAGCCCCATTTGCCCAATCCATAATCAAGGCTTAAACCACCTTTTACCGGGGGCGCAGAAGCCAATACATAATCTTTTTCCCGGTCGCTAAAAAAGGCTTGCTGGTGCAGGTAACTATCATTCAATGCAGCCGGAACGTTTATCTTATCAATGGTCATGTGTTGCAGGTTGCCCGCCAGCAAGGCTCTGAAGTTGTTTTTGCCCCAATTTTTTGAATAAGAAACCACCACATCCAATCCATAATTGGTAGTGTTTACGGCATTGGCATAAAACTGTGCCTGCGATACATTCAACTGGGTAAGAATAGATTTTATAGCAGCCACCGAAGTATCAAACTGCCCGGAAAGCACCACGCGGTTTTTTATTTTCACCATATATCCGTCAACCGTAACCGTCCAGTTGGTGGTAGGTTTCCACGAAAATCCTAAGCTTGCATTTACCGATGTTTCCTGTTTCAAATTGGGTATTCCCGCAGCTTTGGTAATAGGACTATTGTTGGGTGCAATTTTTACCTGGAACAATCTGCCACCTTGTACATTGGTAAAGGTGTTGCTGAAATTAATTTGTTGCAGCGAAGGCGCACGATAACCTGTGCTCACCGATCCGCGCAAGTTGAAGTTGTGTGTTATTTTATACCGCGTATCAAATTTAAAAGTAGCGAGGGAACCAAAATCGCTGTAGTTCTCAAAGCGGGTAGCACCGCCAATTAACCAGTTTTGGGTAACGTCCAGTTCGGCATCTACATAAGCACCGAAAACGTTGCGTTTGGCTGTTACTTCATCAGCCGGCTCGAAAACCCGGAAACCCTTGTGCGCCGCCAGCTTTATTCACATCATAGGTAAGATAAGAAGCTGGTTCGCCTGCATAAATTCCATATTGTTCATAGCGGTATTCAGCACCAAAGCTTAATGTAAAACCGTGCGCTACTGTTTTGAAATGCCTGCTAATATCGGCATTGGTAGTGTTTTGAAGAAAATAAAAACCACCATCGTTGAAATTGTTAATGTCGGCTCCTGGTTGCCCGTCTATCGAAGCGTTAAACGTGCCTTGTCCGAAATAATGAAAGTTGTTTCCACCAATGGTATTGCTGATGTCCCAATCCCATCCGCTTCCTGTTATGCCTTTAAATCCGCTGGCTAAGGAGGCATCTGTTATATGAACATTTTCTAATGGATTAAAATATACACTGCTTGTATCACCGGGCGTAGCAAAGTGCATAATGCCGGGTACAAAAATCAAATTGCCGTTGCTTGTTGTGGGAAATCTATCGGGACGGCCTCCGAAGTTTCTTGAATAGGCATACGCATTCGATATTTTATAGTTGTAGCCGCCAAAGAAATAAAACTTAGTATGAGTTCCAGCAATCGGGATTTCTGAATTGATCATTCCACCCAACGTTGTTACCGAAGCATCGCCTGCTGCACGTCTGCCGGTATTAATAGGAAGCGCTTTTGGATTTGCCGCTAAATTGGTATCCGGCGCTTGTCGAAATGTTTTTCCCTGTCTTAAAAAATCGCCAGAAAAATTAATAAAGCCATTGTGTTCTCCAATCGGCAAACCGTAATTCACACCCAGCGTAGCCGTTTGTCCATCAAGCCAGTTTCCGGTAATATATTGGGGTTTATCAACGCTGTTGAGTGTATTAAACTTATGGTCATCGTATGCCGCAACACCACCATTAATGGTTAACTTTTTTACACTGTTGCTCAGAACGATATTGATAACACCAGCAATGGCATCTGAGCCATATTGTGCCGATGCTCCATCGCGCAATATTTCCACGCGGTTGATTGAGGCTTCCGGTATGGCATTCAAATCGGTTCCCGAATTGCCCCTGCCACGAGTGCCGAAAAGGGCAACAAAAGCGGTTTGGTGGCGGCGCTTTCCATTCACCAACACAAGTGTCTGATCGGGTCCGAGTCCTCGTAAGGTTGCCAGATCAATGGCATCGGCGCCATCGCTACCCGATTGTTTGTTGTAGTTAAACGAAGGCGCAGCTATGTTTAGCAGCGAAGTCAAATCGGTTTTACCAGTCGTTTGCGCCGTTTGTTGCACATTGATCAAATCAACAGGAACGGGCGTTTCGGTTCTGATGCGACCCCCTCCGCGGCTACCTACCGTTACAACCGGTGTTAGCTCAATGGAACTGGGCTGCAATTGAACGCTGATGTTGGTTTGGTTTTGCACATCTACCGTTTGGTCGGCATAGCCAATGCTGCTGATGTAAAGCTTGTCGTTGTCTTTTACTTCAATGCTAAAAGTTCCGTCGGATGCTGTGATGGCAACTTTCCCCGAAGGTTTTGCAGTAATGGAAACGCCCGATAAAACTGTGTTTTCCATGTCAGTTATTTTGCCCTTTATTACCCGATTATTTTGGGCAAAAACAAACGTCGTAGATAATCCTAAACAGAGTAGGATAAACAGAACTTTGGTTATTTTCTTCATAAGTAATTTTTCGTTTTTGAAATGTTGGTTTTTAATAAGTGTGCAGTGACAGTTAACTTATAATAAGCCGGTTAGCTACCATTTAATTTTATTGTAGAGATGCAATCAACAAAAGCCGGAAAGAGTAACCTTTCCAAATCGCTTTAGCCAATAATGTCCTTCTATGTGATACCAAACCGGAAGTAAAATTAAGTAAAGATAATTTTGAATGAAATTCAAGAAACAATATGGGTAAAAACAAAGGCACATTTATGCAGAAGCCTCGTGTTGGCGATATGTTTTTATTAGCTGCCAATAGATTGCTGCCTTGCAGAAGGGTGTATTTCGCTATCACCGGTGCATTGGGCAGGCAATATTGGCAACGCAATGTTGTTTATCTCGTTATTTGAATCTGTACGTTTCCAGCTGTTTTTCTATTTCTTTTTGTTGTCATTTTAAAAATATCCCCGCATTCTAAAGAAGCGATTGTGTGCAATTGGTTTTATGAAACGCGCTGCAAGTGTAATGTTTATCGTTATTTCATACAACAAGGCTGTTTACTTTTGACCATAATTTGATGAACAAATTATCACAACAGCGATTGTTTTTATGCAGGATAAAGAAGAGCGCATTCAGCAATTAGAAGCTTTGTTTAATTATGCTACCATTGGCATTGTAATAACAAACGCAAACGGGCAAATTATTGAGTTTAATAAATGCGCAGAAACGCAATTTGATTATACAAAAGAAGAAGTGCTGGGGCAGCCGGTAGAATTATTACTGCCCGAACAATATCGCAAAACTCATGTTCATGAGCGCGATGTTTTTTTTGGCGACCCGCATCCGCGCCGCATGGGTGAAGGCAGAGATTTGCTGGCTTGCAGGAAAGACGGATCTTTTTTTCCGGTGGAGATAAGTCTTACTTACTATACCACCGATCAAACCTATGTCATTGCATTTATTATAGATATTACAGTGCGCAAGCAAAGTGAAAAAGTGGTGATAGAGCAAAAGGAAGAACTGGAACGTATAACTACTGAAATTAAACAACTGAATACAGCTCTTGAACAAAAGGTTGCCGACCGGACAAAGATGTTGCGCGAAACATTGGTGGCATTGGAAAAATCGAAAGAAGAAGTGAACGAAGCCTTACAAACAGAGAAGGAACTGGGCGAATTAAAATCGCGGTTTGTAACGATGGCTTCGCATGAATTCAGAACACCGTTAAGCACAATATTAACGTCCGCTTACCTGCTTGAAAAATACAATGACATGGACGAGCCTGTTAAGCGCGAAAAGCACATTCAGCGCATTAAAACAGCCGTGTCGGACCTGCGCAGCATACTCGAAGATTTTTTATCGCTTGGCAAGCTGGAAGAAGGATTGATACAAGCCGCTTTGGTAACTGTAACGACTGAAGAATGCTTTGGTATTATTCAGAGTGTAATCAACGAAATGGAGCCGATAAGCAAAGCCGGACAAAAAATAAATACTGTTTTTGAAGGCGATGGAACGATAATCATTGATAAGCAATTGCTGAAAAATATCATGATGAACTTGCTGTCGAATGCCATTAAGTTTTCGCCTGAAAATAGCATTATCAGAATAGAAACTTCCGTAGAAAATGGGCATTTACAAATAGCGGTAAAAGATAACGGCATCGGTATTTCAAAAGAAGATTTACAGTATTTGTTTTCGCGCTTTTTCCGGGCAAAAAATGCAGCCAATATTCAGGGCACAGGATTAGGTTTGCACATTGTTGTAAAGTATCTCGAATTAATGAACGGAACGATAGACGTGCAAAGCGAGCTAAATAAGGGAACAACTTTTACTTTGCGCATTCCGGCGTAACATAAATTCATGCAAAACCAAATTGATCTTTTTAATCTCGTTTCAATTTAATAATAAATGACTGTCCGTTTGTAATAACCTTCTGGTTAACTGTTGCAATGAGTTCGTCACTGCGAGGTACGAAGCAGTCTTTGGATAATAGTGAAAGAGGTTTACCAATAGTAGTCAGGCTTTGCTACATTGCACAGACTGCTTCGTGCCTCGCAGTGACGATACGTTTTCTCGTTGGTTACAGTAAAAGGATAGTCGTTTAATAATATAATGTCCTGCAGCTAACGCTGATTGTCGCAAATGAATACAAAACAAAGTATCTGCGCAAATCTGCGGGCTAAATTCAAAATAATTCATTATCCTTTTTTATCAATAACTACTATTCGCACAATATGAGCAAAATATTAATCATAGAAGACAACGATGAAGTAAGAGAGAATACGGCTGAAATACTGCTGCTGTCAGACTACGAAGTAATAACGGCGGCCAATGGTAAAGAAGGCTTGGAAGTGGCGCTGGCGCAGCGTCCCGACCTGATTGTGTGCGATATTATGATGCCTGTTTTGGATGGCTACGGCGTACTTCATTTGTTGAGCAAGCACGAAGAAACCGCTACCATTCCGTTTATTTTTTTAACTGCCAAAGCCGAAAAAGCTGACTTGCGCAAAGGCATGGAAATGGGCGCAGACGATTATTTAACCAAACCCTTTGACGGCATTGAATTGCTGAATGCAGTTGAAGTAAGATTGAAAAAAGCAGCCGCTGCAAAACAAAAATGGAGCACAGAAACACAACAGGTAACGGCTTTTATTGATGGCGCAAGGCAAAAAGGTTTGATGCAATTGACGAGCAACGAAAGCATTATTTACAATTATAAAAAACGCCAGGTGCTATACAACGAAGGGCAAAAACCTAAAGCGGTATATTACGTTATTAGTGGAAAAGTAAAAGTGTACAAAACCAATGATGATGGGAAAGAACTGATTACAAATATGTTTACTGCCGGCGACTTTTTGGGCTATCTGCCGGTGCTTCAGGATATGAATTATAAAGACAATGCTGAAGTGCTGGAAGACACAGAGATGATGCTTATTCCACGCGATGATTTTAAAAACTTAGTAACCTCTGATGCACAAACAGCCAAAGAATTTATCCAGTTGATAACGCACAACATGCTGGAGAAAGAAGAAGATTTGGTGAACCTTGCTTACAATACATTGCGCAAGAAAGTAGCGTATGGCATTGTTCGGCTGGCAGAAAAATACAAAAGCGATGATGAGAAACCAACGGTTATCAACCTCTCGCGCGAAGACATAGCGCAATCCATTGGTATTGCTACCGAATCGCTCATCCGCACACTTGCCGATTTTAAGAAAGAAGGTTTGATAGACATGCAGGCAGGAAAAATTATTATTTTGAACGAAAACAAACTTCGCAATCTGCCTTATTAAACCGCTGTTCCATTCAGTTCGCTTAGCAGTTGTCCTTCTTTGTTTTGTTGTTCCAGGGTCCAGTCTTCAGTAAGCGTGGCTTCAATCCACACATTGCAAAAGCGGCGATACACTTTTACCATCAATCCGGCTTTGTTCAAAAAATCCTCTTCCAAATGGGCAACCGTTTGCTCTTTATCAATGTTGATAATTGCAGAAGAGCTTTGAAACATTTCATTGTTCTGCATTACTTCTTCCTTACCCAATACCTTTTTAATAAACTCAATGGTAAGGTAAGGATAGACGGCATTAAAGTACTGCTGCACTTCTTTTACGGTTTTTCCTTTTTCTATCTTTAGTGTCATGCAAGATGATTTGAGGTTGCCAATGCTATTGTAATGACGAAAATAATCCCTGTTGTTTCTTTCGATACAAATACAAATCAGGTTGCTGTATGAATTTTATCATTCTTGTAATTGCAGCTTTTTTATTCGCAATTACAATCCTGTAAATGTTTGCGCATTATCAAAAGAGGCATAGCAGGATGCAGAACCAACTGCTTGCATAAACTTTTATGAAACAACCCATGAGGTTTTGGTACAATTACTAAAAGATCGGGTTGGTATTGTTTTGCATATTGATACAACCCTGCCAATGGCTCGTTGTTGGTAACATACCGAAACTGTGGATTGAATTCGTGGAAATGTGTTTCCATTGCAACGGCTTCTGCTACATCTTCTCCTTTAGTTCCCTGGGCAGGAGCTATGTTTACAATTTCCAAATTGGCTGTAAAGTTTCTTAGCCAGTGTGTTAATTCCTGCAACGGTATTGAATCTACCACATTTTTAAAATCACTAGCAATGGCTATCGTTTTAATGTTTGTAAACGAGGTATTTTCGGGTATCAGCAACAGCGGTGCTCTGCATTGCCGGTGAATGTTAACGGTGCGGCTTCCGGTAAGAAACCTGTCCAACGAATTTTTTTGGGTGGCTGCCATTACCACCACGAAGGGTTTTTCTTCATAACACAATTGGTTGATTTCAACATCTGCATTTCCCCATCTTAGTTTCGTGTCTATGGGTATCGAATGATCGGTATAAGCCATCAACTCTTCTTTGAGTTGCTCTAGTTGGGTAAGTGCATCATCAGCATAATACTCACCTAAATCCATCATTGTTGATTCTTCAACAACAGCATTGGTTTCTACTGCATGATAAAGGATCAATTTTGCACCTACTGAAGCCGACAAACGGGCTGCGTAATACACTGCGTTATGAGCGCTGTTTGAAAAATCGGTACCAACGATTATTGTTTTCATAAAATGATAATTGTAGTAAAGAATAACCCGAAGGTCTCATTTGCTTTTACACAATAATATGAGCATAAAGAATGGTGCACATGATTGTTGTCATGATTGTGTTGTTCCTTATATGCTATCAATCAGGTGGCAAGGCAACGCTTGTCAGTAAGTAAACGCTATGCTGCTTTTAGTTTTACACAAAACAAATTCTATGTTCGGACAATTAAACGAAGAACAAGTTGAACAGTTGCTGCAACGCCAGTACGTTGGCAGAATCGGATGTACTGCAAATAGCATTGTGTACGTAGTTCCTGTTGGTTATGCGTATGACGGCACATCGGTGTATGCACATTCGCTGGAAGGAATGAAAATGGCCATGATGCGCGAAAATCCCGAAGTGTGTTTTGAAGTGGATGATACTTCTGATATTTCAAACTGGCAAAGTGTAATTGGCTGGGGCAGGTTTGAAGAACTGGAAGGCGAAGAACGTGTTGAAGCCATTAAATTGTTGGCTAAAAGAAACATACCGGTAGCAGCCAGTACAACTGCAAAGCTGGTTCCTGAATATCCTTTTTATCCAGGTGATTTTAATGAAATAGAAGGTATTGTTTATCGCATTAAACTGGCTAAGAAAGGGGGGCGGTTTGAAAAATTGGAGGGCGTTGCAATGTAATATAATGTTAGATATACGATGTGGGATGTAGGATGGCTGTAACCCACATTGGCAAACGTTTTCAGTAAAAGTAACCTGTGCTGCCTGCTAAACTTAAAATGTATAAGTGGTTAAAAAAGTGGCAAAAACAAAAGAATGACTTTGCGTGTGGTTTTGTGTAAGGTTAGCCACATTTAAATGTCGTTCTTTTATTTTGTTACGCAATTCCCGTTTTTAAAACATGTATTTATAAACCTGCTTTTTTTACTGCCGCTTTTTTAGGCGACGAAACTTTTTTTGCAATAGCTTTTGCTTTTTTTACAGTTTTCACTGCTTCCTTTTTGTGCAGCCCTTCTGTAATGTGCTTCACCGCTTTTTTTATGCGGTTGTGAAATTTCTTGTCGCCCAAAGTTGTTTTCAATTCGGGTATGGCAGCTTCAATTTTATCGGCTAACTGTTTTCTCAATTCTTTTTTGCCCAACATTCCATTTTGGTTAGGCATGTTTCTGTTATCCATTTGATTTGGTTTTGTTTAAAAAATGATAACGCAAAAATAATATTGACTGCTGTCTACCTATGTTAAGTTTTTAAAGGTAGTTTCTGTTACTTCTAAAACGCATTCTCAGCTTAAGTATTTGCCTACAATTGGCACACGTCTTCCTACTCCAAACGCTTTTGGTGACACACGAATGATGGGACAAAACTGATTTCGCTTGTATTCATTCCGGTTCACAAGCGATAAGGTTCTGTCAACCAGATGCGCATCAAAACCCTGCGCTTTTATTTCTGCCGGACCTTGTCGGCGCTCGATGTATTGAAACAAAATTTTATCCAATACATCATAATCAGGCAGGCTATCCGTATCTTTTTGGTCGGGGCGAAGCTCAGCGCTGGGCGCTTTGTGAATGATGTTGGCAGGAATGATTTCGCTATCGCGATTGATGTATTTTGCCAGTTCATATACCTGCGTTTTATAGCAATCGCCCAGCACGCCCAGCCCGCCGGCCATATCGCCATACAAGGTTCCATAGCCGGTTGCCAGTTCGCTTTTGTTGCTGGTGTTTAATAAAATCAAATTGAATTTATTGGCAATGCTCATTAAAATATTGCCTCTGGTTCGGCTTTGCAGGTTCTCTTCGGCAACCGAAAAAGGAAGATTGCCAAAGATGGGATGAAGTGTTTGCAGGAATGTTTCGTAAACCTCGTTAATGCGGATAATGTCATAAGGATTTTGCAGGTTCTCGCTCAATCTTACTGCATCATCAACACTATGACTTGTGCTGTAAGGCGACGGCATCAACACGGCACGAACATTTTCATTACCCAAAGCTTCACAAGCCAAAGCCAGCGTTACTGCCGAATCAACACCACCCGAAGAACCAATAATAGCTTTGGTAAAATTCATTTTTGTAAAATAATCTTTAATGCTCATTACCAACGCCTGGTACACTTGCACAATGTTACGCGATGCCTCCAAAGTAGCGATGTTGGCAGGCTCGTTCCGGCTCTTGTATTCTTCAGTCTTGATCCTTGTTTCTTGCTCCTTATTCCTTGTTTCTTCAGCCACAATATCATCATTATCAAATATCACAAAGTCCAATGCTTCTGCAAATGAAGGCAACGCCTTGCACACTTCCCCGCTTTTGTTATACGCCACCGAAGCACCGTCAAACACAATCTCCGTCTGGCTTCCAACGGCATTGCAATAAATCATGGGCAGCTTATAATGCAGCACATTTTTGCGAATTACATCGCGCCGGTTTTCTTCATGCAGGTAATCGAACGGCGATGCACTCAGGTTGATCATAATGTCGGGCTGATGCTGCATCAGTTGATCCATCGGGCAGGTAAGATAGAGAGGATTATCGTCAATATTCCAGATGTCTTCGCACACTGTAACGGCTAATTTCTTGCCCATAAAATGGACAACATCCCATTGCGCTGCAGGTTCGAAATAGCGGTATTCATCAAACACATCATACGTTGGCAGCAATGTTTTATGCACTTCGGCCTTGATTTGTTTTTGATGTAAAAAAAAGGCTGCATTATACAAATCTTTACCTTCAACGTTAGGGTTGCGTGCCGGTGAGCCAATCAATACTCCAATGGTATCTGCATGTTCTTTTATAGCATCAATGCTTTCGTAACATTTCTTAATAAAATCGGCAAACTCTAAAAAATCCCTTGCGGGATAACCGCACACACTTTGCTCGCTGAACACAATTAAATCGCCGCCCTGCGCTTTGGCTTTTTCAATCGCTTCGATGATTTTTTTTGTGTTACTTTCAAAGTTCCCGATATGATAATTCTGCTGCGCTAAAAATATTTTCATGGTGTTTTGTTGGTGTTACAAAATTGACGAATAAATGTTGTGCCACGAAAAGGGAAAGAATAAATCAATTGAATAAAAGCAGCCTTCAAAATGAATTGAATAGAATATTAGAAAATAAGCCCGCAGATAGCGCTGATTTACGCAGATTTTGCATATTGTGTCTGCGGCAATCGGCGTTATCTGCGGGAGCTTTATTTCCAAAATAAATCATTGTATAATTCGTGCAAAAACAAAACCTCTCTTTTCGTAACCAAAAGAAGTGTAAAATAAAAATTCATCAACGTAAAACAAAAAAGCGCGGTTTATTTTAGCATGATGAATAAATGGTTTTGTATTGCAGTCATTTCTGTTATTGCTCTTTTTTCCTGCAAAAACAAAAAGAACATTCCCGATGTATCCAATATAAAAGTTGAGATAACAGTAAAGCGTTTTGAGAAAGACTTTTTTTCGATAGATACAACGCGCACCGAAGCTTCGATTAACAAGTTGCAGCAACAATATGGAACGTTTGTAAACGATTATTTTTACAATATCCTTTCTATACCTGCCGTACCTGATAGTGTGATCAAAAACCTGAAGCTGTTTATACACGATTACAAGCCGGTTTTCGATTCGGCAGAACAACAGTTTTCTTCTTTTGATAAAGAACAAAAAGAAATTGAAAGAGGCTTGCAGTTTACAAAATATTATTTTCCTAAGTATCAACTCCCGAAGCAAATCATTACGTTTATTGGTCCGTTTGAAGGCTATAGCAATGTGCTTACTGAAAGTGGCATTGCTGTTGGCTTGCAGTTGTATTTGGGCAAAAATTTTTCGGCTTATCAAACTGATTTTTTCAAAGAGATTTATCCCGATTATCAAAGCCGAAAATTTGAAAAAGCCTACATTCCGGTAAGCAGCCTTACGAACATCATCAATGATATTTATCCGCAGCCATCAGGCACCAAAACATTGATTGAGCAAATGGTGGAAGAAGGCAAGCGCATGTATGTTCTCGATCATCTGTTACCCGAAACAGAAGATACTTTAAAAACAGGTTATACAGCGGCACAATTAAAAGGTTGTTATGATAACGAAGCCACGATATGGAACTATTTTATTGAAAACAATTTGCTGTACACCAACGATCCTTCTCAGATAAGAGATTATACTAACGAAGCGCCAAGAACCGAAGCGTTGGGGCAAAATTCACCGGGCAATATCGGGTTGTTTGTGGGCTGGCAAATTGTAAAAAAATGGATGAAAGCAAAAGGCGATGCTGTAAGTATGCAAGAGCTTTTGCAAACCGAGGCGAAACAAATTTTCACCGAGGCGAAATACAAGCCGAGGTGAACTATATTTTTATTGCTCGACTCCCAATTTTAAGTCTTCCTTAGTCTCTTCGTATTTCAATCTGTTTATCTGTTTATATCTTTGCCCGCTTATGCAAACAAAGCGTTCGGTGGCATTTCATACCTTGGGTTGCAAGCTCAATTTTTCAGAAACATCGGCTTTATCAAGGCAATTAGAAAGGGATGGTTTTGAAAAAAAAGGGTTTGACGACAAAGCCGATGTGTATGTCATCAACACCTGCTCTGTTACAGAAAATGCCGATAAAGAATGCCGGCAGTTAGTGCGTCGTATTCAACGCAAATCGCCCGAAAGTGTTGTTGTCATCACTGGCTGTTATGCACAGTTAAAACCAAAAGAGATTGCCCAAATTGAAGGCGTTGATCTGGTGTTAGGCGCAGCAGAGAAATTTAATTTAAGCCAACATTTAAAAGAATTTACCAAAGGCGATTCAACCAAAATCAGTAGCTGCGATATTGAAGAGGTAAGCGGCTTTCATTCTTCTTTTTCTTTAACCGACAGAACCCGAACGTTTTTAAAAGTGCAGGACGGCTGCGATTACAATTGCTCGTTTTGTACCATACCGATGGCGCGTGGTAAAAGTCGCAGTGATAGTATTGAAAACGTTGTTGCGAATGCACAATTATTAGCCCAAAAAGGCGTAAAAGAAATCGTGTTGACCGGCGTGAACTTAGGCGATTTTGGCAAAGGTGCTGATGGCAATAAGCAGCACGAAGAAAGCTTTTTTGATTTGATTCAAAAATTAGATAATGTAGATGGAATTGAGCGTTTCCGCATTTCATCTATCGAGCCCAATTTGTTGTCGGAAGATATCATCCGCTTCGTGGCGGCCAGCAAGAAATTCATGCCTCATTTTCATATCCCGCTGCAAAGCGGAAGCAATGCAGTATTGGGTTTGATGCGCCGCCGTTATCGCAGAGAGTTGTATGCTGAAAAAGTGGCTCTCATAAAGCATTTAATGCCGCACTGCGCCATCGGTGTAGATGTGATTGTTGGCTTTCCTGCCGAAACCGATGAGCATTTTGAAGAGACATTTCAGTTTCTTCACAACCTCGATGTAAGTTATCTGCATGTATTTACTTATTCGGAAAGAGACAATACCAAAGCGTTGGAAATGCAGCCTGTTGTTCCGGTCAACATAAGACATCAGCGAAATAAAATATTGCGCAATTTATCTTACATGAAACTGCAGCATTTTACACAACAACATGCCGGTGAAATAAGAGATGTGTTGTTTGAAGAAGCGGATAAAAGCGGCATGATGGAAGGCTACACCGACAATTACATTCGCATTACTGGGCCGTATAAAAAAGAATGGGTGAATGAAATTGTACAATGGAAGATTGGATGATTTTGGGGCAAAAACAAAAGCAGAAATCTATAGGTTGAATAAGATATTGATAAAACAAACAGGCGCAACGGCTACAAAGATTTCGCGCAGCGTTTCTGTGCGCTAGTAACGCAATAATTATTCAACAGGAACCGCAGATGTTCTTGTTTCCACTTCTCTTTACTTATCTTCATCTTTACAAACCAACGCCATTTTACATGAAAAGATTGCTGCTGTTGATTGGTGCCATAGCTTTTGTTTTTGCCCATATTTGGGCACAAAAACAAACCAACATTGTTCAAACCGAAGGCGGCAAAATAGGTGGCACCACCAACGCCGATAATACAGTAAGCATTTATAAAGGCATTCCTTTCGCGGCACCGCCTGTTGGAGCATTGCGATGGAAGGCACCACAACCGGTAGCGCATTGGCAAGGCATAAAGAAATGCGATGCATTTGCCGCCAGCCCTATGCAAAACAAACCGGTGCCGTTTGCCATGTACACTGCACCTTATCTCATTCCGGCATCGCCTATCAGCGAAGATTGTTTGTATCTGAATGTTTGGACACCTGCCCAATCATCAACCCAAAAGAAACCCGTGATGGTTTGGATTTATGGCGGCGGCTTTGTTTCGGGCGGTACTGCCTGCCCTATTTATGATGGTGAAAACATGGCAAAGAAAGGCGTTGTGTTTGTTTCTATTCCCTACCGTGTAGGTGTGTTTGGCTTCCTGGCGCATCCGCAGTTATCAAAAGAATCGAACGGTAAAGCATCAGGCAATTATGCGTTTCTCGATCTGTTGGCAGCCTTACATTGGGTGCAACAAAACATTGCTGCTTTTGGCGGCGATCCGGCCAATGTTACCATCATTGGTCAATCAGCCGGTGCGTTTAGCGTGAATGCGTTGGTGGCATCGCCGTTAGCAAAAGGCTTATTTAGCAAAGCCATTGCTGAAAGTGGCGGCATGTTTAGCGTCGATGGCAGAGACTTGAGCTTGCATGATGCTGAACAGAAAGGAGAAGCTTTACTGCAAAAACTAAATACTACTTCGATAGATGATTTAAGAAAGATGCCAGCCGATTCGTTGCAAAAGCTATCAGCTTCATTTGTGGCAAGTCCTGTAATTGATGGTTATGTTTTGCCAAAAGATATTTATACTATTTTTAATAACGATGAGCAAAACGATGTGCCCATAATTACGGGATGGAATAAAGACGATGGCTTCCCTTCTGCGCCGGTGGATAGTGCCGCTTATGTAACAAGCGCAAAAGAAAAATACGGCTCCCTGGCAGATGCGTATTTAGAAGCCTTTCCCGCAGGCTCAAAAGAGACCATTACCAAATCGTTGTTTGCTTTAAATAGAGACAATTTATTTGCGTGGCAGGCTTATACCTGGGCGAGGTTGCAAACAACAAAAGGACATCATCCGGTGTATGTATATATGTTTGCTCAAGCCGCACCCGGCGAGGAACAATACGGTGCTTTTCATTCATCCGAAATTCCTTTTGCCTTGAACACTTTGTACACGTGGAAAAATAATTGGAGTGAAGCTGACGAGAAGCTATCAAGTGTAATGTCGGACTACTGGACAAACTTTGCAAAGACCGGAAACCCGAATGGAGCTTCGCTTCCGGCATGGAAAGCTTTTTCTTCTTCCGAAAATAAAGTAATGGTTTTGAAAGATGAAGAACAAGTTATGAAGCCCATTGAAGCTACTAAAGAGTTTGATTTTTTAGATCAATACCAGAAAAGCTTGCGAAAGAAACAAGAGTAGGTAATGCGTTGTGTTAGGTATTTATGTTGAAGAAAACCAACAATTGCAAACCAAATAAAATGATTCCAACCTGTATATTGCAGCCAACGATTGTTTATGAGCACAAATACAGTAAGTTCAGTTTTTTCCGATTCAAAAAGTCATTATAAGATATTAGACGGGTTGCGTGGTGTAGCTGCCATTATGGTTATTTGCATGCATATAATGGAGCCTTTTGCAGGCGGCGACGCCACTAAAATGTATATCAATCATGGTTATCTCGCAGTTGATTTCTTCTTTTTATTATCAGGGTTTGTAATTGCACATGCTTATGATGACAGGTGGAGCAAAATGAGTATAAAAGATTTTTTTAAACGCAGGTTGATTCGTTTGCACCCGATGATCATTATTGGTATGACTATCGGCGCAATTTGTTTTTATTTTAGTGCATCCAATGTTGTGTTTCCACCTATTAGCGGCACACCGGTTTGGAAATTGATATTGGTAATGCTTATCGGATACACATTAATACCGGTTCCGTTATCACTCGACATAAGAGGCTGGGGTGAATTTCACCCGCTGGATGGTCCGGCCTGGACGCTTTTCTTTGAATACATCGCCAACATAATGTACGCGCTCATTTTAAGAAAAACATCCAGAACAGTACTCACGATACTTGTACTGATTGCAGCCGCAGCTTCACTACAATATGGTATAACAAACAAGAATGGAGATTTAATTGGCGGATGGTCTCTCACGCCGGAGCAGTTGCGCATTGGCTTTACAAGATTGTGTTATCCTTTTCTTGCCGGTATGTTGTTGGCGCGAGTTATAAAGCCAGGCAATATGGGCAATACATTTATCTGGTGCAGTTTGTTACTGATTGTTATCCTCTCAATTCCAAGAATTGGCGGCAACAACACGGAACATTTTTGGATGAATGGACTGTATGAAGCATTGAGCATTATCATCATTTTTCCTATCATTGTTTATCTGGGTGCAAGTGGAAGCATACAAAATAAAAGGATAGAAGCTATATGTCGGTTTATTGGTAATATATCCTATCCTGTTTACATTATTCACTATCCTTTCATTTACATATTTACTGCATGGGTAGTAGATGAACACAAAACAATTGCGCAAGCATGGCCGTTTGGTTTGCTTATATTGATTAGTGCTGTTACGCTTGCTTATATGTTTTTAAAACTCTACGACTTACCAATCAGAAAGTGGCTTACAGAAAAATTCTTACCGGGAAAGAAAGTACCTGCGCAAGTATAGCCATCAACAATAGACCTGCGTTCTCAAGAATTTATACAACGCGGAGTGCGCCGCTACGACAATAAAAATAAAGGCAAAAACAAATCTTAAATGGCTATCAGCCTGTTTATTTCCGGTTTCAGTATTTTATTGGCCTCGTTAAAAGCAACGTTTTTTTATAACGGGAAATCAGGTACTATAAATCATTTTACAATGAAACGTTTGCTCTTCTTTTCAGTTGCAGTTCTTTTTCTTTTTGCACTGAATTCCTGCTTTCACGATTGGGTAACACCCAGCGATACTACGGCAAAAGGTGAGTGGCAATGGGTATTTTCAGTTGGCGGTATTGGCGGAGATACGATAAGGCCTTCCGAAAAAGCAATCATTACTCTCACTTTACACAACGATTCTACGTACGTTCTTTACCAAGGTGCCGGGCTTAGAGATAGCAGCCGTTATTCTATACATTCTACTACCAATCAATCTATACTCAAGTTTCCTCATGCATTAGTAGGTGATAAATTGTACCTGCAACCTGAACAACTGATTGTAAAGAAAGATAGTACAGCCCTGCATCTGTTCGATTACAACATTACTGATGGCTATGATCATTATTTTAAAAAAGCAAACTAAGTAGTTGGTTCGGATTTTTATTCTGAAAAACACAAATGCTCTAAGCAATGGCGTTGTGTGAAGAGTGATTGATCGTGGCTTTTACAGTTTTGTATCCTTTCTACCTTGTTTGCAGCATTAGAATCATTATTTGGATCTGGTGCCGGTGTTTTGTATATAACTTCCTTCAAAAGTTAAAAAGGCAGGTGTAATCAAACTTCAGGCAAACCCGCTTGCAGCACGACCTTTACAGCGCAGATAATATGCACTTACATTTTTAGCAGTTAAAATATACAACTACAACCAACCTTTTCTATGCGTTTTCGTATTCATTATAAACAAATGGATATGAAAAGTATTACAATTACGTACACAATCATAGTATGCATGGTTTTGTTTCTTTGCGGCTGTAGCAAAACCAACAGTTCTTATGGCAGCAATACACCTCCTCCTCCTTCAGGCAGCACCAGCAATAAGGTGAGTATCGCAAATATGAGTTTTGCTGCTGCTGTTACCACCGTAACAAAGGGCACTACTGTTACTTGGACGAATAACGATAACATGACGCACACCGTTACTGCCAATGATAACAGTTTCAACAGTGGTAATGTAAACACTGGTGCCACCTACTCCTTTACATTCAACAGTAGCGGTACATTCAATTACCACTGCAGCATTCATCCGGGTATGACAGGCTCTGTTATTGTTAAATGAAATGGGTATTGCTTTTTTATACAACGCTGGTTTCCATTGAAAGACCCGCTGTAACATAAAATAAATGACAAAAGAATTTCTTACTGATTCACCAACACGCCATTCATTACCGTTTTTACTTTTCCAAAATCTTCGCTTTTTGTTTCTTCAACGGTTACTTTATCGCCTGTTAGATGACAAGTGAATGTTTCTGTGTGCGGACTTTCAATATACCGCAACACCAATTGCAAGGTATTGGCATCTTTCCATGTATAGGCGCCGGCAACTTTTGTTGGATAAATCATAGATGTATTTTCAATCGCACTGGCAGTAAGCGATGGCCCCGGCTTGGCCGTTTGAGATAAACTCCATTTACCGTTTCCAAAAGGTATCGTGTAAGAACCTGCATCGGTTACAAACTTTACAGAGTAAGTGTTATTGTTTACAGATTGAAATGACAATTGACGAATCTGCAGCTTATTTGTATCTAAAGTAAACGTCTTATTGTTCGATGTTGTAGTTTTTGTATTGCTTTGAGGAACCGGCAGGGCAAGTGTTTTCAATTGTTGGGCAAGCACTGCATCGGCAGCATTATTGGCAGGCAATTTATCTTTTTGAAACGCAGGCAACAAGTATTGCCACACCAAATTGATTTCGGCCTGCATATCCGCAGTTTCGGCGGTAATGGCAATAGCAGCATCTTCATCCGGCATTACAATCATAAATTGTCCAAATGCTCCGTCACCACGATAAGCATTGTGCCGGCAGCGCCACATCTGGTAACAATATCCTTGCAGCCAATCGCTCGAATCTTTTTTCGATTGTGGTGCCGACGGGTCTTGCATTATTTTTTCTGTGCTGGCTTCTTTTACCCAATCTGCTGAAATCACTTGCTTCCCATTCCATTTGCCTCCCTGTAAAAACAATTCGGCAAACTTTGCCATGTCTTCTGTTTTTAAACGCAAACCCCAGCCACCTGTGTTAATGCCTTTGGTATCGGTTTCCCAATCTATACCTTGTATGCCGAGCGGTGTAAATAACCGTGGCGTTAAATAGTCAATTACTTTTTGACCTGTTACTTTTTGCACAATAGCACTGAGCATATAAGTGCCCAATGAATTGTATAAAAAGGTAGTGCCCGGCTCATATACAATGGGAGTGGATAAAAATCCTTTTACCCAGTTGCTGTCTCTGACACTTACAATAAAACTTGGATCAGGGGTTTGCCCGTCCGACATCATCAGTACATCTTTTACTGTTAATTCAGCAAGATATGGGCTGACCGTATCGGGCAGATCGTTTGGAAAAAACTTCACCACTTTATCATCTAACGAAAGCTTCTTTTCCTGCACCGCAAACCCAACCGCTGTAGCGGTAAAGCTTTTGCTGCATGAGTACAAAGAATGCTTTAAATCGGAGCGATAGGGATTCCACCAACCTTCGGCAATAACCTTACCGTGGCGCAACAACATAAAGCTGTGAAACTCGGTCTGGCTGTTGCTGGCCGCTTCAACAAACTTTGCAATATTGGTTGCTGAAACGCCTTCTGCTTCCGGTGTGCTGTGTGGCAGACTGCTTTGTTGTGCGATGCTTTGTATGCAAAAAAGAAGGGCAAAAACAAAAGCTGTAAACAAAGATTTGAAACAGGTCATACAATCGTGTTTTGGAAAATGGATACAATGTATTGAAATAATCAATTTAAAAATTATGTTTCAAAAATGGGTAGTGGTACGGTTTGAAATATTTCAAATAAAACCTGTCAGGTTCTACGTTTATGATAATCGCTAACAATAAGTAAACCTTACAGGTTATCGCTACTTTTTTCAAACTGTACCACTACTCAAAAATAATAGGCTATACTCATAGTTTTTGCCTTTGCTGGTGTTCTTCACCAGCAAAATTTGTTTCAAGGAGTGTCATGTCGGTGCCTACCAACATGGGCGAAAAAAATGAAAAGAAGCAGTAGCTTGCTTAAATTATATCAACACAACAAATGGTTTCATTCAATCAAAATCTATATTTGTAAACAGCGAAGCTTTTCATATTGAATAACATATAGGAATTATAATGAGCGATCTGAAACGAAGAACGTTTATCAAAAACACATTGCTGGCCGGTGTAGGCGCATCACTTGCACCACAGATATTATCAGCAACCACTTTACAGCGAAATGAAACTAATATCAATCATCTAACATCTTCTCAAGGCAAAAAGAAAATCACTGTAGGAGGCGCGGGCATTAGCGGGTTAAGTTGTGGTTATGAACTGATGAAGAAAGGCCATGATGTAACCATTCTGGAAGCGAGCGGACGTTATGGCGGGCATATTTTTACAGGTCGCGATGGACTATCAGATGGCTTGTGTGTCCGACCATATTACCCAGCCTGGCTACGAGCAATTTTTCGATTATGTAAAAGAATTCAATCTTACAGTGATCCCTTATCCTCATGCCGAAGGTTCGGAAGCAGCACCCAACAGTCATACATTGAAAATGATTGAGGGCAAGTTCTATTCACCGGAGATGCTTCAGGATGCTACTGTTCTTAGAGGCTTTGGTTTTAATGAAAAAGAGATACAGTTTTTATCGCACCATCCTTTCTATGCACTCCGGTCGCTTTACATAGATAGTTATACAGGTAAGTTTAAAGATGCGTATCAACCTTTTGGTGTTGGGTATGATGAGTTGGATAATATATCGGTGTATGAGCTTTATAAAAAAGAAGGTGCTACCGATGCCGCACTTCGTTTTTTGGGTGGAAAAGATGAATCAGCATTGTATGCGGTCTGGCGATTGTTTATTATGAAAGAGCGAGGCATTCCTCTTTCAGAAGGAGATACGTATCATTTAAAAGGAGGCAACGAGCAATTGCCAATTGCTTTTGCCAAAGCCTTAGGCAATCGCCTCAAACTCAACCATCCGGTTACTGCTATTCAGCACGACGCCAACAGTGTTACGGTTACTTACAAACCTTACCGCGATGAGGAAGAAAAACTCACTGCTGATTATTTTGTAAACTGCATCACGCTGCCGGTATTTAAAAACATCCCGGTAACGCCGGCCCTATCGGCTGAAAAGCAATATGTGGTTGACAATATGCAATATTCATCGCATCCTTTTTATGTGTTTGAAGCGGCTACCCAATTTTGGCTGGACGATGGTTTTAAGAGCATCAATATGGAATTTGAACATCCGGATATTTCTTCTATTTGGGTAGAAACAAATGAAGTGGCTACGGATAAAGTAGTATTGAAAGCTTATGGACCAAGTGGCTTATCGGCACAACGTGTGCTGGCTGCGTTTCGGGAAGTGTATCCGGGTAAAGGAGACACGATTGAACAGGCACTTACCAAAGATTGGTCGAAAGATAAATACGCGCCTGTTTGCGAAATGGAAGCGTTTCCCATTGGGGAAATGCATAAGTTCTGGCCTCAGATTCTTATGCCGGAAGGCAGGCTTTATTTTGCAGGTACTTATGCCGATAACATGAGCCGTGGCATGGAATCGTGCATCCGTTCGGCGCAGCGTGTGGCAGGCGAAATTGATAAAGCATAACAGGGTAAAAAGTGTATGAAAAGAAAAGAGGTTTGTTTTTGTTTCATTATCCTGTTCCTTTGCATTAGCGTATATGCAAAGAACAAACTCCACATCTTTCAACAAAACAATACGCCGCCTGTAGTTGCCATCACTAGCCCTAAAAGGGGCGCTGTTAGCAGTACCTCTTCGGTAGCTTATTCCATCTCGGTTAAGGACAAAGAAGATGGCGATTCGAAGTATGATGAAATCAATACAAAGGAAGTGTTGTTGCAGGTAACGTATGTGGGCGATACGGCAAAACTGCCCTCGCTTCTGAATCAAACTATTGCAAAGGATGATGTAGGCTTAGTAGCTATTCAATCGTCAAATTGTTTCAATTGCCACAACTTCAACAGCAAATTGGCAGTGTAAGCTCCCCTTATTGTAGTGCCATGAGCAATTAGAGTTTTCCAAGTTAATCATCTTTTTGTTTTTCAACTATTTTATCCACTAAACAGCTCTCTTCAATCGGTGAAGTATTTGCGTTCGCTGTTTGTGGATAAAGCGGCGGTTCGGATTCTCTGGTTTTGTAATACTGCTGGGCATACTTAAGCGGTGACAGATACCCTAATGATTTGTGAGGTCTTTCCGTATTATAGTCGTTTCTCCATTCTTTACTCATCGCTCTTACTTCTGTTAATGAATAAAATAAGTAGGCATCTAATAGTTCACGCCGGATGCTTCCGTTCTTCCTTTCAATGTAAGCATTCTGCATGGGCTTGCCCGGTTGTATGTATTGCATTGTGATGTTGTTCTGCTCACACCACTGTTGCAGTTTATGAGAGATAAACTCCGGACCGTTGTCTGTTCTGATATGAGAGGGTTTACCTCTTTGTGTCATCAACTGATCCAATACCCGTATTACCCGCAAAGAGGGCAGCGAGGTATCCACTTCTATAGCTAATGACTCACGGTTAAAATCATCAATCACATTCAGTAAACGGAATTTTCTGCCATCCACCAAGCTATCACTCATAAAGTCAATGCTCCAGGTTTCATTGGGCGCTGCTGCTTTTACCAGGGGTTGCTTTACTCTGTCAGGCAGGCGCTTCTTTGCTCTTCTTCTGATGTTCAGTTTCATCTCTGTATATACACGGTAAATGCGCTTATGATTCCAATTGTAACCTTTGTTCCATAGCCGGTAGCAGCACTGCCAGTAACCTATAGCTGCATGTTTATCCGTTAGTGCTGTTAGTGCTTTCTGTAACTCACTGTCATCTTTTGGTTTTGCTTTGTACTGACAGGTTGTTCGGGAGATACCTATCAGCTTACACGCCTTAGGGTTACTCAGCTGCTCATCCCTTACAAGATAATCAACAGCTTCCCGCTTCACTTGGGGCGTTAGAACTTTTTTTCCAACAGATTTTTCAGTGCACGGTTTTCAATACTCATTTCAGCAAACATTTTCTTTAGTTCCGTATTCTCTTTTTCCAACTCCCGCATCTTTGCCACATCACCTACTTCCATGCCTCCATACTTTGCTTTCCAGTTGTAAAAGGTTGCATCGCTGATGCCTAATTCCCGGCAAATCTCTTTAACCCCTATGCCGGCTTCCTGCTTCTTAATAGCTGCCACCATCTGGCTTTCTGTAATCTTTCTTTTCATGGTTTGTAAAATTTAAAGTTAACTATTCAATCACTCAGTTAACTCTAAACGCACCGGCCGAATTTCGGGGAAGCTTACAGCAGGTCCATCGTTTACCGAGATTGGTAAAAAATATAGTGCTGATGCCGCCAATATGGCTTTGCTGCAAAAGCATATTTTGGAAGGCTCGGTTGGTGTATGGGGTAAGGTAAGTATGCCATCGCATCCCGAGTTAACAAAAGAACAAGCCGCCGCGATGGTGCAATGGATACTACAGGCTTCTTCTTCACCCGACTTTAGTTATTACACCGGCACAGAGGGGAAATTTCCTGTCGTTAAAAAAGGTGCTTATCTCTTAACGGCAAGCTACACCGACCATGGTGTTGAGGGCACACTCTCACAAAGGCTAAAGGGCATAGATAGAATGGTTTTTTATTACAAGTAGAATGGATAAATCTATGTAGTGATGTGGTTTGAAATATCAATCTTTCGTCATTCCGCAAGACTTGTCCCGATTTCATCGGGATGTCCTCAACACGAACTCAAACCTTCATCAAGATTGCGAGGGCTTTGTGCGGAATCTGCTCTTATGAATTTGAATAAGAATTTGTATTGTAGACATTATGTTTCAATATCTTCATTACTCAATCATCAGATTCCGAACAAAGCCGCTTGCGAGACGCTCAGGTTATAAAGAGAATGTAGCGGCAATAGCGGAATGATGATGATACGACAACCCCTTTTTCAAGTTGAGCCACTACTTAAATCTGTAATTACACTTCTCTTTCGTTTTCTTTTCTTATACATCACTACTCATTACTTTTCAAAGAAAAAACATGAAACGATTACTCTTCGTTGCTTTTGTTTTTGCCCATTTTTCAATCCACGCACAATAGGTTGCTGAGCCATTTTCTGCAACCAATAAAAAAGTGCTCGTTTACAGAACGGCTGATAAAACTGCAGGTTACCAACAAGTAACACATAACCTGGTATTCAATTACTCTAAAAACCATGAGGCGTTAATGATGGCCAGGATAATTTATCCCGTACATATCTGTCAAGAAATATTTTCGTTTGCTGGCTTACTTCATCCCAAAATTCATCTACGCCATGACTACCCCCTTCAAACAGGGTAAAACGAAGGGGTTGTTTGTTTTTATATAATTTGTCAACAAGATCAAGAACCTGGTCTGTTGGAACTCTCCAGTCGGCTGTTCCCTGGAGAATCAGCAAGGGCGTTGTTCTGCAAAGTTTGTCTGCAAAATACACAGCGGAGCGTTCCTCTAATTGATTTGTTTTTTCATTTGCATAGTTTGGAATTAACTGCTGATAAACACCTGTATCCATTGCCGGACGAGTAACTATCAGCTTAACCAAATCCGTGATTCCCGACAGCACAACAGCACCTTTTAAGCGATTGGTTTTCCTCATCGAAATATAAGTCATCATTCCGCCTCGGCTTACCCCGTACATGCCGATTCTTGAAGTATCGGCACTTTTTACATGGCTTAACAGCGGTATCAGGTTTAAAACATCATTCACATCTTTACCACCAAATTCTTCCCGGCCTTCGCTACTATCGTTGCCGCGATACTGTGAGCCAACGACTACGTATCCCCAACTTGCTATTTGTGCCATATAATAGCCGTAATCACCATGATCAAGCTTGCCAAATTCTCTGTTGCCGCCCCTGTTATAAATAATACAAGGATAGATGCCAGGTCTTTTAGGCATCACCAGATAACCGTTGACTTTAAGACCATCTGACAGATAAGTGATTTTATAAGCATTTACACTATCATTAAATGATTTAATCTCCGGGTAAGATTTCGCTATCCTGTTGAGCATTGTATCGGGTAAAGAAACTTTAGTTTGTCTTACAATACTACCATTTTGTGCTGTCAAACTTTGTAGCAATACCAGGCAAAGAATAGTGGTAAAAATCGCTTTCATCATGAGTTGAATATTATTTATGAATAATGCTGCAGAACTGATGATTATCCTTCCAAAAACTTATCTATTTCGTGGATGAACCAATCATAGTCATCCCACATCAAAAAGTGCTTCCCTTTTTCTGAAAAAACAATATGGCAATTTTTTGCTTTGGCAAATTGCAGGGCATACGCTTTTTCAGCTTCTTCTTTTGTTTTGATGTTATCCCATCCTAACCATGAACCCAACACCAAAATGGGCGATTGAATTTTGGCAATATCATCTCTCAAATCCAGCACTTCTATTTCACACAACATCAACCCTGCGGCTTTGCTATCACTCGCTTTATCCCAGGCCATCACCTGCGGAATTTGTGTGGTGTCGCTGATCAGGCTTTTTACAAATTCAAAGCCTGCCCTTTCATTTTGGGGCGAATGACGAATGGAATCGTTATGTGCTATTTGTTCAGGTGTTCGCAACCGTAAATGATGATAATAAGTATTCAAGGTATCACGTAAAGAATCAATATTCAGGCTGGGATGTTCAAGGGCATCTTCAAAAGGAAGACCATCAATATCAACCAGCTTTCCAAATAAATCCGGTGCTGTAGCTGCCATCCACATTGCCAGCACACCGCCAAAGCTAAAGCCCATCAACACTGGTTTTTGCAGATGCTGTTCTTTTACATACGCAATCAACTCATCCCTTTGTCCTTTCATGACATCAGAATCTTTTGCGGAAGCTGGTTGCCCTGCAAAGCCCGCCAGCGTTATCACATAACATTTGTAATGGTCTTTTAAATGCGCAACAGTTGTTGCATAAGTGGCAGGTCCATTGCCCCGTATACCGGGAATTAAAATCATAGGCTTGCCCCTTCCATAAACTTTGACACCAAATGTATAAGTGCCTTTCAGATTTTGTGAAAAAGCAGGTTGAAGTAAGAGAAGATGTACAAGAATACAAACGAGATACTTCATGGTAAGAAGGTTACTATATAAACGGAAAATGTGTTAACCTTATTAATGGGGTAAGAAGTGAGTGAAAGAACAAATATACTTTTCGTGTTTTGTACACTAAAATATTTGTTGCTGAAACAGGCTAAGGCTTTGTCTTTTTACAAAAGCAAAGTTTAAAGAAATGAGTTGTTTTCCTTATCGCTCAACTGTAGCAGAAATAAACGAGAAAAGTAAAAATTGCAGGCTTATATTAATCGGCAAAAACAAAAACATTACAACAATGGCAAGGTAAACCAGAACGTACTGCCATCGCCGGGTTGGCTGTGTACGCCAATGGTTCCGTTATGTTTGGAGATAATGTCGTTGGAAATGTATAAGCCCAAACCAAGACCGGAGTATTGATTGCCCGAATAATCTACGCGGTAATAGCGGTCGAATAAATGTTGTTGTTTTTCCTCCGGTATGCCAATGCCATAATCGCGTATGGATACTGTAACGCAGTCAGGTTCGGTTAACTCAATACTAATATCAATGCGCGATGAAGAAGGCGAGTACTTAATCGCATTGTTCAGCAGGTTGGCAAGTACTTGTTCTACGCGGTACCTGTCGGCCATGATGGAAACATCCTGAACGCCGCTAATATTTATTTGCATGTTTTTATTTATCAGTTGCAAATTCTCTGCATTTTCTTTTACCATTTCATAAATATTAAACAACGATCTTTTAAGAACCAGTTGTCCTTTTTCTATGCGCGATACGTTAAGCAAATCATCTATCAGGCCCGATAATTTTTGCAGGCTGCTATTGGCTTTATCTAAAAACACAGGCACAAGCGGCGATTCTCTTTCTGTTGCTATCATCTGCTTTAAAATTTGCAGCGAAGCTTTTAAGGTTGTGGTCGGCGTTTTTAGTTCGTGGCTGGCTACACTAATGAATTCATCTTTTTGCTGAATTGATTTACGCCTGTTGGTAACATCCATAAACGTACCCACACCGCCAATCAACACTCCGTTAGCATTGTATATCGGCGCTGCATTAATAGAGATATAAAATATGTCTCTGCCCGGCGCCTGAACTCCAATTTCATGATCAAAAACCGGCTTGCTGGTTTTCATCATTATACTCATGGGATGTTCTTCTTTAGGTAAGGGAGTACCATCTAAGCGCAGATTCGTCCACTTTGGATCATAGTAAGTACGGGTTAAAATTTCGTTTTTCTGCAACCCTAAAATCTTTTGTGCCATTGGGTTGACATACGTCAGATTACCGTCTACATCAATGATACCCACGCCTTCTGCCATGGTTTCTAATATCAAAGACAATCGTTCCTGATTGCTGCGCAGTTCTTCACTTAGTTTTGTTTTTTCCAGTACCGATGCTTCTAATTCTCTTGTTCTTTCTTTTACTTTGTTTTCGAGATTGGCGTTTAATTGCCATGTAATTTCCTGTGCTTCTTTTAGCTGTTTGTTGTTGAGTTTCAGAAGCTGTTCGGTTTGTTTTTGCTCTGTAAGATCTGTAATGATAAGGCTCATGGATAAACCTTCTTCCAGGTGCAGTGCTTTGAACGATAGTAACACCGGCACAGAGCTGCCGTTAGCGGCTAATAACTGTAACTCTGCTTTTATGGTTTCGTTCCATGCTTTTTGAATGAACTGAACACATTGCTGTTTACAATCAGGTGGTATAAACTGATAGAAAGATTGCCCGGTTATTTTTTGTAACGGCAGTTGCACCAATGAAGCAAATTGAGAATTACAGTATAAGATAAGATTGTCTTCACTAAGTGTAACAGCACCTTCGGTCATCTGCTCAATAAAAATGCGATAGGTTTGATCGGCGCTTTTTAAGGTGTACAATTGTATGCCGTCCTTTTGCTTTACTACCAACGCATCTACCTCGCCGGAACGGATGGCTTCAATGGTATCGTTCGTTTCCTCAAGCTGCATACGAACGGTTACCAATTCCTGCAATAATTCTTCGTATGTTTTTATTTGCTCCAATCTATTGATAAATTATAAAAGTCCTAATCCTTTTAAAACTTTGTTTTTGTCAGACATATCGCCAATCATACGTTTTTTAGGAAGCGGAAATTTTTTTATAAGCATAGGAACCGCGGTAATGTCTTCGCTTTTTACCAGCAGAGGTTGTTGATAAACATCAATAATTTCCAGTTCATATTTGCCCTGCAAATGTTCTTCGCAAATCCTTTTTATATTGCTGATGGCGCGTATGGATATAGGTGAAGTGCCTGTGACAAAAAGACGAAGAGTATAAAATTCATCATCTTCTTTCCAGTTCGAAAATTCATCATCGGTGTTTGAATCCTGCATGTTTTTTGTCTTCCCGGTTACAACGTGCGAATATCAAGCCCAACTAAAACTTTTTCTTTATTAGAAAGATCACCGATGATTTTACGAACCGGCTCCGGTACCTTTTTTACGAGTGTAGGAATGGCTAATATCTGGTCACCTTCTGCCAGTTGCGGATGCACCAATAAGTCAATTACTTCAATGGAGTACTGACCTTGTAAATGTTCTTCGCAATACTTCTTTAAATTGTTCAGGGCAGTAACCGATCTGGATGTTTTGCCAGCCACATATAACCGCAGTTCGTATTTGATTTCGCTCATTATTTATTCTGCTTTTTTATTTTGTCGTTAGCCGTATTGCCTTTTCTTAACTCAGTTACTTTTTGGCGTGCATCGTCCATGATTTCCTTTTTTATTTCTTCTTCTAAAAATACTTTGTTTAATTCTTCTTCGGTTGATTCAAACTCTGTTCTCAGGCTCTCAATTTTTGCTTCCAGCATTTTGCGTTTGCGTAGCAGTTCACGGTCTTTACGATTGATGGCATTGCCATGCAACACCGTATCTGTTTTTTCCAGCAAAATCTGGGCCTCCCGTGCAGAGCCAGTTAATACACCTTCTGGTCCAAGATATACTTCAATCAAATCTATTCCATTATTGGTAATTACAAACTCACGTACCTGGTTGGAGTGTTGCATGCCTCTCGATTTCATTATATAAATGCCCCGGTTTCTTTCGCCGTTGCTTTCCATGTCTCTTACTGTAAGCCAGGCATCCACCAGCGATGATATGCCTTCATCGGTTTGTTCATTTATAACGGTATTTAGCGAAAGGGCTGTGAACATAACTGTAACCTGCAGTTGCTGTAAAAAATCAATCAATCGTACCAGCATGGCTTTTACTTCGCTAACCGAACCAATGGAAACAAGGTTGGTAATAGGATCGAAAATAACAACCTGAGGTTTGTTTTTATTGATTAATTTATAAATGGAAACTAAGTGCATTTCCAAACCATACATGGTTGGGCGCACACTTTGAAAACGCAGCAGCCCGCTATCAACATGCGTTTGCAGATTGATGCCGATTGACTGCATGTTCCTCACAATTTGCTGTGGCGATTCTTCGAAACCAAAAAACAAACAGGTTTCGCCCCTTGTACAGGCAGCAACAGCAAAGCTTGCTGCAATGCTGGTTTTGCCCGTGCCCGCAGTGCCGGAAACCAATATACTGCTGCCTCTAAAAAAGCCTTTGCCACCCAACATGCTATCCAATGCCGGAACGCCGGAAGATAATCTTTCAGAAGAAACAGGTTTGTTCAGTTCGAGCGATGTAATGGGAAGAACAGATATACCATCTTCATCAATTAAAAATGGATACTCGTTGGTGCCGTGTACCGAGCCACGGTACTTTACAACCCGTAAGCGGCGTGTGGATATTTGGTTGATGATGCGGTGATCCAGCAAAATCACACAATCAGATACATATTCTTCTAGGCCTTGCCGGGTAAGCGAGCTTTCGCCACGCTCACCCGTTATGATAGCGGTAACCCCTTTGTCTTTCAGCCATTGAAATAACCTGCGCAGTTCTGCCCGCAAGATGGCCTGGTTATCATAACCGGAAAATAAATTTTCAATTGTATCCAGTACCACGCGTTTTGCACCGATGCTATCAATGGCATAATTTAAGCGGATAAACAAACCTTCTAAATTGTACTCGCCGGTTTCTTCTATCTCATTGCGGTCAATATGCACATAGTCAACCTTTAATTTTTTATCTTCCTGCAATTGTTTTAAATTAAAACCAAGCGAAGCTACGTTTGCAGCCAGGTCTTCCGGTTTTTCTTCAAACGCCATAAACACGCCGGGCTCATTAAAATCAACGGCGCCACGTACAATAAATTCCAGCGAAAACAAAGTTTTGCCACAGCCTGCACCACCGCATATTAATGTTGGACGGCCTGTTGGCAAACCGCCTGCTGTAATTTCGTCAAGTCCATGAATGCCGGTCGGTGTTTTTGGTAAAGAAGGAAGCAATTGTGAGGTGTTTCGATAAGATGTATTTGTCATAAAAGAGAAACAAAATCAAAATAAGATTTCGAAATAAAAGTAATGGTTTTTTGGTTTGAAAACCATTCAATATAAAATAGCAAACTTGATGCAGCACTTTTCCACAAAACCTTATTTTTTGCAAAGAGAAATGATTGTCTGCATATATTAAAAGTTATAAAACAAAAAGCGGGCAAGTTGTTCTTGCCCGCTCGTATTTAATCCGCTTACAGCTTACTTGTTCACCGAAATTTTATATTCGGTTATGTTATGATACGTTTGACCTGGTTGCAAAATAGTAGTGGGAAAAGAAGGTGTGTTAGGTGAGTTGGGAAAGTGCTGTGTTTCCATAGCAAAACCTGTGTATTGATTGATGGGCTTACCACTTGATGTTTTGATGGAACCATCTAAAAAGTTGCCGCTGTAAAACTGCAAGCCCGGCTGTGTAGTAAACACTTCTAATTTTCTTCCGCTCAGGCTATCGGTTACCTCAGCTACTTTGGTAAGCGATGTATCTTTTTTGTTCAACACATAGTTGTGATCATAACCAACAGGATTACCGCCGGTTTGCTTGATGCGTTCGCCAATTAAATGCGGTGTAGTAAAATCAAACGGCGTTCCTTTTACAGGCGCCAATTGTCCGGTTGGAATTAAGGTGCTATCCACAGGTGTATAACGGTCGGCGTTTATCATCACCGAATGATTTAAAATGGTGTTGCTTACATCGCCGGTTAAATTGAAATAGCTGTGATTGGTGAGATTAATTGGCGTGGCTTTGTCGGTGGTTGCTGTGTATTCAATTTTCAAACGGTTGTCGTCTGTAAGTGAAAAGGTTACATGAGAAGTTAAGTTGCCCGGATAGCCTTCTTCACCATCTTTGCTCAGATACGTTAATGTAAGCTGTGGCTTGTTGGCAGAAGTGTCGGACACTGTCCATACTTGTTTATCAAAGCCTTTTTTACCACCATGTAAATGGTTTTGGCCGTTATTGGTAGCTAATGAATATGTTTTACCATTCAATGTAAACTTTCCTTTTGCAATGCGGTTGCCATATCTGCCAACGGTTGCACCAAAATAAGGTACGCCGGCAGTATAGCTGCTCAGGCTATCAAAACCAATTACGATGCTGCTGTTTTTGTCATTTTTATCAGGTGCGATGAATGAAGTAATCGTTCCGCCATAATCAGATATTTTTACCTGTACACCATTGTTGTTGGTTAAAATAAACAGGTGAACCGGCTTGCCATCGAAGGTTCCCCAGTTGGCTACCGTAATGCCGGGCTTTGAAGTCAACGTGCTGTCGGCTGATGCAGAAGAAGTGCCTGTATCGGATGTATTGTTTTTACAAGACATGAAGAAAAATGTTAGTAAAAGTGAATAAAAAAGAAAGTGCTTTGTTTTCATACAGCGAGGACTTTGATGTTTAGTGCAGCAAAATAAAGGATAAAAAGAAAGTGTTTGGAATAAAGTGTGTAAAAAGGGTTTGTTAGTTGAATGAACATTATACAAAAGCAAACGGATCTGTAGGATACAGATAATAATTCAATCGTAATGAAAGCGGCATTGAATAATAAAGCATTTTTGATCAGCTCCTTTTTTACCTTCAACCTTATACACCAATCTGTGTTCGCCTGTTATTCGTCTTGACCAAAAACCTTTTAAATCATACTTAAGTGGTTCTGGTTTACCAATGCCTTGAAACGGCGATTTCCTGATATCTTTTAGAAGTTCTTTGATTTTTAAAACGACTTCACTATCGGTTTCAAGCCAGTATTCAAATTCTTCCCACGCATTTTGTGTAAACTCAAAATTCATTCGATATTGTTATTTCAGATTGAACTGATGAGTTTTCTTATTTTGTAATTGCTCAATAGATTCTTTCAATCTTTGTCTGTTGGCAGAAGTGGATAATAAATGCCCGGTTTCCTGTAATGAGTTGTAGTCTTTGATTGACATAATTACCACTGCATCATTTTCACCGTTTCTAGGGACAATCAAAATGTCGCCTGACTTAGTTACGTCATCAAGATGTTTTCTTATATTTCCTCTCAGTTGAGAGATAGAGATTGCTTGCATTGTTGTATTTCCTTTTGTACAAGCAAATGTACCAAAAAAGGTACAAAATGTTGTTGCAAAAAATATTTTCACATTGATATGACAAAATGACGATACAAAATGCAGTAAGAAAATATTTAAACTTTTGTTTTGCTCTCTTTTTCAAAAGATATGTTGCACCAACCGAACATTTAAAAACATTCCCTTAAACTTGCACAAAATCATCAACTATGAAAAAATTAATTACAACTATGATGGCTTGTGTTGCTTTATGCACTGCTATCACAGCCGTTGCGCAACCAACGCCTAACATTAGCGACACCGCAAAACGTCCGCCGATTGCCAGCCCGCGCGATAGCATTGTTGCTACTACAACAAAGGGAGTTACCATCACTATGACGTATGGCAGCCCAGCCATTAAAGGACGAACCATTGGCAAGAATTTGGACCCGACCGAAGATTCGGTTTGGCGTGCAGGAGCCAACGAAGCCACTACGTTTGCGGTGGATAAAGATGTAACCATTGAAGGTAAGAAACTGCCTGCCGGCCGATACGCTTTGTTTGCTATAAAACATGGCAACGAATGGACTTTTATTTTTAATAAAGTTTGGAATACATGGGGCGCATACAGCTATAAACAAAATATGGCGCAGGATGTAATAAAAATAAAAGTAACGCAAATGAATGCAAACACTTACAACGAGCGTTTGAAGTATCTGGTTTCGCCGGAAGGCAAAGTGCACCTATTTTGGGGAACAATGGCGGTTGCTTTTACCGTGAGTTAATCATTACAATTTAGTGCAAAAACAAAAGGGCAAACCTGTCAACAAGTTTGCCCTTTTGTTTTTGCCGTTATTTATCAATCGCACTATTTATTCGCCGGAGCATTTTCAAAAATCACTTTGGGTATTTCCTGCTTATCGCTTTTAGGTGCTTCGGGTTGTAAGGTAGAAGCCAACTTCATAGCAGCAAATGCATTTAAGAAACCGGCGCTGCTGCACAGATTGCTCATCGAGCATAAACTGCCATTGCTTCCGGGCACTGTAACTTTTACAGAATCAGAAGCCGGCATAGCAGATTTTTCAATGGCATATTTCACCTGTTTTGCAGAAAGGGCCGGATAATAAGAACGGATAAGGGCCGCCACACCAGCCACTACCGGCGATGCCATACTGGTGCCTTGCAAAAAGCCGTAATCATGACCGCCCGGGAGCGTAGAATAAATTTTGGTTCCCGGCGCAAATACGTTCACTCCTTTCGGTCCGTAATTGCTAAACGAAGCAATCAAATCGCCGTTGCCAATGTGTTGATCACTGCTGGCGCCAACGGTAATAAAGTTAGAAGCTGTGGTGTTAAATTCTATCAGATTTGGGTTGGGATAATTGTCGGTTGTGTCCACATCTTCCGATTCATTTCCCGCCGCATGAACAATCAGCACATCTTTCGCTTCGGCATAATGAACAGCTTCGTCCACCCATTTTTTTTCGGGCGAATAACTTTTACCAAAGCTCATATTAATCACTTTCGCGCCATTGTCAACCGCATATTTGATTGCAAGCGCAACATCTTTATCATACTCATCGCCTTCCGGCACTGCACGAATCATCATCACTTTTACATTGTCGGCCACACCCTCAACGCCAAGATTGTTATCGCGCTCTGCGCCAATAATGCCCGTTACATGCGTGCCGTGCATAGGAGCGCTTCCCATTACATCGCCATTGCCATAAAACCTGTCGTTAATATTGTAGTAGTCATCTTTAATAATCGAATCGCGATAGCGAGGAGGTTTTGTTTTTAACGCATTTATGGTTTGCTTTTTACCGTCTAATTCGCTTTGCAGTTCAGTAAGCAATGTGGTGTTCTTCATGTCTTCATCCACATTTACCAGTTTTACAAAAGTTAAGTAAGCCAGTTTTGCCTGCCTGCCTTCTTTTGTTTCCGGCGTTATTTTTTCCAGATCCGACGGTGTGTATTCGGTTCTTCCCGTTTCTTTTTGCAATACTTCATCGTTTCTTTTCAGCACTTTCATTGCCATTTCTATCATGCTCACTTCCATTTCGTCTTCACTGCTGGGTTGCATAGCCCGCGCAGCTTTCAGCCAGGTTTTGTATTCTTCTTTTTCAAACGGATTGAGTGTTGACGTGTCAATATTCTTATCGGCAAAACGGTCTTTAAAATCGTAGTACACACGTGTTCTTTCATCTATGTCCCTTGTCAGATTTTCTCCGTTTTTATTGCCGAGAAAATTCCAGCCATATACATCATCCACGTAGCCATTGTGGTCGTCGTCAATGCCGTTGCCGGGTATTTCTTTCGGGTTGTGCCAAAGGATGCCTTTGAGGTCTTCGTGCGTTGTATCTACGCCCGAATCAATCACGGCAACAATTACTGTTTTCGATTTTTTCCCTTTTAAAAAATCATAGGTCTGTTGCAAACTGATGCCATTATAACCATCCGTTTTCGAATCGAGATATTGCCATCCTTTTAAATTATTTTGGGCAAAAACAAACGTGTTTGTACAAAGAAGTAAAATGGCAAGAAAGAAGAAACTGAATTTCATGAATGAAATAATTAGAACTTATTTTTTACTATCTACAAATTTCATGTATAAATGGCAGCATAAAATGATGAGCGGAATATTTTATGAAATTATTATGCGAAAATAAAGTTAGTCAATGCCAGATTAAGCAGGCAATCAGTTTAGGTTAAAATTTTAAATTCAGTCGTTTTTCTTTTTTATCCGTGCTTATCCATTTCGGTCCTTGTTCAATAGCGGTAGCTGCTTTATTTGCCGTGGTAGAATCGGGCCCATGAAGCACCTCAACATCATAAGGCATGCCGGTTGGGCTCACTGAAAATTCAAGTTCTATATCGCCTATGTTATTCCACGGATTAGCAACTGCCAGGGAGTCTTTATTGCCCAGTTTGCTAAACAAATAATCTTGAAAAAGAAGCCAGCCACCTTCTGGTTTTACAGCAGCTGTATCGGTTGCTTTCTTTATTTTTTTATTAATGTTAATCACTTCCACTTCTGATAAAAGGAAAGGCTTGACCTTATCGGTTGTCCATAAAGGTTTGGGCGAAGATGCAAAGGCACGTGTTGTGTAACCTTTTGCTATGCTTTTATCCATGGTATCATTGTGGAATGTATCGGTGGTTGCTGGTAAAGATGGCTGTAGAGACATAGCTTTGCTGCGATTAGATAATGCCGCAGGTGCAGCAGCTATCAGCATTGAATCTTCTTTTTTTGATGGTGATGTGGAAGCAATTGTAGACTGCTTCTGTTCTTTCTTTCTTGAAACGGAGGCTGTATATGGTTCTTCCCCTTTTGGTTTTGCCGGAATTATTGCCTCCCGTATTACAGCAGTTTCTGAATCTTCCTGCGAAGGGTCGAGCTTATTATTTTTATTATAAAATGAATCTTTTGTTTTGCCGCTTTTTATAACGTTACTGGTTACGGTTGCCAGCTTGTTATTGTTTTTGTTTTGATAAAGAACAAACACACTTATGCCGAGAAAAAAAACAATGCAAGCGGCTGCCAGCCATCTATACCGCCTGCGTTTGGAAAAGGCAATAATGTTAGCTCCCTGATGATTGCTTTGTATAGCGGCGGTTATTTCGTTTAAATGCTTTTCCGATAATTCTTTGTTGCTATTGTGATAACCTTCTATGGCATCGGCAAGAAACGGATCCTGCAATGCAGCACGTTCCAAATCGTGCATTTCTTTAGCCGTCATCTGCCCGTTCAGATAGCGATGAATATCGCCGAACCCATAGTTTGTATTTGCCTTGTTATCAGCCATTTTGTTCCATACAGGTTTTTAAGTTTCGTCTGCCATTTTGAATGAGGCTTCTCACTTTGTTCCAGTCCCAGCCTGTTTCATCCGAAATTTCGTTGTAGCATTTATTGTGTAAATAAAATAGGCGAATTGTCTTTTGTTGCTCCTCACCCAAACCTTCTATACATTTTTCAACTTCTTTAATTCAGCTTCTTTCTCCAGCACAGAATCAAGATGCACAAATTCTTCCGATTGCACATCATTCAACTGAAGTTCTACTGTTCGGTGTTTTCCGCGGCTGCGCAACTGCATCAAACAATAATTTTTTGCCACCACATACAGCCAGCTTTTAAAATGGCTGATTTGCTGATAAGGCAATTTTTGCACTAATTCGGTGTAAAGGTTCATGGTGGCATCTTTTGCACTTTCGGCATCGGATAAGTATTTCAGGCAAACGCCATACAGCAAATCGGTATATCGCAGATACAAACTTGCCAACGCATTCTGGTCACCATCCTGCTGAAACAAAATCAACAGTTCTTCATCAGTTTGCATGTGCAGTTTGTATGTGTCGGATTGGCGTCATGTGATGAAGTGGGTAAAACTATAAAAATGGCGTGAAAACAAATCGAGCTTGTTTGTAGTGAGCGGATGCCAACCTTGTTTGAAAGCCAACGAAATGTATACATCAACTTCATTGGTATGTTATTCGCTTCCATTCTCCAAACATTTTTAAAACCTATGGAAACGATTCAAACAAAAGGCTATGGAGCGAAAGGCTCTATCATGAACAGTTTAAAACGAATGGATTTTGAAAGAAAATCGCCGAAAGAGGACGAAGTACACATTGATATTTTGTATTGCGGTGTTTGCCATTCGGATCTTCACCAGGTAAAAAACGATTGGGGAAATACACTTTATCCATGCGTTCCTGGCCATGAAATTATAGGAAAAGTAATTGCTACCGGCAGCGGCGTTACCAGATTTAAAGTAGGTGATACGGTTGGTGTTGGCTGCATGATAGATAGTTGTGGCGAATGCGAGCCATGCCATCACGGTGAAGAAAATTATTGCCAGGGACCCAATAGTTTTTTAGCCACTTACAATGGTTACATGAAACCACAGCCCGGTGTGAAAGACAACACCTACGGCGGCTATTCAGACAACATTGTGGTGAAAGAATCTTTTGTTTTACGCATACCTGATTCTTTAGATATCAAATCAGCAGCACCCATTCTTTGTGCAGGCATTACTACTTATTCGCCTTTGAAACATTGGGGTGTAAAAGCCGGCGATAAAGTAGGCGTGGCTGGCATTGGAGGCTTGGGACACATGGCAATCAAGTTGGCTACCGCAATGGGCGCAGAAGTAACAGCATTAACCACAGACGAAGAAAAAACTGAAGATGCGAAACGATTTGGTGCGAAGAAAGTAATTGTTTCAACCGATAAAGAGGCAATGAAAGAAGCAGAAAAATCCCTCGACTTTTTACTCATTACTATTCCCGATCCGTTTGACCTGACACCTTATATCTCTTTAATGAATTTGGATGGCGAAATAGTTACCGTTGGTTTATTGGGCGAATACAAAAAGCCATTGAATAACATGGATGTGGCAACAAGCCGGCTTACAGTTGGCGGCTCATTAATAGGAGGCATTCGTGACACGCAGGAAGTATTAAACTTTTGTGCCGAACACAATATACTGCCTGATACGAAAATGATAAAGATGCAGGACATTAACGATGCTTTCGATGAGATGGCGAAGAAAGATGTGCATTACCGTTACGTGATAGATATGCAATCGTTGAAAGAGGAAGCGTAAATTATTTGTGTAAAAACAAACGCCTGCATTTTTGATGAATGCAGGCGTTTGTTTTTGCTCATATCAGTGCATGTCATAAATTATCCTTTGCAATCCGAAATAAAGTTTTAATGAATATTATTCAAATCATCAATAAACTTATCGAAGCCAACATTGTGCTTAGAACTTTTAATTATATCTTCCCTTTTTCGCCAGCCTTTAAGCACCTCATTATAAGCTCTGATTCCATTTGGTGAGTTTTTCCCGATCGGAATTGCATTTGAACCTTTATTTCTTAATATAACGTTTAAGACATTAAGACAATTTCTTGTTGCAGATTTGTGGTGATCTATATAGTATATTGGTAACAACCAGCATTCAATTGTATGTATACAAATAGCAAAGATGATCCGGCTATCATAACTGTTCATTATATCTGGTTTTACCAAGTCTTTTAACTTATCTCTTATTTCGTTGTATAGTTCTTCATCAGTCTTGGCAATACCACCTTCTTTTGAATGGCTGATGTTAAAAGGTTTTGTTGCAGATTGGTCTGAATCAATTTGGATGATTAAATATTCATTTTCGACAAGAATGGATCTGATTTCTTCTCTTTCGCAGTACTTTAAAACTTCATTCCAGCCCCCTATTACTTCTTGCTTTTCGTTTACAATTTTGGGTTGAATAGGATAAATGACAGGATCGGAATCTTTGAAAAACTTTGTGAGGATATGTTTTATAATTCTATACTCAGAAACACCTTCAGTTATCAGTGCGAAATTCATAAAGGGATAAAAATTCGATTTAAAAGTTATCAGGTAAACCACCAATAAAGCCATTCGTCCATACTTCAGAAAGCTTCATTGTTCTTTCTGCTTTATGCATAATACGCTGAGCTTTTGTATGCCCTTCTTCGTTTCTTCTAACTACAAACAAACGTTGGTTATCATCTTTTAAATTCAACCCATCAAGTATTGCAGGGTTTTGCGTAGTAACAATTACTTGCTTCTTATGTTTCTTAGCTAATGACGTAAGATTTTTTGTCAATTGCATACACAATTTAGGGTTGAGTGAAGCATCAATGTTGTCAATTGCAAAGAAGAATGGAGTAAGTTTTGATATAAATAAAGTGGAATAAAAAAGCAAGTATAAAAATCCCTCATTTGTACTCTTTTGATCAAAGAATTGAAGATTCTCATTTAAATACTTGTCCTTTATGTGTAAGGCAAATTCATTACTTAATAAATCATTCGATAAATGAAAATCCTCAAACCAATCAATAAGATGTAAGTTATTCTTTATCGCAATAATCGTTTTTTTATCCTTTGAAGAAAGTTCCTTTAAGTATTGAAAAAGTCCTTCTCCTTTAATACCAAGTGGATAGATTTGTGCAGTTTCTTCAAATCTTCGCAAACTTGTTTGTTCGGGAGAATAAATAACATAGTTAGCAAGAATATTATCACTATCCCATGTTTGAAAAATTTGAGAATAATGAGTAGCCTCTTTTTCAATGTCCTCAAGTTGCGTTGCATCAACTGTTATCACATCAACTTCGTTATTATTAAGATTATTTTTAAACCCGTTAAGACTTTGCTTCAGTTTATCTATTTTTCTAAACACTTCGCCAAAAGTTTTTCTAAGGTTCCGCTGAATTTTTATCAATCCACTTTCTTGAATTATCAGAAGAGTTAATTAATATAAAAGGACGAAATATTTCACCTTTTGTAAAGCTAATTTGTATTGCTTTTTGTACTTCTGTTTTAAAAGCAGAAAACATAAATTCAGGTCTGGTTACGCGAATGCCTCTGCTGCCTAAAAATTCATAATCAAGTTTGTCTGCACTTGCCGCTGCTCCAAAAGCTATTGCTTCTAAAATATTTGACTTACCACAACCATTCTCGCCTATTAAAACATTAAAGGTTCCTAAATCAAGAGAAAGATCAACAACTGATTTAAAATTCTGTATTTGAATTTTGTTTATCATTAAATGTTATTCTATAAGCAAATGTATGTTTACTAATTTAAGTTACTCCGCTTACCTCCATTCCTCTTCCAACACCGGCTCAATCTCATGCAACGCAATTGCCATTTTGTTTGTTTTTACAAAGTTGCACCAGTGGCAGTCGGGTTTGCCGCATCCGGTGTAAAAATCATGCTGCTGTATCTTGTTCCAAACGTTGGTAACTTGTTGCGTAACTGTCGTAATGTCTTCCGGTTCGATGCGCACTTTGCGGCGATGATAGTCGCCCTTTTTATCCGGCTCAATAAAATCAAATTCAAAGCTTACGGCGTTCCATTTTCGTCCGGCATAATTGTCCAATAAAATTTTATAAAACACCGCCTGTCGCCAGTAATCTCCGCCGTTGGTCTCCTTATCGTTTGGTAATTGAAGTTTTGGTTTTGCCTTTTCCAAATCGCCCGTTTTGTAATCCACTACATTCACATCGGTGCCATCAAATTCTAATTTATCAATCTTACCTTTTAGGGGAACACCATTTACCACAACCCCTTTAATATTGCGCTCAATGGCAACCACTGTATTCCATTGGTTGATGTAAGTGTTGTAATAGTTGGTCAATATTTCAGGGCCATATTCCATACGCCGTTCAAACTGTTCTTTGGTAAACAATTCGCGATGCCGGTGCATATAACCTTCAAAGTCCTGCACCAGGCTTTGCACTGAAGGAAACTCGTTGTAACGCTGCACTTGTTCAAACAACCGTTGCAACGCATAATGTACGGCAGAGCCAAATTCCGCAGCTTCATTGCGCGGGCTTGGTATGTTTACAATGTTGCGAAAATAAAACTCTAACGGGCAACGCAGGTAATTGTTCAACGCCGAAACATTCATTACAAAACGCTCGATGCGGGGAGCAATCACATCGCGTTCCATCTTCATAATTTCGGGCGATTGTAAACGTTCAAATTCTAACGCTCGAAACTCTGTAACCACATCTTCATCCAACTGAATCTCTTCAATGGGTATCGTATGCTCGTCTAAAATCTCACCAATAAAACGACTGGGTTCTGTTTCTTTTCCATCACTTTTTGTTTTGGGATATGATACTGTTAAATGCTTCTGCGCACGTGTTAATGCCACATAAAACAAGCGCCGCAATTCTTCCTCTTCAGCATTGGGCGAAAGGCTTACAAACAGGGTATCGGGCAAACTGTAACCGCCCACAGGCCTGCGCTTTTTTTCCCAACCGGCGGCATTGCAACCGGCAATAAAAATGTATTCGTATTCTAAGCCTTTGCTGCCATGTGCCGTCATTAAATTTACACCCCGCTCACTACCGTTCACTTGTATTAACGGAAGCGTAATGTTTTCCCGCTCCATCAATTCAAAAATGTTCACCAATTGTTGCAACGAAAGCAAAGGCGAGCGGCTTGTTTCTTCTTTAATAAAATCGTACAAACCGGTGAGAAGATGCATTTCATAATGTTTGTTTTCGCTTTGCATGATGCAGCTTAATGCGCCGCTTTCACGGATGAGTTGTTCCAGCAATTGCATTAGCGTAACATTAGGAACAGCAGCAATTAAATTTTCTAGGAAAGCAGAAGCCGCAGCCAGCTTGGCATTCAGCGGCTTGGCAAACAAATCGCGCAGTGGCTGCGTTGCTTTATCATACAATAATTTTCGGATGAACGTTTTGTTTTGCGTGAATTGTCGTTCTGCCACTTCGATGGTTATGGTTGCAATTTCTACCGGCGGAATGCCAAACCAGTTGTAATGCAAAATTTCAAACAGCATTTCATCGCCTTCATAAGGAATATCGTGCTCGGCTGCGAGGTATTTTAAAAGGGTAAGAATGTTTTGCACCAAAGGCTCATGCAAAAGATTGGTGTTGCGGCGGCTATACTGCGGAATCTTTCGAAGCTTAAAATACTTGCCCAGTTCATCACCATATTTGTTTTCGCGATAGATGATGCCAATACAGTTTGGTTTTACCCCTTTTTTTAGTAAGGCTTCCACTTCGAGTGTAATCCCAATCATCTCTTCGCGCGGCGAATTGTATTGTTTGATAGAAGGAAGATGAGTAAGATGATTGATGTTTGTGTTAGATGCAATCAAATCTTTACTTAAGCCGGGCAGTTGTTTAATCAAACGTTCTTCATTGTTGCAAATAAGCGTTTTGCTGATGTCTAAAATGGGCTGCGTACTGCGGTAATTGTCCGTTAATACAACCTTTAATAAATCATCTTTATAACTATCAGCAAAGCGAAGCATGTTCTCCACATTCGCACCTTGAAAGCGATAAATACTTTGGTCGTCATCGCCTACAACAAACACATTGGGCTTCTCCCAATAATTGATGAGCAGCTCAACAATTTTATTTTGCGTACCGCTCGTATCCTGGTATTCATCCACCAAAATGTATAAGTATTGTTCCTGGTATTGGTTGAGCAATTCTTTGTTTTCGATCAAAGGCTTTAATCACCCAATTGATCATGTCGTCAAAGTCATACAACTTGCGCTCGCGCATCTTGTTTTGAAAGTTTTCAAACTCGTTCACGGCAGCGCGTAACTTCTCCATTTTCAGTTTTCTTCGGCAAGCTTATCTTCTTTTATATCGCCTTTTTTTACCCTCTATAAGCCCGTTTATAAATGTAATCTTCTTCGGTTCGGAATATCATTCTATATAAGCATCAATGCGACTGTTTATATAAATTGCCGTCCAGCCTTCGCGTTTCATGGCACTGAACAAATTCTGTAGATTATGTATCTCGAAATATACATCGCCGCGATAGCGTTTGAGCGGATGATTTTTGCCAAAACCATCAATCAATTCACGGTAAATGTCTATGCGCTGCAAATCAGTGATCGGGTCGAGCGATGTTTTGTCAAACAGGGACAAATTTTCCTGGATTACATCATTGCAAAACGCATGAAACGTATAGATGTGAACCTTATAAGCATCAGCGCCAATGAACGACGACAAGCGTTTGCGCATGGCAATGGTGCCGGCGTCAGTATAGGTTAAGCAAAGAATGTTGTCGGGTTGCGTGTCGGTTTCCAACAATATCTTCCCGATGCGGGCGCCGAGGATTTGGGTTTTGCCAGTGCCCGGACCCGCAATTACCATCACCGGACCTTCAATGGTATCAACCGCCTGTTTTTGCTGAGCGTTGAGCTTGTTATAAATCTCGTTGAATTTTTGTAACTGAATATTGCGTTTGTTAGCCGTTGCCATGAGGGTAAAGATAACTTCATTTTGCGTAAAGGTTTAGCAAAAAGTAGTGGGATTATGAATTATGAAAGGAGTGTTTGTTATTCGCTTTTTTGTATGGTTATTATTAGTTTTGGTGAAGTAAATTACAGAATCGAAAGTTTGCAAGGATAAAGAGTTTCTATATTTTTGATTTATGCATAATTTATTAAGAGCTATCATTTTGTTTTTGTTGATATTTTTTTGGCAGGTTGCTCTTTCTCAAACAGATCTTACACGTCAATTGAAGACTGCTGACACTATATTGCTAATAAGTCATAATATGATTTCTCGTTCAACAAATAGTATGGTGGATAGTAGGGGAAATGAAGTGAAACTGCCTGATTTGTTGGCTGGAGATTCGCTAAACGACAATGTTGTTATTGAAAGAAAATCGCTTACAACAAAAGGTATTAACGATCTGATTTCTATTTTGACTTACCCTTATCACCCACAGAAGACTATTACACAAAGTGGCTGCTTTGACCCACACCATACCATTATTATTAAAAAGGGCAGTAAAACATCTTTCATTGATCTTTGTTTTCACTGTATGGATTTTGAAGCATCAAATGATATAACAAAACTGGAAATTAGAGCCGACAAATGGGATAAGCTATATCAGTTTTTCAAAAGTTATGGTTTTAAGTATAAAATGTCTTTTGATTAAGAATAACTGCTGTGCTCAATCTTCCGACTTTGTATAATATTTCTTCAAAGTCACTGACTTGTTTAACATCTTCACTCCAACGCCTTTTCCAAATCTTCAATCAAATCTTCCACATCTTCAATACCCACACTTAACCGGATCAAAGAATCAGTCAAACCATTTTTCAAACGCTCTTCTCTCGGTATCGAAGCATGCGTCATTGTAGCCGGATGATTGATCAACGATTCCACACCGCCAAGACTTTCTGCTAATGCAAAAATCTTCGTTGATGTTAATACTTTCATTGCTGCTTCAGTGCTGTCGTCTTTCAAAACCAAACTCATCATGCCACCAAAACCACGCATTTGTTTTTTTGCAACAGCATAACCTGCATGGTCTTCAAACCCGCACCAGTACACGGTTTTCACCTTTGGATGATTGCGCAAAAAATAAGCAATCTTCTCACCGTTTTCGCAATGCCGCTGCATCCGCACATGCAAGGTTTTAATTCCACGCAAAACCAAAAAGCAATCCTGCGGACCGGGAACTGCACCACAACTTTTTTGAATAAAATATAAGTCGTCCCGCAGTTTATCATCATTCATAATCAGGCAACCTTGTATCACATCGCTGTGGCCGCCCAAATATTTGGTGGCACTGTGCATCACAATATCCGCTCCCCAATCCAACGGGTTTTGCAGGTAAGGCGAAGCAAAGGTATTATCAACACAAACCCAGATACGGTGTGGCTTTGCGAGGTTGGCAACCGCTTCAATGTCGGTAATGTTCATCAACGGATTGGTGGGCGTTTCTGTCCAGATCAGTTTTGTTTTTTCATTGATGAATGGTTGGATATTGGCAACATCCTGCATGTTCACATAATGAAATTTGATTCCAAACTTCTGAAAAATTTTGCTGAACAACCGATACGTGCCGCCATACATATCGCTGCCTGCAATCACTTCATCGCCTGGCTGCAACAGCTTTATCACCGCATCAGTTGCTGCCACACCACTGCTGAATGCCAGTCCATGTTTCCCGTTTTCTATTTCAGCTACAGCACGCTCCAATGCAAAGCGCGTGGGGTTTTGCGAACGCGCATACTCATAACCTTTGTTCTCGCCCGGCGCTTGCTGTACGTAGGTTGATGTTTGATAAATTGGCGTCATAATCGCGCCGGTTGACGGATCTGGTTCTACTCCGGCATGAATCATTTTTGTTCCTAAACCCATGATATTTAAAATTGATGATTGTTAATGTTTAATTAGAATGCAGATGACACGGATTGAGTATCGAATAAGTAAGAATGAATATTAGTTGAAGATAAAATGACTTTAACTATCTATATCACATAAATCCCGAATATCTCATTCATCCCAGTTCAGACAATCGCTGCTGCGCTCATAAATCTAAAGTCAAAATTATTCTTTTCGTGCGCACTTCTTGGTTCCGTTTTTTTTGCCAAAATGGCTTTGTCCAACACATTCTTATCAACCAGTTTTTTCCGGCTTTCCATAATCATTTCCTGTATGTTTTTGTTTTGCATCCATTGCTGTTGTGGCGGTTCGTAACCTATTTTATTTTCTCGCCAAACAATGTTATGGGGCAATAAATTTTCCATGCTTTTGCGCAGTATCCATTTGGTAAAACCATCCCGCATTTTGAATGTTGAATTTAGCGCAAAAACAAACTCTACCAGGTTGTGTTGCAAAAACGGCAAGCGGATTTCGCGAGAATGTGCCATCGAATTTCTATCGGCATAACGCAGCAATTCTTCAAGCCCAAAGGTAAATGTATTGTAATGCAAAATATCTTCTAAACTCTTTACCACCGGCTTGTATAAAGTGCTTTCATTGGCGTATCGCAATACAAATTCTGTATTGATGTGCGGTGTGTTTTTTAGCTCTGCAAAAGCCCGCTGCTGCAAGCGCTTGGCAGTTTGTTCAGGATAAAATGCAGCGATATAATTTTTGATATTCCATTGCTCAATGAAGTGATGTTTTTGCAACGCTTTTTTTTCTTTTTTAAACAGGGGAACATTACTCACTAACAATTGCTGCAAAAACCAATGTACGTATTTTTTATAACCACCCAGCACTTCATCGGCACCTTGCCCATCTAACAAAACGGTAATGCCTTTTTCTTTTGCCAGACCATACACTAAATATTGCGTTAGCACGCTGCTGCTTTGCACAGGTTCGTCCTGATGATACATTAATTGTTGCCAATGATTTGCCCAGTCATCAGCATTTGGTTGTATCAAATATTGTTGAACGCCAAAAGCATTTGCAACTTCATTGCTGTAAGCCGTTTCATCCCGCTCAAAACCGCTGAAGCCCGCAGTGAATGCTGCATTGCGCCATTGTGTGCCTTTTTGTTTTTGCCCATAAATAGCAGCCAAAATACCGCTGCTATCAAGACCGCCGCTTAAGCTGGTGCCAACAGCTACATCGCTGCGCAGGCGTTTTTGAACGGATGATGAAAAGAGATGAGTAAATTGTTCAATTGTGTCCTTTTCGTCAATTGAAATGGTGTTCATTTTTGGCCCATACCAACTGCGCATTTTTATTTTTCCGGCCGATGGAATAATAGATAAACAGACTACCCGGTGGCAACGATAAAATGTCGTTATAAAATGTAGCTGTTTTTTGAATCGGGTTTTGAACATAGCCCAATGCAATATAGTTCAGCATCATAGTTCCGTTCAGGTTTTTGGATACGCCGGCTGCTAACAAAGCTTTGATTTCACTGGCAAAAATCACTTGCTGAAATTGGCCTCTTTCTGCATATACGGGATAATAATAGAAAGGCTTTTCACCAAATCGGTCTCGCGCAATGAACAGTGTTTTTTGTTTTGCATTAAATAAGGCAAAAACAAACATGCCATCGAAATGATGCAGGCAATCTTCACCCCAGCAATCATAGGCCGCCGGTATTACTTCAGTATCGGATGCAGTAGAAAAGTGATAACCTTGTTTGGATAGCTCTTCTTTTAATTCAATGTAATTATAAATCTCTCCATTAAAAACAAGAGTGTAATGCAAGTAATGAAATGGCTGCGCTGCTTCTTCAGACAAATCTAAAATGCAAAGCCTGCGATGGGCAAAGCCAACGGTGTTGTCATCATTCTTCCAAAAACCTTCGCTGGCAGGTCCGCGATGGCGCAGCGCATCTGCCATACATTGTAATTTGTGTTGTTGAATGAATGATGAATATGGTGAGATAATGCCTGCAATTCCACACATGACACAAAGGTAAACGGGAGAAGGGGAAGCGTAAAAGGTGAAAGGAATTAAGGTTATGAAACAAACTTTACGATTGCTAATACACCACCTAAAATAGCAATAACTTGTACGATGGTTGTCCAGTAAATGGCTTTATAAATGTCTGTTTTCGATTGCTCAAGTTTTAGCTCCAAACGATGAATATCTTCTTTAGTAGAAAGTGATTGCCTTTCTTTTTTTATTTCCAATTCAACAACTTCGCTAAGAACTTCAACGAAGGCAGCCGCTTTTTCATCAGGCAGATGCAAATCTTTTCGTAGCAAGTCATAGAATTTTATTTGAATTGCATTCATACTTACAAATGTAACCGATTCTTCTATAAAACTTTTATTCACTACTTAATAACAAATCCAGCTTTGTTTTTGCCCATATTTTTACATCAGGAAAGAACGCTTCATAACATTCTTTTAGTTCATTGTAATGTTTTAAAAACGCATCAAACGCTGCAATGCTATTGCTCAGGTAAACAGCCCTGCGCACAACACCGCCAAAGCTTTTATTAATACCATCAATGGTTCTGTAATTAAGCAACCAGTTTTGCGCTTTCATGTAAGGAAACATTTGGGCAAAACGCTGCGGCATGATGTCAACATACTTATCTAAAGCAGAATATGTTTTTACTGTAAAGGCTTGTAGTTCTTGTTGCGGGTGCAGCGTTTCATCTAAGGCTAAAAAGTGGTCGTACACAACATCGGTAAAGGCACCGGAGTACAAACCTACCGCGGGTTTAAAGAATTGTCTTGCGGCGTATGTGGCTTCGTGTGTATCGGTAAAACTGTCAATCATCCGGTGCAGGGTAATGCCTTTTTGTATGTTTTCGGTATAAGCCAATTTCTGTTTGCCTTTTACAAAATCGCTTATCATATTGCCAGCCAGAATATCGGCGTTTCCAAACGATAGGTAAGCATGTGCTAAGTAGTTCATCCGTTTTTGTTTTTACCGTTTATCACTTCTCTGTTCTTACTCTGTTTTTACTCATCATTGTTTTGGCAAAGCTTTAATAATTGAAGCTAAAACAGGTATAATCCTTATCCCTATTGGGTTGTAGCTGTATTGCTGCCTTTATAACTTCATATTCGTTTGCCACTCATCACAATCAGTTCTACCGGCTTTTCATCCTGTCCCAATTCTCTTTTTACCGTTTGTTTCCCGCTCTACTTTTACATCGTCAAATGAGGTACAAAAATTTAATCACAAACTTTTAAATTATTAATTTTATGAAAACAACTATTGTAAAAACAAGCGTACTTTCCGCTTTTATGTTTATCGCTTTCACCATAAGCGCCTTTGCTAAACCGGCCGACGTTAGCAAATATCTGATGAAACAATTTCAAAAACAGTTTCATCATGCCGACGGTGTAACCTGGAAAACAACTCCTAATTTTACCTCGGCTACTTTTACGCTCGATGGCCAGAAAACAGCTGTATATTATAATACTACCAACGACTTAATTGCCGTTTCAAAAGATATTACTGTACAGGATTTACCAAAAGCCGCACAACGTACAATCAGCAAAAAATATAGTGATAAAGCCATTACATCTGTGATTGATTATACCGATGCCAACGGTAATGAAAGTTACTATATTCAACTGGATAATTATCACAATAAAATTACCATTCTGCAATGTGATGAAGCCGGTAATATAAGCGATTTTCAAAGCTAATAAGTAATCGCCCTTACCTTAAACAATTCGAGTCTTCCTGCGTCGCAGGAAGACTTTTTTATGCCCTTTCTAAGAAGCATTGGTTTACTTTTGCGGCTTTAAAAAAGAGCTATGAACAAAGGTCCTGTTTCGCAATTTATACAACATCATTACCGCCATTTTAATGCGGCTGCTTTGGTTGATGCCGCAAAAGGTTATGAACAACATTTGTTAGAAGGCGGCAAAATGATGATAACGCTTGCCGGCGCAATGAGTACAGCTGAATTGGGTATTTCGCTTGCCGAAATGATCCGGCAGGGAAAGGTTGACATCATTAGTTGCACCGGCGCCAATTTAGAAGAAGACATTATGAATCTCGTGGCGCACAATTCGTACAAGCGTGTGCCCAATTACAGAGATTTAAGTCCGCAGGAAGAATGGGATTTACTTGAAAATGGTTACAACCGTGTTACCGATACCTGCATACCCGAAGAGGAAGCGTTTCGCCGCATTCAAAAGCACATCCATAAAATCTGGAGCGATGCACAAAATGGAGGCGAGCGTTATTTTCCGCACGAATACATGTATAAATTGTTGTTGAGCGAGGTGATGAAAGAAAATTATGAAATACCTGTTGAGCATAGCTGGATGATTGCTGCCGCTGAACGCAATTTGCCCATCATTGTTCCGGGCTGGGAAGATAGTACGATGGGAAACATCTTTGCTTCGTACTGCATCAAAGGTGAACTGAATCCATCAACCATGCGCAGTGGTATTGAGTATATGGTTTATCTCAGCAATTGGTACAAAGAGAACAGCGGCGGCAAAGGCGTTGGCTTCTTTCAGATTGGCGGCGGCATTGCAGGAGATTTTCCCATTTGCGTGGTGCCAATGATGTACCAGGATTTGGAAATGCACGAAATTCCGTTCTGGAGTTATTTCTGTCAAATCAGCGACAGCACTACATCGTACGGCTCTTACAGTGGCGCTGTGCCCAATGAAAAAATAACCTGGGGCAAGCTCGATATTCACACTCCCAAATACATCATTGAAAGCGATGCTACCATTGTTGCACCGTTGGTTTTTGCTTATTTATTGGGATGGTAATGAAGTGAGTAGTGAATAGTGAGTAGTGAGAATTTGGGCAAAAACAAAAATACAAAATACAATTTTATGGGACGAGCTTTTGTAACTCCGATTATTCGTCTGTTGCGTCGCACTCTTGTACTTTCTGAAAATAATTGAGCAGTTAAGCGAGTACTGTTTTTTATTCAACCTGTCAGGTTCAAGAACCTGACAGGTTATTTTATTAAAATTGTAGCAAAAACAAACTTGGTTTATTTGTGCAGGTACTCCGGATAATTTGTGTTCACTGTCTTATATTCCAATCACATCAATCTCTGCCCCGCGGCTTTTTGCTTCATCAATCATGTGTTGTGTTCCGCCTGGCCCGTCACCGTCTTTGCCATTCCAAACTGCAATCAAACTGGTGTTACCACCACCGCAAACCAATGAACTGTACAACATCCACAAATTGTTGCGTTCCCAAATTGTATAGCCTCGCTTTTTCTGCAGCCAGTTGGGCAAGTCCATGCTTTGCGAAAGCACATGCCTGTCTAAGGCGTGGTACAAATTATAAAAGCGTTCCGTCCAATCCGCACCTGCAAAAGCTACCGACACTACTACAAATTGTTCAGCAGGCACTGCCAGATACAAATGCGTTTTAATGCCCAGCTCGCGGCACACTTCATGAAACAAAATATCACCTCCGCAAGCACCACCTGCAATGCCTGTTATCTTGTCTTTGTCGCCGTTGTTATCGGTTAATTGTTGCTGAACGGCAGCTTTTATTTTGTCCCTTATTTCCTCTTCTCTTGAAGGTGGGAAGCGCGGCTCTTCCCGGTCGGGCTGGTCAATCATGTGGCCGGTAAACAACAGGAAATGCTTGTTGCTTGTATGAGTGTAACGTATGTTTTCAAAAGCTTTCAAAGCTGCATCGGTATTGAGCGGCAATACGTGTAAGCTTTTGTAAAGTAGCAGTTGATTGTGGCTCGCTTCAAAATTAAAATCGGTTGCTGTTTGTATCACTTGGCGGTACAGGTTTTCAACCCGCTTCGGGTTAGAAGTAACCAGCAACGCATAGTCGGCTTCCGACATGCTCAACCATTGGTCCCTGGTATCTTCATTAGCGGTTCTTTTTTCCTGCGCAGCCAATGCAGCCTTAACCATAACCAACAGTTGCGCACGCCTTTCTTCATATTGCTCCGCTCTTGCATCGGCTTCCTGTTTGGTTTCCCACATGGCTTCCCACACATCAGGCAGTTGTGTGATAAGGGATAAAATAATAGTGAGCGTTGCCAGCGCATTCAAACCGGAATAACAATGGTTGAGGTCTTCGTTATAAGCCTGTTCATAACTATCATAACATTGGTACAGGTAAGACGATTCCAGCGCATCAGCGGCATCATCCGATTTACTGCCGCGCTTCCATGCATTCACCCAACGGCTTTTATAATTGCGTGCTTTTAAAGCATACACTTCAGCGCGTTTGTTATCATCCAACTGGTGATAATTTTGTAAAATACGATGCACGCAGGCATCTGATTGCGCAATCAATTCAATGCCTTCATCATAATGCCGGTGGATAACATCTTCACTCAAACGCTGATAAATGGTAGCCAGCCTGTCGTTCGCATCTAAGTCGTCGGGTTTGTAATTGCGTATTTTTTCCCAGGTAAGCCGCGCTGCATCGTACGATTTTATGTTGAACTGCACTTCGCCCACCAACCGCAAAGCCGGAATTTCCCATTCAAAAGATTCGGCTTCGGCAGCCAGCAACGCCAGCTTGCCTTCCTGCTTGCACGTGCTGGCAACTTCTAATTCTTCATCAAAATCGGGCGGCACAGCAAGAAAGGCTTCTGCATTTTGCGGCTCTAAATTGGGCAGCATATAAAACACAGGACTGTCTTTGCGGTTGTCCTGCAAAGTATCGGTTAAACCTCGTACCAAATTCGGTACGCACTCTCCGGGGTTTGCAGCATCGTAACTTAAATACCGGTCGGTTTTTAGGTCGAAAGGAATTTCGTCTTTGTTACAACGAATCAAAAAGGTTCGTTTATCGCGCAGCGCATGACGGATGCCCAATTCATAAAATACATTGGCGTTGTGAATAGAAACATCGGCAATAACAATATCTGCGGTGAGCAGTCTGCCAAACATATCTTCACGAATGTTTCCTGCTTCAAAAATAGAAGCTGTGGTGCTGCCGGTAATGCTCGTTTGACGCAAGGCAGGTTGAATTAATTCAGTGTCCACTTTATCAAAATCTACATCGTTTTTTACACCAAACGGACGAACAATAAAAGCGTTGAATAACATGAGCGTTTGTTTTTGCAGGTATTTTTGTTGAACCACGAAGGCACGAAGGGCACAAAGTTTCACAAAGAATAGCAAAAGAAGACTTTGTGTAACTTCTTTTCTTCGAGTCTTCGTGGTTCAAATTCTTTCTTTGTGGCAAAAGGAAATCATACAAAAGAACCGAAATGAGCCATCGAAACTTGTTTCGCCGAGGCTGCACCAACCGTTTGCAAATCATCAATGTATTGCACTGAATCCATCTGACGCACATGATCGGAGTTGATATTGCTCAAACCCAATGCTGACAAGCCTTCGGGGCTTAAATCAACATTGTAACGTGCATATAAGAAATGCCGTTTGGTGTCCTGCGATAAATCAATCACATTACCAGTCGCATCCATTGGAATCATATCATTCAGTTCTCTGTCTAACGATGCTCCATAAGTGCATCTGCCTATCGTTCTGCAATTGATATCCTGATCGGTTAGCGTGGCATACATGAGGTTGGTAGGAAGATTGGAAAGCGTGTTTACAAGGTTGTGATATTCGCCAGCCGAAGGCGATGAACCGGTGCCAACAGATATGAGAAGCAGCTTGTCTTCTCCCACTTCCCAGGCAAGTTTGTAAGCCGGTTGTGTGGCCATTCGATACAGCAAAAATGCAGGGTTGTTGTAAGGCGTAACGCCGCCATCAACAAACACAAAAGTCTCGGCCGGATTGGACGGATTCCATTGTAAGGTTTCGGGTGGAAAATAAACCGGCGCAGCAGTGCTGGCGCGAACCAGTTCATACAATTTGATGTTAGCGTTGCAATCGGCGCGCAGCTTATCGTTGTATTTTGCCAAAGGGTTGTTGCTGATAGGCCACGGCGAATCGGTGCTGCGGTTCATGGTGCAAACCATCAACAAACATTTGAATTTTCCGTTGTCAAAGTGCAAATCCGTATCGGCGCCAAACGTTTCCTGCAAAGCATCTAACAAAGGACCTGATTGGTACAATGATTTCCATTCTTTCAGCAACCAGTTTTTATCAAACATCGCTTTGCCTTTGTCAAGATAAAATTGAAGCAATTGCTCTACCGACATGCCAAGCGACAAGCCTGCCGCAATGATAGCGCCGGTGCTAGTTCCGGCGATATAATCGAAATAGTCAGAGAGGCGAAAATCATCGCCTTTACCCAGTTTTTGTTTTAACTGATTTTCCATTTCGGCTAAAATTTGAAGCGTAATTACGCCACGAATACCGCCGCCATCCAGCGCCAACATTTTGCGCCGTTGCGGTGTTTCAAAACGTTCAGCCAGAGAACCAAAGGGAGATGACATAGATTGTTGTTTTTATTGATAAAAATGAAGAATACAAATGCAATCGAAAGGTAGAAGAAAGTTTGTTTCATTAGTCGCAATGTTTTGTTTTGCGCTAATAAACAAATGTAAGATTGTTTGGAAAGAGGGGAGAAGTTTTTGGGGAGTGATAAAATTGAGAAAGTATTTTGAAAAGTTAAGTGGCGTTTGTTACCCTATGCGATTAAAATTTCCTATTAGTGATAGCCGTTACTCTTAATAAAGTCTTTCCAAAATTTTTTGTAATCAAATCCTGCTTTTAATAAGTCAAATTCTTTTTGCGCTATAAAAGTTGTATCCTTTAAATTGTTGTGTGATATTTTATAGAGTCGCACGATTGCATTTTCTTTATCTTCTTCAATCGTGTAATCAATTGATGCAGTGTAATAAAAAACTTGCTTCAATCTTTCTAATGTAAAGAGATTGGTTTTATGATAATTATGGCTTTCATAATTGTTGCTATAAAGTTTTTGTTTTTTATCAATTAAACACCAGTCAAAGGAAAGAAAAATAGGTTTTGTCAAGAACTGCATTTGGTTTTCATCAAATAAATAAACTTCCTTACCATGCAACAATGAATTTTGGAAGTCCTTAAAACCATCTTGATTGATGTCTTTTTTTATTGAATAACCATTATCACCATACGGTATTTTCAAGTTCATCTGCCAGTTTCCATTTTTCCAAACATCAAGCTCTAAATCGCCTGTACTATCTGGATTGGAGAATAGTTTGAGTCTCGTTTTTCTAACAGAAAAAGTATCAACATAACCACTTGAAAAATTTTCAATTTCATTTTTTGTTTTGTCATAATTCAAATAATATTTCTGTGGCTTTTTATCGAAATAAGATAAGTCGGTTTTTAGACGCTGCCCATACGATGCGATAGAAATAAAAGCAGTAACATGTTTAGAAAGGTTCGCATAAGATTATTACTAACAGGTTTAGTTTAATCAATTAGCACTAAAGTATCTATTCTTTCAAAATGTTTTTTATTCAGTGTTGCCAAAGGAAGATCATGTGCAACGGCTGTAGCTGCGATAAATAAATCTGCAAGTTCAATTTGTTTTCGCTTCTTTTTTAAAGCGTTATTTAAAATGACCGCTGTATCTACACATGTTTCATCAAGGGCAATAATCATAATGGCTTGCAAAATACTGTTCCAAAAATTCAATTGTGTAGATGTTGCTCCTGCATAAATTTCATATTTCGTTACAGATGAAATGGCAAACGTATGACCTCCTCGCACCAGGTTTATCCAAGCTGTTTTTTCTTTGTCAGTCTTGCGGTAATAGTCAATAAGAATGGATGTATCAACCAATACTATTTGGTTCGCCATTGGTTGATTGCTTTTCTGTTTTTAGCGATGGTTTCTAATTGTCTTTTCGTAGCAGTGGGACCATTCAAAAGCAGTGCTTCAAGATCAATAGATTTATTGTTTTTGGACTCCTTTTCAATTTCTGATTTCAAAAGTTGCAATTGCCTTGAAGGTAAAGCTTTTACAATCGAAAGTAGTTGATCAAACTCTATGTCCATTTGTACTTGCATGATGCTAAATTTATAAAGTTTTATTGAATGAGAACGGAGTGAAAGGATCTGCCGCCAGCTTCAATTTTCGCCACATACTTCTTATGAAAAACCGCACAAAAATAAACCTCATTTCTTGCTTACCTCAACCCAACAAACCCACTTTCACCTGCACGCTATTTTTCAGTAAAGCTCTTGCTGTGTTAGCGATGCCTTCTGCATCATAGCCACATTCAGCATGTAATTCTTTCAATGTTCCGTGCTCAATTATTTTATCAGGAATGCCAAGTATTTTTACTTCGGCGGTGTAGTTTTGTTTTGCCATAAATTCTAATACTGCACTGCCAAAACCGCCTTCGATGGTTCCATCTTCAACCGTAATGATTTTGTTATGTTTAGCAAATACTTCGTGCAATAATTCTTCATCCAAAGGCTTTATAAAACGCAGGTCGTAATGCGCCGCATGAATGCCTTCGGTTTTTAACTGGCGAATGGCAACGGTTGCAAAATTACCGGGATGACCAATAGATAAAATCGCAACATCGGTTCCTTCTTTTAATTTTCGCCCCTTACCAATTTCCAGCTTTTCAAAAGGCGTTTGCCAGTTGTGCATCACGCCTTCGCCACGCGGATAGCGAATGATAAACGGAAGCTTGGTTTCATCCAATTGTGCCGTGTACATCAGGTTGCGCAGTTCCTGTTCATTCATCGGCGCACTGATAATCATGTTGGGAATACAACGGAAATAAGCAATATCATAAGCACCATGATGCGTAGGTCCGTCTTCGCCCACCAAACCGGCTCTATCCAAACAAAAAATAACGGGCAGTTTTTGTATGGCAACGTCATGCACTACCTGGTCGAAAGCGCGTTGCATAAACGATGAATAAATGTTGCAAAACGGTCGCAAGCCTTGCGTGGCAAGGCCAGCACTTAATGTAACCGCATGTTGCTCGCAGATGCCAACATCAAATGCACGGTCGGGCATTTCGTCCATCATCAACTTTAACGAACAACCACTTGGCATTGCCGGTGTAATGCCCATGATTTTTTTATTTTCTTTCGCCAGTTCGATGATGGTTTTTCCAAACACATCCTGGTATTTTGGGGGCTGCGGCGTATCATATCTTTTCTTATAAATTTCGCCGGTAACTTTATCAAATAGGCCGGGTGCGTGCCATTTGGTTTGGTCTTTTTCTGCCAGCGAATACCCTTTTCCTTTTACTGTAACAATGTGGAGGAGCTTGGGGCCGGGAATATTTTTTAAATCATGTAAAGTGTCAACCAGTTTGGTAATGTTATGCCCGTCTATCGGTCCAAAATATCGAAAGTTCAAAGCCTCAAACAAATTGCTGCGTTTGCTAACCATGCCTTTGATACCGGCTTCTAATTTACTTGCCATATCCCGCGTGAAACGCTTGCCTACAGGCAGTTTGCCCAGCAGTTGCCATACATCATCGCGCAGCTTATTATACGTTTGGGAAGTAGTAATATCGGTTAAATATTCTTTTAAAGCACCTACGTTTTGATCAATGCCTATGCCGTTATCATTCAATACAACCAACATATCAGCATCGGCAACTCCTGCATGATTTAAAGCTTCGAAAGCCATCCCTGCCGTCATTGCGCCATCGCCAATAACAGCTACCGATTTTCTGTCTTCTCCTTTGTACTTTGCCGCCATCGCCATTCCTAATGCAGCCGATACCGAAGTGGAAGAATGACCTACGCCAAACGTATCGTATTCGCTCTCGCTGCGTTTGGGGAAACCGCTGATGCCTTTGTATTTGCGGTTGGTATAAAATACATCTCTGCGCCCGGTAAGAATTTTATGTCCGTACGCCTGATGACCCACATCCCACACCAACTGATCGTAAGGTGTATTGTACACGTAATGCAACGCCACTGTTAACTCAACTACCCCAAGGCTTGCAGCGAAGTGCCCGCCGTGCACGCTTACCACATCAATAATATACTGCCGCAGTTCATCAGACAGTTGATGAAGTTGTGTTCTATCCAGCTTCTTAATGTCCTTCGGTGAATTGATGTTTTGCAATAAGACGCCGGGCGTGATTTCCATGTGTTGCGATTTATGTAAAAATAAGTATTGAAAAATAAACGATGGACGGAATGTAAAAAGCCTCACCGGAATGAGGCTTTGTTAACGTTTGGTTTTGCCTGTTTATTTACCTGAAGAATCTATCGGTGCAGAAGTATCAGGTACTGGCGGCATCGTTACATCACCCGTTCCCGTAGCTTCTTTCATTCGTTTCATTGTAGTTGATAATGAACCGAAATAGCGCGTTAAGGTTGCCAGGCTGTTCTCTTTTTCATTCACCGTGTGCAACTCTATATGACCTTTCACTGAGCTGTTGCTATAATTGTCGGATGTGGCAATTACATCTTTAAAAGTTTGTTTGGCTTCATCCATCATTTCACCTGAAGAAGAATCTTTTGGAAACGCGTTTAAGATACTTGCAATATCAACATAAAAAGCAACGGCTGTACCTTTGGTTTTGCCCGAAATATCAGAAGGTAAGCTCACTTTTCCCGAACCTGCATTGTATTGTTTCATCAATACCGAATCGTTTGAAAATACAATATTCTTATTGTCGGAATACATGGTAAATCCCATCGGGTTTTCGTCGAGTTGGGCAGGCACATACTGCCCGTTCTTTTGCACCATTAAACCTTGTCTGGCAAGAGAAGCCATAATCTTATCATAGCTCGCTTTGTCGCCAATGGCTGCATCAACAATTAGCTTGGCGGTAGGAGAAGAATATTTATAACCCTGTACTTGTTTTTGCTGCATACCCACATTTGAGAAGACAACCGCAAAATCACCTTTAAAAGCTCTTACAATATCATCTACGGTATAACCCTGGTTTTGTAAAAACTGATTGGCAGTTTGCAGCACTCCTGTAAAATTTAAAATAGCAACAATCAATTTTGGGTCAAAAGAAAACAAGGCATATCCAGTTACTGCACCGGGATATTTATTGAGCAAATCCATGTCAACTTTGGGGCCTGCGTATTTCTTTAAGGTATCGGCAAGCGTTGCATTGGGATAAGATTTTACATCCATCACCACATCACCACTTTCAAAGTTGATGGCGCCCGATGTATAAGTGTCTTTCAATAAATCGGAAGCTTTGCTCATGCCCAGCATCGGGATGGTGGATAAAGCTCCGTTAGAATTTGACCAAAAGAAAACATCGGCTTTGCCATCGTTCGCATCTTTAAATTGTTTTATCGAAGCGAGCGAAGCATCTTCTTTTTGTGCAAACAAAGAAGTTAACTGTTGGTGCGAGGCGTCCGGGTTGGCAGCATGATCGCCGTTTTGCGTGTTAATAGAAGTTACGTTGTCAATCAAAACAATATCATCATTCCATCCTGCCACAAAGCCGTTTTTTAATGCAGCGTAACTATAATCGGCCTCCTTTTTGATTTGCGCCGAAGGCATTTTTTTCTTTAAAAAATCTTCAAACTGCGAAGGCTTGCTTAACACTGCTACAATACCAGTGGTGGCAGTGGAGCCGCTCATCATACTACCAGTTTGATTCACAAATAAAAAAATGTCTTTGGAAAAATCAATACCCGAATTTTCAATGTCTTTCGATGTTATCATCATGGATGTGTCGCTGCCAACTGCTGAACGCATAATGGAATCTAAACTTACTTTGCTATCTGCCAGTTTATCGCTTATTTTTTTGGGATTGATTGCTAATACTACAGAAGCATCTTTGGGAATGTAGCGGGTTTGTTTTGGGGCAGATGATTTACAAGATGCAATGAATACAACCATCAAAAGCAGCCAGCCTGCCAGGGTAAAATTAGTTTTGAACATGAAAAAAGATTTGGGCGAAAATATTGATTAATGAAACACGGAGGAAGAGGATTATCTGAACCGGGATGAATGGTATAGAGGTGAAGTTTGTTTTTACATGAATATTCAATCTTTCTTATTCAATATTCAATCTCACTCATCAATCTCCCACAAATCCCATACATTCCAATAATCCCAGTCCAGAAACTTAATACGCTCTTGCAAACAGCACTCTTTGTTTAGATGGCTTGCCGGTTAAAATACAAACACCTTCTTCCTGTTTGTTGTTCAGTGGAATGCAGCGAATGGTGGCTTTGCTTAACTCTTTGATTTGTTCTTCGGTTTCGGCAGTACCATCCCAGTGGGCAGAAACAAAGCCGGTTTTATTGTCGAGCACATCCATAAATTCATCCCATGTATTCACTTCTGAAATGTGCGCATCCCGAAACGCTTTGGCTTTTTCAAACATGCTTTGCTGAATGTCATCCAGCAAATTTTTTATCATTTGCGGTAAGCCATCCAGCGGATAACTTTTCTTTTCTTTTGTGTCGCGCCTTGCTACTTCAGCCACACCGTTTTCCAAATCTCTTGCGCCAATGGCTATGCGCACGGGCACGCCTTTCAATTCATATTCAGCAAACTTCCAACCCGGGCGGCTGTTATCATTGTCGTCATATTTTACCGAAATGCCCAATGCTTTTAACGCAGGCACTAACTCCCCATTTACTTTGTTATCAAGCGTTGCTTTTTGTTCTTCGCCTTTGTAAATAGGAATGATTACCACTTGCAGCGGCGCAATTTTAGGAGGCAAAACCAAACCTTGGTCATCACTGTGCGTCATTACCAAACCGCCAATCAAACGTGTACTTACGCCCCAACTGGTTGCCCACACATATTCGAGCTTATTGTTTTTATCGCTGAATTTTACATCGAAAGCTTTGGCAAAGTTTTGCCCTAAAAAATGTGATGTGCCTGCCTGCAACGCTTTGCCATCCTGCATCAGCGCTTCTATGCAATAGGTGTCTTCTGCGCCGGCAAAACGCTCGCTTTCAGTTTTGATTCCTTTTATCACGGGCATCGCCATGTAGTTCTCAGCAAAGTCGGCATATATATCCAGTATCAGTTTCGCTTCGGTTACGGCTTCTTCTTTTGTTGCATGTGCTGTGTGTCCTTCCTGCCATAAAAATTCGGCGGTGCGCAAAAACAAACGTGTTCGCATTTCCCAACGTACCACGTTTGCCCATTGGTTAATAAGCAAGGGTAAATCCCGATAGGATTGTATCCAGGTTTTATAGGTACTCCAAATGATGGCTTCGCTGGTTGGGCGAACAATGAGTTCTTCTTCCAGCTTCGCTTCGGGATCAACCATCAGGGCACCTTTTTTATCAGGGTTTGTTTTTAAGCGATAATGTGTAACAATGGCGCATTCTTTTGCAAATCCTTCGGCATTTTTTTCTTCCGCTTCAAACAAACTTTTAGGAATAAAAAGCGGGAAATAAGCATTCACATGCCCGGTATTTTTAAACTTTCTATCCAGCACATCGCGCATGTTTTCCCAAAGTGTGAAGCCATAGGGTTTTATCACCATGCAGCCGCGTACGGCACTGTAATCGGCAAGATTTCCTTTTAAAATTAAATCGTTATACCATTGAGAATAGTCTACTTCGCGGGGCGTGATTTCTTTACTCATAATGAAAATTAAAGTGTTGGGCTTTGAAACATTTTTATGCAAAAACAAAAAACCGGAAAGCTCTTTGCTACAGAATGTTTGAACAACAAAATATGTTTTTTAAAGCGGCGCAAAAGTAGTAATTTAGTGCCTTAAAAGAAAGGTGGTTTATGAACAAGAATGTATTGCCATTAATGCTCTCGGTGTTGGTTTTTGCAAGCTGTTCGTCGGCTTACAGAGCAACGCAAACACCCGATGACGTATATTATTCTCCGGGAAAAGCAAGAGAATATGCAAGCGCAAATAATGATAACTACAGCAACGGCGGTGGCGGTTACGATAATTATACCAGCAGCAGCGAAGACAATTACCTACGCATGAAAGTGCAAAACCGCTATCAGTGGGATGCGCTTGATAATAATGATTACTGGTATAGCCCCAGCTATGCGTATAATAATTTTTATGGCTTTAACAGCTTTAATCCTTACTCGTTTAACAGTTGGGGATTGAGTTATTACTACAGCCCGTTTGCCAATTTGCAACCTTATAACTGGTTCAATAATTATTATCCATCTTATGGTTTTGGATTTGGTTATTCACCTTATTCAATGGGTTTATACAGCCATGGTTATGGATATGGTTACTATGGATATACGCCCTCGACAGTAATTGTAAATTCTCCTGCCCGTGCGCGTACTTCGCGACCGTTGCTGGGCAGCTATGTAAACGGCAATTACAACAACCGTAATAGTTATAGTAACGGTACAGGCAACCGTTATGTGCCTGCCGGAACCGGGCTTAATCGCTATAACAACACGAATAACAATAATTCATTCCGTTACAATAACAATACAAACAACAATACCAATAGTTTTTCAGCTCCGGCAAGAAGCTATACGCCATCATCTTCAGGCGGTGGTGGGGGAGGAAGTGTAAGCCGGCCTGGCAGACACTAACATTCTTTTTCCTGGTTTTATTTATACAACAGCCAGCCCCCCAACAGGCTGGCTGTTTTTCAATCGTCATAACTATGAAGAAACTCCTGACTTCTCTTTTTCTTTTTTTTATTTTGATGAATGGCTTTGCCCAGGCACCCGACGACATTTTGAAATACAGCTATTTTCCGCAACATGGCTCTGCGCGCAATGTGGCTATTGGCGGTGCAATGGGTTCGCTGGGTGGAGACATTAGCGCGATCTATGTTAATCCTGCGGGTTTGGGGCTATATAAAACTTCTGAAGTTGTTATCAGTCCTGCCTTTCAATTCAATACTAATAAAGCGAACTTTCGCGGAACGGATTTGTCATCCAATAAAACGGCTTTCGATTTAGGCTTAACAGGAGCGGTGTTTGGCTCGCAAAATGGGTACAGCCGCAACCGGAGTTCAGCGTTTGGAATTGCAGTAAATCAAACTGCCAACTTCAACAATACCCTTTCTTATACAGGTCAAAACAATGTGAGCAGTTATTCCGAACAGTTTGCGGAAGAGATACAAGCCAATGGTTATAATGTAAACGATTTATTAAGCAGCACATCGCCGGCACCGTTTGGAAGTTCACCGGCTTATTATACTTATTTGGTTGATACAACAACCATTAACGGACAAACGGTAATAAAGGGTGCGCCTGAATATATTTTGGATGCAGGCGGCACATTGAATCAAACAAAAACAATAAAAACAAACGGCGGCATCTACGAAGTTGCACTTTCGTATGCCGCCAACACCAACGATAAGTTTTATTACGGTTTCACATTTGGCATTCCCATCGTTTCTTACACACGAAATAATTTTATAAGAGAAGAAGCAGGAGCCAATACTACCAACAACGATTTTGCTTATTCGGAATGGAATGACAAATTAAAAACGGCTGGCTATGGCGTGAATGCCAAGCTGGGCTTGATTTTTAAACCAACCAATTTTGTAAGACTTGGCTTAGCCATTCACACACCAACCTTTTATACGCTTACCGATGAGGAAAGCAGCAATATGACAACGGCTTTTACAAACGGCGATAAATACAGTGTTACCAGCGCAACCTTTACAGATGGCGGCGTTGGCAGAACGCGCTATCTTACCCATACACCCTGGCGCTTTATTGCCAGCGGCTCGTATGTGTTGCATGAAACGGGCGATATAAAACAACAACGGGGATTTATTACGGCTGATATTGAGTATTTGACTTACAATTCTGCACGTTACAAAAGCAGCGGGAACTATGACGAAAGCAACGACGATACTTATTATAATAACCTCAACAGCGTAATAAAACAGTATTACAAAAATGCTTTTAATTTCAGAGTCGGTGGTGAATTAAAGTTCAATACAATCGCGGTGCGACTGGGTGGTGGCTATTATGGAAATCCATACAGCGATGCGGCTTTAAAATCGAACACTACGCAGTTGAGTGGTGGATTGGGCTATCGCAACAAAGGTATTTTTATTGATTTGACCTATGCTGAATATTTCAACCAGGATGTCAACTTTCCGTATCGCTTACAAGACAAAGCAAATACTTTCGCAACGTATAAAAACAATCGAGGCAATCTGTTGTTAACAGTTGGGTTTAAGATATAAACTTTTGAACTTTTGGTTTTGTACTATTTTGTAAAAAATAGTACAAAACCAAAAGCTGCATTTACGCCATTGCCAATTATTTTGCACACCAAAATTTTTCAATGAAAAAAATATTGGCATTTGTTTTTGGAGGAATTATCGTTGTGAGCGGATGTATCAAAAATTCGAATTCTAACCCTTCCCAAAACTGTACACCGACAACAACAACAGCACCAACGGGCGAAGTATCTGCCTTAAAAGCTTTTCTCGACAGCAGCCATATTACGGCAACAGCAGACAGCCGCGGCTTTTTTTATACCATTGATTCTTCGGCCACAGCATCTATAACCGGACATCCAACCATTTGTTCTGATGTAAGTGTTGTTTATACCGGCACATTTTTAAACGGTCAAAAATTTGATAGCAGTGGTGCTAATACACCTCTTTCGCTTAGTCTTTCGAGCACCATATTGGGTTGGCAGGAAGCTGTGCCCTTAATGAGAAACAATGCTGCAATGACGTTGTATTTGCCACCGAGTTTGGCTTATGGAAGCGGAGGAAGAGGGCCGATACCACCTAATGCAAATTTGATTTTCAATATCAGGTTGTTGGCTTTTAATTAAGCGTTTATATTTTTAAAATAGTGCATGATAATATTTAAAAAGCGTTCTCTTATAAAAGAGAGAACGCTTTTGTTTTTGGCTAATTTAGTTCAATGTAAGAATAAAATATCTTTACGTTTGTCCTCTTTTTCATTACTCAATCGTTATTTGTTTTCATCATCAAAACAAAATTTTATGAAAGAGTTTTTATTGGTTTTCCGAAGAGATGTTACCAACAAAGATGCACAGCCATCGCCCGAGCAAATGCAAAGCATGATGCCCGATTGGCAAAACTGGATGGGAAGTATTGCAGCACAAAACAAACTTGTAAACCCCGGGAACAGATTGTCATCGGAAGGACGTGTAGTAAATGCCAATGCAGTAGTTACCAACGGACCTTATGTTGAAATAAGGGAAGCCATCGGCGGGTACATTATTGTGAAAGCAGATTCAATTGATGAAGCAGCAGAAATGTCGAAAGGCTGCCCGGTTTTAAAAATCGGGGGTAATGTAGAAGTGCGTACCGTTGTGAGTATGGATGATGATAACAGATAGTAAAATAATAGCCTTTGCATAACAATGCAAAGGCTATTTTGTAATTATGCAAGCCGAATTGTTACCACATTTGTTTCGTACTGAATACACAAAAATTGTAAGTGTACTGAGCAAGTTATTTGGTATTGCACATATTGAAATTGCTGAAGATATTGCAAGTGAAACTTTTGTAACAGCGGCTGAATTTTGGGGTATCAATGGAGTGCCTCAAAATCCAACGGCATGGTTATATGCCGTTGCAAAGAACAAAGCAAAAGACTACTGCAAACACAATCAAATCTTCATCCATAAAATTGCACCACAGCTCATACGAGTCTCTTCAATAACCGAAGACATTGACATTAATCTATCAAACCAGTCTATTACCGACAGTCAGTTGCAAATGATGTTCGCTATCTGTCATCCTTCCATTTCTCCTGAAGCACAAATTAGCTTATCGCTTCGCATACTTTGTGGTTTTGGTATTAATGAAATTGCCGATGCTTTTTTAACGAATAAAGAAGCCATTAAAAAGCGTTTGTTCAGAGCTAAAGAAACATTGCGAAACGAAAAAATCAGCATTGAATTTCCGGCTGAATCTGATATTATAATGCGGCTGGAAGCAGTGCTGTCAACGTTGTATTTACTATTCACCGAAGGTTATTATTCAACACATCATAATACTGTACTTCGCAAAGATTTGTGTTTGGAAGCGATGCGGCTTACTTACTTGCTGCTGAACAATGAAGCAACCGCTCAACCACAGGTAAAGGCGTTGCTCTCGCTCATGTGTTTTCATGCTTCCAGGTTTGAAGCCCGCACCAATGCAAGCGGAGATATTGTTTTATACCAAGATCAGGATGAATCTCTCTGGAGTACTGAGCTGATTGCAAAAGGTATTTCTTTTTTAAATGAGGCAGCTACGGGTAGTCACCTTTCAAAGTATCACATCGAGGCCACTATCGCATACTGGCACACCATCAAAACGGATAGTCAGGAGAAGTGGCAAAGCATTTTGCAACTTTACAATCAGCTTTTAATCATTCATTATTCACCTGTTGCGGCATTAAACAGAATGTATGCGCTGTCTAAAGTTCAGGGTAAAGCCAAAGCTATTGAGGAAGCTGAACAGTTGATGCTTGCAGATGATTATTTGTATCATTGGCTGCTGGGCGAATTGTATGAGAATGTTGACAATAGTAAATGCAGAATGCACTTGCAATGTTCATTGAAACTTGCTAAATCAGCCACCGACAAAAAAAGCATTGAAAACAGGCTGAAGAAATTGCATCAAAAACAAACCATAACAAAAGAAGGAGCAACCAGTAAGTAGTTTTCTTTTTATTTATACGTTTAATAAACCCACACATTCAACCGTGCATTTTTTATGGCTGCTTTCTTCTGCCAGTTCAATTATTTTTATCACATTATAAGCCTGTTCGGGCTTGATAGGAAAAGGCTTTCCATTTTGCAGGGATTGATATAAATCTTCATAAAACAAACCATAATCTCCCTTCTCAGAAGGTATTTTTTCCTTTATGATTTTACCATCTATTTCGGTGTGCAGCAAGCCCCATGTTTCCTCCTCCTCTTTTCCTAAATTGTCTGATGGCATCTCGCCTGCCCGCAGCCTTGCTTCCTGCGGGTCTTCACCGCTTTTTATAAACGAACCTTTGGTGCCATGGACTAGGTAACGCGGGCCCGGTTCGCGCACCAACATGCTTGCTTTTAAAGTAACTTCTAAAAAATCATTATCCAGTTTCACTTCAAACCAATCCACCGCTTTGGCATGCGGACGTTGCAGTTTTGTTTTTGCCGTTATTTCTTTTGGCAAGCCAAATAAGGTGAGCGATTGATCAATTAAATGCGCGCCTAAATCGTACAAAATACCACTGCCGGGCAAAGGTTTTTCGCGCCAGGCTGAGGGCCGTTCTTCCGCGCGGTAACGGTCGTAGTGCGCTTCAAATGTGTGCACATCACCCAACGCATTTTTTATCCAGTATTTTTTTCATGGTAAGATAGTCCGACACATAACGACGGTTGTGATATACGGCAAGCAAGAGCCCCTTTTGTTTTGCCGTATTTATCAGTTCTAAAGCATCATTGCTATCAATGGTAAATGGTTTTTCAACCACTACATTTTTGTTCGCTTCCAATGCCTGTAACGTGTAAGGATAATGCGTATCGTTGGGTGTGGTGATAACAACAAGATCAATGTTTTGTTGCAGCAAATTTTCTATCGTAGTAACAATCTCCGCATCAGGAAACATAGCTTTCGATTCCTGTTTGTGCCGTTCCAGTACATGCGTTACTTTATAATGCGGTGAGGCTTTTAAAAAAGGTGCATGAAATACTTTTGCTGAAATGCCCCAGCCAATCAGGCCAACTTTTATTGTTTTGTTTTTGTTCATTTTTTATTGATGAAAAATAAAGGTAGCTCATCTTATCTTCACCTATTTCTATGCATCATTTCATACAACAATTAATTGACAATTTACGGGAGACAAGCCTGCTGGAATTTATTGGAGTTGTTGCAGGCATTGCATCGGTTTGGTTTTCGCGCAAAGAAAACATCCTGGTATATCCGGTGGGTTTAATCAACACGATTATTTATATTTTCATATCTGTTGAAGGCAATTTATATGGTGAAGCGAGCGTGAATTTATATTACACCATTATGAGCATTTATGGCTGGATGTTGTGGAGCAGGCGTAACGAAAAGAAAGAAATTGTTTTGCAAATCACTTACAGCAATCGGAAAGAATGGTTGTATCAGTTGTTATTTTTTGCCCTTTTTTATATTGGTATTTATTTCGCATTGGTATATTTAAAAAATGTGTTCTATTCCAACACCATTCCGCTGGCAGATGCGTTTGCTTCGGCAACAGCTTACACCGGCATGTGGCTGATGGCAAAAAAGAAGGTTGAAAGCTGGATCTGGTGGATAGCTACAAACGTGGCTTCCATTCCATTGTACTATATAAAAGGATATGCGTTTACAAGTGTTCAATACATTGTTTTGTTGGTAATGGCGGTATCAGGATTGATAACATGGAGGCAAAAAGCAAAGCTGCACAAAAAAGACGAAGTGGTATATGCAAGAGATTAAAAAAATAGTAACCATCGGTCCTGAAAGCACGGGAAAGAGCACGCTGTGTACCTTGCTGGCAAAGCATTTCAGTACAATATGGTGTGCTGAATATGCAAGAGAATATTTGTTACAATATGGAACGAATTATACGTTTGAAACATTGGAGGAAATTGGTAAGGGGCAACTGGCATTGGAGGATAGAATGACAGAAGAGAGATGGCAGATGACAGAAGCCAACCGTCAACTGTCAACTGTCAAGCGTCAACTATTATTCATTGACACTGACATGTATGTAATGAAGGTTTGGTGCGAGTATGTATTTGGCAGATGTCATCAGTTTATTTTAGACCAGATTGTTTCGCGCAAATACGATTTGTATTTGCTATGCAATACCGATTTGCCTTGGGTAAAGGATGAGCTGCGCGAATATCCGGATGAAAAAGTAAGACTCGAATTGTTTCATATTTATAAAGATATTCTGGTAAATCAAAACGTGCCGTGGATTGAATTGAAGGGCGATTATGATGCCCGTTTGGAAACAGCAATTGAAGCTGTGAATCATTATTGTTTGTAATAAGATTTCACCGCAGAGACACAAAGACGCGAAGGTTTGTTTTTGCTGATTTTCCTTTCTTATTCTATTAGTGTAAGCGTATCAATACGGTCAAAGTGCCTAGTGTTTAAAGTTGCCAGGTACAAGTTTTGTGCAATGGCTGTTGCTGCGATGAAAAGATCAGCCATGCCAATTTGTTTGCGTCTTTGTTTTAGCGAATAGTTTATATCAACTGCGGTTTGAGAAACAATTTGATCAAGAGGCAACACCTTCGTTCTGGCTAAAACACTTGTCCAAAAGGGCAATTGATCTTGAGGTCGCTCCAGAATAAATCTCGTAATGTGTAATGGCTGAAATCGAAAATCATAACCTTGATCGAACAGCGCAATTAGTCTTGAATTTATTTTGTCTGTCTTTCGGAAATAATCAATCAGAATGGAAGTGTCTGCTAAAATGATTTTGTCTGCCATTCATCAATTTGTTTTCTTGTCTCGGCAATTGTGTCCAATTGTTCCTGCGAAAATGTAGGCCCGTTTAGTAACAATTTTCTAAATTCTTCCCGTTCTTTATTCATTAGTTCCTGAGCTTCTACTTCTTTCTTTAATTGTGTCCATTGACTTGACGGAAGCCTCTTCGCTAATTGAACCAATTGGTTAAAATCAATATCTAACTGCACTTGCATATTGTCAAATTTATGAAGTTTTGTTTAACTATAACCGATGGAAAGAAGACAAGTGATGAAAAGATGACATACTTTATTTATGTCTGAATGCTTTAGTCAATATGTAAGTTGTTTCTTGAATATTTGCTGGCAAATAAAAGAATAAAGTATCCTTATTAACTGAGATGTGTTTAAGCTTAGGATAAGACTTGTTCATGTTTATAACCAAATCAGTTTCTATAATTGAATACGGGTAAGACTTATTTTCACTATAAGCGTAGATTGAATCATAAGTAATCTTCCAAATAGGATCGTCTTCGTCAAACCCACCCCAATTTCCTATTAAAGTCTTTTTTAAGCTGTCTATTCTATTGTTTTTATTGTTTGCCACTTCTTTATGCTGACAGGCTGCAATAATTAATAAACAAATAATAAAGCTATTTTTCATACCCAAGCTCATCTTGTATTTGTGCTTTCTATCTGTGTGGTTAAAATAAAATCATTTACTCCAATTCACTTTTGCACTCTTCACATCTCGTGAATTGCCACCAATGCGGATGAAAAATTCGCCCGGTTCCCACACATATTTCAAATCGCTGTTGTAAAAGCTCAATTCTTTTGTAGTGATAGTAAATGTTACCTGTTTGCTTTCGCCACCATTCAACATTATCTTCTGAAATCCTTTTAAATCCTCAACAGCGCGTGTAACAGATGCCACCGGATCGCTGATGTACAACTGCACCGTTTCTTCACCGGCTACATTGCTGTTGTTCGTTACGGTTACAGTGGCTTTTAAAGTGCCCTTGCCACTTACATTCGCTTTATCTAAAGTAACATCGCTGTAAGAAAAGTTGCTGTAACTCAAACCATAACCAAATGGATACAATGGATCATTCGGGGCATCTAAATAATCAGATTTAAACTTGGGAGAATCGCCTTCATGAAAAGGTCTGCCGGTATTTTTATGATTGTAATAAATGGGTATTTGTCCCACATTTCTTGGAAAGCTCATCGTCAATTTCCCGGAAGGATTATAGTTGCCAAACAACACATCGGCTATTGCATTGCCAGCTTCCGTTCCGGGAAACCAGGCTTCTAAAATGGCAGCTGCATTTTTATCTTCATAGTTTAACACCATCGGTCGTCCGCTCATTAATACAACTACAACGGGTTTGCCTGTTGCAATCAAGGTTTCCAACAATTTATGTTGACTGGGCTGCAGAGCTATATCAGTCATACTGCTCGATTCGCCAGTCATGTCTGCCGCTTCGCCCAATACAGCAACGGTTACATCGGCGTTCTTTGCAAGGTTTACTGCTTCATCAAGCATTTCCTGCGAACTGCGTTTGTCAATGTCTATCTCCGTTCCAAAGGCATTCACCCGTTTGGCAAAAACGCTGTCATCAGAGAGATTGCAGCCTTTTGCATATAGAATGTTTACGCCATTTCCACCCACGTTTTTCATGCCGGTGGCAATACTTACCGACTGACTAAAATCGCCCGACACTGACCATGTGCCCAGCATGTTGCGCTGGCTTTCAGCCAAAGGTCCTATTAAAGCAATGGTACCGCTTTTCTTTAAGGGCAGCACATTGTTCGCGTTCTTCAACAACACACAACTGTGTGCAGCAAGTGTTCTTGCAAAGGCACGGTTTTCAGGCGTCAAAATGTCTTTCGACGCGCGGCTTGAATCCATGTATTTGTAAGGGTTGTCAAACAGCCCCATTTTATATTTTGCTTCCAGGATGCGGCGGCAGGCAGCATCAATTTGAGTTTGTGTGGTTTTGCCTTCTGCTAACGATTTTTTTAGTGTAGAAAGAAAACCTTCGCTCACCATATCCATATCAAGCCCTGCGTTCAAAGCCAGGGCAGATACGGTTTGCAGGTCGCCCAACCCATGAGCCATCATCTCACTTACGGCAGTATAATCGGATACTACAAAACCTTTGAATCCCCATTGTTTGCGCAGCAAATCGGTAAGCAGCCATTTGTTAGCCGTTGCCGGAATTCCATCAATTTCATTAAACGAAGTCATTACGCTGCCAACGCCTGCATCAACAGCAGCTTTGTAAGGTGGTAAATAATATTCATACATTTTAATGCGGCTCATGTCAACCGTGTTATAATCACGTCCCGCTTCAGCAGCGCCATACAAAGCAAAATGCTTTACACAAGCCATCAGTTTGGTTACGCTGTCGTAGGTTTTTCCCCTGGTAGCCGCGTACCATAGCCGCCGCTATCTTGCTTCCGAGATAAGGGTCTTCTCCGTTACCTTCTGCAACCCTTCCCCAGCGTGGATCACGGGCAATGTCAACCATCGGCGAATACGCCCAGTTTAAACCATCTGCGGTACCTTCTTTGGCAGCAATGGCAGCGCTTTGTTCTATCAATGCGGTGTCCCAAGAAGCTGCCATGCCAAGTGGTATGGGAAAGATGGTACGATGACCATGTATAATATCCAATCCAAAGAAAAGAGGAATGTGCAAACGCGAATTGTTCATTGCAATCCCCTGCGCTTTGCGAACGGTGGCTGCGCCGGTAATGCCAAACAAACCACCTACTTTGCCTGCCCGGATTTTGCTATCCACATCGCTGCTCACCACCGAACCTGTAACGGCGCCACCGGGTGTTACAAGGTTTAGCTGACCAATCTTTTCATCAATTGTCATTTGGCTCATGAGCTTATTGATGAAGGCATTCATCTTTGCATCGGATGTTGATGTTTTGGTTTGTGAGAATGTTTGGGTAAGAAGAAAAAGGGACAAAAACAAAAGTGTGTATTTCAGTTTCATAAGCAAACAATTGAGATGACAAATGTAATGAGTGGGAAATAAAAAGCGGCAGTGAGTTATAGATAATTGCTTACAGGCGATGATTGAAGTTACAATCAAACTTACAAAGGCTTTGTGCAAAATCTGATCATTGAACAACCATAAAGTTCAAATAGAAAAAGTAAGCTTGCCACATTTTATCAGATTGAAACTTAAAAGAGCAGATCTACACAAAGCTGCCTGTTGATGACTCCTGCAATATTGTAGGGTAATTTGACAGCATAAAGTGCAAGAGCGACCTTCGAAATGCTATCTTCGGCGACATGAATATTGACAAATATCCGGTTATAATTGGCGAAACTTCCATGGTCTTTGAATTCGTAAGTGAAGGCGTTCGTGGCAGTATTCCAAAACTTGTTATTTACAGCGAAACTCACCTACATAACTTTTATAATTTGGGCTTTGGTGATAGAGACGAAGTAACCGGGCAAATAGATGATGAAGTAATTACGAACAACCGCGACAGTGAAAAAGTATTAGCGACGGTTGCTTCAACACTTTACATTTTCATGGAAAGATATCCTGATGCTATGATATTTGCAATGGGCAGTACAAAAGCAAGGACAAGGCTTTATAGAATTGGCATCACGAACAATCTTGCAGAAATACAGAAAGACTTTGATGTTTACGGATTACTCCAAAATGGCTGGCAATCATTTGAAAAACAAACTGAATACAGAGCTTTTTTGGTGACAAAGAAAAAGAGTAAATTTACAGTATGAAACAAACAAAAAACGAAAACAAAAAACCCACTGTAATAAAGGTTGATAAGAACTTAGATAAGTATCTTACCAAAGGGTTGTTTAAAGACAAGGTGGACAAAGCAAATGAAGTGCTTAAAACAGTAGGGCTTCCTAAGTTTTCAAAATAGAACTGATAGAACCATGCGTTTTGCTCCTATGACGTAACGATGAGTAAGACTTCAATTATCTCTTCAAACCAAACACAACAGATGACTGTACTGAAGGTTTGTTTTTACAGGAAAAGAGCGAACAACCAATTTACCCAACCAATTGTTCAAACGCCACAGGCTCAACCCAGGCATCGCTTTCTTTTAACAAATTGACAAGTTCCTGCACAGCAATGGCACTATCAACATTGCGCTTTACAACTTCTTTACCACGATACAAAGTAATCTTTCCAACGCCGCTTCCTACATAGCCAAAGTCAGCATCTGCCATCTCGCCGGGGCCATTTACAATACAGCCCATGATGGCAATTTTTACGCCTTTCAAATGATTAGTAACAGCACGGATTTTTGCAGTCGTTTCCTGCAAGTCAAATAAGGTTCTGCCACAGGAAGGGCAGGAGATGTATTCTGTTTTGGAAATGCGTGTTCTGGTGGCTTGCAAAATGGTAAACGCCGTGTTGTTGATGAACTGTTCAACGGTCGCATTGCTTAAATAATTTCTTCCGCTTGTGTTTTGCTCATAGCTCATAGCTGATAGCTCGTAGCTTTCTTTCTTCATTCCCAAACACAAACCATCGCCAAAACCATCGAGTAACAACGCTCCACATTCCGTAGCATAATGAATAAGATGTTCGTCTGCCGTTTGCCAGTAGCTATCGCATAGCAACACAACCGGATTGTTAATGTTGCGATTCATCAGTTCAATAAACATGCGCCTCACATTTAGCATCGCATGTTTGGTTTTGCTGCTTAAACACAGCACCACAGCGGGGTTGTTGGCAACGGCATCTAAGTGGGTAAAATCGTTGATGGGCGTTTCATCGCTAAAGCAATCTATCATTACAAAATTGAGTACATCACTCACAACATTAGCTCCTGCAAAACCACTCCTTTCATAAATAGGAAAGTATTTGGTTTTGTCTTCCGCCAGTTGCCACGCAGCAGGGTAGACGATTACCTTCAATGTGCCGGGCAAAGAGAAATTTAATAGTTGATGTCCTGTAAAAATATAATCGGCTGCAGCATCGCTGATGTTCCATTTATCGCGCCCTTCATCATACGTATAACCTACACTTTGCAAATGCTGCGGCGTAATGTTTTCTATCTTACTTAAATCTGCAATCACGACCGGCACATGATGCCCGCCAATATTATCAACGGCAAAGGTTTCGCGGCGGCGATAAGTGAAAGGAGAATAAGCAAGTGAGTGGTGAGTGGTGAGAGGTGAGTTGTGGGTGGCGAAAAGTTTTGATTCGTCATCCCCACCAGCAGTTTGAAACTTCTTACTTGTATTTTGCTCATAGCTCATAGCTAATAGCTCATAGCTTGCAGCTTGTAGCTTGACGCTTGTAGCCTTCTCTTCGTATCTCTTCACCAAATCTTTACAAACCGGAATTTCAAGTTCAGGATCTTCTGTTAAGCTTACACGAATGGTATCGCCAATGCCATCTTCCAGCAAAGTACCAATGCCCACCGCACTTTTCACGCGACCATCTTCGCCGTCGCCGGCTTCGGTTACGCCTAAATGCAAAGGATAACATTCGCCAAATTCTTCCCACATTTTCTGTATCAACAAACGATACGCCTGCACCATTACCTGCGGGTTGCTTGCCTTCATGCTCAACATAATATTGTGGTAGCTTTCGTAGCGGGCAATGCGTAAAAATTCCATTGCACTTTCCACCATGCCCATTGGCGTATCGCCATAGCGGCTCATAATTCTATCGCTTAAGCTGCCATGATTGGTGCCAATGCGCATGGCCGTTCCATACTCTTTGCAAATGTTGATCAGCGGCGTAAACCGCTGCTGAATGCGCTCGATTTCTTCCCTGTATTCAGCATCGGAATATTCAATCAGTTCAAACTTTTTTTTGTCAATATAATTGCCCGGATTGATACGCACTTTTTCAACAATACGAGCCGCGATTTCAGCGGCATTGGGTGTAAAATGAATATCAGCAACCAATGGTGTTGTATAACCTCTACTGCGCAATTCATTTTTAATATTGCCTAAATTTTCAGCTTCTTTTTTTGATGGTGCTGTAATGCGCACAAGCTCGGCACCAGCTTCTATACAACGAATGCTTTGCTCAACGGTAGCTTTCGTGTCCATCGTATCGGTAGTGGTCATTGTTTGCACACGAATCGGATGAAAATTGCCCAAAAGCAAATCGCCGATTTTCACTTCGCGCGTTGGTAAGCGGCTGTATTCGGTTAAAGAATTACAATACAATTGCATAAGTTGAAATATAAGTGCCGTTGAAGTTTTTATAATAAAAACAAAGGTGCAAAAATAAATGGCGATGTGATGTTAAAGAGAAGAAAGTGATTGCTTATTTTACTGTAAAAACAAAGCCTGTTATGTATATATTATTGTTTTCAGGCGGAACAAAGGAAATGTTTAGTTTTACGCAATTCTCTTCTGCAAAACAGAACGCTTATGTCGGGTAATCCTTACAACACACCCATACAACAAACCATTTATAAAGTAAAGCAGCAGTGGAATGAGATGAAAGATCATATTCATCTTCCTGAATCATCTGCCTTGTTTCATCAAAAATGGTTAAGCCAGGCGCACACATTTCAACAAATTTCCTATCACAACTCGATTGGTATTTGTTTGTGGGATGTTACCATTAACCGGTTTATTCTTTTTTTCGATGAAAGAAGCATGACGGGTTATGATGCCGCTTTATACCTATCAGAAAACGGACCTGATTTTTCGCTTTCCAACTTTCATCCCGACCATATACAGGCGGTTCAGCACATGAACCGCTGCATGTACACTATGTACATTGAAAACAGCCATATTTCGTCCGATAAAATGGTGTGCAATTTAGACGCGTTGTATCGCATTAAAAACGGCAGCTACATACACATTTTGCAACAAATCGTGCCAGTTGAAACCGATAGCAGCGGTCAGCCTTTTTTGTTTTTAAGCTATGTTCACAACATTACACATTTAAAAAAGCCCCACTGTTCTTCATTGATATTTACAACACCCGAGAAAGTTTATTTATGGAAGTATAGTTTTGCCGAAAAAAAGTTAGAAAAAGTAACTCCTTTTACAGAAACCGAACAACATGTTTTGCAATGGTTGAGCAAAGGAAAACAAACCAAAGAAATTGCCGAGCAAATGGATGTTAGCCCTCATACCATTGATACTCACCGCCGAAACTTATTAGCCAAAACTTCCTGCTTAGACACAACTGCTTTAATTGCGTATTGCAAAATGGTAGGAATTTTGTAAAAAAGCAGCTTTCTTGTTTTCTCTACTCAATATGAGTATTGGGCAGTATATTTTGCTTCTCTATTTTTATCATCACAAACAGACACTGCTTTTTTACATTATAGAACGCATCTCATGCGTGTATTCTTCATAAACTTTCTTTCTTCAACCTTAAGCCTTAATTAACACCCTTTGTTTTTGCCCAAATTTTTTTACAAATACAGCCTAACAACAATAAAAATGGATTACTCTTCTCACAATTTGTGAATAAGTCGCTGCTAATTTATTTAGTAAATAAGATAATTTTGCTTTATAAAAATGAGATGTGAGCGACCGGATTACAGAAAAATTGGAGATACTGGCAGACGCGGCCAAATATGATGTAAGCTGCGCTTCAAGCGGTAGCGACCGTAAAAACGAAAACAAAGGTTTGGGTAATACCGGCACCGGAATTTGCCATGCTTACACAGAAGATGGACGTTGCGTTTCGCTTCTTAAAATATTGCTTACCAACCATTGCATTTTCGATTGTGCGTATTGTGTAAGCCGCAAAAGCAACGATGTTAAACGCGCTGCATTTACGGTGCAGGAAGTTGTGGATTTGACCATCAATTTTTACAGAAGAAATTATATCGAAGGTTTGTTTCTTTCTTCAGGCATTTTTAAAAATGCCGATTATACAATGGAACGATTGGTGCGCATTGCAAAGAAGTTGCGCACCGAGCATAACTTCAATGGCTACATTCATTTAAAAGCCATTCCGGGTGCAAGCGACGAGTTGCTGAAACAGGCTGGTTTGTATGCCGACCGTTTAAGTGTAAATATCGAAATGCCTACAAAAGAAGGTCTGAAATTGCTTGCGCCTGATAAGAAACAGGAAGATGTAATTAACCCAATGAAGTTTCTGAAAAATGAAATCATCCAATACAAGGAAGACAAACAGATATTTAAACATACGCCTCATTTTGCGCCTGCCGGTCAAAGTACGCAAATGGTAATTGGCGCGACGCCTGAAACTGACTTCCAGGTTTTGCATCTTGCGAATGGCTTTTACAAACACATGAATTTAAAGCGCGTTTACTATTCAGGTTATGTGCCCATTAGCAATGATAACCGTTTGCCCGCCATTGGAACACCTGTACCTATGATACGCGAAAACAGGTTGTACCAGGCCGATTGGTTGCTTCGGTTTTATGGGTTTGATGTACGTGAAATTGTAGATGCAGGCAATCAGCATTTGGATTTGGATATTGACCCAAAATTGAGCTGGGCTTTACGCAATCTGCACTTGTTTCCGCTCGATATAAACAAAGCCGATGAAGCTTTAATCAAACGTGTGCCTGGCATCGGCATTGCATCCGCACAAAGAATTATAAGCGCCAGAAAATTTCGCAAACTGGATTGGGAACATTTGAAAAAGATTGGTATCGCCTTCAACCGCGCGAAGTATTTTATCACTACTAAAAGCGCTGATTTTGTTTTGCGCGATTATTCGGCAGGGCAAATTAAACAGCAAATTATTTCGTTACAAAACAGTAAATACAAAGCCAATTTTTCACCGCAGATAAAGATGTTTTAGATGATGAAAACAATGGTGTATAATGGAACATTTGACGGTTTTTTGACGGCAATATTTGAAGTGTATGAATACAAATACTGCGATGCAAAAATTGTAAAAGAAAGCGTTTATCATACTTGCAATATTTGGAAACGACCACATTGTAGAAACCAATCATGATAAGGCTTTGCGCGTGTGGAAAGGCATTGTAAAATATGCACAAAAACAAACGGCTGAACAACTTTATCATACGTGGTTAAGTGAGTTGCCGAACATTGAAAAATACCTGTTGCAATACATTCAATATTTGTTCAAAACCAGAGAATCAGTTGATGCGGATTTTAGCAATTCAGCCGTTTTAAAAATTGCACAAGTCTCTAAAAAAGTTCACCGCGAACGCCATCGTATGGAAGCATTTGTTCGCTTTCAGCTAACGAAAGATGGATTATATTATGCCCTTGTCGAACCTGATTATAACGTATTGCCTTTACTCATCAATCATTTTAAAAACCGTTATGCCGACCAACGCTGGCTTATCTATGATAGCAAAAGAAAATGCGGCATTTATTACGATTTACATGAGGTTGAAATGGTTGAAATCGTGTTTAGCGATGAAGTAAAACAAAATGGTTCGCGCACAACTTTTGATGAAGAGGAAACCTTGTATCAATCGTTATGGAAAACTTATTTTGGAAGCGTTAATATCAAGGCAAGAAAAAATACAAAACTGCATATTCAGCACATGCCCAAACGATACTGGAAACATTTACCCGAAAAACAACCGGAACTGAAAGGAGGAAATTGAACCACAAAGAAGGGAAGAACACAAAGATTCACAAAGGATTTCAAACACCAACTTCGTGTAACTGCTTTCCTTTGCGTCTTCGTGGTTCAAAAAAACATGCAAAACCAAACCTTATGAAACCTTTGTAAACTTCATGGTTCTGCCAATGAATTTAAAAATACAATAACCGCGTACTTGCAAAGTTTGCGGGTCGCTCAGCCATACGCTTGCATCCCACGTGCGACCAGAAGTAGAATCATAAATTTTCCCTTTTACCCATTTGTTTTCTTCGGGGTCGTACACCAGATTGGAAAGCACTTCCATGCCTATTATTTTTCTGCAGCGCAAGGTTTTATCAGGGTTTTTTACATCTAATCTTTTGTCAATAGGCGTTAACGTATCTGCTGCATCATAGAACCAGGTTATCTTAGCTTTAAAATTATTAGCCTCTTTGTACACATCCACCACAAGGTCTTTGTCTTCATTTAGCCATTTGCCAATAATTGCGTCCTGTTTATCCTGCGCTTTGCTTGTTGCCAACACCATCAGCAAACTGCCGAGCATAATTATATACTTCATATTCAATCGTAAAAAAGAAAACCGCATGTATAAACTGCGGTGCTGCTTTGAATTTGGTTGTATAACGCAAATAAGCAGCCAGAGATTGTTTAGTAAGTAAGGCCGGTTGAAATAATCATCTACAAATCCGAGTAATCGGCAGGTCGTAAAAAAATGATATCGGCTTTGGAAACATTGTGCTCATATTCAGGTATAGCCAATAGTTTTTTAAACGCATCATCATTGTTAAACAGCTTCCATTTCGCTTCGCGGTCGGGCATGTTTTCAAAGGTTGTCATGTACATCAAATTGGGTTGATGACTGCCAGCCAGCACTTCAGCATAAAACACTGCGTTAAAATTCAGGCGTTTAAAAATGCTTACTTCATCACCCACATTAAACATTTTTAATTTACTGGCATGAAGTTGTTCGGTTGCGCCTTCGTAGCTGCGCAATTCATACACTCTTTCTTTTTTTGGCGACTTCAATTGCGGTTGCTGAATAGTTGGCGCTAACGGAAAAGCCTGCAATAAAATTGTTTCCATTCTTGTATAAGGTGCAGCATTAAAAGCCGCATTTAAATAGTCTTTTCCGGCTGTGCTGTAAGCATTATCAGCATTGAGTTTGGAAGAGAGAGAAGCTATTTCATCCAACGATTTTACAGGCATGAAAACATACATTGTTTTGTCGGCTGCAGTATCATTGGAGAGAGAAGTGAACACACCAACGGGTTGTATATTCATGCGATGCAGTGCAGGCAGCAAAGCGTTTTGCAAATATTGGTTGATGGTTTTTTCCTGCGAAAGATCTTTGTAATGATATACTGAAATCTGATAAAATGATTGTGTGGCCTGTTTTTGTGCAAAAACAAAAAAAGATAAAAAGAGGCAAAACAAAAGAGCAAATGTTTTCATCATAATCATATTTTATTTACAAAAAGTAGAAGTGTGCAAATTAACTGAACGTATGATTCACAAAGAATTTGTTTTTGTTCATTATTCACTTTTCAGTTCATACGTTTTTCCTTTCTCTGTTTTGAACGAAAGCGTATATCCTATGTCTGATTTTTGTGAATGAATACCAAGCGAAGAAACCGTTACCGGCACCATCGTTCTTACATTGCACACATTGCCAGCCAGCGATTGGATAGTTGCTTTGGCAAGTTTGTTTTCGCCCCAATTCATGGCGACTTCAAAACCGCCGCGTGCCCGCAAACCCTTTGCAGCACCGCGTTTCCACGCATCGGGTAACGCGGGTAAAAGGAACAATTCGTTATTTTCACTTTGCAAAAGCATTTCAACCATACCCGCGGCTCCGCCCCAGTTTCCATCAATCTGAAACGGTGGATGCGCATCAAACAAATTGGGATAAGCGCCACCGCCCTCGCCGTAATTGGTTTTGCTTTCGCTTGTATAACGGAGCAGCTTTTTAAACAATAGATAAGCATGATTACCGTCGAGCAACCGCGCCCAAAAATTTACTTTCCAGGCAAGACTCCAGCCCGTGCCATCATCGCCACGAAGCTCTAATGTTTTCTTTGCGGCTGCGGAAAACTGAGGTGTTGTGAGGGGCGAAATTTCTGTGCCGGGATACAAGCCAAACAAGTGCGAAGTGTGGCGATGATGCGGCTCTACGTCTTCATAATCTTTGTACCATTCCTGCAAGTTCCCTTTTGCACCAATTTGCAAAGGATAGAGTTGTTTTTCGGTTTGAATGAGGGAATCGCGAAGCGATGCATCTTCATTCAATAATTCAGAAGCCTGAATTAGATGATGAAACAAATCGCGGATAATGCTCATGTCCATTGTGGTGGCAACCGAAATGCCTCCTTGTTTTTTATTGCCGTTTTTATCTGTGTAGTAATATACATTTTCGGGTGAAACAGAAGGTGCTGTTACAAGATGTCCACTGCCATCGGGCACCAGCCAGTCGAAAGTAAAACGCGCTGCTTCTTTCATTAGCGGATAAGCCGTATCTCGCAGGAACGTTTGGTTTTGCGTGAATAAATAATGCTCCCACAAATCGCGACACAACCAGTTGGCACCCATGCTCCAGTTGGCCCATTTCGGATCGCCGCCACCTTTATTGCCAACTGGATTTGAAAGAGCCCAAATATCAGAGTTGTGATGCACTACCCAACCTTTTGCGCCGTAAAATTCTTTAGCCGTTGCACTTCCTGTTTTGTATAAATGCTCAATTAAATTGAGCAAAGGCTGATGCAGTTCAGATAAATTACATTCTTCTATAGGCCAGTAATTCATTTGTACATTGATGTTGGTAGTATAATTGGAACTCCAGGGCGGTTGAATGTCTTTACTCCAGATTCCTTGCAAGTTGGCAGGCGCATCCGGTGTTCGCGATGAAGCAATCAATAGATAACGACCATAGTTAAAATACAGCACTTCCAAACCATTATCATCATTGCTTTTTGTATAAGCCATCAAACGCCTATCGGTTGGCAAAGAAGATGATTGTGAAGTGCTGTCGTTGATGTGAAGTGATACCCGATTGTAGAATTGATGATAGTCGGTAAGATGTTCATTCAACAATTGAGTATATGTTTTAGACGATGCTTTTGATAGAAGCGAAGAAGCGATTGCGTGTTCGTCTTTACCTTCTTTATCAGGACATTTATCAAAGCCGTTAAAAGAGGTTGCTTCAGAAAATACCAAGATTACTTCCGAAGCATTTTGTATGTGCAAGCCACTCGTGTCGGTTGTTATGTTTCCATCTTTTGCCGAAGCTTTCATTTGCAGTTCAAACCGCATTCCGTTGCAGCCTGTTGTATCGTCATACACAATACCTTTTGGTCCTCCGTTTACATAACCCGGTTCGGAGTAGGCAGGCGCTTTACCATGCAAAATGAGTTCGTTGTTGCCAACTATTTTGTTTTGATAATGCAATAAACTTTTCAAGCCAATATCCAATGTTAGCTGCTTTGGTTTAGAGGCACTTATGCGCATTATCATTACTCCTGCCGGATGGGAAATAAACACTTCTCTTTTATAAGAAATTCCATTCACGATAAAAGTAGTAACTGATGTTGCATTAGCTATGTTTAAATCTCGGTAATAGCCAGTGGGTAAGGCTTCCGGCAATAGCTGATGAATATGTACGTCGCCAAGCGGCAGGTAATTTTGACAGTAAACGCCCTGCATTTTTTTTGTGTAATATTCTGCACTGTCAAGATTATTATTAAATAAGGCTGCACGCGCTTTGGGCAGAAAATTTTTAGCTTCAGGATTCACGTTGTGCTTCACAGGGCCGCCCGACCAAAGTGTGGCATCGTTCAGTTGCAACAACTCGTCTTTTACGCCACCCCAAACCATTGCGCCAAATTGCCCGTTGCCAAGAGGCAAAGCTTCCGTCCACACGCTCGCGGGATGTTCGTACCACAGTTTATTTTCAGTTTGTGCAGAAGACAATAAATAAGTGCAAAAACAAAAGAAGAGGAGAAGAAGTGGCCGCATATCGTGGTTTGTTTACGATTTAAAAGTAGGGTATCTTCTTTATACAAAATAAAAAAGGACACAGTAGAAACTGCATCCGGCTGTATAACACATGAGAACTATTCGAAGTTGATGTTATGCTTTTTAAACATTCTGTTTTACAAGCAATAACAGCACTAAGTTAGAATGATGATGATGCTTAAAAAACAAGCGCCATTATATTTAATCCTAAGTTAATCCCAATTAATATAAACTTATCAGAGCTTAAAAAATTGAGCTTTTATAAGTAGTCGTTTTTATTTGTTTTTAAGCAACAACACGGTTTGTTTTCGTTTGTTTTTGTGCAAGAGCAAAACGACAACAAACAAAAACATCCGGCAGAAGCTAAGTTTTGCCGGATGTTTTTAGCAAGGTGATTGTCTTTTATTATTTCACAAACCTGAGTGTTTTTGTTTCTTTATCGGTAATCAGTTGTATAAAATAAATGCCTCTTGTTAGCTTCCCAACATTAATGTTTTGTTGAACAGAAGATTGTGATAACGAAGAAAAAGCTTGCTGGTAAAGTGGCTTACCATTTACATCAACGATGCGCAACATTGCGTTTGTTGTATTGTTGGTAGAGAATGAAACGGTAAGCTGGTTGCGTACCGGATTCGGAGACAATGTGAACATGAACACATCGTTTTGTAACCGCACCGTTAACACGTTGGAAGAGCTGCGCGTTCCATCTTTATTAACGGTTTGCAAACGATAATACAGGATGGATGAACCGGCTTGCATTGCGCTTGCGTCATTCAATTGGTAACTGTGCTTTGTATTGCTGCTACCCAAAGCTGCCAATGTTCCGATGGCGCTGAAGTGAACGCCATCAGTGCTACGCTCAACCACAAAATGATGCGTGTTAATTTCGTTGGTGGTTATCCAGCCAAGTAACACAGATTGTGATTGTTTGGAAGCGGTAAAAGTAAGAAGTGTTACCGGCAAAGCAGAGGTTGAACCATTGATTTTGTATAAGCTGGTTGCCCCTCCACCAGTGCCGTTATCTGCATTGAAATAAAGCTGGTTGTTGTAAATGAATAAATACGAAGGATTGGAAGAGCTATCTTTTCCAGGTTTAATATCATACACCAGGCTGGTTCCTGAAGAGGTGCCGTTGGTAAGCCAGGGTTCCTTGCCTGTGGTTCCATCATCAGCCGAGAAATAGATACCGGAGTTTGTATAAAAAGCTTCTAATACATCACCCATTCCATTTCCGCTGCCCGGGTTAATGTCCTTTACAAGGCTTGTGTTACCAGCCGTTCCATCAGTGCTCCAAAGTTCAGTTCCATGTGTACCGTCATTAGCTGTAAAATAAAACTTGCCATTAAAAGGAGTAAAAAATTGCTGGTAAGAAAAATTTGAATTGTTATTACCGGTATAGTATCTTGTTAAAGCAGCAGTATTAAAAACAAAATAGACTTGCGAGCTTCCGGGTCCCGGGTTAATATCTTTAAATAAAGTTGTATTGGCGGCTGTACCATCAGTAGTCCATAATTCTCCTCCCGATTGTTTAGAATAAGCTGAAAAGTAAAGTTTATTATTAATGATAGCAGAGAATGCCAAACCAAACAATGAACTATCGCTTTTATCAACATCAAAGCTCTTAAATAAAACCGTATTGCCGGGTGTGCCATCGGTTGTCCAGATGGCTGAAGTTGTAGTATCTGCAAGTTTAAAATAAAGTAACCCATTAAATAAAACCGGCGTAATAAACTCGCTAACCGGAGAATTGGAAATAAAAGTATGCAGTAATTGAGTGCCGCTGTTTGTTCCATCGGTTGACCAGACCTGAACTGCAATACTGTCTTTAAAAGTTTGGGTATTGATATCTATTATTAATTTGCTTGTATCTACCGTAAATACTGTTTTGCTACCAACCGCTGCAGTACTTACTAATCTGTTTAAGTTTATCGTGCCTACAAAATCATTTTTTACCAGCGATACGCCTCCTGATGTGAGTTTGTACAAGCCTTCTACATTGTTAACACTGGCAAGAAAAAAAACATTGCTGCCATTTTGAAAAAAAGTTGCATCAAACGAAATGCTGCTTGTGGAGGCATTATCAATATTAGCCACGAGGTTGGTATTATTTGAGGTACCGTCGCTGCTCCAAAGTTCGCGACCATTTACACCATCGTCGGCTGTAAAGTATAGTGTATTATTAAATACAAAAAGATTGTGCGGAAAAGATGATCCTGAAGCAGATATATTTTTAATGAGTGTGGTATTACCGGCAGTGCCATCGGTTGCCCAAAGCTCTACATCGCCGGATGTATTCTTACCAGAAAAATATAGCTGGTTTTTATAAATAATGGCCGACCCCGAATCGAGAGGAGAGGTTACAATCGTAGTTAACACTGATGCTGTGGTACCATTGGTAGTATATATTTGTCCCGAACGGCTTGATAATAATGGAATACCGTTTGGCATTACAACGCCACTTGAAATATTAGTGTTGCTGGAAACTAACGTTACCTGGGCATAGGAAAAATGAAAGATAAATGCTGATGCAACGCTCAGCAATAAGCGTAGATGGGTTTTCATGTTATGAAGTTTTTATAAAAGTAGAATTTTTTGAGTTTACAAACCCTGATTTTAGTAATGGTTCTTATAAACGCTGAAAAATGATTCTTCTCTGCTTTCTTTTGTTTGCAGAGATTATATATGAGCGTAGTGACACCAAGAAGAGGATGGGTTTAGATGTTAAGATACAGCAAAGAGAAAGAGATGAGAAGGCATGAGATAAGCCTGGCATTGCATTGCTGCTACCTTTATTAACCTTCCCTGTAGTTGTCAACACAATCTAATGTAAGCCCATTACAGCTTTAAAAAATTGACGCTTCTATTAGTAGTCATTTTGTTTTTATCATAAAAACAAAAAGGGTATAAATAAAAAACATCCGGCAGAAGCTAAGTTTTGCCGGATGTTTTTAGCAGGATGATTTTCTTTTATTATTTCACAAACCTGAGTGTTTTTGTTTCTTTATCGGTAATGAGTTGTATAAAATAAACGCCTCTTGTCAGCCTCTCAACATTGATGTTTTGTTGTACGGATGATTGAGACAATGAAGAATAAGCTTGTTGGTAAAGTGGCTTTCCATCTGCATCCGTTATGCGTAATACAGCATGTGTAGCGTTGTCGACAGCGAATGAAACAGTAAGCTGGTTGCGTACCGGATTTGGCGACAGTGTGAACATGAATAAGCCGTTTTGTAACCGCACCGTTAACACGTTGGAAGAGCTGTAAGAACCATCTTTATTAACGGTTTGCAAACGATAATACAGGATGGATGAACCGGCTTGCAAGGCACTTACGTCATTCAACTGATAGCTATGTTTTGAAGTGCTGCTACCTAAGGCTGCCAATGTTCCGATGGAGCTGAAATGAATGCCATCATTACTGCGCTCAACCATTAAAATGATGCGTGTTAATTTCGTTGGTGGTTATCCAGTTGAGCAATACAGATTCTGTTTGTTTAGAGGCTGTAAAGCTAAGCAGGGTTACAGGCAATGCAGAATTCGATTGATCAATTTTGTATAAATTAGAAGAATTGCCACTTTCAGCATTGAGGAAAAGATGGTTATTGTAAATGAATAAATACGAAGGATCGGAATTATTGATAATAGTATCACCATTGGAATAACTGTCAGGGTTAATATTGTAAACAAGATTGGTGCCCGCGGCTGTTCCATTGGTTACCCAGGGTTCATTTCCAGTACTGCCATCGTTGCCAGTAAAATAAATACCTGAACTGGTGTAATAAGCAGTTGCTCCGGTACTTACTCCATCTCCTTTGCCCGAATTGATATCTTTTACAAGACTTGTGTTGGCGCTTGTTCCATCCGTGCTCCAAAGTTCATTGCCATGTGTGCCATCATTCGCTGTGAAATAGTACTTTCCATTAAAGGGAGTAAAAAACTGTTGACTGGTAAAGCCTGCCGAATTGCCTTTAAGGTAAATTTTTGAGAGAGCCGCTGTATTGATTAAAAAAATAGGTTGAGAGCTTCCAGGTCCTGGATTGATATCTTTAAATAGTGTTGTATTCGCTGCGGTACCGTCAGTACTCCACAATTCGCCACCTGTTTCTTTAGTATATTCTGTAAAGTACAATTTGTTATTAATTACAGTTGAGTAAATCAAACCATACAATGAGCTATCATTTTATCTACATTCAAAGCTTTTAAACAAAACAGTATTGGCAGGTGTGCCGTCTGTTGTCCACAAAGCCGAAGTTGTAGTATCTGCATACCTAAAATATACCAAGTCTTTAAATACGGTGTAATAAATCCTAACAACCCACCGGCAGGAGAATTTGTAATAAAAGTATGCAATAACTGAGTGCCACTGCTGGTACCATCTGTTGACCATATCTGCAGTGCAGTGCTATCCGTGAGATGGAACCCACCCTCAAGATATCCTATTTGCTTGGTTGTGTCTACCGTAAATATGGTTTTATTACCAATGGCTGCGGTAGTAATTAATGTGCCTAAATTGATACGGCCTGTGAAATCATTTTTTATTAACGATACACCGGTAGAAGTAAGCTTATACACGCCTTTTACATTCTTATTCGTGGCAACGAAAAGAATATTACTGCCATTTGGAAAAAAGTTCACGGTATTATCAATACTGCTTGTAGCGGCACCATCAATGTCGGCAACGAGGGTAGTATTATTTGACGTACCATCACTTTGCCAGAGTTCACGGCCATGCACACCATCGTTGGCAGTAAAGTATAATGTATTATTAAACACAAAGAAATTATCCGGACCGGAAGAACCGGAAGCGGATATATTTTTAATTAATCTTGTGTTGCCGGCAGTGCCGTCCGTTGCCCATAGTTCAACATCCTTGGATGCGTCCTGGCCCGAAAAAATAAAGCTGGTTTTTATAAACGATATATGAACCTGAATCGGAAGTGGCGGAATTGGCAATTACACTTGGAGTTATTAATGTAGCAGTAGTACCATTGGTGGTATAGAGCTGACCAGAAGAATCATTTATTAATAGAGGAACTCCGTTTGGTAAAATAAAGCCGTTAGAAAGATGCGTGTTTGTTGAAACTAAAGTTACTTGTGCATAAGAAACATGAAGAACCAAGACTGATAAAACGGTCAGCCATACGTGTAAATGTTTTTTCATAAAAATTTGGTTAAATAGTAAAAGCTTTTATATGTTTCGAATCAAAAAAAGTTCCAAGATTTTTTAAAATACCGGAAAAGCGGGATTGTGCCTTGTTTGCAAACCAGCCGATTGGCAACAATCGCTTTGTTGAATCCTTATCAGTAAAAGGAATGAGATATTAGATATGTGTTACCGCTTATATAAAATCCGGCTTTTAATCTTCATTTAATTGTCAGAAACTAAAACTACAAAAAAAGTTTCCATAGTTTTGCCGCCATGATAACGGTGCAGGAAAGAATTTTGGAGAAGGCAGAAGAATTGTTTAAGAAATACGGCATTAAAAGCATCACGATGGATGAAATTGCCGCGCGGCTGGGCATCTCTAAAAAAACAATCTATCAATCGTTTGCTGACAAAAACGAACTGGTGTTGCAGATCTTCAATCATCATATTTGTAAAAGCCGTGAGGATTGTTTTGTGGCATCTGAACAGGGGCAGAACGCAATACATGAAGTGTTGTTAAGTTTAGAATCGTTCAACGCTACCATGCAAAACATGAACCCAAATGTGATGTACGATCTTGAAAAATATCATCCTGAAGTGTTTGCAAAATTTACCGAATTCAAAAACAAATTTCTTCATGATTCTATTCTAAAAAACATACAGCGCGGAATAAAAGAAGAAGTGTATCGCAGCGATATCAATCCTGAAATTATCACGCGTTTACGGCTCGCTACACTTTTATTGGGCACAAACATCGAGTTATTTCCGGCACATCAATTCCGCATCGCTGATACCGAATTGGAAATTGTTACCCATTTTTTAAGCGGCATTGTAACGCCGAAAGGTGCAAGAATTTTGAAAAGATATATTACTAAAATGGCTGAAAAGCAAACAACTTTGAACTAAACAATCTTCTTTTATTCATTTGACTACTGATCACCAAACAGACTTTATCACAATGAAATTTTATCGCAGTTCTATTTTAATGGGTTTTGTTTTGCTCGTTTTTTTTAATGCAAAAGCCCAGCAACAACTCTCTTTAAAAGATGCATTACAATATGCACTGAAATACAGCAGTTCAGCCCGCAAAGCCGCGCTGGATGTGCAAAACGGAAATTATAAAATTGACGAAACCCGTGCCCGCGCTTTGCCACAGTTAAGCATCAACAGTACTCTGCTGGATCAATACAAAAAGCAAAGCTTTGTGTTTGATGGTAGCTTAATTGGTCAGCCGGGCAAAACGCTGCTGGTTCCGTCGGGTACAACATGGAATAGCGTATCAACTGTAAATCTCGATCAAAAAATATTCGACCAATCTGTCTTTACAGGATTGAAAGCAGCCAAATCAACCGGCGAATATTACCAGTTGGCTGCACAATTAACCGATGAGCAAATCATCGAGCAGGTGGCAACGGCTTATTACCAGGTGATGGTGCAACGGCAAAATATTGTAGTGATTGACAGCAACATCAGCAATACTACCAAAGTGTATAACATTATTAACGGGCAATACCAAAATGGTTTGGCAAAAAAGATTGATGTTGACAGAACACAGGTATCGGTATCCAATTTAAAAGCGCAACGCCAGCAGCTTGTAAACGCTTTATCGCAACAGGAAAACGCTTTAAAGTATTATATGGGAATGGATATTTCTGCTTCGATAAGCATACCGCAGGTAGCACTCGATAGCATTCATCCGCAGGATATTTTATCGGAGGATTCGCTTGATATGACGCAGCGCACAGAATACCGCATTTTAAAAAAGCAGGACGAACTGTATCAGTACAACCGCGATGCTTACAAAGCCGAATATTATCCAACATTGTCGCTTTCTGCGGCACATTCGTTAAATGGTGTAAGCAACCAGTTTGTTTTGTTTCGGGGAAAAGAAAACAATGGCTATTGGTTTAATTATGGCGATGTTGCTTTGAACTTACATGTGCCTTTGTTCAATGGTTTTGCCACTCGTGCGCGGGTAAGGCAAGCCAATATAAGTTTGGAAAAGAACAGGGAAGACATTCGCAATACAACGCTTTCGTTAAACCTGGATTACGAGAATGCAAAAACGCAAATCAGAAACAGTCTCATTACTTTAAATAGTCAGAAAGACAATGTGCAACTGGCGCAGGAAATTTTCTTCAATACGCAAAACAATTATAACAACGGGCTGGCTCCGCTTACCGATTTGCTGGATGCAGAAAACTCATTAACGCAGGCACAAAACAATTATTCATCAGCACTGCTCGATTATAAAGTGGCAGAAATACAACTGGTCAAATCGAAAGGACAATTGAAAACGCTTCTTAATCAATAATAGCTATGAAAAGAGCAACACGAACCATACTTACCATTTTACTCATCATTGGAATTATTGCTTTGATTGGTTTTGTTTTGAACAAAAACAAACAATCGAACAACGCCAAAACAGCGGTGGTGGCTGCGCAGGATAGCAATGCAGTTGCCGTGCGGGTTGATACTGTAAAAAGACAAATCTTAAACCTCGACTTTAACGCCAACGGAACTTTTGAACCGAACCGTGAAATTAATTTTTCGGCAGAAAAAGCAGGGCGTGTGGTAAACGTTTTTGTGGATGAAGGCGATTATGTAAAAGCCGGCCAAACGCTTGCAACAGTAAGAACCGATCAGCTATCGGTTGATTTGCAAAACAACGAAGCGAACCTGGCAAATGCACAAAAGGATTTGGAGCGATATGAAAACGCATTTCAAACCGGCGGCGTTACGCAGCAGCAACTTGACCAGGCAAAGCTGGCTTTGGAAAACGCACAGGCAAGATTAAATGTATCACGCATCAACATTGGCGATGCCAACATTCGCTCCAGTATCAATGGCATTGTCAACAAACGTTACATTGAACCCGGTGCTGTGCTGGCTGCGGCTACGCAGATGTTTAATATTGTTGATGTTTCAAAATTGAAACTAAAAGTAACTGTAAATGAAAACCAGGTGGCAACTTTAAAAGTAGGCGATAATGTAAAAATAACTGCCTCGGTATTTCCCAATGAAAGCTTTACGGGCAAGATTACTTTTATTGCGCCCAAAGCTGATAACTCATTGAACTTTCCGCTCGAAATAGAAGTAGCTAACAATCCAAACAATCAGTTGAAAGCAGGTATGTATGGAACGGCAGTTTTTGCTATGCCAAAGGCACAATCGCTCATTGCCATTCCGCGTTCTGCATTTGTTGGTGGTATTAGCAGCAATGAAGTATTTATTGCCGAAAACAACAGCACAGCGCGTTTGCATAAAGTAGTTGCCGGCCGTGTAGTTGGCGATAAGGTAGAAGTTTTAAATGGCTTGAATGAAGGCGATTTGGTTATCAGCAGCGGCCAGGTAAATTTAACTGATGGCAGCAAAATACAGGTGATTCATTAATCCCGGTTCAGACAAAAAAGTGCAATTATGAAATTAGCAGAAGTATCCATTAAACGACCCACACTTATTATAGTGTTGTTTATCATATTGATTTTGGGTGGCTTGTTGAGTTACACTTCTTTAACCTATGAGTTAATACCGAAGTTCTCTTCCAACATTGTGTCTATTACTACTGTTTATCCGGGTGCCTCTCCGGGTGAGGTGGAGAACACGGTTACAAAGAAAATTGAAGATGCGGTTTCGGCTTTGGAAAACATCAAAAAGATTGAATCAAAATCCTATGAAAGTTTATCTAACATTATCATTACGCTTACCGATAATGCTAATGTGGATTTGTCGTTAAACGATGCGCAGCGAAAAGTAAACGCCATCCTTGATAACTTGCCTAAAGATGCCAAAGCACCATCATTAAATAAATTTTCTTTAGACGATTTGCCCATCATTACCATCTCGGCTTCTGCCAATATGGATGAAGCGGCTTTCTACGATTTAATGGATAATCGCGTTGCGCCTGCTTTATCTCGCATTACCGGCGTTGCGCAAGTGAATTTAGTGGGTGGCCAGCAACGTGAAATACAAGTAAATTTAGACGCCAATAAACTGCAGGGCTACGGCTTAAGTGTGCCGCAGGTGCAACAAATCATTGCCGCTTCCAACCTTGATTTTCCAACGGGCAGCGTGCAAACACGGCAGCAAGAGATTACTATTCGGCTTCAGGGAAAATACAGAAGTGTGGATGAGCTTCGCAATCTGGTGATCTCCTCTAAAAACGGTATCCAGATTCGGTTGGGTGATATTGCTGATGTTCAGGATGCACAAAAAGATGTTGAGAAAATAGCGCGTGTAAATGGTAAAGCTGCCATCGCACTGCAAGTGCTTAAACAATCGGATGCCAATGCGGTTGCAATAAGCGATGAAACCAAAAAAATGGTTGCCAAATTACAGCAGGATTACGCCTCCAACGGGCTTCATCTTTCCATTGCAAACGATAGTTCTGTATTTACTTTAGAAGCCGCTGATGCTGTAATTCATGATTTGCTTTTGGCGGTTGTGCTGGTAGCTTTTGTAATGCTTTTCTTTTTGCATAGCATCCGAAATTCTTTGATTGTAATGGTGTCTATTCCGGCATCATTAATTGCAACGTTCATTGGCATTAAACTCTTTGGTTATTCACTCAACTTAATGACGCTGCTTGCGCTTTCGTTGGTAGTGGGTATTTTGGTGGATGATGCCATTGTGGTGTTGGAAAACATTTACCGCCACATGGAGATGGGCAAAAACCGTGTGCGTGCTGCTTACGATGCCACAGCTGAAATCGGCTTTACGGTATCTGCCATTACGCTGGTAATTATCGTTGTATTTTTTCCTATTGCCGTAAGTACAGGTTTGGTGTCGAACATTCTGCGACAGTTTTGCGTAACGGTTATCATTGCAACATCATTGTCGTTGCTTTCTTCTTTCACCATTGTTCCGTGGCTGTCTTCACGTTTCGGGAAACTGGAATTAATAACCGGCAAAAATTTGTTCGGCAGAATCATTCTTTCTTTTGAAAGAGGTCTTTCCAAATTCACCAACTGGATGACGCGATTGTTAACCTGGTGTTTGGGACATAAACGCTGGACCTTGCTGGTAGTTCTCTTACTTTTTGTTTCATCCATTTTTTTACTTGCCGGAGGTTTTATCGGTACCGAATTTTTTCCGCAGAGCGATAGAGGAGAATTTTTAGTGCAAATAGAAATGCCGAAAGACGCTGCCATTGAACAAACCAATTTAATGACGCAACGTGCCGAACAATTCCTTCGTTCTAAAAAAGAAGTAACCGATTTGATTACTACGGTTGGACAAACCAGTGAAGGCTTTGGTGCTACACAGGCAACAGCTTATAAATCGGAGATAGATGTAAAGCTTGTGCCGCGGGACAAACGCAGTGATGACTCGTATGTTTATGCGGCAAAACTAAAAAGTGAGTTAGCCAAAGTGTTAATTGGTGCAAAAGTAAAAACGGTTCCGGTAAGTATTATGGGAACCGCCGATATGGCGCCGCTTTCGTTAACCGTTACAGCACCAACCTTAGATAGTGCGATGGTGTTTGCCAACAACGCCATGAATTTATTAACCAAAATAAAAGGTACTACCGAAGTAAGATTATCGGTGGAAGCCGGTAATCCTGAAATTGATGTGCAGGTTGACCGCGATAAGATGGCTGCTTTAGGCTTGAATTTGCAAACGGTTGGTGCCACGATGCAAACCGCATTTAGCGGCAATACAGACAGCAAGTTTCGGGCGGGCGATAATGAATACGACATTGACACACGCTATGGAAACTTCAATCGAAAAAGTGTTGAAGATGTAAGCAACTTAGTGTTTGTAAACGATGGGGGACAGCAAATTAAATTAAACCAGTTTGCCACCGTAACCGAAGGAAGTGGCCCGAGCCAGTTGGAGCGTCGTGATAAAAGCCCTTCTGTAACCATCAACGCGCAAACGGTTGGTCGTCCAACCGGAACGGTTGCTTCCGAATGGCAGGCTCAGTTTGAAAAGTTGCGCAAGCCAACCGGCGTAGGTTATGTGTGGAGTGGTAATATGGAAAATCAAACGGAAGGCTTTGGTACGTTAGTTATTGCGCTAATTGCGGCAATTGTGCTGGTATACCTTGTGATGGTGGCTTTGTACAATAGTTTTGTGTATCCGTTTGTGGTGTTGTTTTCAATTCCGCTTTCCTTCATCGGAGCCTTGCTGGCATTGGCTTTGGCAAATCAAACGCTTTCCCTGTTCACCATTATGGGTATTATTATGTTGATTGGTTTGGTTTGTAAAAACGCCATTTTATTGGTTGATTTTACCAACCAGCGTAAAGCTGAAGGTGAAAGCACCAAACAGGCTTTGATTGATGCCAACCATGCGCGTTTGCGTCCTATTTTAATGACCACGATTGCAATGGTGTTTGGTATGATACCCATTGCCATTGCTAAAGGTGCGGGTGCTGAGTGGAAGAATGGTTTAGCCTGGGTAATCATTGGTGGTTTGTTGAGTTCTCTGTTTTTAACCCTTGTGATTGTGCCGGTAGTCTATGCTATTTTTGATAGAATTATTGCAAGATTTTCAAAACGCAAACAACAAAAATCAATGGGTGAATTAATGAAGGAAGATTATGTGCCGATGAAGATTCATGAAAACGGTCATGGTGTACCTGCCGGTGTTTCTATCTGATTTTTGTGCAAAACCAAACTTATCAAAAAGCCTCCCGACACGTTGGGAGGCTTTTGTTTTTGCCCGAATTTTAAATGCAATCGGTTTTCTCCTTTTTCCCTGTTACGTACCAATCTTTCCAACAATAGGAGGTATAAGTAAATAAATATGCCTGTAATCCATTTGTTTTTAATGGTTTAACCTTTGGCATTTCGCTTGGCTACTATTCCGCGATATTGGATTCCGGGTGAGCATTTCTATGCACGCCCCTTTTTTTGCCCAAGAGTGATGTTTGCTAAATTGATAAGTATAAAAAGTCAGATGAATTTTATACCACCATTTACATTTTACTGTTGTGTTCTGAACAGAATGATGGTGCATCGTTTCAATTATTCGTTTGCTTATTAGCGGTTATAGAATTGTTCCATCAGGAACAGCAGATGGGTAGAAAATAGTGCAAAACCAAAGGCAGATCCCGTTCCATCGGAACGATACTATTAAAGATTTGAGCCGTTCCGATGGAACGAATATGTTACTTTCTTTATTCATCTTTCTACCTGCCGTTTCTAACCGAACGAAGAAAGAATACGCTTTGCCGCAATTTCTATATAATAAACATAGCTGCTGAGGCAGCAAACATGAGTAAAATGGTAAGTGCAACAATACCTTGATTTAGCTTGCTGCTGGCTTGCCCGTTCATTACCTTGTTGTCGCGTGCTACCAGAAAAATGCCCAACAATAAAAATGGTGCAAGAAGTCCATTTAAGACCGCACTCCAATACAATGCTTTTATAGGATTGATGTTTATAAAATCAATCGCAATACCAAGCCCGATAGATATAAGAATAACTGCATAAAAGGCTTTGGCTTTACCCCAATGTTCATCCAATCCGTGCGTCCATTTAAGTGTTTCGGCAAAAGCATAAGCGGCAGATCCAGCCAATGTAGGAATGGCTAAAAAGCCTACGGATACAATGCCAACGGTGTATAATAGCGTAGCCAAATTTCCGGCCAGGGGGCGAAGTGCTTCAGACACTTCTTTTGAAGAACTGATGTTTATAAAGCCATGTGTATGGAGGGTTAATGCCGTTGTTAGTATGATAAAAAACATTACCAGGTTGGAAAGAAACGTACCCGCACCGACGTCCATAATTTTATCCTGAATTTCAACTCGTGTAGCTCCTTTGCGTTGATCTTCATCTCTGCCCATTAATTTTTCCTCTTCTACTTCCTGGGCAGCTTGCCAGAAAAACAAATAAGGACTGATGGTTGTACCTAAAATAGCAACAATAGTTTCCCAGGTATCTCTATCATTGTGTATGGAAAATGAAAATGTTTGATGTGCTATGAATGACCAGTTGGGATGAATGATAAAAGCTGTGATTACATAAGCAAACAATGTTAAGGCAAGCCATTTAAGAACGCTCACAATTTGTCCATACTTAAATCGAATGATAGCTATACCGATGATCAGTCCAAACAGAAGAAGACAGATATGAGAATTTATGCCTGTTAACAATTGTGTTGCATCCGCCATGCCTGCGAGGTCAGCCGCAATGTTAACTGTATTGGCAAGAAACAATAAAAGACAAAATATCCTGATAACTCCTTTTGGCAATTTTGTGCTTAATGAAGAAGCCAGTCCTTTGCCCGTAACCATGCCAATGCGGGCGCACATCATTTGCACGGCAGCCATCAGGGGCCAGGTTACCCATGCCATCCACAATAAAGAAGTTCCCAACTGGGCGCCGGCTATAGAATAAGTTGCAATACCTGAAGGATCATCGTCGGCGGCTCCGGTTATAAATCCGGGTCCGATAGCTTTATAAAAACGGCTTATTGTAATAGTTCCTGATTTCTTTGCTTTGAGTTTGTTTCGCATGGCAGAACGCTTCGGTTGTAAAAACACAAATGTATTGGAACGAAATAAAGGAAATGTTTTTGGTTTTGGCCAATTTTCTTTGTGAACATCAGGTTTTGTTTTTACCGGTATTTCTGCAAAACCAAACCATCTGCTCTACAGAAATGCAATCTTAATTTCTGTGAAATCCCTTGTTTGTAAAGTCAACAAAACGTAAAGTTTAAACAAACGTTTGAATAATTCCCGCCTTCACACCTACCTTTGCACACCCTTACTTAACCGAATAAAGAATGAACACCGTTCCTCTTTATTTCCTTAGTATGTTTTTTGTAAAAGAACTGAATCACTATGACAAAAAAGGGACACTTCTTTTTATACTTCTTTTTATTATTCTTCGCACACTCCTTTGCACAAAACATTCGCCGCGATTCTTCGCTTCGTACGGCTACTGTGCAGGCTTGCGTACAGTATGCGTTGGAACATCAGCCTTATGTTCAGCAATCCTATCTTAACTGAACAAATTACGGAAGAAGAAATTAGGAGCCGCCTTGCCGACTGGTATCCGCAAATTGGTTTAACGGGAAATTATCAGCGCTATTTTCAATTGCCTTCAGCTGCATTTGGTGTTGACTCAAATGGCAAAAGGCAAATCATACAAACGGGCGTAGCCAACACTTCAACAATTGGCTTGGCGGCTTCGCAAAACATTTTCAACCGCGATGTACTGCTGGCTTCACGCACGGCAGGCGATGTTCGCCAACAGGTAAGGCAAAACACGACCCGCACCAAAATTGAAATTGCAGTTGCAGTAAGCAAATCGTTTTACGACATACTTACCACAGAGCAGCAAATAGCTTTATTGGAAGATGATATCACCCGCCTTACACGCAGTCTGCAGGACGCCTACAACCAATACAAAGGTGGCATTGTAGATAAGATAGATTATAAGCGCGCAACCATTGCTTTGAACAACAGCAAATCGCAAAAGAAAACATACAGCGAGCAATTAGTTGCTAAGTATTCGTACCTGAAATATTTGATGGGCTATCCGCCAAACGGCACGCTTACCGTGCAGTATGATTCACTGCAATTACAACGCGATGCACAGTTAGACACGCTGCAACAGTTAGATGTAAACAACCGCATCGAATACCAGCAATTGCAAACACAACGCAGCTTGCTGCGCGCCAACCTCAAATACAACAAGTGGAGTTATTTGCCCACCGTATCTGCCTTTGGCAATTATAACCTGGCGTATTTAAGCCCTAAGTTTGGGCAGTTGTACAATTATACGTATCCCAATTCGTATGCAGGCATCCAGGTAAGCATTCCCATTTTTGAAGGATTTAAAAGACCGCATTTGATACGCGCTGCCGAACTGCAACTGCAAAGCAACGAATGGAATTTTGTTTCTCTGCAGGATAGCATTAGCAACGAATACACTACCGCACTTACCACTTACAAGGCAGGACAGTACGATTATGAAACACAAAAAGAAAATGTAAACATAGCCACCGAAGTATATAACACGGTACAGTTGCAATACAAAGCGGGTATCAAAACCTATTTAGATGTAATTGTTGCTGAATCGGACTTGCGCACGTCGCAGGTAAATTTTACCAACGCTTTATATCAACTGCTCATCAACAAGCTTGATGTTGAAAAAGCCTTAGGCACCATTCGATATTAGCAAGTGAACATTTTAAAATTATCTCATTAAATATTGATGAATCAAAACATGAAATACTTTGTTTCAATACTAATCATGACAGCTCTTCTTTCTTGCGGCGACAAGAAGAAAAATGATGCAAAAACAAACCAGCCACCGCCTGCTGTTTTGGTAGGTGTAACGAGGGTAAAAGATACAGCCGTAGTATATTTTGATGAATATCCGGCAACGGTTACGCCGCTTAACCAGGTTGACATTCGTGCACAGGTGTTAGGCTATATCAACGGCATTTATTTTAAAGATGGCCAGCATGTTACCAAAGGGCAAAAATTATACTCGATTGATCAACAGCAATACCAGGGTCAGTATGAGCAAGCCGTTGCTAATTTGAATGTAGCTAAATCTGCCGAAGCTAAAGCGCAGCAGGATGCTGATCGCTATCAGCAGCTTGCCCAGCAGGATGCCATTGCCCGTCAGGTGCTCGAACATTCCATCGCCGATTTAAACAGCGCCAAAAGCCAGGTGGCAGCGCAGGTTGCCAATATACAGGCGGTGCAAACCAACTTACGCTATTCAACCATTTATGCGCCCGTAAGCGGCACAATTGGCATTTCGCAGGTAAAATACGGAGCCGCCGTTTCGCCAGGCACCACAATTTTAAATACTGTTTCATCCGACGATCCGATGGCTGTTGACTTTGCCATTGATCAAAAAGATTTGCCCGCTTTTGTGCAAATGCAAATAAAAGGAACCAAACCTTCCGATTCGATATTTACCATCAGTTTACCCGGTGGTTATTTATATCCGATAGCAGGACAGATTTATATGATTGACCGTGCTGTTGACCCGCAAACCGGAACCATAAAAGTGCGGCTAACTTTTCCTAACAAAAACCTTATACTTCGCGCAGGAATGAACTGTAATGTAAGAGTGAAAAACAATGATGCGACCGAAAAGCAAATTCTTATTCCTTACAAAGCGGTGATTGAACAAATGGGCGAATTCTCAGTGTACATAGTTGGTGATAGCAGTAAAGCGGCACAGAAGAAAGTGGTGCTGGGTAGACGCATTAACGAAAATGTAATTGTAAAATCGGGCCTGCAAGAAAATGAGACGATTATTACCGATGGCGTACAAAAATTAAGAGAAGGCGTAAAAGTAAACACGGGCGGAGCAGACAGCACACAAATGAAAAATACACAAAAACAAACCAACTCCGATTCGACAAAAAAATAGAAAGGCAAAGCACAAAAGACAAGAATCAAGATAGAAGAAACAAGAAGAGAAGACGACAAAACGATAGTGGCTTTGTGATGGTTTACAAAGCGATATTATTTGAAGAGAAAAGAAAGATAAACCTATGATTGCAGATACTTTTATACGACGACCTGTAACAGCAATTGTTATTTCGGTTGTGATTGTGTTGATAGGCATTTTGGCAATTTTAAATTTAGCCATCAGTCAGTATCCTGATATTACTCCGCCTACCGTGCAGATAGCGGCTGCCTTTACAGGCGCCGATGCACAAACGGTGGAGCAAACCGTTACTACGCCAATTGAAACGCAGGTGAACGGAACGCCGGGTATGGATTATATTTCAAGCAACAGCACCAACGATGGCCGGTCGGCCATTACTGTTTCATTAAAAATTGGAACCAACCCCGATATTGCTGCGCTTGATATTCAAAACCGCGTGAGCATTGCTTCACCACAAATTCCTTCTGATGTTACCCGACTTGGTATCACTACCCGCAAAAGAAATCCAAGCATCCTGATGCTGGTAGCTATGTATTCGCCTAACGGCTCACACGGTGTTTCTTTTGTTGATAATTATACCAATATTTTTGTGCAGGATGCTTTGAAGCGTGTGAATGGCGTGGGCGATATTTTTACGCGTGCCGATGATTTTAGTATGCGTGTATGGCTTAACCCCGATAAGCTGGCGCAACTGAACATTACCGCTAACGAAGTAGTAAGCGCCTTGCAGGAACAGAACGTTCAGATTGCTGCCGGTTCAGTAGGTTCATCGCCACAACTGGCATCGCAGGCGTTTGAATATACGGTAATGACCAACAGCCGCTTAAGCACGGAAGATCAATTTAGAAATGTTATCATCCGCACCAATCCGCAGGATGGTTCTTTGGTATATTTAAAAGATGTTGCCCGTGTGCAATTGGGTAAATTTAGTTATAGCAGTAATTCTTTTGTTGATAAAAAGCGAGCTTCTTATTTGCTCATTTACCAGGCTCCCGGAAGCAATGCCATTGACGTTGCCAACGGTGTGATTGCGCAAATGGAAACGCTCAAAAAATCGTTTCCCAAAGACATTGATTATGTAATTCCTTTTGAATCGGTAACGGTGGTAAGAGTATCTATCAGCGAAGTGATTCACACGTTACTGATTGCCTTGCTGCTGGTAACAATAGTAGTGTTCCTTTTTTTGCAGAACTGGCGGGCCACGTTGATTCCTGTGCTTGCCATTCCTGTGTCAATCATTGGAACATTCGCATTCTTTATTCCACTAGGTTTTACCATTAATACACTTACCATGTTTGGTTTTGTGCTGGCAATTGGTATTGTGGTAGATGATGCCATTGTGGTGGTGGAAGCGGTTCAGCATTATATTGATGTCGAAAATTTATCGGCAAAAGAAGCCACCCAAAAAGCCATGAAAGATATATCGGGCCCGGTGGTTGCCATTGCATTGATATTGGCAGCCGTGTTTGTTCCGGTTGGTTTTATTCCGGGCATTGTAGGAAGGTTGTATCAGCAGTTTGCCATCACCATTGCTATATCTGTTATCATCTCTGCTTTCATTGCCTTATCGTTAACACCGGCCTTGTGTTCATTAATGCTCAAGCCATCTAAAGTAAATAAAGAAGGCAGAGGCTTAAACAAATTGTTCTATAAATTCAATACCTGGTTCAACCGCGTAACCTTGCGTTATACCATTGGTGTGAGAAAAGTAATTAAAGGCTCGCGTTATGTGGTCATCTTCCTTATTCTCTTATTTGTTGCCACATTCTTTTTGTTCAAAAGCAAACCCACCGGCTTTATTCCATCAGAAGATGAAGGCCGGTTGATTATGACATTTGAATTGCCGGAAGCTTCTTCCACTGCCCGCAGCTTGCAGGTATTGGATAGCATGATGAATATTTTACAAAACACAAAAGGCATTTTGCATTTTGCTGCCTTGGGTGGTTACAATGGTATTACGGGTGCTGCAAAAACAAACAGCGGCACCGTATTCTGCCAGTTGCAACCCTGGGATGAACGCAAAAGCGATTCGTTGGTAGCCACTGGTTTGGTATCTACCCTGCAAAAGAAATTTGCCTCTATCAAAGGTGCCAATTTTGTTGTGGTTTCGCCACCTGCCATTCCGGGCTTAGGCAACACCGGTGGTTTTACTTTCGAGTTGCAGGAACAGGAAGCCAACGACAGTCTGCCACAGTTTGCCAAAGTGGTGCAAAGCTTTGTTGCGGCTGCCAACCAGCGTCCCGAATTGCAGAGTGTGTTTACCTTCTTTACAGCCAGCACACCTAACTATAACCTGACGGTTGACCGTGAGCAATGCAAGAAACTGGGCGTATCGTTAAGCGATGTATATAACACGATGCAAACCTTTATGGGCAGCCGTTATGTGAACGATTTTACGGCGTATGGACGCAACTTCCGTGTAGTGGCGCAGGCAGATACCGCTTATCGTGCCGACATCAATAATCTAAATAAATATTATGTTCGCAACTCTGCCGGAAACATGCTTCCTTTAAGTACGATGGTTAGTTATAACGTGGCTGAAAGTGCCCCGTTAATTTCGCATTACAATTTATTCAGAACGGCTGAAATTAATGGTGGAACAAAACCGGGTTACAGCAGTGGCGATGCCATTACTGCACTTCGCGAAGTGGCTGCCAAAACATTACCTGCGGGCTATGGTTTTGACTTCAGCGGGTTGAGCCGGCAGGAAGTGCAAAGCGGAAATACATCCACCGTTATTTTTGCGCTTTCCATTTTGTTTGTGTTCCTTTTTTTGGCCGCTTTATACGAAAGCTGGGCCGTGCCCTTCTCTGTGCTGTTAGCCGTTCCCATCGGTATGTTTGGCGCCATTCTGACACTCACTTTAATACCTCGTTTAAGTCTGAATGTATATGCGCAAATTGGCTTGATTACGCTGATTGGACTGGCGGCTAAAAATGCCATCCTGATTGTTGAGTTTGCCAAAGAAAGAGTTGACAATGGCATGGCTTTACTACCGGCCACTTTAGAAGCAGTAAAGCTGCGTTTGCGCCCGATTATCATGACCTCGCTTGCCTTTATTTTGGGTGTAATGCCACTGGCATTTGCAACCGGCGCAGGTGGTGTAGCCCGTTCTACTATTGGCTGGACGGTGTTGGGTGGAATGCTGGCTGCCACTGCATTGGCCATCTTTATTGTGCCTGTATTATTTATGGTCATTTCCAAACTGGCTTATAGCCAACGCAAGCTGGAAGAACTAAAATTAAAGGCATTGGAAGCTGAACAAGGCATCCCTTATGATATGCCACCAGATAATAAAAAGAAGCATTGATTGAATTTGTTTTTGAATGATATTTTAAAAGTCCGCTTCACTTGTAAGCGGGCTTTTGGTTTTATACAAAAAAGCGCAAAAATGTCTTTTTAGAAGGATAATACGCGGTATAAAGTTGTGCTTTCAACAGCAATTGTTCACCCCGTTAAATCATAGCTTATGTTCTATTATTGTTGTTGCCATCATTATTGTTATTGCCTTGTTTTCGCGCAAAAGCAAACGCCAGAGAAAAACCAATTACCAGTTACCCGCAAGCCTTCCAATTAGTTTTCAACTTTTGTTTTTGCACTAATAATGAGCCGTTTTCTGCACCGCTTCTATTGCGTTGGAAAGATACACTAATGGTGCATTCCAGTTGATTGCTATCTCATTGCTGGCGTAAGCACAATCACTATCTACATAAGCTGTTTCAGGTTCAATATAAAAATAAGTACAATGGTCTTGCCTGCCGGGATTGGGACCGCCAGCCATCAACCCGGGAACAGGTTCTGCAATGCCATCCGCTACTGAGGGACGATGATGCGGATGCATCGTACTGTGTGTTCCGATGCCAGTTACAAAGCAATAACCTGTTGCATTTCTACCCAAAATATAATCAAGGTTGCTTAATGCGCCATCTATGTATTTCTTTTGTTTTGTAATCAGATAGGCATTGATTAAAGCGATGCCTTGATTAGCTGCATTGGAATTGCTTCCCCAGTTAAAATCGTTTACCGAACCTCCCATTACCGTTTCAAATGCAGTGTTGTTTTGCCATTGTAAGAATTGATCAGCAAAAGATACAACAGCATCCGATAGCCCTTTTATCTCGTTTGTATGAGCCACCGGTTTCGTTCTTACCAAAGTATAAACGCCCAATGTGTGAACATTGCTCCACGATGGGAGCGTAAGTTTTGCATTTATTGTTTTTGCAATGGTTTGCCAGTATTGTTCATCCTGCGTGGTAGCATATAACTCGCACGCAGCCCAAAACCACTCGTCGGTAAAGTTATTATCGCCATAATCGCCGGTGGTGATAGCAGGCTTGAAGATTTGATTGTTTTTGTTTTGATTGTATGCCGAATCGGGATATCGCATTGCCCATTGCCATGCTTTCTGCGAAGCCCTTAAACAACTATCCAGTAAGGCGGGAAGTTGCTGTTTGTATTTGCCTAATATTCGTGCGGCCTGTGCGGTTACGGCGGCAAAATCGAGAGTGGCAACCGTTCCTTTTTGCACTACATAGCGAGGTAGTTTTGTAACGCCCGGCATCACCATGCCATCAAAAGCCGCATTGGTGCATTTGTGATACACGCCACCATCATTCGGGTCTTGCATCGTAAGCATCCAGCGAAGGTTATAAATGGCTTCATTCAAAATATCGGGCACACCATTGCCGCTTTCGGGAATGTTCGTTTTGAGTGTATCGAAGTAATGAGGAAAATCTTCATAAGCCGATAATAAAGTGCCCATCGTAATGCCGCTATTCACAATGTATTTGTTGTAATCGCCAGCATCGTACCAGCCACCCGGCGTAGAGATAATGGTGCCTTCCGGACGAGCCGTTGAAGCAGCCGATGAATGAACCAAAACCGCTGTATCAGGATGCCCCGCTGTACGATGCCATTTGCCTGCATACTTCTCTTCCAGCGGCATATTAGAACGAATAAAATAAAAGCCTTTTAACGAAGCCACTGCTGCGGAATGATTTGCATTCTCACCAATTACAAAAGGATAAGAATCGCCAATCGAAGGAATGTTGATTTTATAATTCCCCGGTTTTGTAAAAGCACTGAAATCCACGATTCGTGTTCTGGTTGATGAATTGTGAGATTGTCTCAATTCACTCAATTTTCCTTTATAAACTTCCTTGTTTGTTTTTGTATCAATGATAGTAAAAGAAGTCGATGTTGAGTTGCCTTTTACCACCGCGATCTTCGGCGCATCCGGATAAAAGCCAAGCTGATTAAGCACAAGGCTGTCTGATATTTTTTGTGCAAAAACAAAAGAGCTGATAACAGAAAACAACAGTAGGATAGAATATTTTTTCATGAGCAATTGATTTCGAAATGTTTGTTTTTGCAGGATTTTTTTGCAAGGAAGCCTGCTTTTTGAAATGATAATTGAAACACATAGAAACATAGGTTTCAAATAGATTAAACTATGTGTTTTCTTTCTTATGTTTCTATGATTCTATGTGTTTCGGTTTGCTCTCACAACATCAAACAGAATTGTTTACCAATGCATCAGCTTCTTCACATAAGCCGTTAATCCGGCAGCTATTTCTTTGTGTTCACTCACATTCGGATGGCTGTCGCAACCATGATAATATCGTTTTGCAAAGAAAAAATAAGATACATCTTTATCACCATTTATATTGATGAAATTAACAATGCTGTTCAAATATTTTTTCTGCGAAGAAGCTAACGAACTATCTGCCATCGGGCTCGTAAGGCACACAATTTTTGCCTTTGGATAATCGCCCCGAAGCCTTTGTACAAACTGCACATAAGCAGAGCAAAATTGAGTAGAATCCTGTGCCCCATCGTTCTGCCCTAAACATACGGTTACAACATCAGGTTGGTAAAGAGCAAAGTTCCATTTCAGGCTATCGTTTTTGTTTCGCATGTTGATGTTGTCATACACCTGCGGCATTACCACATCCATGTTACAACAACTATGTATCAATCCAATACCCGATACAGAAGACAGTATCCACTGTGCATTTACGTTGCGTGCTGTTACCGGACCATAAGCCAGGTAAGCATTGTGCTGATCCTGCCAAACGCCGGTGTGGCAAGGGATTTCGCTTTCATCAGCACTGGCGCCGCAAGTGATGGAATTGCCAATGAATTCCATCTTTCTGATTGGCTCCTCTAATGGCAGCAAAGCTTTGCATTGCAAGCCAACCAATTCAAGATAACCAATATTGGCTTCTGTATTTTTTGCAATGAGTATCGTATGTGTGCCGTTCGGCAGCCCATTGGCAACACGTATGGTATCTCGCTTTCCTTTTGTTTCTAAGCGATACAAAACCGTATCGTCCACCACGATTTCGAGATAGTTATGATTCTTTCCCCACAACATTTCATCGTTTACAATTACGTTGCAAAATGTTCCGGTAAAACGGGCTTTTACATACACGCCCGGCTGCCAGTAACGAGGCAATTTTTTATTTGTAAAATCTATGCGTCCAACATATTGAATGAGTTGATTATCGGCAGCAAAAAAATGTGAGGTTTCGCTTTTGTTTTGCGCAAAAGAAGCCAACATAAAAAAGGTGCAAAAACAAACGATACACGATATTAACCCTTTATTTAATTTCATAAAAAACGCCTCTTTATTTTACATTGGTTAACAGGATATTTGTCTTGTCATCGCTCAAAAAGCGGACTCCATTTTCTGCGCTGATGCGATAAGCGTTTTTACTGATCGGTGATGGTGATAAATCGCAGTCTTTCACGATAAAATTTTCAAAATGCTGAAGCCGTAAGCCATGCGTAAAATAAGGCATTCGTGTGTTGCTCCACTTTAGCACTACATCTTTCATGCGCACATCTTTTACATACTGCATCATGATGCCTGCAATATCGCTTTGAAACAAGCCATTCCTTGTTCCTAAAACACCGCGCAGATCTATATTGCCACCTGCTACATCGTTCAGCTTGCTATCGGCTAATTCAAAACGAATGTTTTGAAACGATACATCTTCAATGATACTTTCGGGTGTGCCATACAAAAGAATTTGGTTTTCGCCTTTGCAGATAATGTTATTAAACATCACGTGTTTTATGCTTCCCAGCTTCACACTGTCTTTGCCGCGGACGGCAGAAATATGAATAGGTTCGCCATTACCCCACCAGTCGCCGGTGCGTAGTTTGGTTTCAATATACACGTCAGATACGGTAATGTTTTCAAGCGAGCCTTCATCGCGTAAAAAAATGCCAATGCCGCGCGATGAATTGGTAATATTTGTATTGCTGATGTGAATATTGCGTACCGTATTCTGATCTAAAAAACCAATACGAATGCCGCTGGAAGCCGATTGCAGATTGCAATTGGTAACGTTTATGTTTTCAGAAATATGGTGCAAATGTTCAAAGCCGGGGATTTCAAAATGATGGTTGTAACCAACAATAGCAATGGCATCATCACCGGTGCGAATGTCGCAGTTGGCAAGCGTTACATTGGTGCAACTTGTAATGTCTATGCCATCGGCATTCGGAGCTAACAAATTTGTCCAAAGCCTTATCCCGCTTATGTTTACGGCATCACAATCGGCAAGGTGCATACACCAGAAGGGCGAGTTGGTAATGAACACATCTTTAATAGTAACGCGTTTACAGTTGCTGAAAATAAGCATTTGATAAGGGCGGTCTTTGGGCACAACAGGCCCATCGCCAATGCCACTTTTTACTTCGCGGAAATGGTCTTTCTGTCGAGTATATTGAGTGGCTTCGGCAGGCAAATGTTTGGCTTCGTTCAATACAAAAAACGAATCGCCGCTGCCGTCAATATTGCCTTCGCCGGAGATGGTAATATTCTCAGCATCATGCGTATAAAACAAACCCCAATGTATTTTTTCATACGGTTCATAATCATTCAAATCTGCGCTGCCTTTCAGGATGGCACCACTTTCTAAAAACAAATTGATGTTGCTCCGCAAATGCAGCGTGCCGCTGATGAAAGTGCCTGTAGGAATTACAACCGTTCCGCCACCTTTGGCTGCACAGGCATCAATGGTTTGTTGAATGGCTTTTGTATTCACCATTTTACCATCGGCAATGGCACCAAATTTTACAATATCAAAAGAGTTGGATTGCGCAGATAGGTTTATAAAACTGAAAAGCGACAGGATGAAAAAGATATGTTTCATAACGGAAAAAATAAGTTATAATTCTATTGAGGAAATTCAGGCAAAACCAAAGGTTATCATACTTCTTGTTGTGTTAGGTTCTCAATGCGCTTCATCACTTCCATGCAAGCGCGCGAGTTGTGATAAGGGCATTTCCAAAAGCCGGCTTTGTCTTCGTTTGGCATCACGTTATAAACATCATCAACGCCCCAAAACCACTCGCCGTTTTGGCCATCCAAAATTTGTTTTTGCACAAATTTCCATGTATTGATTGAGTGTTGAAGATAGTTTTCATCGCCTGTAATTTGATAAGCGTTTAAATAACCAACCATTGCCTCAGCCTGCACCCACCAATGTTTTTGTTTGATTAGTTTTTTGTATTGAACATCATATTCATACCACAGTCCGCCATCCTCATCCAAACCTTCAGACGCCGCGCTGGTTAAGGCTTTCGCGTGTTGCTGATAAACAGAAATCCAATGCTTAGTTATCAATTGTTTCGGCGCATTGCAGGAGCAGCCACGCGGCTTCAATGTCATGGCCATAAGAAACAACATCGGGTTCTTCATTCCAATCATCATTAAAAAAAAGGGCGAGATGCTTTGTTTGTTGGTTGATGAAATAATGATCGAACAAAAACAAAAGATTTTCTATTCTTTCTTTTACCGTTTGGTTTCGCCCATTTTTATACAAGTTGGCATACGCTTCAACAATGTGAAGATGCGTGTTGGCAGTCTTACTCCCGTTCGCATCTTTATCGCTCAAACGCAAGTCCTGCAAAGGTTTCCAATCGCGGGTAAAGGCTTCAAAATAACCGTTCCGATCCTTATCGTAACTGTGTTGTTCAATTGTGTCAAACAACTCTTTAGCAAAGCCTAAAGCGGCTTCGTTTTGCGTAGCCGAATAATACTCACTCATGCCATACAGTGCGAAAGCCAAACCATAGATCTGCTTGCGGGTGTCAAGACGTGAACCTTTGTAATCTACGCTCCAGTAAACGCCTCCGTATTCTCCATCTCTAAAGTGAGAGAGAAGATAATAAAACGCTCTTTCTGCAATTTGTAAATGTTCTTTATTCTGGGTAAACGGATAAGCAGCAGAGAAAGCCCGTAAGATTCTTGCGTTCAACACAACACCTTTTGGTGCGTAAACATCGGGTATATTTTGGTTGTTGATTTTACCCCAAAATCCACCCTTGGTTTCATCAATGGTATGATATTGCCAGTAGTGTAAAATGGCTTTCAATTCTTCTTTCATATCTTGTTGATAATCGGAAAGAATTGTGGTTAAGTTGGAATTCAACATTGGGAAAATTATAGTGTAAACCAGATTTGGTTTTGTTTAAAAATAAAGGTTTTAGAGTAAGTACGTCATTGCGGGCACGAAGCAATCTGTGCTATGCAATACGACTGTTTACAAAAAGCAATCACATCTTCAGCCAAACCAATCATCAATCACAAATCCATAGATTGTTGTTTTAAAACGCCCGACTTTTTGTTGTTATCAATAATCGAATAAATAGTCTTTACCGTTTCGGCAGAACGCAAACCATCCTGCGGATTGTTCATCACATAATCCAGCAATTTATCTATCGAAGAAACGGCCACATGCATTCGTGTATCCGACGAAGCATAATAAATAAATACAGTGCCATCATCATCGGCAATCCAGCCGTTGCTAAACACTACGTTCGATACATCGCCAATTCGTTCTTCGCCTTCCGGCGCAATAAAATAACCGGCGGGCTTGTGCGTAACTTTTGTAAGATCATTCAGATCGGTCAAAAACATATACAATGTATAACGTAAGCCGGCTGCGGTGTTGCGAACGCCATGTGCCAAATGCAGCCATCCCCATTTTGTTTTTATCGGTGCAGGACCTTGCCCATTCTTCGCTTCATAAATCGTGTGATATACTTTTCTATCCAAAATTTTTTCTTCGGTAATAATAGCATGTTCAATGTTGTCGGCAAGCCCAAACCCGATGCCACCGCCCTTTCCAGCTTCTATGAAACTATCTTGTGGTCGTGTGTAAAAAGCATATTTGCCTTCTACAAATTCAGGATGCAACACCACATTGCGTTGCTGTGGTGATGGCGTTTGCAAATCGGGCAAACGTTCCCAGTTTACAAGGTCGTTTGTACGGGCAATACCACATTGTGCAATGGCTGCACTTTGGTCGCCGGGCGCAGCATTTGGGTCTTTGCGTTCGGTGCAAAACAAGCCGTATATCCAGCCATCTTCATGCTTCGTGAGACGCATGTCGTAAATGTTGGTGTCTGGCTCATCGGTTTCGGGCATCATTACCGGGTAATCCCAGAATGTGAAGTTATCAACGCCGTTATCACTTTCAGCAACAGCAAAAAACGATTTGCGGTCAATGCCTTCTACACGCGCTATCAAGCAATATTTATTGTTGAATTTAATGGCGCCTGCATTCAATACTGCATTAATGCCAAAGCGTTCTATTAAAAAAGGATTGGTATCAAAATTCAAATCGTATCGCCATGTGATGGGTGCATGTTGCGCGGTAAGTACCGGATGTTTGTAACGGATGTAAACGCCATTGCTTTCCTTCTTTTCTTCATTCGTTCTAAAAACAATTTCATTGTATTCTTTTTCTAATTCTTCAAGGCGTTTAAAAAAAAAGTCTTTCATTTTGTTTGTATTTTAGAAAGATGGTTAGTCTTCCAGTAAATTCCACCAGGTTTTTTTGAGTATAAAAATGATAACGAGAAGAATGATGATAATAACCAGTAACGGCAACTTCATCCACAATACTAAGTACATAGGGAGTAAGGTTAAACAGCATTGTGCAATGATGCCCAGTACCACATTAAACATGTCTAATTTGAAGCGTTTATTGGGTTGAAACGTTGGATTTTCTTTTATCACCGCTTGATGCACCGGCTGCCAGAAACCCCAGGGTTTTACCGTCGTATAAAAGGTTTGTAAGGTTTGCATGTTGGTGGGCGGAGCTGAGTAAGTGCCCATGATGCAGCCAATGATTGAGATGATAAATAAAAGAGGCCAATTGTATAAATCAAGCTCAAAAAAAAGATGGGGAAACCACTCCTTGCAATATGGAAAAATAAGAGCTGCCGCAATGCCGCTTCCCATACCCCAAACAAAGCCTGCTGCATTGAAGCGCCACCAATACCACTTGAGCACATTGGCTGCAATGTAACCGCCGTATAATGCGCCGACAATCCATTGCAATACGCTATTTACATTCTTTGCAAAAAAGCCAAGCACAATGCCAACGATTACTACCAGCGAACCCACGATATAATTGGTTGTAATTACCTTTTTAGTGCTTGCTGTTGGGTTGACGTATTTTAAGTAAATATCATTCACAATATAAGCCTGCGCTGCATTTAGCGTACCCGAAAACGTACCCATGAAAGCTCCCATCAAACCCGTAACAACCAAACCCATAATGCCAACGGGCAAAAAAGCATTGATGGTAGCCGGAAGTATTTTTTCAAAGTCGGTACCGGCAGGAGAGGAGAGGTCGAGACTGTTGTAATTGAGCAATGCCAGTACCGTTAAGCCGATGATTAATGAATAGCGAATGGGCAATAAAATGATGGAAACAAAACCCGTCATTTTGCTGGCTTCTTTAGGCGAGCGGGTTGATAATACTTTTTGCATGTCGTAGTTGGGCGCTGGTCCTGCAAGAGAGGCAAAGATGCCTTTGAACAACATCATCATAAAAAAAATGCTGAACAGGGAAAAGCCATCTTCTTCTATTTTTTTATTCGCATCGGGTATGATGTGCGACCAGTTAAGACCTAATGTTTTGCCAAAGAAAGGAGTGAGCCAACCATCCGGCACATGAAGCGTATGACCATGCAGACGAATGGCAGCAATAATGCCGATTGAGATGCACGCAACCGTCATTACACTGTATTTTATGAGGTCGCCAATTACAATGCTGTGCATGCCACCGAGCACCGAATAAAAAGTGGCAAAAAGGGTAAAAATAATACCATAAAAATGCGGCACAAATTGAGGCGAAACGGTAAATGGAATGTATGGTTGAACAATGTTCCAGGGAATAAAAATTTCAACAAATTTTCCCAACCCTATAAAGCCATACGCTAAAAAGCCAAAGCAACTTAACAAGGCAAAAGCTACCACCACGCTATGCGAGCCTCGCACGCCTCTGCCCGATGTTCCAAAGCGGGTAGCCAGCCATTCAGCACCGGTGGTAGCATTGCTACGCCGCAGCCATTTGCTCAGGAACATCATCATAAACACCTGATTAAATACAGGCCACAACCAGGGAATCCATAAACTCTTCATGCCATACACAAAACACAGGGCTACCATCCACATCGTTCCGCTGATATCGAACATGTCCGATGCATCGCTCAAGCCCAACAAATACCAAGGCAAAGACTTGCCACCGAGCAAATAATTTTCTTTACTCCTTCGTGCTTTTTTACGTAATACCCAGCCAACAACAAGCATACTAAAGAGATACGTGATGAGGATGGCAATATCAAGCGGGTGTAGTTTCATGTATTGTTTGTTGGGCTAAAAACAAATACGCAAATGATGGCAACTGTTTAATTTAATTGTTTGTATATGCCTTTTGTTTTTGCCGTAAAAATGATTACTGATACAGTTTTTCTTTTGCCGCATCTTTTGCAAATAAAGTTTGCGGCAACTGGTAAAACTTTACAAAATCATCAGCCGATTGTTGTCCTTTATATGGCATCCAGTATTCCATTTCTCCATTGCCTTTATCGCCTGCATTGCGCCATGCGAGCGCATAAGCGATGTGATGATTTTTCAAGCCCTGCCACAACACATTTGTCCACCAGGTACTGTCGGGCACTTCATTGTAGCCAAACTCTGTAAGCGCAGGAATTTTATTGTGTTCTTTTGCTACATCTTCAATGATAGTAAGGCTCTTATCCAAATCTTTTATAAATGCTTCATTGCTCCCTACATCTCCTTTCTGATAAATATCAAAACCAATCACATCAACATAATCATCACCGGGATAGCGTTCCATGAATTCTTCTTTGGTAGCGAAACGATCAGTATTGTAAGCATACAATAAGTTGTGAACGCCTTTTACATCGCGCAAATAATGTTCGGTAAATTGATATAGTTGCTTCAGTTCATCAGGCGTGCAATGGGCCTTTCCCCACCAAAACCAACTGCCGTTCAATTCATGAAACGGACGGAAAATAACAGGAATGGCTTCACCTTTACTTCCTTTTAAACTTTGCATGAAAGCCGCCACTTTATCTAACCAGCTTTTGTATAAATTGTTCTTTTCTCCGTTGGGTAAAATAGCAGCCACCGTGCCGGCAGCCGCATCCCATGCAGTTTTGCCAGTATAAGGGTTGTTGAGATGCCAGCTAATGGTGATAACACTTCCGCGCTCGTAAGCCTGCTGAATGTAATGCCTCGTACTATCAAACGGAACACCATCCAAATCTTTGTTCCAATCCAGTTCAATGCGTCCCAACTCACAGCCGATAATGCCGGGATAATCGCCGGTTACATCTTTTACATCACTTCTGCCCGGTTCATACTTCCAGTTTACTCCATACGCATAATCGTCCTGATGGCCTATTAAAATTCCTTTCTGCAAACTCTTTTGTAGGTTGTTATAAAGATTAACTGTTTCGCGTGTAGCGTTTTTATCGGCAGGCAAAATACGTTGCGACAAACAGCTTTCTCCAAGAAACAAAAGGAGAATGAAAAGCGGCTTTATTTTCATTAAAAATGATTAAGGAAATGAGTAAAACTTAAACCCAATAAAGTATGATGTAAAAATGCTGCTGTTTTAGTCTTTTTCAACAGCAACAACGCATATTCAAAAGTATAGGTTTGCATATCTCAAAATGTAATATTATTTTATCTAAGTATTGAATTGTTTTTATCTGAATATTGTATGTAAGATGAATATTGCGCAGTAATATCTACTTGATAATCACCCCAGCTTTTGTGGAATTCTTTAGAATGATGAAAGATGATAATTTTATTTGTACTATTTTAGCCAAAAACAACTTAACGGATGCCTGCCACAATGCTTAGGGAAATTATTCCATTGGTGCAAAACGACTGTTTTACCATTTTTTCAAGAGTAAAAGACCATTTCGATTTTCCCTTGCACACGCATGAAGAATTTGAACTGAACTTTATTTCCAATGCAAGCAATGCAAAGCGGATTGTGGGCGATCATATCGCTGAAATAAACGATTTGGAACTTGTGTTGGTAGGACCCAATTTGCAACACGGATGGTTTACGCACAAATGTAACAGCAAAGAAATTCAGGAAATCACTATTCAGTTTCATAAAGATTTATTTGATGAAAAGTTTTTGCGGCGAAACCAAATGAGCTTTATTAAAGGCTTGTTTGAAAAATCGTTGCGTGGTGTTTTATTTTCCAAAGAAACTACAGCGGCAATCATGCCGCGCATTGTTGAACTTACTAAAAAGCAGGGCTTTGATTCGGTACTGGAACTGATGTCGGTGCTGCACGATTTATCCATTTCAAGAAACATGAAAGTGCTTTCCGATTCTTCCTTCACCAACGCAGATACATTTTCATATAACAGCCGTCGTGTTGAAAAAGTAATGGAACACATGAACTGCCATTTCGATAAAATCATTACGCTTACCGAAGTGGCAAAACTGGCTTCGATGAGTGAGGTAGCATTCAGTCGTTTCTTTAAAGCCCGCACAGGTTATACGTTTGTTGATACCCTAAACGATATAAGGTTGGGTCATGCTTCTCGCATGTTAATTGAAACCACTAACAGCGTTACCGAAATTGCATTTGGCTGCGGGTTTAACAACATTTCCAACTTCAATCGCATCTTTAAGAAAAGAAAGAATTGCACACCAAAAGAGTTTCGGGAAACCTATGCCGATGTAGGCGTAAGAAACTTTATTTGATTTGTTTTTGCATCATTTTTTGTATTGATTTCTTACATAGGATTGTTTTTGTTTGCTATCCTTTGTATTTCCTTTGCAATGGCTACAAACCGCTGCCGGTAAAGGTTTCCGTAGCAGCATTGTTCAAAAAATTCAGGTGCATAGTAAATGGTGGTATGAATGTTTTGCGGCGTGGCAACACTCAATGTCCACGTTTCTGCATCGGTGATGTTACAGTCTTTCTTATCATTACAAAGTTTGCCTTTTTCATCGCCGTTAGTGTTCCAAAGTTGCGATGACGTGTATAAATGTTTTATATTTTCTGCAGAAGAAACTGAAAGGTTACTTGAATCAATCTGAAGGATTGAATCACTCAAAGCAGAAGACAATTTTGACTGATACAAATACAATTTCCATTCTTTGTTTTTATACGCTAATACATAAAACGTTCCCTTTCTTGCCCAGGCATAATTGAGCGTTGCAAACGCAATAATCAAATCGTTTTGTTTTGCCAGTTTTTTGATTTGAAAATTGATGTTTGCAGTATCTTTTTTGCTTTTGTTGATGATTTGTATCAGCGTATCGTTTGATGTGCTGTTTGCTGATTGTGCAAGCGATTTGCTTTCATTACAAGCATAAAAAATAAGGCAAAACCAAAGAGATGAAAACATACTTTTCATAAACCACAATGTATATTAAGGATTGTAATTGTAACATCGCAATGGCTCATCATTAGCAGCTACCAACAACAATTTTCCTTTCGCTGTGCGTAACCATTTGATGTCTCTTACCTGGCCTTTTACATCCAATAAACCCGATTGGTGAATGGCATTTATTGCATCATTTTTATTAACTGAAAACAAACCCAAAGGTTGTGCATCGTATCTTCCTTCGTAAGGAATCACATCATAAAAATTACCGCCCAGCATAAATTTGTTTTCGTCTATTTTTTGAAAAGAAAATACTGGCGCAGCTTGCAGATCAAACGGCAAATCGTGCAAATCAAAACCACCTTTTCCATCGCCATAACCATACCGCTGAACCTAACCGTTCGGCTTCCAAAGGTTGCAGTGTATCTATCCATCCGTAAAACACTTCTTTCATAGGCAAACCTGCATAGTCGGCATACAACAAATAGTGTTTTTTCAACAGCGGCAACGGCTTTTCTATTTCATCTTTTGCAAGAAATGGATACCACTCGCCATGCAACGAATAAGCAAGCAACTGGCTTACTTTTCCACTGCCGCTGAAATCGTGTACATACATCTCTACTTTGCCATCTTTGCCACTGCAAAACTTGTTGTTCCAGCCCCAGTTTCCACAAAGCAAATCTATGTTGCCATCGCCGTTTACATCATCTGCATATACCGTTTGCCACCAGCCTGTTGAGTGTGCAATTTCGTGCTTTTCAAAACCCTTTTTTGTGTTGATGAAAAGGGTAAGCGGCATCCATTCACCAGCAACAATTAAATCGGGTTTTCCATCTTTGTTTACATCAGTAAAAAGGGCTGATGTAACCATCCCAATGTTATTTAAATTGATAACTTTATTACCTGCAATAGTAAAGTGTCCATGTCCATCATTCAACAGCAAATAAGAAGTTTGCGGAATGCCATAAGCTGTTGCATCGGCAAGTGCGCCAACAAACAAATCATATCGCCGTCACCATCCACATCAGCAGCCGTTACGCAGGATTTATTGGCAAACAACATTGGGCAGCGCATCGGTTGATTTTGTAAAATGTCCATTGCCCCCATTGATGTACAATCTATCCAATAATAACGGATTTTTGCCCGTAAATTGATTGCCTCCGCTCACAACATACAAGTCAGGTTTTCCATCGTTATTGGCGTCAAAAAAAAAGGCGTCAACATCTTCACAATTCGCATCTTTATTAAATAATGCAGTATCAATTGAAGTGAACGAACCATCTTTGTTTTGCAACATCAATACACCAGCTTGCCCGCTGGCACCACAAGCATAAAAATCATCCAGTCCATCGCCGTTTACATCGGCAACTGCAACCTTTGGTCCTCGTGTGCTTTCCTTGTGTGGAATGAGGTATTGCTCATTGAAATCATCAAACGAATTTTCATGATGTTGCCAATTAATATTCGCATTATTTGCAGGTGTAAACAGTGCTTTTTCCGGTTTGAAAAAACGGGCAAAAACAAACGTATCCTTTGCATTGTTTTGGTTCAAAATGAGAGATTGATTCGCAACAACATGAGTAAGCAACTGATAATGCTGATCCGGCCAAACCACCAACAAACTGTCTATATTTTTCAGTGAATCCAAACCAAAATGAAGCCGTGCTTCAGATGAGGATTGAAAGCCGTGCGTGAGCATCAATTCCTGGTATTGCAACTTTCCATTTGCAAACAAATAGGCTTTGCAACCAATGCCCATTGTGTTCATATCATTACCTTTAAAAGAAATAGTAAGATGAGCCTTTTTTGGTGCATTATTCTTTAAAATAACAGCCGGTGCATTGATGCAATTAACCACCACATCTATGTTGCCATCGTTGTTTAAATCAGCATAAGCTGCGCCGTTGAAATAACCTTTCATATTGCCGATTCCCCAGTCATCGCTTACGTCTTTGAACGTTTGTGAATTGCCCTGAAAGAAAAACGGGTGCGAAGCGCCATCGGGCATTTTGGAAAGCGTCAAACTATCCAAAGCATCTGAAAAATTTCGGTTTTGCTGTATGTAAGCAGAGGAAACAAAACGAATGTAATCCAGATCCACAGGGCGTTTCACGATGCCACTTGAAATAAACAAGTCTTTATTTCCGTCATTATCAAAATCGGCAAATAAAGGACTCCAACTCCAGTCGGTTGCTGCAATATTCGTTTCTAAACCCACATCGCTAAAACTGCTGCCGTTGCCATTGTTTCGCTGCAGGCAGTTCCTCGAAAATTGGTATTGATAACCGTTGTTAATAATTTTTTGTTGATACACATCTGCGTTTTCATCGCTGCCATACGTTTTCAATATTTTTTCATCGTTAGGAAGCATGTCAACTGTAACCACATCGGGCTGACCATCATTGTTATAATCACCCACATCATTGCCCATGCTAAAGCGGCTGTAATGGTTGAAATGCTGCGCCCCACTTTCCGTAAAAGTTCCGTTGCCGTTATTGATGTAATAGTAATCGTTTTCATGAAAATCATTGCCTATATACACATCATCCCAGCCATCGTTGTTAAGGTCGGCAACCGATATGCCTAAGCCATAACCGAGCTTGCTTTGATATAAGCCAGCCTGCGCAGAAACATCAGTGAATTTGCCGGTAGTAGCCACATCATTTCTAAATAAATAATTGCCGGTTGGTGCAGAAAATATTCTCCTGTTTGATGTATCTACAATATTAGCGTTCGGGTTGTGCGATTGGTTCAGTAAGAAGCAATCTAAGTCACCATCATGGTCGTAATCGAAGAAAGCAACCTGCGATGTGTAACCTGAAAAGTCGAGGCCATATTGTTTTGCGCTTTCAGTAAATGTTCCGTTTTTGTTGTTGATGAAAAGTTCGTTATGACCTTTCAAACGATACTCGCCGCTCACTGCACAAACATAAATATCCAAATAACCATCGCCGTTTACATCAGCCATCGTTACGCCGGTGCACCAGTCTGAAGTGCCCGCCACGCCTGCTTTAGCGGTAATGTCTTCAAATTGAAAGTTGCCTTTGTTCAAGTACAATTTATTGCCGCCTTTTGTATTTGCCGTAAAATAAATATCGGGTAAGCCGTCATTGTTAATGTCGCCAATGGCAACACCGCCGCCGTTATAATAATAGAGGTAATACAAAATGCCAAAGGCTTTCTGTGGCGTTAATGTATTCTGGAAATGAATATTGGTTTCATTACGTGAAAGCGATTGGAACAAAGGGTTTGTATGATGGCAGGAAATGAAAACAAACGACAGAAATATGATGCTGAAATAAGTAATATATTTTTTTATAAAAGGAATCTTCATTGCTTGAATCATTTTGTTTGAAATATATGAAGTCGCCGTCATTCCGCAAGACTTGTCCCGATTTGTCGGGATACCATCCATACGTTGTTGCATCCTTATGCTTTTACGAAGGCTTTGTGCGGAATCTGCTCTTTACATTTTGAACAAACAGTCATGTTATAAGCATCTTTACAATAGTCAAACAATACCATTATTCAATTATCAGATTCCGCACAAAGCCGCCTGTAAATTTGATTATAGTTCAGTCATCGTGTTGGCGGCAATTGCGGAATAGCGGCAACCTCACTTACTTCAACATAACAAACGTCCATCAACTTTTTTTATTCGCAACTTTTAAATTTCGGATAAAGTTTTTGGTTGCATCATCATACACCGTAATGTAATGTGTGCGCATCGTGGCATGTGTTGGCACTGTTTCGCCCTGCAGCAAAAATGCAATGGATTGAGAAGGTTGCACCGGCATGTGGCAATCAATGCAATTCGTTTGTAACTGATGGGCTGTTATACCTGCAATGCTTTTGTGCAGTTGTGTATGGCAGTTCATACATCGCTGCGAAAACAAACTCATATTTTCTCTTTCATTGTTGTGAACATTATGGCAGGTAAGGCACGTCATGGTTTGGCTCATTCTGAAGCACTTGCTCCCTGCCAGTAAACCATATTGGTTGCCATGTACGTCAATATTATTGGTTGATGAATGCAATATATCAATCATAAAATAATTGGACAATGTATCACCTGCAGCAAACGAAAATGAAGGTTTTGTTTTTTGCAATCGTCCGGCATGGCAAAGCGAACAAAAATCGAGGTTTTGTTTTACCGTAAATTTTGAAAAGCTCACAATGAATTTACCAACCGTATCTGCTGGATGTTCTTTTTGATAGGCTACATGAGCTGCCGCCGCACCATGACAACGCTCACACGTAATACCCAAAATCATTTTTGTGCTGTCAAGCTTTTCGGGTTCCTCAAAAGGTGCTGTGGTTGTTGTAGCAAAGGTGCTGTGGCATTCCAAGCAGCGCGTGGTAGCAGGGCGGTTAAAGAGTGTTGGATACAAAGGATAACCCGGGCTGTTTGCCCACTGTTTTACCTGCGTAAAATAAGAAACCGGAAGCTCTATCAACTGGTGGTTTACCCATGATAAATAGGTTTGTCCTTTTGTTCCCGAGCCTACAACAATATCAAACTTCCGCCGCACATGTTCATCCCCTTTGTAATAATAAACCTGGTAAAAGCTATCTTCTTTTTTTTCTAAAAAAACAACTCTGTCGGGACTATAAATAAAATCGTTTTCACCTTTGAGCAAACGAGCCTTTTATAGAACGCTGCGAAGCTGTTTGCGATGTGGTAAAATGTGCTGTATGTTCAAAACTATTGCTGATGTTTTTATGGCAATCGGCGCATACAGCCGAACCTGCAAACTGAGTGTAGGAGTTTGTTTTTGCCCCAATTTCTTTTGTTGCAGAAGTAGTCTGCTTTTCTTTTTTATTGTTGATACAGGTTGAGAAAATAAAAACGGAAATAGCAATCAATACAAAGACGAACCATGTTTGTTTTTGTGCCTTTTTCATCTTCCTTATTACAGACTGCTGTTTTGTTTTTGCTTTATGAGATAATTCGGGTTAGCCCTTATAAAAGTATGATGAAACACATAATAGGAGATTACATAATTTTCATATAGATTGTACTATACGTTTCCTACTATGCTTCTATGATTCTATGTGGTAAAAAATAAAATATTGCTGAAATTAACCGTTTTGTTTTTGCCCTAATTTATAAATAATAAAGGCTGCCTCTTACTTTGAGGCAGCCTTTATTATTTCATTCAAATTTATTTATTGCTTGTTGTTATACAAAGCTGCTACGTCTGAAGCAGATAGGGCAACACCGTATAATCTTACATTATCAATCTTGCCAGGAAAGCCAGCCATCCAGGTATTGTTGGCATAAGTATCTTTAATGCCAGCCGCTTCCTGAAAACCACCTACTATTAATTGAGAAGTATTTTCAAAAGCAATGCTCTGACCTGTTTTTTGATCGAACTGAACGCCATCTCTATATACGGTGCCAGTTGCACTTGCAGAATCATAAGTAAAGGTTACCATGTGCCAATTACCATCATACATTTTTGGCCATGCATGTGAAAAATTATAACCCGCAAAATTCCAGTTATCGCCGTTGTTAGCTGCGTTAAAGTGCATTTTTAAATCCATCGAGTCGGATGGACTTTTTGCATTGTTATCGGCATAAAAAGTGGCGTTGCCCCAGAAGTTTTTTGAGTTGGCAAATGCCAGAATACCAACTGCATGATTGTTATCTTTTTGGGCCAACGTTATGTTCATCCAGAACGATATGGTAAAACTCGTTGCTTGTCCAAAGTCATTAGCTGAAGGAAACGATACATAACCGTTTTTTGAACCATCTAATTGCACTGCGCTATCAGAAACACCTGTACCGAACGAAGCATTGTTCAACACTCCAAAATTCGCGCGGATGCTATCTACCGCTGAGCCGTCGAAAGCGGCATAAAACTTAAGCGGACCGCCGGGAGGATTGGTATCTTTCGGATAATCGCCAAGTGCAGGATGTTCAGGTTTGTTACAGCTTCCAACAACAATTGCAAACGCAATGATCGTTGTTATATAATTTTTTAATTTCATAGTTCTTTGTTTTAAAAATGAAGTACGAACGGATTAGTAACTTGGGTTTTGCTGCAATACGCCACCCGATAAATCTATAGCGGGCTGAGGTATAGGATACAAAGCATTTTTAGGTTGATAACCCAAGCCGCCTAACGCACTTACCGCATCGCCCCAGCGCACCAAATCGTAAAAGCGGTAACCTTCCATCGCAAATTCAAAGCGCCGTTCATCTTTAATTGCCTGTCTCATTTGCGCCTGGCTTTGGAAAGAAATATGAGGTAAAACTTTTGTTGGATCGCCACCATCCCGCGCTCTGGCTCTCACTTGCTCCACCATGTTTACGGCGGTAGCGGTATCGCCTAATTCATTCGAGGCTTCTGCCAGCATTAACAAAATATCGGCATAACGGATAATGCGATGGTTGATCCAGTCGGCACCGCCATTGCTGTTAATCTGCCCGGTGTAAGACCGCATAGCAGGATCGGAATACACTTTCTTATTCCAGTAAGGTTGGTCCAGAGCCGTACCTGGTGCGTAAGGAGGAAGTGTGGCTCCATAACCGCCTGTAGCAGCACCACCATCAAACCTGCCTGAAAACAGAACTGTTTCATTTCTACGCGGATCAGTACTATCCCAGTCGCTTACCAAATGTTGGGTCGGCACATTCCATCCCCATCCTAAGTTCCATGAGACATCAGCACCGCCTTGCCGCACGTTTTGCGAAGTGCCCCATTGCGTGCCATTATTTGGTGTTCCGTTCTGACCTACATAAGCCTGCATTTCAAAAATAGATTCTACACTGTTTTTACCGGCACCGTTCAAACCATCTGCCCAGATGTCTTTAAAATGTGGCACTAAAGCATATTGGTTGGAAGCAATCACTTTATTACAAAGTGCTGTTACCTGCGCCCAGTTCGAACGGAATAAATAGGTTTGCGCCCATAGAGAAGTAGCACTACCGCTGGTTAGCCTGCCAGGGAAGGCAGTTTGGTTAGTGCCTGCCTTATTCCAATTCGGAGGGAGATAAGCAGATGCCACCTGCAAATCAGAATCAATCAACGCATAAATAGCTGAAGCCGGAGATTTAGGTTTGATACCTTGCGTGGCAACAGTATAATAATAATTGATAAGCGGCACATCACCATAAGCTTTAACCAATTCAAAATAAGAATAAGCCCTGAAGAAACAAGCTTCACCCACATTGCGCAACGATGCTTCATCGGTAAGTTTCAATGAATCGGCATCGTGCAGCTCGCGGTTGGCTAAGTTAATCATGTAGTAATGATCATTCCAATAAGTATCGGTTGCCCAATCATCTTTGGTGTATTTATAAGTTTCAAATTCAGCATTGATTTCGGCACCATCCGTAGTGCTGCTTCCTTTTTGCGCATCATCATCGCGAATGCTGTTGAAGTCGAGCCAAGGCAGCGTTGAAAAGCCGGCTGATGTTCTTAAAAAGCTATACAAACCAAAGCTTTCCGATTCTAACAATCCTTGGTTTAAATCGTTGAAAGTGGCCGTAAGCGGTTCGCGGTTTAAAAACTTTTTACATCCCGATAAGGCTGGTAACAGCGGAAGCAATAACACCAGCCAACCCCATTTATTTTTTATTTGTTTCATACAAAGTTTTTTCTAAAATTTAAAAAGTTAAGTTCACACCAAACGTGGTTACTACAGGTATTGCGCCACCACCGTTATCATATCCAAAAGAAATGGCACTGCCACCGAACTCGGGTGTGTAGCCAGAGTTGTTTTTGAACGTTTTTAAATTCTGCACATTGGCATACAGGCGTAAATTTTTGACGTAAGGAATCGCACGGGTTGAAAAGCTATAAGCCAACTGCAAATTGCGGACACGGAAGTAGCTGCCATCTTCAATGCTGTAAGTAGAACCGCTATAATTCACTCTGTCTGCCTGGCTCAATATCGGCACCCAGTTAGAAGTTCCAGGTCCATGCCACCTGGCCAAATCAAAAGCAGGATAATTCACGCGTTGAAATGGCGATTCGAGAGCGCCCCATAAGCGATACACCTGGTTGCCATACACGCCGCCAAAATCAGAACTTAACGCAAAGCGTTTGTAAGTAAGATTAATGGAAAATCCATAAGTGAATTTTGGTGTTGGATTGCCAATATAAGTTCTGTCGGAAGCATTGATAACACCATCACCGTTCACATCTTTGTATTTTAAATCGCCGGGACGAACGGCACCTAAGGAAGCTTCGCTGGGCGATTTTAAAATGTCTGTATAGCTTTGAAATACGCCAGTTACTACATAACCTTTGAAATAACCAATTGGCTCTCCCTTTTTAAATTCACTGATGGCTTCGCCGTTGTTTGCCTGTGTAATATCAATAATACCGTTAGGCACATCTGCAGCTACACTCAACACTTTATTGGTTAAGAAGGTGATGTTGCCGCTAAGGTTCATATTAAAGTCTCTGCCAAAATTTTGATTCCAGCTTGCTGCAAATTCTTCACCCCAGTTCCTGATGCTACCGCCGTTAATCAATTCATCCGGCAAGACCTAAAGCAGCACGGCTTACATAGGTCATCAAATTATTTGTCGTCTTATTAAAATAAGTGCCTTCAAAATGCAAACGGTTTGTAAATGCATTCAATTCAACGCCTGCTTCCCATGCATTCACAGTTTCCCATTTTAAATTAGGGCTGGGTGTGTAAGCAGGTTGTGCTGCCACGTTTAGATTTGTTCCAAAAACAGCCGTTGAGTTGGCGTCTGTTTTAATGTTAGGATACGCCGGGTAAGGAAGTGGATTTCCATATTGGTCGGAGGTAGTTTGATTGCCCAATTGTCCCACCGAACCTTTTACTTTTATGAAATCAAACACTTTTTGATTTGCCATAAATTCTTCCTTTGTAACATCCCATGCCGCACCTGCTGCCCAAAATTGCTGGTTGCGGTTTTTAGGTGCAATTTGCGAGGAAGCATCGTTACGGAAAGAGCCGTTTAAAAAGTATTTGTTTTTAAAGTTGTATAACACTCTGCCTAAGAAAGAAACGGTAGAATACTCGCTTTGTGAAGAAGAAGCCAATGCTGTATTTGCGTCAGCTATGCCATTGGTAATGTACCACAATCTTGGGTCGTCAGGAATAGGGGAGCCTGATGCCGAATTGGATTGTTTGGCAGTAGCAGTTCTATTAAAGTTGCCAAAATAATAAGTGGTAAAACCGGCCGTTGCCGTTAGATTGTGTTCACCAAAAGCCTTTCTAAATGTAAGAATATGGTCTTGCTGAAACTTGCGATAGTCATTATCATTTTCAGTGACTGACGTAGTTGAGGTATATAAATACGGCTGATTCGTAAGCGGATTGTAAGCATAATACAATGGTACATACTGACGAGTGTTTACATTGCTGATATCACCGTAAAAAGTAGAACGGAAAGTAAGATATTTCAAAAAGGTAATTTCTGCATAAACACTTCCTACTTCGCGGTATTCCATACCAATGTATTTGTTCCAGGTATTACTTAATTCAAGCAATGGATTTACCACACCTGAATTTTGCAAGGCAACATCCAAACCCGAATATAAATTTTCGGTGATGGTATCAGTGCCATAAGGATTGGCTACGCGAAATGGTTTCGTACCCGCTGATACTTGTGGAATTACCTGTCGCGCTTCGTTCAATATATTGGTTGCACCATAAGGATAATGCTGACGGCTTACTACAATGTTAGCACCGAGTTTAATATTTTTGGAAACGCGCAATTCGTCATTTAACGACAAATTCAAACGTTGCAGTTGCTCTTGTTTAATAATACCCTGGTCGAGTGTATAACCCAAACCAAAGCTCACGCGGTTTTTATCTGTGCCCGATTGCACCGTTAGATTGCTGTTGTTGTATTGCCCTGTTCTCGTTACAGCGCTTATCCAGTCGGTGTTTGAGGTTAATGCAGAGTAATCAGGAGTAGCAACGCCATTGTTTGCATTTTCTTCAGCAAACAAAGTTTTAAAACCGTTAGCATCTACCATTTTTATTCTGTCCGTTAATTGCTTAAAGCCATAGGTAGAATTAAAGTTCACAATCGTTTGCCCGGCTCTTGCCTGCTTGGTAGTGATTACAATGGCGCCGGTTGCACCTTTCACACCAAAAATGGCGAGCGAAGAAGGATCTTTCAGTACTTCGATTGATTCAATATCGTTCGGATTTAAGAAGTCAATGTTATCATTCAAAATACCATCTACCACATACAACGGATGCACCTGGCCAATACTTACCGTACCTCTGATTCTAATGTCGGGTGCTTGTCCCGGTGTGCCATTGTTTACCACCGATAACCCGGCCACTTTGCTTTGTAAGGAAGACACAGGATTGGCATTGGGCTTATCGGCAACTACTTTACCATCAATCTTTACAATGGAGCCGGTAAGGTCTCTTTTGTTGGCTGTACCATAACCAATTACCACCACATCACTCAGGGTAGTGCGGCCGGAAGAAAGCCTTACATCAAGGTTGGTTCTTCCACCAATGGCAATGCTGGTGTCGGTGTATCCAACATAGCTGAAAAGCAGGGTGGCATTGGCTGGTGCGCTAATGCTAAAGTCGCCTGCGCTGTTGGTGGCCGTACCCAATTTCGATTTTTGTATTTGCACTGAAACACCATTCAGCGGCTGGTTGTTTTCGTCAACCACGCGGCCCGTTACCTGCACATTGTTTTGTGCGCCGGCTGTAAAATTTACACATAAAAAAACAGAGAGCAGCGCAAGCGATACAACACTTCGCACGCGCTTAATTTCACGTACACATTGGTTCATACGATACAGGTTTTGTATTTGAAAAGCGATTCAATTCTGGCAGTCAGCAATCACTTATTAGTTCGTGATGCAATCGTTCTTTCTTTCGTTTTGTTTTTATTGAAAAATTAGCGACAACAAATATAGCTTCGTTAAAAAAAAGAAAAAATATTTTCGATTAAAAAGCTTCCTTACATTGGCAGCTTATATTGTTCGCTGATTTTATTATTCTAAAACAAAGACCAACTATTGCATTGAAGTGCTGCTTACTTTTCACTCCTTTCTTTTATCTTATTTTCAATTCATTCATTTCACCTTTTCTTTCCTTTAATTTCGCATTTTTTAATTGTATTGGCTGATGAAATTGTTTCTGCAACGCCCTGTTGCTTTTATTGATTTGGAAACGACCGGTATCAACCTCGTTACCGACAGAATTGTTGAAGTTGCTATCATTAAAATTCTTCCCAACGGAACAAGAGCAGTGAAGCGCAAACTCATCAACCCGCAAATGCCCATACCTCAAACTGTGATTGACATTCATGGCATCACTGATGAGATGGTAAAAGATGCACCCGTTTTTAAACAGGTTGCCAACGAAATCAAACAGTTTTTAGATAACTGCGATATTGCAGGCTACAACAGCAACCGCTTTGATATTCCTATGCTGATTGAAGAATTTTTGCGCTGCAACCTGGTCTTCAATATGGACGGGAGGAAGCTGATTGATGTGCAAAAAATATTTCATCAAATGGAGCAGCGAACCCTCAGTGCAGCATATAAATTTTATTGCGAAAAAGAACTGATCGGTGCGCATGGCGCCGAAGTGGATGCAACTGCCACCTTTGAAATCTTAGAAGCGCAGATTGAACGGTATCCTAATCTTGGCAACACGGCTGAGAGCATTTGTAAAATTTGCGGAGAAGAAGACACGATTGATTTTTCGCGGCGTTTGATAAACGTAGATGGCGTTCCTACTTACAATTTTGGCAAGCACAAAGGCAAGGCTGTAAAAGAAGTGATGAAAATAGAGCCGCAATACTACGATTGGGTAATGCGGGGAGAATTTACATTGCATACCAAACAAAAATTATCGGAGATTGTAAACCGCATTTTGCTAAAAAAATTGTAAAGAATTTTTTTTGCTGTAATGTTGCTTTTTCGCTGTTGTTTTCATTAGTATTTTGCTTTATTAAACTTATCGCTTTGTCTGTAAAGAAACTCATTATTATTCCCACCTATAACGAGAAGGATAACATTGCTGCCATTTTGGAAGCTGTGTTTTCTTTACAGCAGGGGTTTCATGTATTGGTAATTGATGATGGTTCGCCCGATGGTACTGCCGACATTGTAAAAGAATTGCAGAATCAGTATGAACCCTGTTTGTTTTTAGAAGAACGTAAAGGCAAACAAGGTTTGGGCACAGCTTATATTCGTGGCTTTAAATGGGCATTGGAAAAAGACTACGATTATGTATTTGAAATGGATGCCGATTTCTCGCACGATGTAAATGATTTAGACCGATTGTATGCTGCATGCCGCGCCGGTGCTGATGTGGCCGTTGGCAGCCGGTATGTAAAAGGAGGCGAAATAGAAAACTGGCCTCTTTCAAGGCATATTTATTCAAAAGGCGGTGCTCTTTACACCAAATTGATTACATGGATACCCGTAAACGACCCCACCGCCGGTTTTGTATGTTATACCCGTCGCGTATTAAACACAATTAATTTTGATGAAATCCAATTTGTGGGTTATGCCTTTCAGGTAGAAATGAAGTTTGCCGCCTGGAAGCTTGGCTTTCGCATTGTAGAAGTGCCAATAATATTTAGAGATAGAAAATATGGTGTAAGCAAAATGTCGAAAGGCATTTTAAAAGAAGGCATTTTAGGTGTTTTAAAAATTCAATGGCAAAGCCTTTTTAAAGGCTATCACAAGAAAGTAAACATCCAAACTGCTTCTTCTTCACAAACGGCAAGTGTTACTACGAGCAATTCGTAACAAAACCAAACACACTTTCCTTTTTGATTACTTTTCTTCAATACAGAACATTTGTTTTTGCCACTATTTTTTAGTTGGGTTATTTAGCTGCCTCTCATTCCTCTGAAGCATCTCACTTAATTCAGTTCCTTCATTTTTCTTTTGGCTTATTTTTAACCCCATGCTATACCATTTCAGTTATTTTTGCCCGCTATCATACAGCAATTATATTCGATGAATAACTGCATTGTAAAACCACTCTTTTTTGTTTTGTCTCTTTTTGTTGCGGCTGTTTCGTTTGCACAAACCGATAGTCTTGCCGCCAATGTTCCCCCTAAAAAAAAGTTTTTAAATGCGCTCGATTTAACCAATCGTCCCAACGATCATTTTATGATCCAGTATGGATACGACAGTTGGGGCTCTGTGCCGGACAGCATCAACACAAAAGGGCTTTCGCGTCATTTTAATATGTATGTAATGATTGACAGGCCCTTAAAAGGCAGTCGTCATGCAAGTGTTGGCGTAGGGCTTGGTGTTGGTAGCAGCAATATGTTTTTTAAAGACACATACGTGAATTTAAAATCGCCTTCCACAACGCTTCCTTTTACCAATGTAAGCGGTAATTCTATCAATCGGTTTAAGAAATTTAAACTCACTACTATTTATGCTGAAATCCCACTTGAATTGCGATACGCAGCCAATCCGGTTACGCCCGATAAAGGATTTAAAGCTGCCGCTGGCTTAAAGGTTGGCGTGTTATTGAATCAGCATACCAAAGGCAAAGATGCTATAGATGCCAACGGCACTACCATTTACGGACCTACTTATATTTCGAAGGAAAGTGATAAACGTTTTATTAACAGCACACGTGTTGCAGCTACCGCCCGCATTGGGTATGGCAACTTTTCAATTGATGGTTCGTACCAGATTACCAACTTCTTAAAACAAGGTGTTGGCCCTGCTATTCATCCTTATTCTATCGGGCTTACCATAAGTGGCTTGTAATAGATTTGTTTTTGTTGATTTTTGATTGAGATGGTTTGTTAATTTAAGCCTTTTGGTAAAAGCAAAGATTTGTTTTTGCCAAAATAAAAATGCGCAGATATCGCATCAGCAAATTTCGGCAAAACCAAAAACACTTTACTTCATAGTTTCCCCAGAAGTTATCAGTATAAAATCATCTTCTCAGAAGTTCTATTCGGCATCAAACCAAACCGGCGTAGCATCGTTGGGATCGGCATTGTAATTAATGGTTAGTTCTTCGCCTTTTTTAATGGCTTTTACGGTGGTGATGGTCATGGTCATTTCATCAAAGTCCATTTCATATTTGCAGTTGGAAGTATAGCTGTGGTTGTACATCGAAATATAACCCAATGCCATGCCTGCTTTGCGGCGTGTATCACCCCATTCAAACACATAATGGTACAGCAACGTAGTTTCCAATGTTTTTCTTTCTTTGGGTTTTAAAACAAGCACCGGCGAAATTTCAACAACGGTATTGGCCCGTATGGCTTTGCTGGTAAACACGCCTCTGCCTTTGCTGCCGGCAGGCTTCACATCAATATAAGGAACAATCATAATGGTTGGTTGGTATAAAAAACCGAAAATAATCAAAACAATCATACACGAATCATTTATTGCAAACGCTTATCAATTAATTTGCGTCCATGAATACGGAGCAGGAAATACCTTCTGTAAACGAGCAGTTTGAAGAGCTTGCAAACGCTGAAGACAGGCAGCCGTTGTATGATTTTATCAACCATATTAACATCAGTGATGTGGGCGAACTCATGAATGAATATGAAGATTATGCAACCGAAATCATTTCCAATATGCCTGTGCATCGCGCAGCCGGTGTGTTTAAAATATTGGACATTGGCGTGCAAAAACAAATTATCCTCGAACTGCCATCGCATAAAACGGCTGAGTTGTTAAACGAGCTTCCTCCTGATGACAGAACCGATTTTTTAGAGGAATTGCCCAAAGCTGCCATTCGCGATTTAATAAAATTATTAAACCACGACGAGCGGAAAATAACGCTCTCTATGCTGGGTTATCCTGAAGACAGTGTGGGCAGACTGATGACGCCGGATTATGTGTACGTGTACCGCGGCAACACGGTTGAACAGGCGTTTAACACCATTAGGAAAGTAGCAAAAAACAGCGAAACAATTGATGTGATTTATGTGATAGATGAAAGAGGCGAACTGGTGGATGATTTGCGGATACGGGACCTGATTTTAGCTTCGCCAAACAAACGCATTGATGAAATTATTGATGGCAGAGTGGTTGCTTTAAATGTGCACGATGACCAGGAACATGCGAGCCAGATTTTTAAAATGAACAACCGCGTTGCCTTGCCTGTAACGGATGATAATAATGTGCTGATGGGCATTGTTACCATTGATGATATTCTTTGGGTTACCAACGAAGAGTATAGCGAAGACATGCAAAAAATTGGTGGTACAGAAGCCTTCAGTGAGCCTTATTTAGACATCAATTTTTTTAAATTGATGAGAAAGCGGGTTGGATGGTTGGTAGTTCTGTTTTTTAGCGAAATGCTTACATATAGTGCAATGGCTAATTTCGAATCAGAACTAATACCTGTTCTTACTTTGTTTTTGCCCCTTATTGCAAGTAGTGGCGGTAACAGTGGTTCGCAGGCTTCTACATTAATTATTCAGGCAATGTCAATTGGTGAGGTTGGAGTAAAAGACTGGTGGCGCGTAATGCGGCGCGAATTATTAAGTGGTCTTACCTTAGGAACAATATTGGGTACAATCGGTTTTTTACGGGTTATTTTATGGCACTTTTTAATGAGCCATGGCATTATTAAAGATTTATACGGGCCTCACTATTTTTTAATAGCACTTACCATTGGTTTTTCAGTGTTAGGTATTGTTCTGTGGGGCACATTTGCAGGTGCAATGTTGCCTATTGTTTTAAAAAAATTAGGCGCCGATCCGGCAGCTTCTTCTGCACCGTTTGTAGCTACCCTGGTTGATGTTACCGGCATTGTTATTTATTTTACTGTGGCTTCTCTTATTTTAAGTGGCGTGCTATTGTGAATGTAGCGGCACAAAAGAGCCAGAGAAATTAGTTTCTCAATTATCTTTAATCATTCATTTATAAAATTACTTGCCATGAAAACAATCTCTCTTTTGCTTCTTAGTGCTGTTCTTTTTCTTTCGTTTAGTAAACAGAAATCGCATCCAAAAGACGAATGGATTTCTTTGTTTGATGGTAAAACAATAAACAACTGGAAGGTTGGCGATAATGCCGAATCGTTTAGTGTAAAAGACGGGATGATTGTAGTGCATGGCAAAACGGCGCACTTGTTTTACAACGGCGATGTGCAAAATCATAACTTTAAAAACTTCGATTTTAAAGCGCAGGTAATGACGATGCCGGGGTCAAACTCGGGAATTTATTTTCATACCCAGTTTCAGCAAGGTGGCTGGCCATCAAAAGGCTATGAAGTGCAGGTAAATAACTCGCACACCGATTGGAAGCGTACCGGCAGTTTGTACAATGTGGTAGATGTAAAAGAAAAGCTGGTGCCCGATAGTGTTTGGTTTACCGAACGCATACTTGTGCAAGGTAAACACGTACAAATTTGGGTGAACGATAAACAAACAGTTGATTACACTGAACCCGACAATGTACAACGCCCCGATGATATGAAAGGCCGAGTGTTATCAAGCGGCACTTTTGCCTTACAAGGACATGATCCGAACAGCATTGTTTATTTTAAAGACATTATGGTGAAGCCACTGGCAGATTGATAAAAACAAAAATAAAAATCCTGCTGTATATAATTAATGCGGCAGGATTTTTATTTTATAATCATTGCTGTATTTTTCTAATAAAAAATTGTTTGCGTATGGAAATCATTCATCAACTATTTGGTGTAGGTAAAGATTTAACTACACTGCAAATGAGCATGCGCTCGCTGGCATTTTTTTTCATCACTCTCATTTTCATTCGCATTGGTGGCGTACGTGCATTTGGCAAAAAATCGGCTTTTGATAGTGTTATTGTTATTATGCTTGGGTCGGTAGTGGCAAGAGGTATTGTAGGCGCAACGCCGTTTGGTGCAACTACGGCAGCTTCGTTTGTAATTGTGCTGGTGCATCGTGTACTGGGATGGCTGATTGCTAAAAATAAAACGTTCGAGAAGATTATAAAAGGAAGCCACGTTTTGCTTTATCACGAAGGGCAGATTGAGCACTCAAATCTTATAAAAGCCGGCATGAGTCATGATGATTTGTATGAAAGCCTGCGGCTTGAAACGAAAGCCGAAACGCTCGACAAAGTAGAAAAAGCTTACATGGAAAACAATGGCCGTATTTCGTTTATTTTGAAAAAATAAAGAACAGTAATGGTATGGCGTCGGGGGAGTTTGACTCAATTGTTTAAGGTATAATGTTGAAGATTATTTCGGCAAAAACAAACAGTAGAGCAGCTTATAATTTAGCCTGCAAAAACAAAGAAGCCACTCCTATGCATAGGAGTGGCTTCTTTGTTTTTGCCCTATTTTCTGTTTTATTCAACAGAAGTTATTTTCAAAATGTTGGTAGGCATATGCAAATGCACGGGTGTACTTCCGGTGTTAATTACAATATCTCCTGCTTGCACAAAACCGCGTTCTTTTAAAATTTCTATTTCATCTTTAATAATATCATCAAGGCTGCTTTCTTCATCGTAGTAAAAAGCACGCACACCCCAGCTTAAACTTAACTGATTTACCAGGTATCTTTTCTTGGTAAAAACAAACAAGGGAGCTTTCGGGCGGTAACTGCTTAAAACGAATGCTGTGAAGCCGCTTTGCGTCATACCAATTAAAGCTTGTGCGTTTGTATCACGTGCAAGCTTACAGGCGTTATAGCAAATGGCATCACTTAAAAAAGTGGGTGAATGCGATAAGGGTTTTAAATCTTCTTCGCGGTTGTAACGATATTCGGTTCTTTCAACTTCCAAAATAATTTTGCGCATCGTTTCCACCACTAATTCAGGATAATTTCCGGTTGCTGTTTCAGCACTCAACATCACAGCATCAGTGCCTTCCAAAACGGCATTGGCAACGTCGGTAATTTCGCTGCGGTTGGGTTTGGTGCGGTCAATCATACTTTCCATCATTTGTGTTGCCACTATCACCGGCTTACCACGGTGTATGCACTTGCGAATGATTTCGCGTTGCGCCATCGGCACTTTTTCTACGGGCAACTCAACACCCAAATCGCCACGCGCTACCATCACGCCATCGCTATTGTTGATGATATTTTTTAAATCAACCATTGCGGAAGGCATTTCAATTTTTGCCATTGCTTTGGTAGTGCTGCCCCGCTCGGTAAGCCTTCTTTTTAAATCAATAATATCTTCCGCTTTGCGCACAAACGAAAGCGCAATCCAGTCGCACTGGTGCTTTACAATAAATTCAAAATCCTCAATGTCTTTTTCCGTCATTGAAGGCAGCGAAATTTCGGTATCAGGAAGATTGACACCTTTCTTTGGTAGGATTCTTCCGCCATACGAAACGGCAACGCGCACGTCGCCATCTTTGGTTATTTCAATAACGATAACTTCAAGTTTGCCATCGTCAATTAAAATTTTATTGCCCACTTTCACATCGTTGTGAAGGTTGGGATAAGAAACATAAATTTTGTCTTTATTACCCACTACTTTTTCAGTAGAAGTAAAGGTGAGAATGTCGCCGGCTTTTACATCAAGCCCGCCGTTTTCCATTTCGCCAACACGCAGCTTTGGTCCTTGCAAATCGGCAAGAATGGCGATGTTATAAGGCTCGGTAGAATTGATTTGTCGAATGTGCTCGATAATTTTTTCTTTATCGTCGTGCGTACCGTGCGAAAAGTTGAGCCGAAACACATTTACACCGGCTTTTACAAGAGCCAGCAACTTGTCGTAAGTGTCACAGGCAGGACCTACGGTAGCCACAATTTTGGTGCGGTGGAAAGTGTGCTCAATACCAGCTTGTTTGTCCATCGTTGTATGAAAATATTTTTCTGCGGTTGGCATCAATCTTAGTTTTAAAATGAAGTAAAATCAGGTATTTAAAATTTTTACAATGCGCAATAAATCAGGACTTATTGATTGTTTTTCGCGAATAGCAATTTCCAAAGGCGTATAAGCCATTTCGTTGTTTACCACGCCAACCATTACATTGAATCTTCCTTCCATAAAACTTTCAATGGCATGATAACCCATTCGGCTGGCAATTAATCTGTCAATAGCGCTCGGCGAACCGCCACGTTGGATATGACCTAAAATAGATACGCGTGTATCCATGTGCGGCAATCTTTCTTTTATCACTTTTGCAATTTGATTGGCGCCGCCATACTCATCGCCCTCAGCTACCACAATAAGGTTCACTAACTTTTTACGCTTTTCTTTTTCGGTTAGCGAATCAATCACTTCCTCAATATTGGTTTCGGCTTCAGGTATCAAAATGTTTTCGGCTCCTGTTGCTATACCGCTATGCAAAGCTATGTAGCCAGCATGTCTTCCCATCACTTCCACTATAAACAAACGGTCGTGCGCATCGGCAGTATCGCGTATTTTATCAATGGCGTCAATGGCTGTATTTACCGCAGTATCAAAACCAATGGTAAAATCGGTTCCGTATAAATCTTTATCAATCGTTCCCGGCAAACCAATTACGGCTAAATCAAATTCGGTGCTTAATTTTAATGCACCCGTAAACGAGCCATCGCCACCAATTACCACGAGGCCATTAATGCCGCGCTTTTCTAAATTGGCAACGGCTTTCTGGCGACCTTCGTATGTAAAAAATTCTTTACAGCGGGCCGATTTTAAAATGGTTCCTCCACGCTGAATGATATTGGCAACAGAGCGCGAATCCATGCGAAAAATATCATCTTCAACCATGCCGCTGAAACCTCTTACAATACCATACACTTCCATGCCATAATAAATTCCGGTTCTTACTACGGCGCGGATGGCAGCATTCATTCCAGGCGAATCTCCGCCTGATGTGAGCACTGCAATTTTTGATATTTGTTTTGACATTTTTAAATGAAATATAATTAGCCTTCAACCTGGACGAGAGGCAGGAACTTGTGAAATCTGATAGCTGCTTATAACGCTGCCAAAAATAGGGAGAAATTATTTATACGAACAGGTATAGAGTCGTCATAGAAAAAAATAGAAAGAAGGTTTGTTTTTGCCCCATTTTTGAATTATTGATAAAACAAAACTTGTGTAGTCGCTCGTCAATCTTATTGATTGTAATGACAACAATATGAAAATATTTGGGAGAAGGAAAATGTTTAGCACGGTTTTGTGGCACTTGTACGTTATTTTTGTGAATCCATTTTTTAATGAAAAGAACTTCTGATTATGCCACGTCCGGTACGTTTTAATATACATCCCAAACAGCCTGATATTCACGATAACATTGCCATTGCTGAAGCTCCCGAAGGAAGCGGCGGCGAAGGCTTTTTTGCAACAAAATTTGAAAGTATAGTCGGGTTAGCCCGTAAAAATTCTTTATGGCCTTTGCCGTTTGCCACCTCTTGTTGTGGTATTGAATTTATGTCAACCATGGCTTCCACTTACGATCTTGCCCGCTTTGGTTCAGAAAGGTTGGGATTCACGCCACGCCAGTGCGATTTGCTGATGGTGATGGGAACCATTTCGAAAAAAATGGGACCTGTATTGCGCCAGGTGTATTTACAAATGGCCGAACCGCGCTGGGTGTTATCGGTTGGTGCTTGCGCTTGCTCAGGTGGTATTTTTGACACCTATTCGGTGCTGCAAGGAATTGACCAGATTATACCTGTTGATGTGTATGTGCCTGGTTGTCCGCCACGGCCCGAAGCGATTATTGATGGTATTTTGCGCATACAGGATTTGGTGGGACATGAAAGCCTGCGCAGAAGAAACGGCGAAGAATACAAGGCGTTGATGAGCAGTTATGGAATTCAGTAAAAACAAATAACAGATGCAACTCACTAACGAAGCGATACAACAGCAATTGATAGAAAAATGGGGAGAAACCGTTTCCGGCTTTCACGAGCCGTATGGAATGCTTACGTTTGAAGCACCGAAAGGCCACAATTTAAAAATTCTGCAATGGCTGTATGATGAGCTGAATTTTCAATTTTTGACTTCGGTTTGCGCGGTTCATTATCCTGATAACAAAGGTGCTGAACTGGCTGTTGTTTATCATTTGCACAATATAAGAGACAATGTGCGCATTCGCTTTAAAGTATTTACCGATATTCAAAAGCCGGATGTGTTTACTGCTACCAAATTGTTTGAAGCTGCCAATTGGATGGAGCGCGAAACGTATGATTTTTATGGAGTCAATTTCGTGGGTCATCCTAACTTGCGGCGCATACAGAATGTAGATGAAATGGACTATTTTCCACAACGCAAGGAATATCCGCTGGAAGACCAAACCCGCAGAGATAAGGATGATGAAATGTTTGGACGGGGCGGCACGCACGCATTTTTAAATACATTGTAATTCGCTTTTGCTGGTTGTGTTCTCATCTATCATCAATAGGTTTATAAAAAGAGATATAGTACATGCACACTTCAGAAATATCACATCATATAAAACTGCCGGAAGGCTCTATTGGCAAGCAAACTACCACGCTTAATTTGGGTCCAACGCATCCGGCAACGCACGGTGTGTTTCAAAATATTTTAGAGCTCGACGGCGAGCGCATTGTAAGTGCCGAGCAAACCATAGGTTACATTCATCGTGCTTTTGAAAAGCTGGCAGAGCGAAGACCCTTGTATCAAATTACTCCGCTTACCGACCGCATGAATTATTGCAGTAGCCCCATTAACAATATGGGCTGGCACATGACCTGCGAAAAGCTGTTGCGCATCAAGCTGCCTAAGCGTGTAGATTACATGCGTATCATCATTATGGAACTGGCTCGCATTACGGATCACCTCATTTGCAATTCGGTGGTGGGTGTAGATGCCGGAGCGTTCACAGCCTTCTTGTACGTAATGCAATATCGCGAGTTGGCGTATGAAATTTATGAAGAAATCTGTGGCTCCCGATTGACCACCAACATTGGTCGCATTGGCGGTTTTGAGCGAAATTTTAATAACACCGCATGGACGAAACTGGAGAAATTTTTAAATGAATATCCAGCCGTTTTAAAAGAGTTTGAAAACCTGCTCACCCGCAACCGCATCTTTATGGAACGCCTGATTGGCGCGGGTCCTATTAATGCTGAGCGTGCATTGAACTATGGTTTTACAGGGCCTAACCTTCGGGCTGCCGGCGTAGATTATGACGTGCGTGTTCAATCGCCTTACAGTAGTTATGAAGATTTTGATTTTAGCATTCCTGTGGGCACAACCGGCGATTGTTATGATCGTTTTCTGGTAAGAAATGAAGAGATGAAACAATCGTTAAGCCTCATCAATCAGGCATACCGAAAAGTGCAGGAATTTAAAGGCGCAGAAGCAGAAGTGTTTCATGCTGATATTCCTGAATATTATCTTCCTAAAAAAGAAGATGTTTATACAAAAATGGAAGCCCTTATCTGGCATTTCAAAATTATTATGGGTGAAACCGAAATTCCCCGTGGTGAAGTGTATCATTCAGTGGAAGGAGGTAATGGCGAACTTGGCTTCTATTTAATTTCCGATGGTGGAAGAACGCCATATCGCCTGCATTTCCGCCGGCCTTGTTTTATTTATTATCAGGCTTATGAGGAATTGGTAAAAGGCGCGATGTTAAGCGATGCTGTTATCACTATGAGCTCGCTGAATTTGATAGCCGGAGAAATGGATGGATGATTTGTGAAGCGATTGATCATGTGATTAAATATCCGCAAAAACAAAAACAAATGACATTCTCACAAGATAAACTCAACAAAGTTCAGGAAATCATTGCCCGTTATCCCGAAGGCAAACAGAAAAGCGCGCTGCTTCCGGTACTTCATCTGGCACAGGAAGAAAACAATGGTTGGCTTAGTGTAGATGCAATGGATTATGTAGCTTCTCTCTTACAAATTACAGCCATCGAAGTGTACGAAGTGGCCACCTTTTATAGCATGTACAATTTAAAACCCGTTGGTAAGTACATGTTTGAAGTATGTCAAACCGGACCTTGCATGGTGCGTGGCAGCGATGACATTATCAAATACATTGAACAGAAGCTGAACATTAAAGTAGGCGAAACAACACCGGATGGTTTGTTTACTTTAAAAACAGTCGAATGTCTCGGTGCTTGCGGCTATGCACCAATGATGCAGTTGGGCAAACATTACCGTGAACATCTGACAAAAGACAAGGTAGATGCGATTATAGAAGAATGCACGAACAATGCAATAATGAATAATTAAGCAAAAACAAAAGCCCGATGCTTATAGCTAAAGGCCAATAGTTCACAAACATGGCAACAAAATTATTAATAGATAAAGCCCATATCGAAGGCATCCGCTACTACGATGCCTGGCGCAAAAACGGCGGCTATGAAGCTGTTGAAAAAGCGCTTAAAATGTCGCCGGAAGGCATTGTGGAAGAAGTGAAAAAAAGTGGCTTGCGTGGCAGAGGCGGTGCGGGTTTTCCTACAGGTTTGAAATGGAGTTTCATTGCCAAACCCGAAGGCGTTCCCCGCCATCTGGTTTGCAATGCCGATGAAAGCGAACCCGGTACATTTAAAGACCGTTACCTGATGGAGTTTCTGCCTCACTTGTTAATTGAAGGTCTGATCATTAGCTCGTATGCACTGGGTAGCAATGCTACCTATATCTACATCCGTGGTGAATACGCATGGATTCCTGATATTCTTGAACAGGCAATTGTTGAGGCAAAGACAGGCCGGATTCTTAGGCAAGAATATTTTGGGTACCGGTTTCGATTGCGAAATTTATGTACATCGCGGTGCAGGTGCTTATATCTGCGGCGAAGAAACTGCATTGATTGAAAGCCTGGAAGGCAAGCGTGGCAATCCGCGTATCAAGCCGCCATTCCCTGCTATTAAAGGAGTGTGGGACAGCCCAACAGTAGTGAACAATGTAGAAACGCTGGCTGCCGTAGTTCCTATTATCAATCTGGGCGGAGAAGAATATGCAAAAATTGGCGTTGGAAAATCAACAGGTACAAAACTGATTTCTGCCTGTGGCAACATTAATAAGCCGGGTGTGTACGAAATTGACATGACCATCTCAGTTGAAGAGTTTATTTATAGCGATGAATATTGTGGTGGTATTCCTAACGGTAAACGGCTGAAAGCCTGCATTCCCGGTGGTTCTTCAGTTCCTATTTTACCAGCCAATTTATTACTCAAAACTGCCAAAGGCGAAACCCGCATGATGAATTATGAAAGCCTCAGCGATGGCGGTTTTGCAACTGGCAGCATGATGGGATAGCGGTGGCTTTATTGTGTTTGATGAAGACCAGTGCGTGGTTCGTCATACATTTACATTAGCTCGTTTTTATCACCATGAAAGCTGCGGACAGTGTTCGCCCTGTCGCGAAGGCACGGGCTGGATGGAAAAGATTCTAAAAAATATAGAATACGGAAAAGGTAAGATCAGCGATATAGATTTGTTGTGGGATATTCAGCGTAAAATAGAAGGTAACACTATTTGTCCGCTGGGCGATGCAGCCGCATGGCCGGTTGCCGCTGCCATCCGCCATTTCAGGGATGAATTTGAATGGCATGTGCTCAATCCGGAAGAATGCTTAACGCGTAATTATGGCCTGGCGCATTATGCTGATGAACGTGAAGTGGTGGCATAGTCTGAACCCGGATTTATGTGATTATCGGGATGCCTGGATTGGATTTTAAAAGATAAACAATTTAAACACTAATCAATGACTTGCACTGCTGTCAATTGGATTAAGATGATACAAAGCCGTCTGAAAAAATGTGCAAAAACAAACAAGAAATTAAATTACTTCGGATAAATTGTTACAATGGCAGAAGCAACACAAACTCCTTTATTTAAAGTAACGATAGATAATATAACGATAGAAGTACCGGCAGGCACTTCTATATTGGAAGCCGCCCGCAAAATTGGCGGCGATGTAGCGCCACCCGCTATGTGCTATTACAGCAAGCTGAAAGGCAGCGGCGGCAAGTGTCGCACGTGTTTGGTGGAAGTGAGCAAAGGCTCTGAAAAAGACCCGCGCCCGATGCCCAAACTGGTTGCTTCTTGCCGAACCACTGTAATGGATGGCATGGAAGTGAAAAATCTTACCAGCGAAAAAGTGATTGATGCGCGTGCCGGTGTGGTTGAATTTTTATTAATTAATCATCCACTCGATTGTCCCGTTTGCGACCAGGCAGGCGAATGTCATTTACAGGATTTAAGCTATGAACATGGAAAAGCGGGAACGCGCTATGAGTTTCAGCGGCGCACTTTTGCAAAGCATAGTTTAGGCCCTTATATCCAGCTTCACATGACGCGCTGCATACTTTGTTATCGCTGTGTATTTACTGCAGATCAACTAACCAATAAAAGAATACATGGTGTGCTTGACAGAGGTGATCATTCTGAAATAGCAACTTATATTGAAAAGAGTTTAGATAATGATTTCATCGGCAACGTGATTGACGTTTGTCCTGTTGGAGCTTTAACCGATAGAACCTTCCGTTTTAAAAACCGCGTTTGGTTTTTAAAGCCAATGGATGCACACCGCGATTGTCCTAAATGTTCCGGTAAAGTAACGCTTTGGAATCGTGGTGATGAAGTGTTTCGTGTAACGGCTCGTAAAGATGAATGGGGTGAAGTAGAAGAATGGATTTGTAATGAATGTCGTTTCGAAAAAAAGAAAGGGAGTGATTGGATTATTGAAGGTCCGCGCCAAATTGATCGTCATTCTGTTATTTCAGCGGGTCATTATGTAAATGCTGTTGAGCCGCCCGAATTTTTACCTGAATTAATGGAAAGACAACCGCGCCTGATGCTTGACATTCATGATGTAAGCAAAGTGAATGAGCCGCAAAACGATATAAGCTTATTGGAAGGCCCTGCGCATTCGGAAGATTTTGAAAATTAAATGAACGAAACCAAAGCGATATTGCACGACATTAAAAGAACGGTTTTATCGGTAGATGAAAATGCCTGAGCTTGTTGTCAGGAATCTGTTTACTAATGAAGATCTTAACTTGTACGGAAGACTAATAACCGCGAGAGAGGATCTGATTATGGTGATTTCATTATCATTTCAGAAGATGAAGCAATTAACTTCTACTCCGAAAAAAAAGCATTCATCCAAAAAATTGAATCATTAATAAAAATCAATGAATAACCTATCCGCCATATTGCTTGCATTCGATTGGTCTTTCGTAATCCAGAAATTAATTCTCATCGTTATTATTGTTTCTGTATCATTAGTCATTGCTATGTATGAAACGTATGCAGAACGTAAAATTGCTGCCTGGATGCAGGATAGAAAAGGTCCTAACCGTGCGGGTCCATTTGGTATTTTGCAACCCTTGGCCGACGGAGGCAAATTGTTTTTTAAAGAAGAAATCATTCCGAATACATCAAATAAAGTTTTGTTTGTTTTAGGTCCCGGATTGGCAATGCTGGCGGCTTTAATGACCTGTGCCGTTATTCCCTGGGGCAATTTTATAGAGATTGGCAATAAGCAGGTGCCCCTGCAAATTGCCGATGTAAACATTGGAATCCTGTACATCTTTGGAGTAGTAAGTTTAGGCGTGTATGGCATTATGATTGGCGGATGGGCAAGCAACAATAAATTCTCTTTGCTGGCGGCTTTACGCGGCGCTTCGCAAGCCATCAGCTACGAACTGGCAATGGGCATTTCACTCATCGCACTCCTGTTTTTAACAGGTTCGCTTAGTATGAAAACCATTGTGGATGAACAAATGAAAAGCGGTGTTTGGAATGTTGTGTATCAACCGCTTGGTTTTCTTATTTTCTTAGTGTGTGCCTTTGCCGAATGTAATCGTACGCCTTTCGATCTGCCCGAAGCAGAAAGCGAACTGAACATGGGGTATCATCAGGAGTATTCAAGTATGAAATTAGGTTTCTACCTTTTTGCCGAATATGTAAATATGTTCATCAGCAGTGCTGTTATGGCAACTCTTTTTTTTGGCGGATACGATATTCCTTTTTTAGATGAAAGCAAACTTAGCCCCAATCTGGCTGCAGGTTTAGGATTGTTAGCTTTGATGCTTAAAATCGGATTCTTTATCTTTTTATTCATGTGGGTTCGATGGACACTTCCGCGTTTCCGTTATGATCAATTGATGAATTTAGGATGGAAAAAATTACTACCGCTTGCATTGGTAAATATGCTGGTAACAGCAGCGGTAATGCTGGCTTTGTGAATATCAGAACCATGATTTGAAGGATTTTCCGACAGGCAGGTAAAAGTAAATGAATGAAAGACTTATTCAAACAAAAGAAAATTAACGCAATAAATAAATGGAGCAAATCCGTTCAATCAGATAAAATCCTGGTTCAGACAGCAATAAAACAGCATAGATAAACTTGGACACTTACCATCAGACAAATACTTTTGTAACGAAAAGCTGAACGCTACATGCTGACGGCTGATAGCTATATAATATGCAATCATTAACAAATAGAAGTAAAGCAGTTGACCGTAAACCGATGACGTTTTTGAGAGCGTATTTATTTCCTGGAATTTTGAAAGGGAATGGCCATTACATTCAGTCATTTTTTGAAAAAAAGTCCTACAATTCATTATCCCGAAGTAAAACGACCGTTTAGTCCTGTATTTCGTGGACTGCAAGTGTTAAACCGGGATGAAGCAAGGACGTGAACGCTGCACTGCGTGCGGATTGTGTGCAGTAGCCTGTCCTGCAGAAGCCATTACAATGGAAGCAGCAGAACGCGAAATAGGAGAGGAGAATTTATATCGCGAAGAAAAATATGCAGCGAGCTACGAAATCAATATGTTGCGTTGTATTTTCTGTGGCTTGTGCGAAGAAGCGTGTCCGAAAGACGCGATTTATTTAAGTGAAACCTTTGCACCGGCGATTTTGCCAGCGCAAGAAATTTATTTATGGAAAAGAAGATTTGCTGATACCTAATCCGGTAACAGAGCCGGAAGAGTATGCAAAAGCCAAAGGAGAAGATGCACCAACAACGGCAAATTATACGGCGATAAAATGATAGTATTTTCATCAACTACCAACTCAATTCATGAGTATTACTGAAATTGTTTTTTGGTTTACTAAGCGGTGCGGCGTTGTTAAGCGCTATCATGGTACTGGTTAGTAAAAATCCGGTGCACAGCGTGTTGTGGCTAATCGTAACTTTCTTTGCTATTTCGGGTCATTATATTTTATTAAATGCACAGTTTTTAGCCATTGTAAATATCATTGTATATGCCGGTGCAATAATGGTTTTGTTTTTATTTGTAATTATGCTGATGAATCTCGAATGCTGCCATTGAACCAAAGCGAAGTATGTGGATGAAGTTTGCCGGTGTTATCAGTGGCGGTTTGCTTTTATCAGTATTAATTTCTGTAATACGCACATCAACCGATTTGGCTGGTAAAAAAGCTGAATTAAACACCGGCGATATTGGTTTGATTAATAATTTAGGTAAAGTGCTGTTTAACGATTATGCAGTGCCGTTTGAAATCAGCAGTGTTTTGTTTTTAAGCGCGATGGTTGGTGCTGTTGTTATCGGAAAAAAGATAATTAAAGGAGGGAAAAATTTGATATTAAAGAAAGGGCAATGGAGGTGGAAGATTATGCCCATACAATATTATATAGCATTATCGATCGGCTTTGTTTTGCATCGGTATCATAGGTGTGCTTACACGCCGCAATGCTATCATTATTTTTATGTGTGTTGAACTGATGTTGAATGCAGTAAACTTATTATTGGTTGCATTTTCAAAAGTGCCACATGCCGTTGCAAAAGGAACCACTGATGTAGTGCAATGCCGGCATTGACGGGCAAATATTTGTTTTCTTTATTATGGTAGTGGCGGCTGCTGAAGTAAGTGTAGGTTTGGCAATTATTGTAATGATGTATCGAAACACACATTCGGTAGATGTAAACTTTTTGAACAGACTAAAAAACTAAAGCCCCAATCCGCATGAGGCGGAGAGGGTGGGCAAACAAATAATCAAATTTAAAAACTCTCCGCCGTAGCGGATTCAGAGGCGTATGGCTTACTTAATACCACTTTTTCCATTACTGGGTTTTCTTATCAACGGACTGATGCGCAATTCGTTGTCCAAGTCTGTAACAGGTATCATTGGAAGTGGCTCTGTACTGGCTTCTTTTATCGTAAGTCTTATTCTCTTTTTTAGTGTAAAAACAAACGGTGCATTGCCGGTTCAGCCCCTGTTTACTTTTATCAATATCGGCACTTTCAAAATTGATTTTGCGTTCCAGGTTGATCAGCTTTCCTCTTTGTTTTTGTTGATTATTACCGGCGTTGGTTTTCTCATTCATGTGTATTCTACCTCTTACATGCACGATGAAAAGCCTCCTCAGTTTGCCAGGTATTTTTCTTATCTCAACCTCTTTGTTTTTTCAATGCTTTTGCTGGTGTTAGGTGCCAATTACGTTATCATGTTCATCGGCTGGGAAGGCGTGGGTTTGTGTTCTTATTTGCTAATCGGGTATTGGTTTTCTGTTGACAGTTACAATGCTGCCGCAACAAAAGCTTTTGTGATGAACCGCATTGGTGATGCAGGTTTTCTTTTGGCTGTTTTTTGGTTATTAAACAAATTGGGAACGGTGAATTATGCTGATGTTTTTGCCAACTATCACAAGCTCACTTCGGCTGATATTACGGCTATAACATTATTGTTGTTTGTTGGCGCAACCGGCAAAAGTGCGCAAATTCCTTTGTACACCTGGCTTCCCGATGCCATGGCAGGTCCTACTCCTGTTTCGGCTTTGATACATGCAGCCACCATGGTAACGGCTGGCATTTACATGATTGCCCGTAGCAATATTTTATACACACTTGCGCCTCTTACCGAAAACGTGGTTGCCATCATCGGTTTGGCAACGGCTATACTGGCTGCTACAATTGCGTTAAAACAAAACGATATTAAAAAAGTATTGGCTTATTCAACGGTAAGCCAGTTGGGTTATATGTTTCTTGGCTTGGGCGTTGGTGCTTATACTGGTGCCGTGTTTCATGTAATGACGCATGCTTTTTTTAAAGCCTGTTTGTTTTTGGGCGCAGGCTCGGTAATTCATGCAATGGGCGGCGAACAGGACATGCGCAACATGGGTGCTTTGAAAAAATGGATGCCCATTACCAACATTACTTTCTTACTGTCGTGTCTTGCCATTGCTGGCGTTCCGCCGCTATCTGGTTTTTTTAGTAAGGATGAAATTTTAGCGGCCGCCGAATTAAAAAATCCTATTCTTTACTACATTGGTGTTGCCGGTGCCCTGATGACGGCTTTTTATATGTTCCGTTTGTATGCAATGACGTTTTTAGGAAGCTTCAGGGGCACACATGAGCAGGAGCATCATCTGCACGAAAGCCCATTAGCAATGACGATTCCGTTAATTGTTCTTGCTGTGCTTGCTGCGGTTGGCGGCTTTATAGGCATACCCGAAGCATTTGCTAAAAACGCACACTGGCTCGAGCATTTTCTGGCTCCTGTATTTGCTCAATCGAAAGCGTTACAGCCTGAACATTTGGGCGATAATTCACATGAATTAATGATGATGGGAATTGTAACAGTGCTAGTACTTGCAGTGATCATTTGGGCATGGACAAAATATGGCAAATACAAACCAACCGGCGAAGAAACCGGCTTCGGAAAAGTGCTTGAAAACAAATGGTATGTAGATGAAGCATATAATAATGTTGTTGTAAAACCGGTGAATGGTTTGGCCGGCTTCTTTAAAAATGTAGTAGAGAAATCGGGCATTGATGGTTTGGTAAATGGCTCTGGCCGGTTCGTTCAATATTCGTCAAGACAGTTGCGGTTATTACAAAGCGGACAGGTAGGAAACTATATTTTGTTCATGGTATTAAGCATTGTGGTTTTGTTTGTAATATTCTGGAACCAGGCTGTAATTATCGCCTTTATTGAGAAGATATTTTAGAAGTCATATAGCCTGCAGATATCGCTGGTTTTCGCTGAGTGTTTTATCTCGCTATCTGCAGGAAAGAAATCGAAATTATGATTGCACTTTTATTAATCGTTATCCCCTTACTCGCAGGCATCATTTCTTGTTTTATCAAAAATGAAGCTTCAGCCAAAGGCATAACATTATTGTCGTCTTTTCTAACATTAGCCATTGCAATAGCAGGTGTTTACGCAAGCAACACGACTCAAATTCATTGGGATGGTACATGGCTTTCTGAAATGGGCAGCCGCTTTACTTTAACACTTGATGGTATGAGCAAAATGCTTTGTTTGTTAAATGCCATTGCGCTTCCGTTGGTTATAATCTCAACCTATAAAAACCAATACAATCATTCAGGCAGCTTTTATGGCTTGTTGTTGCTAATGCAATGCGGTATGATGGGCGTATTTCTTGCGGCAGATGCTTTGTTGTTTTATTTCTTTTGGGAACTCGCTTTGATACCTACGTATTTTCTGTGTTCTATCTGGGGCGGCGAAAGAAGAATTGCGGTTACGTTCAAGTTTTTTGTTTATACTTTTTTGGGTTCGTTATTCATGCTCATTGGCATTTTGTATTTGTACTTTCAAACAGCCGGGGTAGTCATTCTTTTTCTATTCATTCGTTTTATAGCTTAAATCTTTCGCAGGCACAGCAATACTTTTGTTTTTGGCTGTTTTTTATTGCTTTCGCTATCAAAATGCCCATATTCCCTTTTCATACATGGCAGCCTGATACGTACGAGCAAGCGCCAACAGCCGTAACGATGCTATTGAGTGGCGTAATGGTAAAGATGGGTGTTTATGGCGTGATTCGCTGGGTGCTTCCGATATTTCCGCTGGCTGTAATGAAGTTCGACAATCTGATTGTTATCTTAAGTGTTATTGGTATCATTTACGCATCGTTAATTGCCATCCGGCAAGATGATATGAAGCGATTGATTGCTTATTCTTCCATTGCTCACATCGGGTTGATGAGCGCCGCTATTTTTTCCGGCAACACTTCAGGCATGCAAGGTGTGATGGTGCAAATGTTCAATCATGGCATTAATGTAATTGGCTTGTGGATAGTTGCCGATGCCATTGAACAACAATTGGGCACGCGCAGGTTCAGCGACCTGGGCGGTTTGGCAAAGAAAGCACCAACGCTTGCGATTTTGTTTCTGGTGATGGCATTAGCGAATGTATCGTTGCCGCTTACCAACTCATTTGTAGGTGAGTTTTTAATGTTCAATGGTTTGTTTCAATACAGTATTGCGGCAGCGGCGGTTGCTATCATCAGCATTATTTTAGCTGCCATTTACACATTGAATATGATGCAAAAAATATTTTACGGCAATACTTCTTTGGTTGTAGATAACGCAGTTGACAGCAGTATGAACACCAATATTGCTTTGGGTATTTTAGTGATTTTAATTATTTTGATTGGCGTATATCCGCAACCGATGTTGGAATTAACAAGCGACACAGCGAAAGCGGTGCTGGCACAAATTCGCATGTAACAAAACGTAGTGAGCTAAGTATTATGAATGCTATTTTACTTTCAATTATTTTAGGCGTTGTGATGATGTTCAGCAGCATTTTTGTGCAAAACAAAAACTGGTATCGCCACATTGCTACGGCCGGATTATTCATTTTATTAATAGGTTGTTTTGCCGATTTAAAAGGCTTCACGATTTGGAATATTGATACCAAAGGCATGTTGCTGTTTGATCCCTTCGGAACTTATTTTAACCTCATTGCGGTAGCTACAACATTGGTGTACGCCTTACTTACCGGAAAAGAAATTCAGGAAACAGGTAGTTATATTGCCGAATATTTTGTGCTCATTTTCTTTGTGTTGTGTGGCATCTTTTTGTTATCGTCGTATAATAATTTGCTGATGCTGTTTTTAGGAATTGAAATTCTTTCCATTCCATTATACATACTCACCGGCTCCGATAAGCGCAACATGAAAAGCAATGAAGCTTCGCTGAAGTATTTTTTGATGGGCACATTCTCAACCGGCCTGATGCTGATGGGTATTGCGTTTATTTATGGCGCTACAGGTTCGTTTTCGCTGGAAATTTTACACACACAACCTCCTGTTGCCAATGTAGAGGCACCCGCATCAACCGCTTCGTTCTTAGAGATATTCGGAATGTTGTTTTTGATGATTTCCATTGGCTTTAAAGTATCAGCAGCACCGTTTCATTTCTGGACGCCCGATGTATATGATGGGGCACCAACTGTGTTTACTTCTTTTATGGCAACCGTTGTAAAGGCGGCTGGCTTTATTGCGTTCATCAAATTGTTTGATGCGCGAATGTTGGAAACCAGCGTGGAAAGAAACAAAATCATTGGCGTTGACTGGAAGCTCCTGTTTGCCATTATTATTGTTTGCACGTTATTGATTGGTAATATTACGGCTGTGTTTCAGCAAAGCGTAAAGCGTATGATGGCTTACTCAAGCATTGCGCAGGCAGGTTTTATGTTGTTTGCCTTATTTAGCATGAATGATGCTGCGAAAGAAGGCATTTTAATGTACTCAGTGGCTTATAGTTTGGCAACCATTGGCATCTTTGCTATTTTGGTAAAACTAAAAGATTTTACTTACGATGGCTTTAATGGATTGGCTAAAACGCAGCCTCTGCTTGCATTTGCCAATACTGTATTTCTTTTATCGCTTGCGGGCATACCATTAACTGCCGGTTTTTTTGCCAAATTTTTTATGCTGGAATCGGTCGTTAAAACCGGCTCGTATCTATGGCTGGTAATTGTGGCTGTTGTTTTTGCCGCTATTTCTGCCTATTATTATTTCCGGGTGATACAAGCCATGTACTTTAAAACCGGCGATGGCGAAACCATTGAAGCTCCGGCTGTTAGTTTCAAGATTGGCATATTTATACTTGCTCTGGCAATCATTTATCTGGGCATTTTTCCGCAGACCTTGTTTGGCTGGTTTTATTTTTAAAATGATGTACAACCTTTTATCATAATTATTGCCCTGCTTTAACGCAGGGTTTTTATTTTTATGAAGCTTAGAGCTACTGATAGGATGATGCACTTCTGATAACACGTGAGTGGCTACACTTTGGAATTGCCCGATTTTTATTCTTTTGTTGAGAAGCTGCGGGATGGAAGTGAAAAGCCCGGTGAAGGTTTTGTGCGTTGGCATTGTGCCGGACTTGTAACGAACAGCCCGAACAGAAGATAAATTGAAAAACAAAAGACGACAGCCCAAAATATGGGCAAAAACAAATCTTGAACATCTGTGCACAAAGTCCGTGCAATCCGTGTTCTATAAAATGCTTTTTGTTTTTATTGAATAATCATTACCTAATTTTGAAATTATGGTGTTAGCAGATACTTTCCGGCAGGCTTACCGCACTGTTGCCGGTAACAGATTACGAACCGGCATTACAGTGTCAATCATTGCTTTTGGCATTATGGCGCTTATTGGTATTATCACCGCCATTCAAGCCATGAATAGCAGTGTGAATAGCAATTTTGCCACAATGGGTGCCAACGGCTTTACTCTTACTTTCAAAGAACATCGGCGCTTTGGTAACCGTAACAACGATGTAAGTGTAGAAACGCGGGGCAGAAAACAAAAGAAATCGAATTTAGATCAATACATCACATTGGCGCAGGCGGAAAACTTTAAGCAGTCGTATCGTTTTCCGGCAACGGTTAGCATTGCTTTAAACAGCAATCAGAGTTATGAAATTCATTATGATGAGAAGAAAACAAATCCAAATGTGCGTGTGTATGGTGGTGATGAAAATTATTTAGAAGTGAATGGCTACAGCGTTGCGTATGGAAGAAATTTTACGCCACGCGATGTGCAGGGTGCAACGCATGTTTGCCTGTTGGGCAGCGATGTTGCTAACAAATTATTCAACAACAATCCGGCAAAAGCAGTTGATAAAATGATTCGCATTGGCACTGCACCATATATAGTGATTGGCGTTTTAAAAAGCAAAGGTTCGAGTGCGATGTTGCGTGCCGATAATGTTATCATCACTACTTACAACAGCCTGCGTACGTTAAGCAATCCGGCTGATTCTTACACCTTAGGCATAACGGCAAACAGCATTCAGGAAGTGAATCCTGCAGCAGGCGAAGCCACTGCTGTATTTCGTTCCATACGCCGCCTGCAGCCTACGGATGATGATAATTTTGCGGTGGAAAAAAGTGATCGGATTGCATCTACTGTATTGAGTTTGTTAAGCAGCATTTCCGGTGCTTCGGGAGTGATCGGAATTATTACTTTGCTAAGTGCTGCCATTGCGTTGATGAATATTATGCTGGTTGCCGTAAACGAACGCACACGTGAAATCGGTTTAATAAAAGCGATTGGTGGTAAAAAGCGAAATATCCGTTTGCAGTTTTTGTTTGAATCTATTATCATTTCAGTTGCCGGTGCTGTGTTTGGAATTATTTTGGGCGTGCTGGTAGGAAACCTGTTCGCCGTATTTTTAGATACCGGCTTTGTGGTTCCCTGGGGATGGATTGTTTTTGGCATTTCCATTTGCGCCCTTTTTGGTTTGCTGGCAGGATTGTGGCCTGCTATCAAAGCTTCCAAACTCAATCCTATTGTGGCTTTGCGATATGAGTAAATAAAAGAATGAAGGAAACTTTTGTTTCCCGCAGATAACGCAAATCAACGCAGAAGCAAATTCAAATATCTGTGTGTATCTGCATTTTCTGCAGGGAATTTTTTATTATCATTCTTCTCACCATGTTCTAATTTTTTCCTTTCTACTTTTGCTTTTGAAGAATAAAATATGGCAACAATTATTGACCTGATAGGAAACACACCAATGGTGGAATTGAAGAACCTGGTGCAAAACAAAAACGTAACCATTTATGCAAAATTGGAAGGCAACAACCCAGGCGGTAGCGTAAAAGACAGAGCGGCTTATGGCATGATAAAAGGTGCCATTGACCGGGGCGAGCTAAAGCCCGGTATGAAGCTGATTGAAGCTACCAGCGGCAACACCGGAATTGCACTTGCTCTGATTGCTTCCCTGTACAATGTAGAGATAGAACTGGTGATGCCCGAAGATGCAACACGTGAGCGGGTGTTAACTATGGAAGCATTCGGTGCAAAAGTGATTCTAACACCTAAAGAAGAGTCAATAGAAGGCTCGATAGATTATGTAAATCAACAACTGCAAAAAGGAGGTTATCTCAACTTAAATCAGTTTGGAAATACCGATAATTATATGATGCATTACCATACTACGGGGCCTGAAATCTGGCGTGATACCAATGGTGAAGTAACACATTTTGTTTCCGCCATGGGAACCACGGGAACCATCATGGGCGTATCGAAATTTTTGAAAGAAAAAAATGAACAAATACAAATTGTAGGCTGCCAGCCCACCGATGGATCGCATATACCAGGCATTCGAAAATGGCCTGAAGAATACCTGCCCAAAATTTTTGATAGAAACCGCATTGACGCTACTGTTGAAGTAGATGAAAAGGATGCCCGAACTATAACCAAACGTTTAGCTAAAGAAGAAGGCATTTTTAGCGGCATGAGCAGTGGCGGCGCTGTGTACGCAGCATTGGAAGTGGCGAAAACATTGGATAGCGGCGTGATTGTTTGCATTATTTGCGATAGAGGCGACCGTTATTTATCTTCTGATTTGTTTGACTAACTTTGAGGGTAGCATCTTTTTTTCCATCATCACTAAAAACAAAACGCTATGACAAAAAAAACAGTTGACCAAAAAGGTACAGGTTCAACAAAAAAACAAAGCAAAGATCCAGGACATCTTCGGGAAGCTCACGACATGGCTGAGCACGATATTGGCGAAGATGCCGACTTAAGTATTCACAGCCCCAACGATGATTTAGATGAAGCCGAACTGGCGCGATTGGGTGGAGATAAAACTGACTTGGTATAAAAACAAATGCAGCTTTTACGAGCTGCATTTGTTTTTATACCTATTTATAAATTGCCGCTAAACGTGTACGATAAATCAACCTGCCAGCCATCTCCGGTTTGCACCACTTTCAGCTTGTGTGGAATGTTATCGAATGAATTTTTATAGTTGATAATATGCACCGAATCGCTTAACATATTTTCTTCCAAAATTATGATGTTGGCTTCGTGGTAACTTTTTTTTTGTTCACTGCTTTTGTTACGATAATTGCTGATCAGCTTATCGAATTGTTGGTTGTCCGCTTCATTTTTCAACAAATAAAACCTGGCTCTGTCAAAATCGCCTTTCAAACAGCCATCAATAAATTCTCTGCCTGCATCAAAATCATTTTCTGCTTTTGGATACGGGTTACCGCAACTAAAAAATAAAGGAAATAATAAAGCAAAAACAAACGGTTTCATATTGTGAAAATAAAAAGAAGAGAGGCTTTGTGAAGATAAAATTTTTGTGATACAGCTCTTAATCTTCTTTTGAATTCGTCAGCAAACCCAATGCTGATAAACGTATGCCGCTTGTATTTCCGCCTTGCGGATTATAAGACTGAACAAAATCCAATCGAAATATTTTAAAAATATTTTCTATTGAAAGATAACCTTCTGCATATTGCCGGTTGTTATAAACCAAACCATTGGCGCCCACCACAAAAAACCAGTTCCATTTTCGCATCAGCGGAATTTTATTTGTTATCAATCCGTTCAAATGATATTCAGCATGCACTTCTGTAAAGAAAGAAGAGGTATTACTTAAATTATAAAATCCCGACAATAAAAAAGTATTCAGATAATCGGTTACTAAAAAACTTTTGTTGCCATAGTAATGCTGATAATCGGGCGTAAACAAAACTTGCCTGTTGATAAAGCCGCCCAGCGTAACGTTATACGACAGCTTGCCGGCAAGGTTTAAATTTACACTGTCTGCTACATTTAGTGTCCATTTGTTGTAGTTCACGTCGCTGCCAAAAGTGTTGTGCAAACCTTGGGTAAACGTTGCTGCGAAAGTTGGATAATCCGAACCAATATTGACGATACGATTGGGAAACTCAATGTACTTTGAGCCAGGTTGCCACTTCACTGCAAAGCTAAGCGTAGTTGCTTTATGACGGGGAAAATTAGAGCTTACAATCTCTTGCGGATAATTCGGTGTAAACTGTCTGCCATGTGCTTTAAAAATAGAAAAATCGGTAGTGTTTTCCAACGGACGCCTGTCCTGGTATTCGCCAAAAACACTGGCGGTGAAGCCATACTTTAGTTCTTTTGTATAACCTACTCTGGCAAAAGGCGCTTCATAAATTTTCATAAAATTTTCGCGATAGAGCAAAGTGCTCAACGCATTGCTATACGCTGTGATGGGTTGGTTATTGTTTACCTGAAACACCCGTTTCCCTCCCGATAAATACAAGGAAGTTTGGTATTGCTTTCCAAACGTATAACTGCCTGTAAGATGTGGATTAAAATGCCCGTTATTAAAGCCATATCGCAACGTCGGGCTTATAAACAACACACGCCGGTTACTCTTCCATCGCTTTGTAATGTTGGGCGAAAAAATAATGTTCACGCCTTCAACCGTGTTGTAAGAAAAGGTATTGATAAACGCATCAAAAAAATATTCTGTGTTGTTTTTTGTATCGGAAAAAGTTTGACCTAATAAAGCTAATGGAATCAATCTTGGCGTATTTCGGATGCGGTCAACCGAATCTAAATAATGCCTTCGGTGTCGTATCACTTCAAGACTATCTTTCCGTTTATAATCGGCAATTTCAGAAGGCTCCAACAGCAAAGGCCGTATCGTATCCCAATATGCTTTTGGTTTTTTGGTAGAGCTATCAGGGTAAGAAATCAGAATGTCATTAAAGAAATCAGGAGCAAAATGAGGCTCTAAATTAAAGTTGCTATACACCTGTACAAAATTGCCATAACCCTCAAAACCAAACAGGTTGAAAGAAGGATAAATCACTTGTTGCTTCACCAGCCAAACCGTGTCAACCGGCACATACAATTGTTCAATTTTTAATAAATCCAGGTACTGCATCTGCTGGTCTTTTTGCACACTCAAATCAACGCTATAAATGCGCCAGCTACTATCTATGATATTGATATAACCCGCAAACGCAGGTGAAAATTTTCGTTTTGGAATCACGCGAATATGATTGATGCGCAGGTTGCCATCTGTAAACGTACCATCCAATTTATAGTTATAAAACAAAAAGGCATTGTCAGCAATCGGTGATACAAAACCACGCGGGTTCAGGTTGCTGCCGATCTTAATAGTGTTGTCATAAAACGAAATAATCTGTGGGTAGCTCAATCCGTAACCCGTGCTGTTGCCGCTTACCCGTGTTGACAGCACTTCTACTTTTTGATTGTGGGGCTCCTGAACCGACCATCTGGCAAGGGTTTCACTCAAAAAAAGGGTTTGGTTTTGCATCGTATCCAAACCCGGCAATGTTACATTGCGTCCCAATAATCTTTTGGGAAATGCCTGCAATTGCAGCCTTCCTTTTATATACACATCGCATTGCAGTTGCTTTACTTCATGCTCATATTGCGGCCGCTTTTCTATCGCGTTGCGAATGATTCCATACGCCGGATCTTCGCCTCCCGTTGTAACAATTACATTGCTTAAATTATATTGCTGCAAAGGCAAATTAAAATTGATGGTAACGGTGCTGTTATCATTTACTGTTACTGCTATTTCGCTCGGAAAATAGCCAACATGCTGCGCCACCAGTGTATAATTTCCCGGCGCAACATCAATCGAATACAAACCATCCACATTTGCCGAAACGCCCTTAGTGGTGCCTTTGATAAGCACTGATGAAAACGAAAGCGGCTGCCCCAGTTCACCCGTTATTTTACCCGTAATTTTTTGCGAAAACAAAGAAGAAGGGATACAAAAAAGAGGCAAAAACAAAAGCAATATGATGCGGTATTTCATTAAGCTAAATCCGGTTTTATGGTAGATAGTTTTTTCTTTTGGTAACGAACTTTTGTAACTCCGATTGATCGTCTCTTGCGTCGCACACTTGTACGTTCAGAAATGAATTGAGCTTTCATGCGAGTATTAATTTGCAAACGCAAAGACGCTAAAAAATTTCTTTTTGAACCTTTGTGTTCTTTGCGCCTTTGTGTTTCAAATAAACATCATCTCTTCACCAAATAACTTCCCGTTAATGCAGCCATGCCCGAAACCAAACCTCCAATCAGCGCAGTAATGATTAGCAATAGAGCAACAGACCCATTAAAAGGCAATAGCAGTGCCACTTTGTGCGACAGCAAATGGTTGTTGCGCGCATCCATAACGGCTGCCTGAATTGCCCATAGCAAAGCGATAGCTATAAAGCCGGCACCAAACGATGGCAAAGGCTTTTGCTTCATTACAAAAGCTATCAAAAAAGAGGCAAAAACAAAGCTCCACCACCACAAATAAAGGGGCAATGCAAAGCCCAGCAAAGCAGTAAGCAGTATCGCAATTATCGTTTTCATAATCATCAGTTAATTGTCGTGAAATACCAGTTTTCCTATGTATTTGGTTTTGGCCCAATTTTCTTTGGGCAGCAGTTGCAGGGGATAATACTTGCCTTCCATCCACGGGTTTTCGCCGTTGCTGTACCATTGGCTTCCCGGGTTGCCGCTTTGCCCGCCCGGATATACACCATACGCATGAATGGTATCGGTAAGCTCTACTATCATACGCCAGCTTGGGCCATGTGCGTTTTCTTTTGTATAAGCATTGATTACGTGTTTACCACCACCTGCATACACATCGGTTCGGCTGAATGCGGGTATTTTCAACAAATGATAAAAGCCGCCGGTACGAAACTTTCCCCACTCTAATTTGTTTTTGCGTTGTGCTTCTGCCCACAATGGCTCTGCTTTCTGAAAGGCTTTGGTTACTTCTTCTGATAAGGTTTCTTTTTTTGTTGTGGTAATATCATCCACAAATTCGTAAGATGTATCTTTCAATAGGGCTTCCACCAATGTGCTTTCGTTGGGTGAAGGCATTGGCAGGTTGCTTTGCCCCATTTCATCACCAAAAATGCAGGTTTGCAAACTATCCCACCAGGTAGTGAAAATGGCAGGTCCTGTTTCATAAGCTTCGTTGCGCAGGTTCCAGTTTTGAAGTGAATCAACAAAGCTTCGTTCTTCATCGTTCAACTCTTGCTTTTTGATGTGATGTAATAAAATAGGCCGTGCCATTTCAGCAAACACATTATAGTTGTCGGTTTGCAATCGCTTCATGCTATCGGTGGTAATATGGTTCATAACTCTCAATTCACGATTAATTATAAAACCTCTGTACATTTCAAAATTGCCACCCATGTAATACGGATACGAAGTATCGTAAGCATATTGGTTGGCGCTGCTTACAAAGCCACGTTGCGGATTGTGCAGCACCACATTTTCGCTGTCGGGAATAATGCCTGCCCATTTGTATTTATCATCCATTCCCTCCATCACAAAATCGCCTTGCCGTTTCCATTTGGCAGGAAAAGCGCCTTGCTGTCGTATGGCAATATCGCCCGTTTTTGAGGCAAAAACAAAGTTTTGTCCTGGGCAGGAATACGTGTTGGTGGCGGCTACATAATCGGCAAATGTTTTGGCTTTGTTTAACAGCAAAAATGTTTTGGCATCATTGCTTCCCGCATATGCTGTCCAGTGCATTGCATACGCTTTACCATCATGTAATTTATCACCATAGTTTGCATCATAAGTAACAGGTCCCCATACCGTCATGGCAATGTTTTCCACATCATCCGGCTTGCCTTTTATATGAATCACTTCCTGCCGGAATGTAGTGGGTTGCCAGCTTCCGTTGTACCAATATTCCTTCATTGAGGAATCTTTAAACTTCACTTCATAATAATCTTTCACATCGCGCTCCGCATTGGTTACACCCCACGCAACGTTATCATTAAAACCAATCACTACCGACGGCGCGCCCGGCAAACTGGCACCATAAACATTATAAGTTGGCGTGCTCAGTTGCACTTCAAACCAAAGCGATGGCAGATTTAAACCCAAATGCGGATCGTTGCATAAAATAGGACGACCACTTTCCGTTTTGCTGCCAGAAACCGCCCAGTTGTTGCTGCCATTGTCTTTGTTGGGAAGGCGTTTTTTATCAGGACGATTGAATACATCCTGTTTATAATTAAAATAGCCCGAATCCGCACCAGCAGGCGGTTTCGCCACGAAGTGGGGTTTTCTTAAAACAGTGCCTTTAGGAATGATTGGATCGAGCGAATCCTGTTCATAAGGAAATAGTTCCTGGAATTGTTTTTTAGTAAAATAGTTTTTTGCGTTGGTCATTTCAAAGTCCTGCTCATAACCCGTTAAATCGTAAGCCATATATTTTAAAAGTAGGCTCGTTTTCAAATTTGTCCAAGGCTCAGGTTTGTAATTGAGCAATTTATATTCGATTGGATAATCGCTTTCCTGCAAGCTTTTGATATAGCTGTTTACACCAGCCGTATAAGCATTTAAAATAGCTTTGGTAAATGTATCGGCTTCCATGGTTGCCAGTGTGTTTTCGGCGGCATATACCATTCCGATGCGGCGGAAATATTTATCAATTTTCAAAAAATTAGTGCCTGATGAAGAATCGCCCATAATCTCACTTAACCTGCCCGCGGCGGCATACGTTTGAAACTCCATTTGCCACAACCTGAACTTTGCATGAACGTAACCTTCGGCAAAAAAAACATCCGTTTCATTATCAGCATAAATGTGTGGCACCAGTCTTTCATCTAAATACACTTCGGTTTTTCCTCCTAAGCCATTCGCGCTGATGTTAGCAGTTAGCACAGCATTGGTGGGTTCGGCATTTTGCCAAAAACCTTTGGATGGCGAAAGAAAAAATCCCATCCGCGGCGTTTTGGTTTTGCCTGCAGGAAGTTGTATATCCAGCACCGCAATCAAAGCAATGGTAATGGCAGCCGAAATGAAAAAAGGAACCAACCTCATAGCATAAGTATTGAATGCGTAAAGTAAATGAATTTTAAAGAGAAGTAGGGAAAGTTAGGAAGTCGGAAAGCCGGAGGAAAAACATCTTCTTTCATAACTTCTTACAACAACATTAGCGAATCGTTAATCATTGGTAAGTGATTTTGAAAATAGCAGCTTTTATATTTGTTTGAATAACTGATTGCTATGATGTCGTCTGTAAAAAGCCTGCTTTTGTTTTGCTCCATTTTTATTTATTCTTCAAACCATGCTCAACCGTTCAGACCTACTTTAAGACCACCTTGGGAAAGACATGCTTATTCGCGCCAGCTCATTGCAACAAACGAGAAACGAACGCGCCGCTATTTTGATGACGATGTTTTGAAAATTCGCTTCTATCAAAACGGTGAAATTGTAAAAGCAAAAGGAAGATTGTTGATTGATAGTATGGGGCGCCGTTGAGATCAATCCTTATGGAAGAAAGCTTATCGTTTTCATTCCTACCGATTCAATTGTAAGCATTAGTCGCTGGCATCATACCGGCAAAATTGTTTCGGCTTCCTTGGCCGGTGTAGGTTTAATATTTGCCGGATTGGGTATCGCCGCATCAGGCACTCCAGATATTAGCTGATATTCTATTTTATACACCAGCCATTTTTCTTGGTACTGGTTTTATAGTAACGATGTCTGTTGTATTTATCAGTGAATGGGCAAGCCTGCGTTCACAAAAAAGTGGCTATCATTTTCATGTTGAGTAAAGTTTGGTTTTACACCAATTTTTGATGTTGGTTTTGTAAAAACAGTTTTCAAAAATCAGTCATCGCACACTCGTTCCAAAATCATTCTACATACGTGCGAATCCTTACATTTGCTACCCGCATTTATTATTCATTAAAAACAAAAATCAATGGCCCAAAAAATTAAAGTTGCCAATCCTGTTGTGGAGCTTGACGGCGATGAAATGACACGTATCATCTGGAAATTCATAAAGGATAAACTGATACTTCCTTACATTGATGTGGACATAAAATATTACGACCTTGGCATTGAGTACCGCGATGCAACCGACGACCAGGTAACAGTTGATGCTGCCAATGCCATCAAGCAATACGGTGTTGGAATTAAATGCGCTACCATCACGCCCGATGAAGCCCGGGTAGAAGAATTTGGGTTAAAACAAATGTGGAAAAGTCCCAATGGCACCATCCGAAATATCCTGGATGGCACTGTGTTTCGCGAGCCGATTGTTTGTAGCAACGTACCACGTTTGGTTCCCAATTGGACGGCGCCTATTTGCATTGGCCGTCATGCGTTTGGTGATCAATATCGTGCAACCGATTTTGTTACCAAAGGCAAAGGAAAACTAACCATCACGTTTGAAGGCGAAGACGGCACGAAGCAACAATACGAAGTGTATAATTTTAAAGGCGATGGCGTGGCACTTGCCATGTACAACACCGATGAAAGCATCAGCGGTTTTGCGCGTGCCTGCTTCAACCAGGCGCTGGCAAAAGGCTGGCCTTTATACCTCTCGACAAAGAATACGATTCTGAAAAAATATGATGGCAGGTTTAAAGATATCTTTGAAGACATTTATCAAAAAGAGTTCAAAAACAAATTTGATGAAGCGGGCATTACTTACGAGCATCGCCTGATTGATGACATGGTTGCCTCTGCCTTAAAATGGAACGGCAATTTTGTGTGGGCCTGTAAAAATTATGATGGCGATGTGCAAAGCGATACTGTGGCGCAAGGCTTTGGCAGCCTGGGTTTGATGACTTCAACACTGGTAACGCCCGATGGCAAAACGATGGAAGCGGAAGCCGCACACGGAACCGTTACGCGCCATTACCGCGAACACCAAAAAGGTAGGCCAACTTCAACCAATCCGATTGCTTCCATCTTTGCCTGGACGCGCGGTTTAGAGTTTCGTGGCAAGCTAGATAACAACCAGGAATTGATTGATTTCTGCCTCGCTTTGGAGCAAGTGTGTATTGAAACGGTTGAAAGCGGTAAGATGACGAAAGACCTTGCTATTACCATCAAACCAAAAGTTGAACATGGCAAAGATTATTTATACACCGAAGAATTTTTGGAAGAACTGGATAAGAATTTAAAAGAAAAATTAGGTAAATAAGATGTAATAAGTAAGATTGAATATTTAATAGTAGGAAGAGATATTTACGTGTTCTTGCTTCTAACCTAATATTCAATCTTACTTATTCAGTATTCAATTTTTATAACGATTTGCTGAAACCATTATGAACAAAGTATATAACGATGCTTCTTCTGCCATTTACGATATTGAAGACGGCGCAACGCTGATGCTGGGCGGGTTTGGCTTGTGCGGCATCCCTGAAAATTGCATTGCTGCCTTGCAACAAAAAGGCATCAAAGATTTAACCTGTATTTCCAATAACGCCGGTGTTGATGATTTTGGCTTAGGCTTGCTTTTGAAGCAAAAACAAATCAAAAAAATGATGAGCAGTTATGTAGGCGAGAATGCAGAATTTGAAAGGCAATTACTCTCCGGCGAACTCGAAGTTGACCTCATTCCGCAAGGCACTTTGGTTACCCGCATACAAATGGCAGCCCTTGGTATTCCTGCGTTTTATACACCAGCCGGTTATGGTACCGAAGTAGCGGAAGGCAAAGAAGAAAGAGAATTTAACGGCAAATATTATTTGATGGAATATGCACTTCATGCCGATTTTGCTTTGGTAAAAGCGTGGAAGGGAGATACCATGGGAAATCTACGGTTTCGCAAAACAACACGCAACTATTCTGTACCGATGGCAAAAGCCGGAACCATTACCATTGCTGAAGTAGAAGAATTGGTAGAGCCAGGTGAAATTGACCCTGACGATGTGCATGTGGCCGGTGTTTATGTGCATCGTATTTTTCAGGGAACAAATTATGAGAAGCGGATTGAACGAAGAACAGTGAGATTGTGAGAAAAGCATTGAGCTGAGCTTCGAGCTGTGAGCTACAAGCGATTAGCTGAAAGTTAAAATGCCGTTGATAGGTGCTTTTGGTTTTGCTTCTTTTTTCTGCCGAATTAAAAACAGAAAACTGTTGCTTTAAAATATTCAATTTCGTTTTACCTCTTAGAATCATAAGTTAGATAGGAAAGGCATACATAAGACTACTATGTGAAATCTATGTATCTCATTTGTCTATGTGTTTCAATCTTTCTCACATCTTACATCACACATCATAAATCGTACATGAAATGGCACTCGATAAATACGGCATTGCTAAACGCATTGCACAGGAACTGAAAGATGGCATGTATGTAAACCTTGGCATTGGCATTCCAACACTGGTTGCCAATTACATTCCTGAAGGCATAACTGTGATATTGCAAAGCGAAAACGGCATCCTTGGCACAGGCGCTTATCCAACGGAAGAAGAGATAGATGCCGACTTAATTAATGCCGGAAAAGAAACCGTAACTGTATTGCCCGGCGCGGCTTTTTTTGACAGTGCAGAAAGCTTTGGAATGATACGCGCCGGTAAGATAGACCTTACCGTTTTAGGCGCGATGGAAGTAAGCGAAACCGGCGATATTGCCAACTGGAAAATTCCCGGAAAAATGGTAAAAGGCATGGGCGGTGCAATGGATTTGGTGGCTTCTGCAAAGAACATTATTGTTGCCATGCAACACACCAATCCTAAAGGTGAAAGCAAACTGCTGCCACAATGCACATTGCCCTTAACCGGCATTGGATGCGTAAAAAAAATAGTTACTGAACTGGCAGTTTTGCAAGTTACCAATGCTGGCTTTCTGTTGCTGGAACGTGCGCCGGGCGTGAGTTTGGAAGAAATCAAAAGCAAGACAGCAGGTAAGTTAGTTGCACCTGAAGATGTGCCGGAGATGAAACTGTGATTGCTGTTTTGTTCAATTAAAACCTGTCAGGTTATACGTTTACGATAATCGCTAAGAATAAGTAAACCTGTCAGGTTATCGCCACTTTTTCAAACTGTACCACTACTCACAAATCAGCTCTCTTCTCTTCATAATAATTCCACATTATCTTATACACTTTTTCTTTTAACTCAGTTACGGTTAAACCATACGGATAAATCGGCGGCAAAAAGTGCATGTATAACTTATGCGGTAGCATGAAAAATGGCTTTGATGCAGGCAATACTTTTCTGGTGTTGAAAATAACAGCAGGCAATACTGGCTTGTTGCTGTCTATCGCCAACCGGAATGCACCATCATGAAAATTGCCCAATGGCTTATCGGTTTTGTTTCGCGTTCCTTCGGGATAAATTACCATGTTCAAACCCAGTCGCAGCACGGCTTTCATGCGGTTAAAGCTTTGCTTACGGCTTTCGCTGCTTTTTCTATCTACCAACACACTTCCCAATCTATAAATCCAACCGAATATGGGTGTAAAAACAAACTCTTTTTTAGCAATCGTTTTGTTAGCATTGGGCATAAAGGGTGTAGTAACCGGCACATCCATAAAACTGTTGTGATTACAAACCACTACATAATTTTCGCCTTTTACAAACTGTTCTTCCCCTTTTGTTTTCAATGGGCAACGGATTAAATTTAAAAAGAAAATCATCCAAACACGCGACACGCTTTTGTGCCAGCGTGCGGCTTTGGGCTCTTTCAAAAGAAAACAAGGAATGTAAAAAAGAAAGGCAACCAGCATAGTGCTAACAAACAACAGCAACGCCCATAAAGCCCAGATTCTTCCTACAATTTCTGTTAGCCAATGGCTCTGTTTGTTGCTCATGTAAAACGAAAGTTTAACCTGAAAATATAGGCAAATATAAACTTCACAAACGCCGGATTTCTTTTTGCGGGGTATTGATTTTTCGTGCAAAAACAAACCCTGGTAAAGTGTGTATTTTTATAACAGCAGAGAACAAGAGAAAAAGGGTTTGCAATAAGGAATTCACTCTTCGTAAACTCATGTATCTATTGTTCTCTGCTGTGAAAAATGCAGCCAAAATATGGGCAAAACAAAAGCCTCTTCCATACAGAAAAGGCTTTTGTTTTTATAATGAATGATTGCTTTTACGAACCAAGATACATCGCAAACAAAAGAGGAATAAACACAACGATGCCACCGAATACAATTCGTTTAAGAGTGTTCATTTTATGATTGGCAATAATGTTATCAATACATAAAAACCATGCAATTACCAAACCTCCGACGCCTGCTATTACCAATAAACTTTTCAATGCAATTCCGCTCATCAGTAGAGCGGCACTGATGAACAATAAGACTAATGATGCAATGTCGTTTTTTGTTAATTCCATCTTTTTCATCTCAATCTTTTTTGTTTGGTTACTATTTTAAAAATCTGTGCCATCCTTTCTGTTAGTCGAAATTTTAATTTCTGCTGCAACAGAATTGGACGATTTGCAAAAACAAATGTTGAGAAAAAAAGAATGCGTTGAGATTAAATAGAGATTAAAATAAATTGGAGAGCGTAAGTGAGTTGTGAGGCGAAGAAAAAATATTGAAAGAAGCGTTCATCGTTTCATTTTCTCTATTAAACCTGTTGTGGAAAAGCCTTCCACAATTGGGTTGATAACTACCCGGCCACCAGCGGCGATTACTTCTTTTGCGCCAACAATCGTTTCAATTGTATAATCGCCGCCTTTTACCAATACGTCAGGAAGCAATGTGGTGATGAGATGATGCGGCGTATCTTCTGCAAAAACAATAACTGCATCAACTATTAATAAAGATGCAAGAATAAGTGAACGGCTTCTTTCATTGTTGATAGGACGACTATCGCCCTTCAACTTTTTTACACTGCTGTCTGCATTCAAGCCAACAATTAAAATATCGGCTTCTTTAGCTGCCTGGCTTAACGAGTAAATATGACCTTCGTGTAATAAATCAAACACGCCATTGGTAAACGCAATGGTTTTGCTAATTGTTTTCCACGCTGCCACCTGATGAACGAGTTGTTGAAGAGTAAAGATCTTTTGCCGAATGGCAGCAATATTTTTCATGGTAGTTGATTGCCTTCTATTGGAAATACGAGCGATGGTTTGAAAGTTTTGGCTTCTTCAAAATCCATTGTAGCATACGATATAATAATGATAACATCGCCCACTGCGCCGCGCCGTGCTGCAGGTCCGTTTAAACAAACCGTTCCGCTGCCACGTTTCCCTTTAATGAGGTACGTTTCAATGCGCTCGCCATTGTTCACATTTACAATCTGAACCTTTTCGTTTTCAATCATGTTAGCAGCGTCCATTAAGTCTTCATCCAATGTTAAGCTGCCCACATATTGCAGGTTGGCTTCCGTGATGGTTGCTCTGTGAACCTTCGATTTTAAAACCTCTATTTGCATAGCGGCGCAAAGGTAAATGGATTTTATGATGGGGCAAATGTTGAACAATTCTTATCACTTTGTTATAACAATCGTGAACTTGCACAGTTCTTGTTTTGTGTGTATAAAAAGAACATGAGAAAAATAATTTTAGCTTTTGCAATTGCCGTTTCTTTAGCAGCCTGTGGAAACAATAACAACAATGCCAACGACGGCACCACTGCACCTGGTAAAGACGCATCCGGGGGAACAACACCATCTATTACTTCGGGTAACGAGGCAGCAAGACAAGGCCAGGAAATTCCAACCGATTCGGTAGAAACCAGCAAAGACAGCACCGGCAATATTCATCCAGGCGATACTACGAAGAAGAAGTAGTGCTGTTGCTCATTTTGCTGCATCTTTACGCCGTATGCAGCGCATCATTATTACAATAGATGGTTACTCGTCGTGCGGCAAAAGCACGCTGGCAAAGGCTTTGGCAAAAAAGCTGAATTATATTTTTATTGACAGCGGTGCCATGTATCGCGCCATTACCTTATACTTTGTAAGAAAGAATATTTCGCTTTCTGATAAAGATGAAATTGTGGATGCGTTGAAGCATATTCATCTTTCATTTCATCGTAATGTGCAAACCGGCGACAATGAAATGTTTTTGAATGATGAAAATGTTTCGGTACTCATTCGCGAGATGAACATCAGCAATAATGTAAGCGAAGTAGCTGCTATTAAAGAAGTGCGCGAATATGCCGTGATGCAGCAACAAAAAATGGGCAAAAACAAAGGTTTGGTAATGGATGGAAGAGACATTGGCACCACCGTTTTTCCGCAAGCTGAATTGAAAGATTTTTATGACGGCAGAAGTGGAAACCCGCGTGCAGCGTAGGTTTCGGGAGTTGATTGCACAAAACCCGAATATTACTTTGGATGAAGTAAGAATCAATTTAGAAAAGCGCGATTATATTGACAGTCATCGTGAGGTGAGCCCGCTTCGCAAAGCGGCTGATGCTATTGTATTAGACAATACGCATCTTACCTTGAATGAACAATTAGAAATGGCATTGGGCTGGGCAAAACAAAGAGAGAAAGAAGTGGTTAGCTGATCAGATACATTTTTTGTTTTGATGTATTTCTTCATGCAACGCAACAGAGCTTATATATTGAACAGTAGGGCAGCCATTCTACAATCTGCATAACAATTCAAAAATGAGTTAGCTTCTTTTCCTGTAATTTAGTGTTGCCCATGTATTCAACACCAGCGCAAACAATAAAATCATTCCAATTTGCGGTGCTATATCTGCCAGTGAACTGCCTTTTAAAACCACTTCCCGCATCACATTAATAAAGTAAGATACCGGGTTGAATTTTGTAATCCATTGCGCCCATTCAGGCATACTTTCAATAGGCGTATACAAGCCGCCAAGCAGAATAAAAATCATCATGATAAAGAATGAAATCAACATGGCCTGTTGCTGTGTATTGCAGTAAGTAGAAACGAGCAAACCCAATCCTAACACCGCCAGTAAATATACGGCTGCAAAGGCATAAATGGTGAGAAAGCTACCTGCTGGTATAATGCCGTACACTACATAAGAAATGAGCAAACCAATGGTGAGAATAAGTAATCCTAACACCCAAAACGGAATGAGCTTTCCTAAAATAAACTGATACTTTTTGATTGGCGTTACATTGATTTGCTCGATGGTGCCGATTTCTTTTTCTTTTACAATATTTAATGCTGCTAAAAATGAACCCACCATGGTTATCAATAATACCAAAATACCCGGCACCATAAACAGTTTGTAATTAAGCAACGGATTGAACCAATTGGAAGAAGTAACTTCAATTGTTGCTTGCGGACTAAAGCGCGGTAGCTGCATCCATTGCTCACGAATTTCGTTGTTATAATCCTGCACAATGCTTTGCAGATACGAAGCTCCCAATACAGCTTTTGTACCATTAATAGCATTCACTGCCATGAAAAGTGTTGCTCCACTTTCTTTCACTAAATCCTTTTCAAAATGCGCAGGAATTTCCACTACCACATCAGCATTATCCCGCTCCACTTCTTCCATTGCTTTGTTGTAAGAAGTAGTGTATTGGTCTAATTGAAAATAACCGGAAGCAGTAACTTTAGAAATCAATTGTCTGGCGTAATCGCTATGGTCGTGATCAACGATAGCAAGCTTGATATTTTTTACTTCATAATCTGCCGCCCATGGCAATACCAATAACTGAAGAATGGGCATTATAAAAATGATCCGCAGTATAGCAGGGTCGCGAAACACTTGCCTGAATTCTTTTTGCAATAAAAAACGTAAAGTTCTCATGCCAGCCTGATTTTAAAGTTCTTAATGCTCAGTGCTAACAACAACAACGTCATGCCCGCGAGTATTAAAGTCTCTTTCCAGATAAACTGAATACCCAGGCCTTTTATCATAACTGCTTTTACAATGCTATAAAACCATCTTGCCGGAACAATATTGGAAATAAGCCGCAAAGGCAAAGGCATATTTTCGATAGGGAACATAAAACCACTCAGCATAACTGTTGGTAAAAACATGCCCACCAATGCAATAAACATGGCTGTTTGTTGTGAGTTTGTAATATTCGATATTAATAAACCAAAAGATAAACAGGTAATGATAAACAATGTGCCTTCAGCCATTAGCAAAATAATGCTTCCTTTAATTGGCACATCCAGCACATATACGCTTAAGAGTAAAATGCAAATGATATTGATGATGGATAACAGGAGATAAGGCACTGCTTTGGCAAGAATAATTTTGAGTGGCTGCACCGGAGATACGAGCATGACTTCCATGGTTCCCATTTCTTTTTCGCGCACAATGGTAATGGCTGTCATCATCGTGCAAACGAGCATTAGCACCATTGCCATTACACCCGGTACAAAGCTATAAGCACCTAACAGTTGCGGATTGTACAACATGCGTTGTTGTATATTGATGGTGTAAGGTAATGTTGTGTTTTGTGTAAGCTCCTTTTGATAATCCATGATAATTGCCGTTGCATAAGCCGTAAGTGTTGTAGCCGTATTGGGATCAGCCGCATCAGCAATAATTTGTATTTGTGCTTTGTTGAAATGTTGTAAATCGGATGCAAAAGAAGGCGGAAAAACAATGGCAATTTTAGCTTCTCCTTTTTGAAAGACCTGCGCAATATCTTTATCGCTGTAAATCATTTTTTCAAAATCAAAATAGCGGCTCGCATCTATTTGTGAAATCAGTTGTTGAGAAGCTGCATCTTTTGCATTGTCCAGCACTACAAAACGGGCATTCTTTACTTCATTGGTCAATGCAAAACCAAAGAGAACAATCTGCACCAGCGGCATTCCCAACAAAATAAAAAGCGTTCTTTTATCGCGTATGATGTGATAAAATTCTTTTTTGACAAATGATAGAAATTGATTCATAGCATAAAGGCGTTTGATAATGTTAGATATGTACGATATGCTTTAATGTAAGATGTACGATGTGGGAGGTACTATGTATTTATCATTACATAGACTTAGTAGAAATAAATCGTGTAAAAACAAATCTTATCATCTCTGATTCAATAATTCACAACTCGTACATCCCACATTTAACATCGTACATTGATTCATTCTCCACTTCTCGTAGCTTTTCTTGCAAGCTGCAAGAACACTTCATCCATTGTTGTAGCACTATATGTTTTTTTTAAATTAGACGGTGTATCCAGAGCTTCTATTTTTCCATCCACCATAATAGAAACGCGGTTGCAATATTCAGCTTCATCCATATAGTGCGTGGTTACAAATACAGTAATGCCGGCAGCCGCTGCTTCATAAATCATATTCCAAAATTCCCGGCGTGTTACAGGGTCCACGCCGCCGGTTGGTTCATCCAGAAAAACAATCTGCGGCTCGTGAAAAATAGCAACAGAAAAAGCCAGCTTTTGTTTCCATCCTAATGGTAAAGAGCGTACCAGTTTATCACCTTCTGCTTCGAGATTTAATTGTTGTAATAAATGTGCTGTTTTATCTTTTATAAACACTTTGTTTTTGCCATAAATACCTGCATAAAACTGAATGTTTTCTTTGATGGTTAAGTCTTCATACAACGAAAACCTTTGACTCATATAACCAATGTTTTGCTTGATTTTTTCGGTTTGTTTATGCACATCAAAACCAGCAACCATAGCATTACCGGAAGTAGGTAATGAAAGTCCGCACAACATGCGCATGGCGGTTGTTTTGCCTGCACCGTTCGCTCCTAAAAAACCAAAAATTTCTCCCCTTTCTACAGAAAAAGAAATGGCATCTACAGCTATGAAATCGCCAAAGCGTTTGGTAAGGTTTTGTGTACTTATAATGGGTTGTTCAATCATTTTTGTTTTGCATTAATTGCATAAAACAATCTTCAATGGTGGGCGTTACCGGATGTATTTCTACATCAGCAAAATGGTGCGAAACCAAAAACTGTTGCAGTTCGTTTTCGCCATGTCCGTTTTTCATTACTGCATGATGATATTCACCAAAAGAATACGCATCTTCTACCGCACTCCATTGTTTTAAAATCTGCAATGCGTCATACCTGTTCTTTGTTTTTACCGCAAAAATTTTATTTTCAAAATGTTGAATGATTTGCTGTGGCGTGCCGGTAGTCATAATTGAACCCTTTTGCATCAATGCAACTCTATCGCATAGCGAAGCTTCATCCATGTAAGGCGTTGAAACTAAAATGGTGATGCCCTGTTGTTTCAGATTGCGAAGCATATCCCAAAACTCTTTTCTTGAAACCGCATCTACGCCTGTTGTTGGTTCATCTAAAAATAAAACTACCGGCTTATGAATGAGCACACAACACAGCGCCAGCTTCTGTTTCATGCCACCTGATAATTTACCGGCTCTTCGCCCTTTGAAGGGTTCTATCTGTACATAAATTTCTTTGATGAAGGCATAGTTTTCTCTGATTGTTGTTTTAAAAATGGTGGCAAAAAAATTCAGATTTTCTTCGACGCTTAAATCCGGATACAAAGAAAATTTACCTGGCATATAACCCACTTTTTCACGGATGGCTTTGTAATCTTTTACAACATCAGAACCATCCACCGTTGCAGTACCACCATCGGGCAACAGGAGCGTAGTTAAGATACGGAAAACAGAAGTTTTACCTGCTCCATCAGGACCAATAATACCGAACAATTCGCCTTTGGAAACATCAAAAGAAATACCTTGAACGGCTTCAATGATTTCTTTGCCGTTCTTATATTTCTTTACCAGGTTATGTACTGCAACGGCGTTCATGATTGCGGATTTTGCAACTGTACTTCGCCATACATACCAATCTTCAAATAGCCATCATTCTTTACTTTTATTTTTACAGCATACACTAAGTTCGCACGTTCTTCTTTAGTTTGAATGGTTTTGGGCGTAAACTCGGCTTTATCTGAAATCCAATCAATGGTGCCATTGTAAGTGCGGTATTTATCCTTACCATCATCAACCAATACTTTTACGTTTTGCCCCAATTTTACTTCTGATAACTGTTCGCCGGTAATGTAGGCACGCAAGGTGAGTGTAGATAAATCGGCTATTTTATACAACGCTTTTCCGGGTGCCGTTACTTCGCCTCCTTCTGCATATTTTGTAATCACAGTGCCGCTAATTGGGTTCACAATTTTTGCTTTGGAAATTTGGTCTTCTACCTGTGCAGCCTGCTTTTGAAGGGGTGCCGTTTCGCTTAAGATGCTTCTGTTTTGCGTTGAAGTATTGCTACGTTGCACAGCTATTTGTTGCTTCGTGACATCCATTTGTTTTTGCACAATTTCTATTTGTGAATTCAAATCATCCAACTGTTTGCCGGTAGCAGCATCAGCTTTTATGAGGCGTTCAGTACGCTCTTTTTCGTGTTGTAAATTCTCTAATTGCGATTGTTGAACAGCCATTTGGTTTTGCAGCAATTCTATTTGCGGTGCTACGCTTGAAGTCTTTTTAGCAAGCGCTTGAATGGTAGCTTTTACCTGTGCTTTTTGTAATGCTAAATTGGTGGAATCAATAACACCAACTACTTGTCCTTGCGCCAACGAATCGCCTTCATCAATATGAAAAGATAAAAGCTGCCCACTGAGTTGCGATGATACGATTACTTCATCCGCTTCAAAAGAACCTGAAGCATCGTATGCGTCTTTTTTATTACTGCAGGCTTGCAGTGAAACAATGATTAGTAAGGAAAGAAAAAAAGATTTCATACACAGAATTTATAATTTACCGGATGTGATTGCATAAGTAATTTGTGCCTGCCGAAGCTGCAATTGATGAAGCACCAACGATTGCCTTGCAGCATCTTCTGCATTCACCTGCATCAAAAAATCATTGACTGTAATCACTGCATTTTCCAATTGAGCTTTTGCTGCTTCGGTTACCTGCTTGCGCAATTGAATAATCTCTTTATCTGTTGCTACCAACGCTGCATATTTATCTATGTCTGCGCTTTGCTGTTTTAGTCCCGATTGTGTGTTCTGCAGGAAAACATCTTTTTGTAAGTCAACTGTTTGCTGATTGATTTCATTCAATTTTTTATCACGCCTGGTGTTGTACAAGCTGCTTAACGACCAGTTGAATCGTACGCCGGTAATGTAAAATGGTTTGAATTCGTTGGATAATAAATTCAATGCCGGTCTGCCATAACCACCCTGAAAAAATGCAGTTGCTTTCGGTAACGTTTGTGTGTTAATCAAGCGTCGCTGCCCTGCTATTAATAAGCTCTGGCTTTTATACAACTCCAATTCCGGTCGCAGAATGGTAGTGTCTATAAAACTATAATCGGCAGGTATTTCTAACTGTGTAGTTTCTGTAACAGGCTGGTTAATGAATATGGCTAACGCATCTGTCAGTCCTTTACGGGTTGTTTTTATTTCAATAGCACGCTGTTTTGTTTGCAACAATTGCGCTTGCAGTTCCTGTAAATTGGAACGTAAAGCAACGCCATTTTCAACCTGCGGCTTTATTTTGCCAATACCAAATTGTATGTTTTGCAACGTTATGTCAGTTTGCTTTAGCAGTTCGTCCTGATACAAAATGCTGAAGTATAACTCATTGATTCTTGATTTCAGATTGTACAAGTCAACGGATAGTGAGTTTTCCCGAACATTTGTGTTTAAGGATTGAAGCCATTTTTGCGCTTTATTCTGTCCGCCATCGTACAACAATTCGTCTGCTTCAGCCGTTATTTTGTATTGGTCTTTAGCGGGTACAGGAATTTTGACATTAGGCAACGGAATGTTTACGCTTGTAACATCAGACTGATAAGTAGCTTGCCCATTCACAATCAATTGTGGTAAAAAGTTAGAGCTTAGATTCTCAATAGATAGCTGTTCTGTTTGTTTTAATAAGCCTTTTTGTTGAATTAACGGATAGTTCTGTTCTGCCAGAGTAAAGGCTTGCTGCAATGTAATGGCAGAGCCACTTTGCGCCTGTAAAGTTGTTGTGTAAAACAATCCCAGCAAGACAATTGTTTTAACCATTTTATTTAAACAGTTAGTTAATGCTGCCATAAAAAAGTTTACTTTTTTATTGATTGAATAATAAGATGAGGCACTTCTTTTTTACGTTTCTCCATCAGCCCATTGAACTCTTTATTATCCATGCCAGTAATCAATTGGATCATAGGACAAGCTAAAAAAGGAAAGACGCAAAGGGATAAGGTGTTCATCATTAATTGTAGCGGTTCAATACATTTTATATTGCCTGACTTGATTTCCTTTTCAATCTGCACCACTACTTTTCCAATGGGTGGCTTACGTTTTCCTAATACTTTTTTCAAAAAAGTTTTAGGCTGCCGGTTAATTTCATTTAAAATAAAAATGGGTACATAAGGCGTTTTTATTAACTGCGAAATGTATTCATTGCAAAACAGTTTAATCTTTTCAAACAATGTAGTTTCCGATTCCAAAATGGCAAATATTCTCGGTAGAACATCAGAAACCACTTCCATAAATATTTGTTCAAACAGTTTGTCTTTACTGCGGAAATAATAATGCAGCAATGCTTTGTTAATGCCCGCTTCGTCGGCAATATCCTGCATACGCGCACCATCCATGCCTTTGGTTAAAAACACTTTTTTGGCAGCATTCAAAATCTTTTCTTCTGTTGATAAATCTTTCTTCATTTAACCATTTGATTTAACCGTTTGGTTAACAAAGATGAAAAATTTTTATAACCGGCAAAAATTTTTTTGTTTTCATCAATAATCTTGAAATCATGCTAAACCAAACCCAAACGGTAGATTACAGTAAAAGTTGTTGAGCAACCATGAGCTTTAAGGAATACAAATTGCTGCTACCGCTGTAAACAGAAACAATGGATGAAAGAATAACGTTTAAAGATGAACGGCAATTGCTCTCTATCTTTTTGGATTTGGAGCAAGAACAACAGCAAGCTTCTCTTTTAATTGATGATGAAGGATTAACGAGATTGGAAGGCAAGATAAACCGCATTGAACAGGCTGAAAATATGGGCAAAACCAAAATCCTTATTGATAACAATGAGCCGATTGATTTAGCGCAGGTCATTGCTGTTAACGGGCTTTTTCGCGATGATTATTCTGAATATTGAACGGTATGGAAATGCACATATAATGATCATTTGACAGCGATTTTAAATATTTGCTTTGTTAGCGCCATTATCCGGCTCTATGTCTTTAAAAACTTTCCGTTTTGAGCTTTTGTTTTATCCATTTATTAAAGCTTTCAAATGATTGGTGGTAATGGGATTGTTGGTAAGAATATCCATCCCTTCATAATCTTTCAAAGTTACAGCCAGTTCCTGCATGGCAAGTATAGCCGTTTTAAGGAAGCCCGGACCAAGGCTTACTCTTGCCACGCCAATTCCTTTTAATGTTTTCAGGTCCGGAACACCGGGCACCGCAATGATGTTTACCGGAGCACCAATTTCAGAAACCACTGTTTCTATATCGCGCTTTTCTTTTATTAACACAGGAAAGAAACAATCACCTCCGGCCTCTAAATATGCCTTGCCTCGTATAAGTGTTTCGCCTAATTTTTCGGCAGCAGAAGTATCTGCATTTTCTTTCAGATACACATCGGTTCTGACATTAATAAATAAACGAACTTCCATTTCGGTAGCTATCTTTCTTATCAATTGTATTTTTTCGCATTGCTCTTCAATGGGCCGCAATTGACCCGTTTGCTTGTCAGTATCTTCGATGTTGATGCCAACAATACCTGTTTCAATCAGTTGTCGAATATTATATTCCAGTGTTGCATTATTATGAGCATAACCACTTTCAACATCAGCCGTTACCGGAACCGAAACATTGTTTACAATGCGTTTTACAATGCGCAACAGATCGGTAAAAGGTAGGTGTTCGCCATCATCATATCCATTAGTAAAAGCAATGGAAGCGCTGGCAGTGGCAACAGCAGCATATCCTAAACTTTGCAGCAAGGAAGCGCCTAACGGATCCCAGATATTAGGCAGCACAAGCATCTTTCCATTGTGATGTAATGACCTGAAAGTATTTGCTTTAGACTGCTGCGTTTGGTTGATTATGTTATTCATGGTATGTAAATGTAAGTTCTAATTTTTTGAAGGAGCCAGTTGTCAGCACCTTCAAATATTGGTAAAACCAAACCTGCTTAGTCAATCCAAATTCAGTGTAAAAAATATCATGCGACGCAAGATTTCTGTTGTATTGCCAGCGAAGATTTCTTTTAGTGCAGGATTGTATTACATTTCTATTGACTCAAACAAAAAAGACGCACGCTACGCCTTTTTGTTTTGCAAGCTTATTCATACATTACCTCCGTTTTTAAAGGGTGTAATAAATCAAGGAACATCAATTTTAATACTACCAAGATCAGACTGCCAATGTGCAATCGCTATCGTTTTGTAAAAACATTTTTCAGGTAAAAACAAACTCTCTTATTTTTATTTTTAAAGCCAACTTTTTATGCAACCATCGTCCGATGCTCCTCCGTTTTATTATCGTTTGTTGTCGTTAGATTTTATGCGTGGCTTCATCATGGTATTGCTTGCTTTGGAAAGTGCAGGCCTGTACGATTGTTTGGATGAAGCTACCAAAGGCAATGCTGCCAATGGTTTGGTTCAACAGTTCTTTCATTATCCCTGGCATGGGCTGCATATTTGGGATTTGGTGCAGCCTGCATTTATGTTTATGGCTGGCGTTGCGCTGGCTTATTCATTACACAAGCAAAAGCAAAAAGGGTTGTCTTGGAACGCTTCGTTTATCAAAACAATCAAACGCTGCTGGTGGTTGTTCTTTTGGGGCGTGCTGGATTATGCCGTTCATGATCACAGCATTTCTTTTTTGTATTGGGATGTGCTTACACAGTTATCGTTTACTACTCTCGTTGCGTTTTTAATTCCCGGCTTTTCGTTCAACAAGCAAGTGGTGGTTTGCGTTGCTTTGTTGTTACTTACAGAAGTCTTATACAGGTTTACGAACGTGCCCAATTTTAATCAACCGTTTACCGACCAGCACAACTTTGGTAACTATATTGATTTGAAGCTGATGAATGTGATTAATAAAGAGGGATGGGTTGCCATCAATTGCATTCCTACTGCGGTGCACACAATTGCTGGTTTTCTAACGGGTAAATTTTTAATGAAGGAAAACAAAAAGCTGCGGCCAATGCTGCTGTGGGCAATTGCATGTTTAGCAGTTGGTTATTTGTTAGACGGAACAGGTGTTACACCCATTATCAAGCGCATTGCTACTTCATCGTTTGTATTGGTTTCATTGGGTTGGGTACTGCTCACGCTGGCCTTTTTTTATTGGTGGATTGACATTCGCAATCATAAAAAATACTTACAATTTTTTGTAATTATCGGGATGAATTCACTGTTCATTTATTTGTTTTTTGAAATTGTGGGTCATCGGTGGTTTACGGAATACATCACCATTATTGTAACCAGCTTATTAGGTTATGTTCATCTGTCGCATTTGTTTAGTTTGTTCATCGCTGCGTTAGTTGTTTTCTTTTTAGAATGGGGCATCTGTTACTGGTTATACAGGAAGAAAATCTTTTTTAAATTGTAAGATTGTAGATGATGAGCGGTTCATTGTAGCAAATAAATTGGTGCAAAAACAAAAGCCGTCATTACAATACTGTGTGACGGCTTTATCCCTATCTCAATTCACAAATTTTATGGCTGTCCTTTTCCACCGCCTGAACCGTAAATATTGCCCGTTGCATAACTGGCATTCGGGTCGGCTAACTGAACATAAATTGAAGCCAATTCTGCCGGTTGCCCGGGTCTGGCAAGAGGTGTATCACCACCAAACTTTACCAGCTTTTCCTGAGTGGCGCCACCGCTTACCTGCAAGGGCGTCCAGATAGGTCCGGGTGCTACACCACACACGCGAATGCCTTTAGGCGCAAGTTGTTTGGAAAGCGACTTTACATAATTCATCGTAGCCGCTTTGGTTTGCGCATAATCATATAAATCGGGTGACGGATCGTAAGCCTGTTCCGATGTGGTACCAATGATAACTGAACCTGGCGGCAAGTGCGGCAATGCAGCTTTGATAATCCAGAATGGCGCATAAATATTCGTCTTCATCGTCGCATCAAAATCCTCAGTTGTAATGTCGAGGATTGACTGCTTCGATTGTTGCCGTCCGGCATTGCTTACGATAATATCCAATCCGCCCAAACCTGCAATGGCATCGCTTACCAGCTTGGTGCAAAATGCTTCGTTGCGAAGATCTCCGGGAATAGCAACGGCTTTGCGGCCGGCAGCTTTAATCAGGGCAATCACTTCCTGTGCATCCGGTTCTTCCGTCGGATAATAATTGATGGCAACATCAGCACCTTCGCGTGCATAAGCAATAGCGGCTGCACGTCCCATTCCCGAATCACCACCGGTTATCAATGCTTTTCTTCCGGCTAATCTTCCCGATCCTTTATAACTCTGCTCACCATGGTCGGGGCGCGGGTTCATTTTACTTGCCAAACCAGGCCAGGGCTGGCTTTGGCTTTCAAAGGGTGGTTTGGGATATTTTGTAGTAGGATCGCTTAAACCCGGTGGAGGCACGGGTGCATCTCCGTGTGAGGAAGGTGAACCAAAAACCGGTGCTGCAATTACAGTAGCTAACGTAGCTCCAAGACCGCCAATTACGGCACGACGGCTTACTCCTTTTTGTTCATCTGCTTGTTGTGTTGTGTCGTTCATAGATCTGCTTTTTTAAAAAATTGCTTTTAGTTTTCTTGTATAAAACGTAAACCTTTTATCATGCCATTTTATAATACGCTATGAAAAAAGAAGTTGTAAAAATTAACTGTGTAGTCAATTGTAGAAATACAGTTCTTCTCAATGGAAATTTATACACGACGGCAACAAAAACTTCTTGCTAAAAGCTCTCTATCCATTGCTGTGCCTTAGTTTCAACTATTCTTATTTTTATTTGGGAAGAAGAAAAAAGGGCAAAACCAAACTTCACTAATGGCTTGTGCTTTTCAAGGCCCAATAAATCAAAACCGGCTGAAAAAACAATCTCGCTAAACGTTTGTTATCGGTATTTAAGCCAAACGAATTGCGATGATGTGTGTATTGCGAAACATTACCCGGAAATACGGCTGCAAAAAACAGGGCGGCGGTTTTTCCAACCGTTGCTTTGTATTTGCAGGGCGCAATCAATGCAGCTCCCAAAGCAATCTCTGCGAAGCCGGAATATACAACGGTATCATCTGTGCTAAGTGGTACCCAATCGGGTACTTGCGCCCGAAATTCTCTTCTTAAAAAACTGAGATGGCCAATACCGGCTGTTACCAGTATTGAGCCCAATAAAATACGTCCAAAGGCTTTTGTTTTTGTGCGATTAATGTTCATAGGTTTTTAATTTATGTAGGATAGTATGGCTGAAATTGTGCCGTTTATAACTGATGATTGGAGGGTTATAAAATGATGTAAAAACAAGAGTTGATTTTGATAAGCAGTAATTAAAAATCATTCAAAATAAAACTGCTTTTACATTCATTTATATCCACAGAACTAAAGGCTATGAAAAGGTTAGGTTGATGTGAATAACAAACCCGGAATGCTTTTATCCAATATCAATTTAAGAACATAATACCTTTAAACTTATTTCATATTTCTACATCTATATTTGTAAAAATTAAAAAATGAAAAAATTAGTTTTCTTAACTATCATGGCAGTAAGCCTTAGCATTGCTTCTCACGCACAAACTGAAACGAAGGTTAAACCAACTTCAAGTGTAAAGCAAACAGTGCATAACACGTTCAGTAAACATAAGGAACACAATGGCTACAAGGTAAAAACACAGGTAAATGGCGGCAAAACGCATAAGAAGAAAGTAAAAACTGAGCAATAAGTTTTTACTGAGTGTTAATGCATTTGATTGATAATAGTTATCTGAAAATGCTACAAAAGGTATCTCCGAAAGGCGATACCTTTTTTATTTACAACAACAGATGTGTAGAAACAAAGTCGTTTGTTATTACACTGAATACATTGAAGTGTAAGTCAGATTGGAAATGATGAGTTCCATTTTTGTTTTCAATGTTATAATCTATGCTGTATTAACTATATTCGTACCGTCAAAATAACCATTCTATGAAGAAATCTTTACACCACCTGTCTGCCGCTTTCACCGTTTTTTTTGTATTGTTGTTTTGCTCTGTTCTTCATCTTTCGGCACAAGTAAGCGTTCTTACCCAGCATAACGATTTGAAAAGAACCGGCTGGAACAATCATGAAACAACACTGAACCAGTTGAATGTAAATGCCACCTCGTTTGGCAAATTATATTCGCTTCCGGTAGATGAGCAAGTGTATGCACAACCACTTGTTGTTGCTAACGTTAATGTGGGGGGTAAAACACGCAATGTGTTGTATGTAGCTACAGTAAACAATAGTGTATATGCCTTTGATGCCGATGACCCAAGCGGCACACCTTTATGGCAAATTAATGCTACACCAGGTGGTTTTGAACCCATTAAAAATGGCGATTTTAAATGCGACTGGGGGGCTTATACGGATTATCAAAGTAAAATGGGAATTGTAGGTACCCCGGTAATTGACCCTGCCTCTAAAACTATGTATTTTGTGGCCAGGAGCATGAGAGTGAGCGATAGTGATTTTGTTCAAATGCTTCATGCCATAGATATTACCACCGGTGCAGAGAAAGCAGGCAGCCCCATGCTCGTTGATGTCAGCGTTCCGGGAACAGGAGCCGGCTCGGTAAACGGAACCATTACCTTCGACTCAAAGCTTAGCAACCAGCGCCCGGGTTTGTGCTTGTACAATAATGTGGTTTATGTCTGTTGGGCATCTCAATGTGATCATGGTCCCTATCATGGATGGGTAATTGGTTTTGACGCTACCACCCTGAACCCAAAATATGTGTACTGCGATACACCCAACGGTATAAACGGAGGTATTTGGATGAGCGGACAAGCACCTACAGTTGACGACTTAGGAAACCTTTATGTTGCAACCGGCAATGGTTCGGTAGGGTACAATGGTAATGAGAATGATCCTATCAACCGAGGCGAAAGTCTTGTAAAGTTTTCACCTCAGGCAAGCGGCCTGCAGGTAGTTGATTTTTTCACACCTCATAACTGGCTCGATTTGGAAAATGGAGATTTGGATTATGGCTCTGATGGTGTAATGATTATTCCAAATACAAATATCTCTTTATCGGGCAGCAAGCAAAGCTATTTGTTTGCAGTCAACACAACCAATCTGGGTAAAACAACATCCAATAATGCAGGCGCAATGCAAGTCATGAATATCAATGCTGACTTTCAGGGACATAATAATATTCATGGTACACCTGTATATTTCAAAAACAATTTAAAGAAAGAATATATTTATGTGTGGGCTGAAGATGCATTGTTAAAACAAATTCCTTTTTTAAGAAAAAAACAAACTTTTGATACGGCAAATACCATCTCCGGTACAACGATATTGCCTGATGGAATGCCAGGAGGATTTATGTCGGTTTCTTCTAACATTAGTAAAAGAAATACCGGCATTGTCTGGGCTACACATTCTCTATCCGGCGATGCAACAGCATTTGTTCGTCCTGGCATTTTACAAGCCTTCGCTGCTGACGATGTTACACATGAATTGTGGAATAGCCAGCAAAATGCGGCACGTGACAACTCAACTACTTTTGCTAAATTTAATCCTCCGACTGTAGCCAATGGCAAAGTGTATTTGCCAACCTTTTCGAACCAGATTATAGTGTATGGTTTGCTGACTAATGGAACAGGTTCCACCGGCAGAACGGCTATCAAATCAATTGACGAAACCCGCACGACCAATGCAACCATTGATTTGTTTCCCAACCCTGCAAATAACCACGTTACTATTGCATTTAACAGTAGTAAAGCCGAACCTCAGCAAGCTTTAATTATAATTACAAACAGCATTGGTAAAGTGGTTTACAAACAATCTACCACAGTGAATCCGGCGGCTAACACGTTTGATGTGCAACTGTCTTCAAGCGTGAAAAGTGGCGTTTATCTTGTGCAGCTAATTACAGCCAAAGGCGCAGAAATTGCAAACAAGAAATTGGTGGTAGGAAAATAGAATAAAACCAAACATGAGATTATAAAACAAAAAGCGGAATCATTTGTTCCGCTTTTTGTTTTGCCGTATTTTTATAACGATTACCAAAAGCAAAATGTTTTATAGATATAAAGATTTTAAAATGGTTTATTAACTATATTCAATCACTCAAATCTACCCAAAATCTATCTCCGTATTATCGCCAATATTCAAACTTCTGCTTAGCCCTTTTACCGAAGCATCACTACCAATTAATGAATTGTCAATCACCACTTCATATAAGGTTGTATAAGCGCCAATAATGCTTTCGCGTATAGTTGAATATTGCACCGTTGTATTAGGGCCAATAGAAACATGCGGGCCGATAATTGAATTTTTCAACACACAACCTGCGCCAATGGTAACAGGCGGAATAATGATAGAGCTTTCGTTTTGCACCGTTTCATGAATGGTGCTGCCAGCCTTTTTTAACAGGATAGCATTCGTTTCAAGCAAGGTTTCTTTTCGCCCGCAATCGTACCAGCTTTTTACACGAAACGATTTAAACTGAGTGCCAGTTTTAATCATACATTCCAAACCATCCGTCAAATTGTATTCACCCTGCGTTTTAATATTATTAGTAAACAGTTGATGCAAACAGTCAAACATCAAACGCGAATCTTTTATTTTATAAACGCCAACCAATGCCATATTGCTTTTAGGAATCGATGGTTTTTCAACCACGTGTTCAATAAACTCATTGGCATTGATTTCGGCAACACCAAAGCGGCGCGGGTCATCCACTTTTTTTACGCCCAGCATATTGTAAGGGCTGCGCAATACTTCAGCCACATCGTACTCACAAATGGTGTCGCCGAGCGTTACCAATACTTCATCGCCGTCAATAATACTTTGTGCTAACTCTATCGCATGACCAGTGCCCTGCCTTTCATTTTGATGAACAAAATGACAGTACAAATGCGGGTAAGTTTGCTTTACATATTCTTCAATTTTTTCACCGAGATAACCTACTATGAAAATAAACTCATAAATACCTGCATTGTTCAATTGATCAACGATATAACTCAATATGGTTTTACCGGCAATAGGTATGAGTGCTTTAGGTTGTGTATAAGTATGAGGGCGAAGTTTGGCACCTGCACCCGCTACAGGAATCACTGCTTTCATGTTGTTATTTTCTGTAAAACAAATTTCATTTGCCTAGCTGTATTTTAGCCACAAAGCTGTAGAGGTTTATAATAAAATGTTTGAAGAATGTGCTATGCAAACGCTCCTATTTGTTTTCTCATTTCATTCTTTACGCAGCTATCCAAGTTTGTTTTTGCAGCAAAATTTAGTTCTCACTCTTCACAGGAAAGCGGCAAATGTAAGTTAGATTCACATTGTAAAATGTAATTCATACACTATTAAAACGGATAACCGATAGCAAGATTGAAAACCAAATTATTTCTGCGCCAGTTTTTGTCGCCAAAGTTAATTTGGTCAAACACCCACCGCTGTCCGTCCGGAAGATAAGGCAGGCGCACAGGAATAGCAACATCTAACCGCAGAACCAAAATAGAAACATCGAAGCGCAGACCTGCACCCATGCCAACGGCAATTTGTTTTAAAAACTGACTGCTGAATTCTGAACCTGGTCTGGTAGGATCTGGTTTTCTTGTCCACACATTACCTGCATCTACAAACAAAGCTCCTCGCACAATGGAAAACAATTTTGCGCGATACTCGGCATTCGCCTCCAGTTTTATGTCGCCCGGCTGATCAACTACGAGGCTGTCACGTGGGTTGCCGGCATAGTAGCTTCCAGGCCCAAGTGTGCGGGCACGAAATGCCCGAATATCGTTGGTTCCGCCTGCAAAAAACGATTTGATATAGGGCATCGAAACGCTGTTGCCATACGCATAGCCATAGCCTCCCCACAGCCTTGAATTAAACGAACTGTTCGTGCCCAGTTTGCGGGTATATCTCAGCTCTACTTCGGTTCTTATATACTGAGATAACGGTGTACGAAACAGCGTTTTTTGTTTTCCTGCTGTTGTATCGCCGCTAAACCAAATGGGTGGTGGTGCAGATAGATCAAGATTGCCATTAAAGTAATAATCGTTTTTTCTGCGCGTGCTTGGCTTGTTAAGCGTGTTGTAATTGTAGTTATAGGAAGGGCCAATGATAAACTGCTTTTCAATGCTACGTTTTAAAGTATAAAACTTTGGTTCTTTTAAGCTATCCTGAAAATCAGCGGTAATATGCGTAGGCTGTACAGAACTGATACTGATTAAATTAAGCTGGTGTTCAGTTAAAATATTTTCTTTCCACACATAGCCATAACTACCGCGATAAGTGGTTAATAAATATTGTGTGCTTCGGTTAAACAACTCATAACCCAACATAAATTTTGTATGCGGAACAAAGCCGCTGTTGGTGCGAACATAAAAAGGAGAAATAATACGTGGCACATACAAATCGGCTTCCGCACCTAACCTACGCGTATCTATCCGTGTTGCAGAAGTGCCAGCCGCAATTTGTTTTTCAAGGCCCCCATAAGTAGTTACAGTAAGTATTTCAGCACCTTTAAACAAGCTGCGGTTTCGCCAGTTTACCGACAATTCTCCACCGTTAGAGTTATTGCTTTTGGTTAATCCTGATACCTGAAAGCGCAGAGATTTTTTTTGAGTTGGTGTGAGATAATAATAAGCATTTAATAAACTGTCTGAGTTCGGATCGGGTAAAAAACGGGCTTTTACAAATTTGTACACACCCAATGTGGTTAAGCGATTAAGGGATAAATTATGATCGTCGCGCTTATACAAATCACCGGAATCAAACACAAGCGTTCGCACAAACATTTTTGGGTTAAAGCGATGGTGCGGATCAACAATCGTATAACCATGATATTTCTTCGCACCATCAAGGCTGGTATCAGCTTCATTGCTGTAATCGGCATACACAATAATATCGTTGATGCGATATTGTCTGCGGGCAGCATCGGGTGTTTCGTCTTTTATTTTCATCGCCACATCTACCTGATGATTGCCGACTGTTGAATCAACATTGGCAATTAAATAATCGGGACCGAAATAATAAAAACCTTTATTTTTTAAACGTGCATCAATGCGTTCACGCTCTAATTTAATTACATCCAAATCATACGGATTGCCAGGTAGTAATAATGATTGTCTCAAGGCTCGCTTTTGTGTTACATCTTTACCCACAATATTGCGGCTTAACACAGAGCTATCTCTTGGAAAAGAAATGTTGCGCATGGTGTACTGATTGTGTACATAAGCCGTAAACTCGCCTTCAAATTTGCGATGCTTTACCATTGAATCAAGTGTTACCGTATCATTAAACCAGCCCCGGTTTTCAAGACGGTTTTGCATAACAAGGCGGTCTTTATCCAACGTGCTGTAAGAGGCAATTACAGGCGGCTCGCCAAGTTTGTTTTTGATTAAATAACGCAAGCCTTTACCTCTTGGCGTATCAACCATATTATACAAGGTTAGCTTCAAACGAATGCCTAATATTTTTGAGTTGGGCTTTGGGCGAATGAGCGATTGCATATCACTTTCCAATGCCTTTTTCCGCTTTTTAGAAATGGGTGGCGTTGCCTTTATTTTCACATTGGAACCGATGTATAAATTTTGTCCCGGCGCTAAGTGTTTGGTGTTATCGCAGGCAGCGAACAACACAATAAAGAGTAAAATAAAAAAATATGAAAGCTTATAGTTCATTTGCTATATCAACGTTGGTGCTGACTACTTCAGCGTTTTGTTTTTATGACAATAATGGTTGATGAAATTTGCTCAATTATTTTCAAAGCGTACAAGAGTGATTCTTTTTTCTCTTTTAAGTAAAAGAGAAAAAAGAATCACTCTTGGATTGCAACAGACGATTCATCGGAGATTCGGACGCTCAGTACCATAAACCTGTATTTTATATTCTTTGTTTTTGCCCTGATTCTCACTATTCACTTCTTACTATCTGCTGCTTGTTTCTGTTGCTTATCCTGTTCTTCTTTTTGTGCTTTTTGGTCTTCTACTTTTTTCTCCGTTTCCTTGTTCCTTTTACGAACTTCCTTTGCCACTTTATGTCTTTCAAAAATTTCTTTCAAACGGTTATAATCATAATTCAAAATAAAGCTCAGTCCTGTTTCGATAACCTGTCCTTCTGCCACGCCTTCATAATTGTTGCGGCGATAAGCCTGCAATAAATAACGCCCATCCTTGGTAAGCTGGTAATCTACCGACACATCGCCTGCAATATTAGAAGCGGCTTTGTTGCTGCCCTGCGGGTTTTCAACAGCGAAAGAACTTCCCACATTCACTTTGATTCTATCATTCAGTAAACGCTTGCTCACACCCACTTTCAGGTCGGTGCTGTTTTGTGCTGTACCGGTTGAATAGTCCTGCTGCGATTGCAGATCGAAATTCAAGTCAACACCTTTTACAAGGTTGCCTGCTAACTTGTTTAACTGGTCGGTAAGCAAACTGGCAGCACTGCTGCGAACTGCGCCTTCTACACCGCCACCGCCACCTGAACTTGCCAGCGGATCTTCCTGCACAAACCTGCCCAGCAACAACAAAGCAAAAGCTTGCTTGTTTACTTCAGCTTCATCGCTTCGTACCTGTTGCAATTTAGTATCTACATCTGGCCAGCGTGAAAGCTCATCCTGCGGCAGTGTAATATCAAACGAAATGGTAGGCTTCAGCATCTCGCCGGTCATGTGTAGATTCACATGAAAAGGCAGCTTTTCTTTATAAGTAGTTTGTACAGCCTGTGTAGCGCCAGCTATTTCGGATTGCATCAAATCAATAGGTGCAGTGTTAGCAAGATAAGTGGCTGTTATATCCACTTGTGCAGAAGTAGGATCGCCCGTCCAGATGATGGTGCTGCCCTGCTGTATATCGAACTTTCTTTTTAAAAAAGAAAGCGATAAGTTGTAAGCGCCTTTTGATACTTTGTAATTGCCGGTAAGACTTATTTTTCCGCTTTTATCAATGCCAGCAGCAAGGTCAGCAGCACCCATAATGGTTAAAGCATCGCCACTTCGCTCGTCTATAACAACAGTAAATCTTGCCGTACTGTCGGTTTCAATATTCGCCGTTACGTCCAACCCTTTCATTTGGGTCTGACCGGTGATGGTATCGGTGATAGATGGCGTTGGTTTATTTCTTTCAGGATGGTCTTTGTCAACAAATATCACTACACCATCACGTGCTTCTACTTCGGGGTCGCTGCTGGGCAATACAAGAGTAAAATCGGTAGGCTTATTTACACGCAGATTAGCATTGATGCTGGGCGCATCCAGCGTGCCGGTAACGTCAACATCGGCATCAATGTTCATTTTTCCATAAAACAAATCTTTCGTGCCCTGCTTTTTATTGACTGCTTCAAAATTGTCGGTACTGAGATTTAATGCAAACTTGTAGTTTTTAAAATCTGTGGTTAAAATATCTCCATCAATAACAGCACGTGAATTGTTCGCATCGCGTAGGGTGAATTCATTAAAATGAATGCCCTGGTTGTCTATATCAATGGTTTCATTGGGTAATGTTAAACGCTCGCCGGTGATAGCCGGAATAATGAATGTACTATCAAAATGCAAGGAACCATTTACAGTTGGAGCACTTATCGTTCCTTGTATTGTCGCACTGCCTTTTAATTCTCCGCCAATGTCGGTCAACTGGTCGCCGGCAAAGGGTTTCACGATGGCTAAATTTAAACGGTTGAGTGCCAATTGTAAATCCATCCTGCTTTCACCGGTATAGTACTTACCATTGATTTGCACATCGGTATTGTTGCCTACCAATGCAATGTTCGCAGCATAAGTATTAGCTTGTTCGTTGTTTACTTTTAGCGATAAATTACCAATGGTATCGCGTTTATAAATGAGATTGTTGATAGCCAAATCAGAAGTGAAAACCGGACTCTTCATCACATCTCTCACCACTGCATTGCCATTGATTGAACCTTCTACAGGAATGGAATCCTCGTGTGCAATTTTTGTAATCGTTGCAATTTGAAAGTTATTAAAATCAACTTTAATCGGCGCATTAGGTGTTTGTGGTGTGCTATTAATAGTAAGCGATTGCCCATTCTGACTGATGGCAAAATTGTTTACCAAAATACCAGCTATAGAATCGTACTGAATAAAGTTGCCCTGCGCTACATTCCATCTGTTGTAATCCAATACCAGTGAGTCTTTCAGACCGAACTTTACTCCGTTTTTTATTTGGCTTAGTAATCCGCCAAGCTCATATTGCAGCTTGCCTTTTTGGTCATCTGAACCCAAAGTAAAATCAAGCTGGTTATGAGCCAACGAAGCAGCTAAATTTGTTTTGAATAATTCAATCGAACCAACCTGAAGATCGTCAAAGCTTACACCCAAATCCAATTTATCGGCGTTTGTTTTTGCCCCAATTGTTAAACTATCAATCAGTGTCGAATCAACTAAGATTTTTCTTCCGTTCACTGCCAATTGCAAATCGTTTTGTGCACTGTTGAATGAAGAAGTAAGCGTTAAAGAATCGCTGCCTTTTAAAGCTGGAACAAAATCTAACAACAAGCCTTGCGGAATGATAGTAGCAGTCGAGGTTAAAATTTTGCGGAGCAAATTTTTGTGCTTTATAATTAGGCAAATTATAATACTGGTTGATGGTGGCTTGCAATGCTGGTGCTATCTGCGTTAACTGATACTGACCACTCATTGTTGCCTTGATAACATTGGCAACATTCAGGTCAATATTTTTTTGTTGTGGCGTAGCAGAAGCTATCAAACCAATACTATCTGCCGTGTAAGATTTTAAGCCACTGGTGATGTTTAAATCGGTGATAGAAACCGTGCCGTTCAACGAATCAATATTAGTTACCGGAACATCGGCAATAATATGACCATGCAAGCCCAATGTATCTGTTACGAGATGCAGTGCATTGAGATTGATAGTATCTAACAAAAGATTGAGTTGAACCGCCGGATATTTAGGTTTGATATCAGCCGTTGCATCCAAGTTGAAATTGATGTTCGGATCGCCGCTAACTGCGTTTATAACGGCAACGCCATTCTTCAGCGTACCATTCAAATCTATGTTTTGATAGTTATAACCCTTCACTTGTGCAGCCAGCACACGAACGGCATATTTTAAATTGGCTTTTTTCATGTCAGTGCCCGTGCCGCTTACATTTGCATTGAGCGAAACGGTACCAACATTTTGTTCTTGTTTTAAGAGATAACCAAGGTTTAATTTATCAACTACAGCCTTTACACTGTAAGGTGCATTAGGGTGCATACCACCGGTAACTTTTACATTACCACGATTGGTGTTGAGTGCTAAATCAGTATTGAAGTCTTTCATGCCGCCTTTGAAATACCCTTTAATTAACAGGTTATCAGGCAAGCGGAAATTAGCCAGTTCCTTAGCCGGAATGAAAGGAAGAAGGTCATTTTTAGAAGCACTGATTTGAGCAATGTTCACATCGGCATACACTTTTTTCGCATCAGGCAAACCTTTTATTTTGCCCGATAATTTCACCACCACATTTCCCCATCCGCTCAATTCAAATTGTGGTATATCCAAATCTTTTACATAGCCTTTTATCCGTGTGTTTACTTTTAGCACCGCATTCTCTTTACCACGTAAATTTCTTTTAAATGTAGGCATGAATGTGAGAAGGTCTTTGGCTCCGATTTGCGTTTGCAGCAAGTCGGCATCAATGTACATGTTGCCCGGATTTTTTGAAATAGCATCAAGCGATGGATAGCTTACAGCAAGTTTGTTTTGAATGGTTGAGTTATCGGTTTGTATCACTAAATTATTTAAGACTTGCGCCGGTATCGGTGTAAACAAAGTTTGTTCTAAATTGACGCAAATCCAAACCACTTTGGTCTTTGAACGAGAGTCTACGAATGTTGCCATTGTAAAGGCTTGGCGTGAATGCGAGACTATCACCTTTTAGCGTAAAAGAATCTATCAGCAGATGGCTGTTATCCAATCCTGCGGCGGCTTTCGGCTTGTTGTTATCATCGTATTGAAACGTGTTGTTATTAAAGTCAACTTTGCCTAATTCAATCTTCCACGGGTTCTTTAAACTCTCCCCGGTTTTTTGTGTAACTACTTGTTTGGTATAAGTTGCTTCTTCCGATTTGCCCAATGCAATTTTTGCCTGCGTGTTGTTAAGTGCAATATCATTTAAACGAATATGAAGCGTTTGCAGATTCATATCGCCGGGATGTGTAACCAATTCGCCCAGATGCAAATCAGCAAGTAAAGCCGATACATCGTTTTTATAATTGAAGTTGATGTTTTGAAGTGTAAGCGCTTTCAAGTTAATAACAGGGCTGGTTGATTTACCAACAGTAGTTGTATCCACATAACTTGTATCTTCCTGCACCAAGGGTTTGTATTGATAAACATTGGCAACAATATCTTTTACGGTAATGTCAGGAATCGTATAAATACTATGGTCTAAATCAAACTTAGTAATGCGGGTTGTAAAATTGCCTAATTTAAAATATACATTATTGCCGGTTTCATCATCTTTATAAGTAGCCACAATATTGTTCAATACAATTTTATCCAAATGAAACTGCATTGAACTGCCCGTATCGTTTGGTGTTGGTGTTTTCTTTTGGTCGCTGTTAAAAGCATTTACGATGTACTGAAAATTAAAAGTGGTATCGGGCTTCAAACGATAAATATTGGCCCGAATTCCATCAAGCGAAAGATAGTTTACATTCACCTGGTGATGCAGCAAACCAAACATACCAATGTCAACACGAATTTCTTTTCCAGCCAGTAAAGTATCGTGTTTCTGATCTTCAAAATAAATGCCTTGCAGCACAATGCGTTTGGGAAATGCAATGCTCAATTTAGCAATGGAAACCTTTGTTTTTATTTTTCCTTCAAGATAACCGACGGCTTTGTTTTTGGCGAAATTTTGTACAGCGGGAATTTGTATCGCCACAATAATAAGTAATAGCAGGAAGATGATGCTTCCTGCTATCCATGCAACAATTTTTAAGCTCTTTTTTACGATGCGGTTCAAAAGGTAGAAGCTTTAATTTATCAATCAATAACGGTGCTCTCAAAACCTTGGCAGGCTTTGTTTCTTCATATACAGCAACGGCCTTTTGGGTTTTATTACGCCCTGCGAATGACAGCTATCAAAATAGAAATGATAGCAATCACCAGCAAAATGTGAATGAGCCCCGATGTATTGGCACCACCGGTAAAAAAGAATTGCCAAACCCAAATGATAATACAGACAACTGCGATGAGGTACAGGATGCTTCTCATGATACTTCGATTTTTTGATGTGAATGTTTGCGGTTTTTGATATAATTCATAACGCCTTTAAGGGCGGCGGCTGTGCCTGCTTTTTTCACAACATTGAAAACACGGTCTTTTATTGTAGTGCCTTTTTGCTTTTTAAAAACCGAAAATAAACCCGCAGCATTTCTCACGAATCCAAAACTGTTTTTAAGGGCACCTGCAGTAAGGAAAAACGGAACAACCTTCATAATTGCAGAAGGAATCGCTTTGCTCGCATTGCTCAATGCGTACTTCCGGGCTTCGACAGGTGCCCGCTTTACACCATTTTTCAGGTGCACTTCATGCGTGGCAACGTCTGCCTTTATTTTTAAAATTTCGCTTTGCAAATCTTTTAAAGATTTAACGTGCGATAAATCTCTGCTATAGTTTGCCATCACTTTTTCTTAAGAAAGTTTTGAATCAATTTACTGGTAACGGCATTTCCAAAAAGCTTTTTGCCGAAGAAAACTACTAATAGTATCAACAACAAATAAATGCCGGCTACAATGCCAAAGCCTGCAGCATAGCTATCAAGCCAATGGCTGAACAAAAAGCCCAGGGTGATGCTGAGAAATATGAGCAAAAACAAACCGAACACCAGCAGTAACACGCCCGAAATAATAGCCGCTACGGCAACCGATATTTTTTCTACCGCTTGTAATTTTACAAGTGTTATTCTATCGGAAACATAAGCCTGAAACCGGTCTTTTATTTCGGTAAAAAAATTGGGCTTTTCCTGCGCGTCTTCAAAATGCGCTGTTGTATCGTTATTAATCGGTTGCTGCATCTTTCACATCTTTAGCTTTCTTTTCTAATTTTGCAATATATTTCTTGCCTTGCGCAATCAGGTCGCTTAAATTATCAGTCGTATCGTCGTACTTACCTTTGGCTTTGTCTTTCCAATCGCCATATTTGCTTTTCGCCGTGTCCTGCCAGTCATCGGCCGTGTCTGTTACATCATCCCACAAATCTTTTCCTTTGCTACTTACATCATCCCATAAGCCCTGACCCTTTTCGCTGTTGGCAAACAAAGCGATTAATGTGCCTGCAGCCGCACCCAGTATTAAACCTGCAACAAATTTTGAACTTGCCATTATTTTTGTTTTAGATGTTTTAGCATAATGCAAGCATTGTACCACAACAAATTATGTGAAAATAAAAGAGTAGTTTTAAAACCCATTCGTGGTAGAAAATCCCCATAAGATTAGTTATGAGTTCCTGGCCGTGCGTTATATGCTACAAGCCGCAAGCTTTGAGCTAAGGATGTGAGCAAGAACAGACAAGTAAAAAATTTATAAACGGTTCTGTTTTCTGATGAAAGATTATTCCGAATAAAACGATGCACTATAAATTTGTGAAAACTTCATAACCAATTTAAAGCCTGCTTTATGAGAAAAATTCTTCGAATTGTATTCATTGTTATTATTGTTCTTTTAATCGGCGTTTCTGCTATTGCATTGTATGTTAAAACGGCTTTGCCAAATGTTGGTGAAGCACCTAACTTAAAAGTGGCAATCACACCCGGGCGTGTGCAAAGAGGAGAATATTTGGCTAATCATGTTGTTGCCTGCATGGATTGCCACAGCCAACGCGACTGGACACTACTATGCCGGTCCTATTCGTAAAGGAACTTTTGGTGGCGGAGGAGAAAGGTTTGGAAAAGAAGTCGGATTACCCGGTACATTATACTCAAGGAATATTACACCTTATGGATTGCAAAACTGGACTGATGGCGAGCTTTTTCGCGCTATCACATGCGGCGTAACCAAAGATGGTCATGCGCTTTTTCCGCTGATGGGTTATGCAGCTTATGGTAAAATGGCACAGGAAGATGCGTACAGCATCATTGCGTATGTTCGTTCTCTTCCACCTATTCAGAACAACATACCGGAAAGGAGTTTGGATTTTCCGGTAAATTTCATTGTAAACACTATTCCTGTAAAAGCATCTTTATCACCTATGCCTGATACCAACAATGCAGTGGCTTACGGAAAATATCTGGTAACCATTGCAAACTGTGTAGAGTGTCATAGCCAGGTATCAAAAGGCGCTGTGATTGCCGGAACAGAGTTTGGCGGCGGACGTAGTTTTACCTTTCCTAATGGTACGACGGCTCATTCGGCCAATATAACATTCGATAATGAAACCGGCATTGGCAAATGGACTGAAGATGATTTTGTGAAGCGATTTAAACTTTATTCCGATCCTTCTTACCAGCCAAAACCACAAAAGGAAGATGATTACAATACTCAGATGCCATGGATGATGTACACCGGCATGTCAACGAAAGACTTACGAGCCATCTATGAATATTTGCAAACCATTAAACCTATAAAAAATAACGTGGTGCATTTTACAAAAGGATGATACAAGATTATAAGCTGTTAGCTACAAGCTGTTAGTTACAAGCTATGAGATGTAAGAGATGGTATAGATAACACACTTGCAGCTTGTAACTAACAGCTTGCAGCTTATAAAGCTTTGTATTTTTCTGCATCCCATTCCCACTTCCACCGGCGATGGCTCCATAAATAATTGGCTGGTTGCTCGCGTATGCCGTCTTCAATAAAAGCAGCCATGCGTTTTGTAATTTCCCCTTTGGGCAGGCTCTTCGGGTCGGTGGTTAACAATACTACTTCTGCCCGGTAATAGCCTCGTTTTATTATTTTAATTTTTCCCATCATTACGGCTGTATTATTCATACGCGCCGTGCGTTCGGGGCCCTGCACAAAGGTTGCCATTTTACCAAAAAAAGGAAGCCAGTATGCATGCTCGGGAAATTCGCTTTGATCAGCTACCAGCACCAGGGCAAACCGTTGTTTGGCGAACGGCGCAAACTCTTTCCGATAGTTGTTGGCGGCTATTAAATGAGAAGCAAAACGGGTACGGACTTTATTAAAAATACGGTCAATGACAGTGTTGCTAATAGGTTTATACACCACAACAAACGGATACAAAATATTTAAACCGAAAGCTACATTTCCATACTCCCAATTAAAATAATGCCCCAAATGCACCTGCACATTTTGGCCGGTTTGGTATAACTTATTGAATAGCTCATAATTGCCGGTAAAGCGTTTGTTCAGTTCTTTTTTTGAAATAGAAAGCAGCTTGATAAACTCGAGCCAGTTATCAGTAAAATGCGTATAAAAATTGCGTTCAATTCTACTTCTTTCCACATCGGTTTTTTCGGGAAAAGCAATAAGGAGGTTTTGTTTTACCACATTTCTGCGATACCTGATGACATGATACAACAAGAACGAAATGCCATCGCTTACTACATACATCAACCGAAAGGGTAGAAGCGAAAACAAGTAGAAAAAACCATATACAATATAGAACATAAGGGCAAAGATAGACGGGCGATGAATAGAATACGGATGACACGGATTTAATGCACGGATGTTTCGGATTTAATATTGAATAAGTAAGATGGAATATTATTGCAAAAACAAACTTCATCCATATCTCATCAATCTCAAATATCTCATTCATCCCGGTTCAGGCAACCAACAAATCTGTGCATGAAATCCGTGTCATCCGTGTTCCATTATCACAAAATGATGTTCTGCAACAAGCTCGCTTTTTTCTGGATGGTCGGTATTGTAATGCAAGCCCCTGCTTTCTTTTCTGAATGTTGCGCCTTTTACAATTAAGTATCCAACGCTAATGATGTTTCGCAACTCAAACAATTGCGGCGATACGCGCGTGGCTTTGTACAAAGCTTCGGTTTCATCAAACAATAAATCCAGCCGTTTGGAAGCGCGTTGCAGGCGAACATCAGTACGCACGATGCCAACATAATCGCTCATAATTTGTTGCAGCTCTTTTACGCTTTGCGTTATCAAAATCATTTCTTTTGGTTCGGTTGTGCCTTGCTGGCTCCAGTCGGGAATGCCCCTTTCAAATTCAATGTTGTCAACGATTTTAGCGCTGTCCACATAAGCACGATGACCAAACACCATCGCTTCCAATAAGCTGTTACTGGCAAGCCGGTTGGCGCCATGCAATCCGGTACTGGCGCATTCGCCGCAGGCATACAAATGTTGAATGGAAGTGCGTGCCCATTCATCCGTTTTAATACCGCCGCAACTGTAATGGGCAGCCGGTGCAACGGGTATCATTTGCTGCAATGCATCAATGCCAATGCTCAGGCATTTTTCATAAATATTGGGAAAGTGATGAATGAATTTTTCCTTGTCCATGTGCCTGCAATCAAGATAAACATGTTCTGTTCCGGTACGCTTCATTTCGCTGTCAATAGCGCGGGCAACAATATCCCGCGGAGCCAGATCTTTACGGGCATCATAACGTTCCATAAACGCTTCGCCTTCTTTGTTTCGCAGGATGCCGCCATCGCCGCGCACAGCTTCGGTTATTAAAAAAGAAGGTGAAATTCCAGGCTCATATAAGGCTGTTGGATGAAACTGGATGAACTCCATATTTTCTATTCTTCCCTTGGCACGATATACCATGGCAATGCCATCGCCGGTTGCTATTTTAGGGTTGGTAGTGGTGCGATATGCCTGCCCGCAACCGCCTGTTGCCAGCACGGTTATTTTAGCCAGAATGGTTTCAGTATTATTTGTTTCTTCATTCAGCACATACACACCATAGCAACAAATATCAGGTGTGGCTTTGGTAACGAGATAACCCAAATGATGTTGTGTAATTAAATCGAGTACAAAGCAGTGCTTCACAAGTTGAATGTTCGGGTGCTTTTCGATTTGCGATAATAAAGCGCGTTCCAGTTCTTTGCCGGTAACATCTTTGTGATGGAGGATGCGAAACTCGCTATGGCCGCCTTCGCGCCCTAAAGCATATTCGCCCTTTTCATCTTTATCGAATTCGGCACCATAGTCAATGATTTCATTAATACGTTCAGGGCCTTCTTTTACTACAATTTCAACAATCTTTTCATTGCACAAACCATCGCCGGCAATCAACGTGTCTTCAATGTGTTTGTCATAACTGTCTTTGGCTTCATCCATCACGCCGGCAACGCCGCCCTGCGCGTATTTGGTGTTGGTTTCATCGGCGCTGGTTTTGGTTATGACCAGGATTTGTTTTTGCGGAAATTGTTGCGCAATTTTTAAGGCATACGTTAAGCCGGCAATGCCGGAGCCAATCACTAAAAAATCGGTTTGCTGCATGTGTTATGGTTTGTACGAAGCAATGCTGATGTTACATTTAATCAATTAGCAAACATAATATGATGTTGGAATGATGAATGAATTAGGTTTGGTTTTGCCCTAAAATTCCAGCACCGTTCTCAGAGGAGACGACGTTCGAGCTACAAAAAATCTGTTTGCTGCATGAATGTTTTCTTGTTTAATGCGGAAGCGTTTGCTACTCAAACATACGCTTTGCTTTGGCAAACATACTATACGCTGTTGTAATAATGTATGGATAGATAATGTTTGGTTTTACCGCTTTTTCGTTATGGGTGAAGAACATTAAAACGACAGGAAAATGAATTACAAAATAGCTTCGTCTAATAACTTTAATCCTTCTAACATCACTTTTGTTAAGTTTTTAAGAACCTCTTCAGTTTCTCTTTTACTTTTATTAAATTTTGAATTCATTGGTCTCCATTTGCTTATTTCTTTAAGTAAAAATGCGCCATTCGTTGTAGCTGTTTCAACTGAATTTCTTAATTCAACAACTGCCTCGTTCACAAAAGTATACTCTTTAATATCGTAATTGGAGGCAAATAACTTTACATTTGAGTAAATCGGGCCTAAAGACAAAAAATTCTGAGAAAAGATTGGTAGCTCTTGATCAATCCTCAGATTAAATTCATTAAGCTCATCCGAAAACAGATTAATAACTATTTGGGCTTTACTTAACCTCAATCTGTTATCTTTTATGTCATTAATTTGATTCAATTCTTTTGTTCTTTTGGTCATATTTGCACTAAAATCATTAACTGATGCAGTTATTGAATATAATGAATTAGTAACCATATTTGCAGCAGATAAACTTTGTTCAACCATTTGAAATATATTTAGAGATAAATCACTTAATTGATTTTTTTGTTCCACTTCATTTATTATCGAGTTGATTAATGAATATTTATCAACAGTAAGTTGATTTAAACTCAATGATGTTTTACTTACTAGATGTGTAATAAACTTATCATTAATGAGGTTAATTACATTTATCCTAAATAAAGATTCAAAGGAATCAATGCTATCATATTCTTTATATAAAATACCCTTTTTGGTCAACGTTTTTTTATATGTATTAATTCTATTCAACCCTTTTAAATCTAGTAAATTCAAATTTTCTGGGGGCAGAGTTTTAAAATAAATTAATAATTCTTTTTTATTCATTATTGCTCTATTAATTTCTTCAATTGTTCCAGATTTATCTCTTTTTGTTGGCGTACCTATTCTTTGCCAAAATAGACTTACTATAATATCATATTCAGAATCCAACTGGCGATTAATTACATCTTGTACATCGTCCCCTATTTGCGTATATGTGTCTTGTTTCCAATAAAGAAGTTCTAATGTATATGAATTTTCTTTCCCTGAAGTCTTATTAATTTCTTCAATAATTAGCCTTATAGAATCTACTTCGTTTTTTAAGTCACTTGGACATGAAACAAAAAGCTTGATTAATTGTACCTGCTTCATCGAATTAAATTTAATTAGCTAACAAATTTAGTAATCATACCAAAAGCCTAGATTTTCCCTTTAAAAAGTTTTACACAATTCAATGTTTTTTGTTTAAAGTTTTTTCTGCTATAGTTAGTGTCATTCAATAAGAAGTAAAATGTTTCAGGATTAAGTATAGTTAGGGAAGCATCACGCTGAAACAAGAAAATGAATAAATTGATTTAGTTTGGTTGTGCCGCTTTTTTATTTCGACAAATACGGACTTTCAAACCCCAACTTTCTTCAAACCATTTTGTATTTCCGGGCAACTCATAAACAACTTCCACAACAAGCCAGTGCGATAGTTTTCAATCATCACAACAATAGGCCCTTCATCTATGGCTAAATAAGAATTGGCCACCCAGTTCTTGCTTTCATTAAACGCATCTTTAAAGCCGTATTCACCCCAGATTTTATCACCCAAATCATAATAAAAATGCTTTAATGCTTTCATCGAATATTCGGGCGAATATGGCATGGCGGAAAGAGCAGCCGTGGGTGCAATGGTTCCAAAATCATTCGTTGGCGAAAAAGCATTATAACCATCATACGTATCGCATGCAGTTAGGCCCCAGCAATTCTCGCCATAACCCGCAAAATGGTTGGGATTGAGAACGCAATGTTTGTAATTGATCAGCGTATGATTGTAGTTCTGTTGCCAGTAATCGGCATATTGGTCTTTTAAGTCGTGCGGATTCAAACCAAGAAAAGAATAATGCGTAAAAAAAAGCGGCCCGCCATAATCAAAACCCAATGGCAACTTCACACCATAAAACTCTTTGCCATTGATAAAATGATTGCTTTGCGCCCAACAGTTGTCGTACACTTTTTTTGAGATGGAATAAGTAGGAGAGGAAGCCGCTAAAATATAAGTAATTAAGGTTTCGTTCCAGCCGCGCAATTCAAAATTCATTGCCCAGCCGTTGTTCGGGCTCCAGTGCCAGTACAGCAAATCCAGCCCGCCGCGTGTGTGCCAGTTCCATTCCACTTCATTCCACAGCCAGGTAATGCGGTTGCGAAGCTCTTCTTCGCCGTTGTTTTTGCCCGAAAAATATTGCCTTGCGCAAAGCAAACCCTGAAACAAAAAAGAAGTTTCTACCAAATCGCCGCCATCATCTTTTCTGCCAAACGGAATGGTTTTGCCGGTTGATCCGTCCATCCAGTGCGGAAACACACCATGATAGGCACTTGCTTTTGCTAAGAATTTCACGGTTTTTAAAAGATGATTTACAGCAGTATCACGATTGATCCATTTGCGTTCCGTAGCTACAATAATTGCCATAATACCAAAGCCGCTGCCACCGGTAGTTACCACTTCATCGCCATAATCGTAAGCTTTGTTGCTGCGCTCGCGGGCAAGTCCACTAACAGGATGCGCAAAGTCCCAGAAATACCGGAACGTTTGTTTTTGCACCAAATCCAACAGGGCTGAATCAGATAAGTTTTTCGGGCGTGCCGCAGCGTTAAAGGTGGGTGTATTTTTTTGTGCGAGCGCAAATCCAAAAGGAATTATCAAAAGAAAAAAGAATGTTGTTTTCATAAGCAAGATATTTACAAACGCATCACAAATGTAGGCTTGAAAAAGGGTTGTATTTTATATTTGAATTATGATTGTATTTATTAAAGAACAAAGCCCATTAGCAAAAATCGCTGCAAGAAAGCTACGCTCGCAGGCGGCAGCTATTGTTATTAATAAAACGATTTATTTGTGGGGTGTTTCGCGCGAACAGTTTTTACAATCGCCATCCTGGGTGCGGCACGAGGTGGCGCATATTTATCAATACAAAAAATGGGGTGTACTAACGTTTGTTTTTGCCTATATTTTTCAAAGCATCATCAATGGTTATCACAACAACCGCTTTGAAAGAGACGCAAGAGGCGAAGAAAGCAATGCTGATATTTTAAACAACATCACGTTTCGGTAACACCCATTCTATTTCACCAAAATGGAACTGCGGTTGCAAGCCATCTTTCACTTCCAGTAAACCCGAAGCATGTAACGCCTTCAATAATACCTGTAAAAACAACAGCCCCTTTTTTCAATTTTACGGTTTGGGTGCGTTTATAAAGTGCATCGTTGTAATCCGCCAGAATGCTTACTTTGTCCCTTTGCAATTGCTCGTAACGTTGTTGCATGCACTCGCAAAGTTCTTTTGCCAAAGCCACCACATCGTAAGTTTTGCCAGTAATTTGTTTTAGCGAAACCGGGTTTGGCAACGAGGCGGTCAAAGCTTGTTTGATTGATGTTCATTCCAATTCCGGCCACGCACCATTGCCAGTCATTGCCTCTGAATTTGTTTTCGATTAAAATGCCCGCTGCCTTTCTGTCATTCCAGTAAATATCATTTGTCCATTTTATCGAAACTGAATCGGCAGCATATTTTCTAAACAAATCATAACAAGCCAATGCTACCATTGCGGTTATATAAAAGCTGTCGGAAACCTGGCAAATGAACGCCGGGCTGCAATAAAACCGATAAAACAATATTCTCGCCAACGCTGCTGTTCCAGCTTTTTCCGCGGCTTCCTTTGCCTGCCGTTTGGCGGTGTGCAAACCAGGCTTCGCCCCATTTGGCAGTCCCTTTTTGTGCGGCTGCCATGGCATAGTTGTTGGTGCTGTCAACCTCTATAAGTTCTGTGAAAGGTTTACCAATACTTTGCATAAATAGGGTGAAGGTAAATTTATTACATACATTTGCTAAGATAGTTTATTAGCTATTTTTGCTATTGCAAAACCGCTGTAAACTATAATCTGGCAAATTGAAAAAGCAACTGATAAACATCTTCTGTTAGAGTACTAACTTAAGAACAAAAGCGAATCAAACTTTTAAAACCTCATTTTTTTTATTTGGCACCACTATCCATTTTAGCTACGCGCACCGTTCAGAAGAGAGGGAAGCTTACCACAAATTCACGCCTTTATAAAACAATCATTAAAGCTATCCGCGACAAGAAAGGAGAACATATAATTTCTCTTGATCTTCGAAAAATTCCGGAAGCTGTATCTGATTTTTTTATTATTTGTGAAGCCACCAGCAGCATTCAAATTAAAGCCATTGCCGATTATGTGCAGGAGCAGGTAAAACTGCAATGCGATGAAAACCCTTATAAATATGAAGGGTATCAATCGTTGCAATGGGTGTTGCTTGACTATATAAATATTGTAGTTCATGTTATGCATCCTGAAGCCCGCAGGTTTTATAAATTGGAAGACATGTGGAGCGATGCCGAAATAAAAGGGCATGATGAAGAATAGTTTTTATTTGTAAACATTTTTTGGAATCATTGATATGGCACAAGAAGAGAAAAAAAACCGACCTAATTTTTTTGATAAAAACGGAACGAGCGAGGACCGTAATTCTAACTCGACTAACAAAAAAGGTCCGCGGTTAAGTATTTATTGGATTTATGCAATTATTGCAGCAATCATATTGGGATATGGTTATTTAAAACAAACCACGCCCGACTTAACAATAACTACGATGCAGGAGTTTCAGCAGAACATGCTGGCACAAGGCGATGTGCAGCAGTTGGGGCTGGTTACCAACAAAAGTACGGTTCGGGTTTATGTAAAAGCCGAAAGCTTAAGCAAGCCGTTTTATATCAACAAATTCAAAAGAACATTGGACCCTTCTAAAATTGAAGGGCCTTTGTTTGAATTTCAGGTAACAGATTGGACAAGCTTTCACAACTCAATGAATGAATTCTACCAGTCGCATCCCACGGTTGCCGCACGTTCAGGAAAATGTAGCCGATGAAGGACAATGGTTTGGCCCCGTTGCCAACATTTTATTTACGTTTCTATTGATGGCAGGCTTGTGGATTTTGCTCATGCGCAAAGTGGGCGGACCTGCAGGCGGTGGCGGGCCAGGTGGCATTTTCAACATTGGCAAATCAAAAGCGACATTGTTTGAAAAAGGCACAAAAGTAAACATCACGTTTACCGATGTTGCCGGGCTTGATGAAGCCAAAGTAGAAGTAATGGAAATTGTTGATTTCCTAAAAAATCCTAAAAAATACACGGCCCTCGGCGGTAAAATTCCTAAAGGAGCTTTGCTAATAGGCCCTCCCGGTACCGGTAAAACATTACTTGCGAAAGCGATGGCCGGCGAAGCGCAGGTTCCGTTCTTTAGCATGAGCGGTTCCGATTTTGTTGAACTGTTTGTGGGTGTGGGTGCAAGCCGCGTAAGGGATTTGTTTAAGCAGGCCCGCGAAAAATCACCTTGTATCATTTTTATTGATGAAATTGATGCTATTGGTCGTGCACGTGGCAGAAATGCCATTATGAGCAATGATGAGCGCGAAAACACATTGAACCAGTTGCTGGTAGAAATGGATGGCTTTGGCGGCGAAAGCGGCATTATCATTCTGGCAGCTACCAACCGGCCTGATGTGCTGGATACGGCTTTGCTACGCCCGGGTCGTTTTGACAGGCAAATTTCAATTGACCGGCCCGATGTAAAAGGTCGTGAGCAAATATTTAAAGTGCATCTTAAACCCATTAAAGTTTCACAAACACTCGATATTAATAAACTGGCTGAACAAACACCTGGCTTTGCCGGTGCAGATATTGCCAATGTTTGTAATGAAGCTGCGTTAATAGCCGCCCGTAAAGGCAAAGATGCTGTGGATATGAGCGATTTCCAGGATGCGATTGACCGTGTGATTGGTGGTTTGGAAAAGAAAAACAAAATCATTTCGCCGGAAGAAAAAGAAATCATTGCTTATCACGAAGCCGGACATGCCATTTGCGGCTGGTTTCTGGAACATGCATATCCATTATTAAAAGTAACGATTGTGCCCACGAGGTACGGCAGCATTGGGTTATGCGCAATACACGCCTAAAGAGCAATATCTCTATAATACCGATCAGTTGAATGACCAGATTTGTATGACGCTGGGCGGACGTGCAGCGGAAGATATTTTCTTCGGAAAAATATCAACCGGCGCGAGCAACGACCTGCAGCAGATAACAAAGACGGCTTATTCCATGATTACGGTGTATGGAATGAATGATAAAATCGGTAACATCAGTTATTACGATCCGCAGGCTGAGAATACATTCACCAAACCGTTTTCTGAAGAAACCGGTAAGATGATTGACGAAGAAGTAAGAAAGATGATTGACATCTCTTATGAAAGAACAAAAGCATTACTGATAGATAAAAGAGAACAGGTTGAAAAACTTGCCAAAGAACTTTTAACTAAAGAAGTATTGTTTAAAAGTGATGTTGAGGAATTGATAGGAAAACGTCCTTATGAAGAAAAGAAATTATTGGAAGTGGATGAAAGCGAGCCATCATGAAAAAGGAACGATTGATGAAGGCGTTCCACCTTACGACAGCAGCTTAAAAGACGCCAAATCTTGCATAGAAAATGAGCATAGGAAAAGAACATATTTTAAATAAAATTAGACAGGCACTGACGCAATCAGTGCCTGTTCCGTTTCCACAAAGCGAAGGCACAAAGAATGTTTTCAAACCATTGCAGCAGGATTTGGAAGTAGAATTTGCAGAGAATTTTACAAAGCTGCTGGGGCGGTTTTGTTTTTGTGCCGATTTTACCGAATTGGTGCAACAGCTAAATGAATTGGTAGCAGCCCGGAAATGGAAAAATATATATTGCAGGGAAGATGCTATTAAAGAAGCATTGGCTCAAAACAATTTTGCTCCTGTTTATACAAATGATCTTGCGGGTTGCGATGCTTCTATCACATCATGTGAGCAACTCATTGCCCGCACGGGAAGTATTGTGATGAGTGCAGCGCAGCAAAGCGGCAGAACAACAAGCATATATGCTCCGGTTCACATTTGCATTGCCTATACAAGCCAGTTGGTGTATGATATTAAAGATGCTTTGCAAAATGTGCAGCAGAAGTATCCGTAATCTACCTTCAGTAATTACTTTAGCTACCGGACCAAGCCGAACGGCGGATATTGAAAAAACATTAGTAGTTGGTGTTCATGGACCAAAGGAAGTATTTTGCTTTTTAGTGCAGGAATAAGAAGTAGCTTATGGTTTTGCCCCTTTTTAATTCTTGCAAAAATAAAAATGCCTGTATAAAAGTATACAGGCATTACTTATAGTTACTAAACCCAAAACATTAAACGATAGTGTTTCTTCTCGACAACATCTTTCTTTTTGACAGGTCTTGTGTTTTACGGTTGCGTTGAATTTTCCATAAATCAACGATACTGAAACTTTTATCCTTTGTGTGAAGTTGCTGTTAGCTACAGTTTCTTTTACTTCACTGGTTAAGTTTTTAAATTCTTCTGCACTAATATTAATGATAGTGCTTGTTAATGTTGTTCATACATTTTGTTTTTTAATGTTCACAAATCAGCAAGCTGTCGTTTGTTGCAATTTGAAATTCCTTTATCTCTGCAGAGATTGAAGGAAGAAGTTTTGTTTTGCGACGGCGGGTTTCGTTTTGTACTCCCTTTTTCTAATTGCTCTGCAAATGTATAAACGTTTAAACATGTAAACCAATTAAACATTTGTTTAAACGTTTAAACAATTAACGGATTGATAACCTTTGCTTTTTAGCAAATGGTACAATAAATGTTCTTTCCAACTCAACTTTTCAAAATTCAACTCATTATAAGAATGAAGATTGCTTTTCATGGCGCTGCTCGTACAGTAACCGGCTCCAAGCACTTACTTACTTTAGAGAAGGGAACCCAAATTTTATTTGACTGCGGCATGTTTCAGGGCATGGGAGATGCCACCGATTCTTTAAACAGCAGTTTTGGTTTTAATGCAAAAGAGGTAAATTATTTATTGCTGTCTCATGCTCATATTGATCATTGCGGACTAATACCAAAACTGGTAAAAGAAGGTTTTGCAGGACCCATTTATTGCACTGCTGCCACGCGCGACCTGGCCCTGTTACTGTTGCAGGATTCGGCAGATATTCAGAAGAAATGAATCCAATCTTCATAACACGCTATCATAAGGAAAATGATGATGCCGTAGAACCCTTATATACATTGGAAGACGTTGAAAGGACTGCAGATTTGTTTACAATTGTCGAAATGGACAAATGGATAACCATTGAAGATGGAATAGATGTATTTTACAATAATACAGGCCATATTATTGGCAGTGCAGGCATCACTGTAAGAATAAAAGAAAACGGCGAAACCAAAACGGTCCATTTTAGCGGAGACGTTGGCAGATATCACGATGTGATTTTGTGCCCGCCACAATGCTTCCCGCAAGCTGATTTTATTATTATTGAAAGCACATACGGCAACAGCCTGCATCAAAACCAATTCAGCACATTGGATGTATTGCTGAAACACATCAGGCATACCTGTGTTGAAAAAGGAGGTAAACTCATCATTCCGGCATTTAGTGTTGGCAGAACCCAGGAATTATTGTACTTCCTCAACCAGTTAAGTCTTGAAAAACGTTTGCCTGAAGTGCCGGTAATTGTAGATAGTCCGTTAAGCAATGAAACCACACAAGTAGTAAAAAAATATCCGGCTTTGTTTAATGAGCGATTACAAAAAGTATTGGAAATTGATGATGACCCGTTCAGTTTTCCAGGATTGTATTTTACCCAAACGGTTGAAGAAAGTAAGATATTGGAACACAAAACCGAGCCTTGTATTATCATTTCAGCCAGCGGCATGGCAGATGCCGGACGTGTTCGTTTTCATATTAAAAACAACATTGAGTTTGAACGAAACACCATTTTACTTGTTGGATACTGCGATCCGCACTCATTGGGAGGTCAGTTGATGAACGGAACAAAAGAGGTAAAAATAAACGGGCAGGAACTGGTGGTAAATGCAGAAATAGAAGTAATGCGAAGCATGAGTGCCCATGGCGATGTGGACGATTTGTGTCGCTATCTTTCCTGTCAGGAAATAAGCAGTGTGAGTTGTGTTTATCTGGTGCATGGCGAGTATGGCGTACAGCAGGATTTTATGAAGAAGTTATTGCAAAAAGGTTATGAACACGTACTCATTCCCGACATGCACGCAGTCTGTGGTTTAAATGAAATGAAAACTACAGAAGCAACGGTACCGACCTCTGCCCTATAAAAAATAAGAGGATACTTTTCAAAAAAATTTGCCTCTTTAAAGTAGGGCTGTTACTTTTGCACTCCCAAATCACAACATGGAGCGTTGGTCAAGGGGTTAAGACACCTCCCTTTCACGGAGGAATCACGGGTTCGATTCCCGTACGCTCTACAAAATTTGCATTCTCCTTCAAATTGTTGATTTTGAAGGAGTTTTTATTTGAAGTAAAATTCCGCAAAATATTAATCCTTTGTCTCTGAATTGATTACAGGTTCGATTTCCGTAAGGAAAGGAATATGACAATCATCTTTAGAAAATTTCAGTTTCCCTACCCAATTTAAAAAGGTTTATTATCAGTGGACAAGACTTCTTAACTACCGGAGAATTTTACTGCTATTTTTATTAATCTCTCTTTATACATGTCAAGACATTCTAAACCTCATATAATAACTTAGTAGTACTGACGGCCAGCCACGATAAGTAGAAAGGTTACAAGTGTGCAATACCAAAAGACATTTGTGTTTCACTTTGTTTTTTTATAAACAAAGAGTATTCAAAAACGCTTTCACTTACGCACAATTACGCTCTAAAAATCGCCCGATTAGGCGATTGACTTCTTCTTTTCAGCGCTCCATTTTTACAAAGCCAAATTTAAGTAGGATTAGAAATTGAAACTGTTGAAAAGATTTAGGTCTCAGCATGAATCAGCAACCGGCAAACGCACTCAACGTTTTATTTCTTCCAATTGTAATAAAAACAAATCCCATGAAAAGCTTTACACAAATTCTCTTTTTACTGCTTCTTATTGTTTACGGCAGCAATGCGATTGCTCAAGTAAAAATTGGCGACAATGCAAAAAATATCAACCCTAATTCTTTATTAGAATTAGAAAGCACAACCAAAGGTTTGTTACTGCCGCGACTTAGCAGCGACCAAATTAAGGCTATGATGAATCCTCCTGTAGGTATGATGATGTTTAACACTACAGATAGTTTGCTTTATGTTCGCAAGGATACGGGCTGGGCAACAGTTTCATTTGTAATGCCGAAAGAAGATAAGAACTGGGCAAACCATGGAAAAGATGTTTACAATACCAATAGTGGCAATGTTGGTATTGGCACAGGTCTGCCTGCCAATAAATTATCGGTCTCAACGAACGATAGCGGTTACATTGCCAATTTTCAAAATACAAATACCTCTACAGGTGGGCAGGGTTTAAAAATCAAACTTGGAAAAGCTCATCCCCTTTGGAATGGATCATCTTATTACCAGGTCACGTTACCCAATGCCCAGGTCATTCAGAATCAGGAGGAGGAAATTAAAGGTTTAATTACATCGCATGGAAAGAACTTTAATCTTCAGGATATACTTGAACTTACACCGCAGGCTTTGGAAGCAGGAACAACCATTCAAATAACAAATCTGGTAACAAAATCTATCAATAAAAGTCTTAACCTGCCCAGGGAATACAAGGGCACAACTATACCTGTACCCGTACCAAGTATCTCCTTTGGTAGTGACTATTCAATTCATATTCCGGTTATTAACAAGGATGTCAATACACATATTCCAAAAGTAAACGTTAGTACCACAACCGAAACAGTTGCCGTGCCCGGTTTTGAAATTCTTCCTAAAATTCCACAAGTAAATATTCCGGAACTTCCAACTTTTACATTTCCAAATATACCAACTTCGTTTACCAATAATGTTTTAGATCATAACAATGAATATTTAAACTTTTCTGATAAGGATGATAGAAAGTTAGGCAGTGTAATAGCCGAATCACCTCAAGACTGGTTAACTAATTATTTAGATCCTGCAACGATTACCGGCATTGTAGCTTACGTTGGCGGAATTGATTTGGCTAAAGATTATCTAGGCTTACTGGCAAGTTCTACCGAGATAACAGAGAACTTTAATCACATAGGTGTAGAGTACACTTCAGGCCATGGTGACTATGCAGAATGGTTAGAAAGAGAAGATGAAAATGAATTTATTTCTGCCGGGGATATTGTTGCTGTAAAAGGAGGCAAAATAACAAAGGATATGAAAGGAGCCGAACAGGTAATGGTTGTTTCGCATAAGCCTGTAGTATTGGGCAATACGCCACCTGAAGGAAAAGAGCAAGCCGGAAATAAAGTTGCTTTTATGGGTCAGGTACCCGTTAAAGTAATGGGGCCTGTAAACTCAGGAGATTATATTCTGGCTGAGGGTAATGTGCCGGGATATGGAATAGCAAAGAATCCCTCAAAAATGACAGCCGTTGATTTTAAATTTTCCGTAGGTCGTTCATGGGTTCAGGATGTAAGTGAGGGACCCAAAATGGTAAATACCTTAGTTGGTGTGGATAATGTAAATTATCTTAAAATTTTACAAAGCAACCAAAAAAAGATTAGCGAAACCAATAAGAAAGTAAACGAGATGGAAAAGCGGCTGTCAATACTTGAAAAATTTTTAACTGCCAAAACCCATAAACAATTGTCTGAGTTCTTTAAAAATTAATTGGTTATGATTAAGTATGGTATGCTCCTTTTTGCGTCTATAATTTTCTTCTCATCTGTTTATAGCCAGGACAGCGTTTCTTACAAAGCAGATACAAGTTATCAAACCATTTTATATTGGCAAAACTGGTACAAAGACTTGTACCAAAACGGCGTTGACATGCAGAACGACAGTTTCAGGGTAAGCCCGGAATTTTTGAAAATAGCAAGAGACTCTGTGTATAAAAGCATCATTTATCCTACCTCTTATACATGGGAAGGTGTAAGGGACTTATTAACCAATATGGATCTGAAAAAGGCTTTTTGGTACATGATCAAATTGTATAGAGCCGATACTGCCAATAGGCGTATAGTGGTGGGGTGCTTGTCGGCTTACAAAAATAACTTGGATATCGAAAAAGCGATAACAAGTTCTTTTTACACCTATGCTTTCCTAGATCCGGCAGTTGCTATCATCAAAAATAACAGGGCAGTTTTTACGAGGCCTGATATTTTAGAAAGTGAATTAAATGATGTAAAACAAATAATCATGTACGTGAGAGGGCAAAAGGGTTTACAGCAACCGATGGTAGACAATCAAACAAGAAAATAGTTTTTTTGACAACCCTTGCCCGAAATAAAAGGATGGCATGGATACAAAAAATATTTTTATGAAAACATTCGTCAATCATATCATTGTCTGTTGGTTTTTGCTTTCTCTGACAACCCATCTTCATGCACAAACGTTTTTCTCAATTGGCAATGATGCGAACCTGTTTATTGGGGCAAAAACAAACATCTCCTTCGACAGCCTCGTGCTTACATCATCAACCGATATGTTGTTGACGCCCACCGGAATTACCAAAAGCACCACACTCTTTCACACAGCTACCGGCACTCACATCAATCGTGTGTATCAGTTTTCGCAACCCTTTGCAGACTTTAATGGAACCATTGATTTTGGCTATCAGGATGATGAACTGAATGGACTCGATGAAAATACTTTGGTGCTGAACGCCTTTACAAACAATACCTGGACGGCTTATACAAACGACGTTAGCCGTGACGCAACGAACAACTACATTACCACATCAGGCTTATCAAATATCAGCCTTGATGAATTAACACTTACCAGTATTGCAGGCGTGCTTCCACTACATTGGCTATCTGTAACGGCCACGCGTGAAAACTCTCTTACGGTTATTAATTGGATAACAACGCAGGAAGCCAATTGCAAGTACTACCAGGTACAAAAAAGCACCGATGTTGTTACATGGCAAAACGTGGGAAGTCCTGTAAAAGCGATGAATGGCAATAGCTTTAACTATTATAGCTTTAGCGATGCATTTTACCTGGATAGTACGGCTTATTACCGCATTGTGCTAACAGATATCAACGGGAAAACAAGCTATTCCACCATCGTATCGGTAAAGGATGCAAACGACAATAGAATTGTGATTTACCCCAATCCGGCATCTGATATTATCAGTGTCCATGTAGGCGGCAATGCAAGGATTAGAAGTGTAAAAGTATATGACGCTATAGGTAAATTAATGATGTCTAAAGAAGGTAGCAACAGCGATGTGTACAGCTTTAGCGTGAATTCGCTGTTAGGTGGGTTTTATATGATGATGATAGAAACCAATACGGGAAAAGTATCAAAAGGATTTGTAAAACGGTAAACCTTTTCGTTTGTTTATAACACTTTCATTTCAAAGTCCATCCATTTCTACGGCGGACTTTTTGTTTTTAGTTGATTTTGTTAAAAGAAGATGAGTGATTACCTACACCCAGAATCCGTTGATTGCGGTTGGCATTTTTAAGCGATTTGGCTTTACTCTTTACCTCTCACTTCTCATAAGTATTTTAAATTGAGATGCGCACCGGTTTCTTACTCACCACCAAATCGGTAGCAATCTTTGTATAACTTTTTTTTGTTCTACTCCCAGCAGCTTTTTGGCTTCTCTTGATGATAAAGGCGATTCCTCTTTTTTGCTGAAATAATTGCATAACCGTCCTTGCAATTGGATAAAGTGATTATTGTTTTAAAGATTCTATTGATAATATTCCAACAAACCATTATCAATAGAATCTTCCAGCTTTCACAGTAAGAATGGAACAATTAAAAACAACATTATCTGAGTAAGGAAACATGCTTCATTTCAAAAAATGATTTTACTTTTAAAATGAATTGCCTGCAATGAGAATAACCATACCTTTTGTTTTTATTCTTTTTCTGCAAATAATATTTATTGGAGGTAAGTGCCAGCAAACGATTTCGCTTCCCTTTGAAATGCTTACCATCAATGACGGACTTTCGCAAGGTTTTGTAAGTAGCATCTTGCAAGATAAGATGGGCTTTATGTGGTTTGGAACCAACGACGGATTAAACAGATACGACGGATATAAATTTATTGTTTATCATCACAATCCTTCTGACTCTACTTCACTTTCAGATAATGAAATTAACTGTCTTTTTGAAGATTCAAAACAAAGATTATGGATAGGCACACAACATGAGGGTATTGATATTTTCGACAGAGAACATCTCATATTTATTCATCTTAAACATACTACTGAACAAAGCCTGACAAGCAACACGATAATATCAATCAACGAAGATAAAACGGGTGCATTCTGGATAGCAACTGATAAAGGAATAGATCATCTTTCGGTTACCAGAAAAAATATGCAAAACCAAAGTGACGGCGACATGCAGAATTTTTTTGCAAATTATCAATTGGAGTTTACGCATATTACACTAATCAATCAACCTACAGCCAATAAAAGATCTGTTAGTGCACCAAGGTTATATGTGTTTGGCGACAACGTTTTTGTATCAACAGGTAACGGCATTTATCAAGTCATATTCAATCATAATTCTTACAAGTTCATTGAGAAGCTAAAATGTTCTCCTCAATTGGAAGAAATGCCTTTGCTTTTTAAAAATCAATCTGGCAGCGAATTGTTTTTACAAAACAAAACAGGTATTTACGAATTTGACAGTAATAACTTTTCGAATCCTAAAAAGATTTATCAGCCGGAGATTATGAGAAATCGTTTGATGGTAGATAAAACCGGCAGAATTTGGATTGCTGATAAAGACAAAACCATACTTATAAATAAAACCGGTAAAGTTGAAAATCTAACTTCCAATAATAATGAGGTGAATAAATTTTTGGGAGGTGTCAATTCATTTTATACAGATCGCAATGGGGTGATATGGATTGGTACATATGGATATGGTATTCTTAAATTAAATCCTGAAAAAGAAAATTTTCATTTCATTCTTCCGCAGTTTACAGCTTATCAATTAGCAGAAGATAGCGATGGAAGAATAATTGCAAACAGCTTGTTGCGCATTCTTGTGAAAAACAAGCAACTTGTCAATGTAGATTCCATTAAAAACCGGAAACACTCCGAATCCATTGTAATTGATAAAACCGGAAATTACTGGTGCTCTGCTGATGATGCTATTTCCTGTTTCAACATAAAATCAAATCTTAGTAAAAAAATTAATCTTCCTTCTTCTGAAAAAGAATTGACACCCTTCCCACTTTATTTGGATAACAATAATACATTGTGGATGGGATGCAAAAAAAGTTTCCTGCAATACAATACTGCAACTGGCGTATTTCATGTTTACAAGTATCCTATCGTTCAGGATAAAGATAATTTTGATTTCGTTCAAACCATTTATGAAGATACCGGTAACATATTATGGCTTGGAACACAAAATGGGTTAATGCGCTTTAATAAAAAAGATACTTCATGGAAATATTATACGCAACAAAATAATGACACATCCAGCCTGAGTAATAATTACATTTTCTCTCTTTGCAATGATCCTTTAGAGCCCTGCAAATATTTATGGATAGGTACAAATGGTGGTGGGTTAAACAGGTTAGATAAACTAACAGGAAAATGTATTCGTTATACGGTTGATAAAGGGTTACCTAATAACGTGGTATATGGAATTTTACCTGATGACAATGGCAATTTATGGATGAGCACAAATAAAGGTTTATCACAGTTTAATATCAGGAAAAAAGCATTCAGAAACTTTGATGTAAATGACGGCTTACAAGGAAACGAATTTGACCGATACTCTTATTGTAAAACACAAGATAGACTCCTTTTTTTTGGAGGTGTAAACGGAATCAATTTCTTTAGTCCTGATGAAATAAAACCGCTGCAACCACCGTCGGTTTTAATCACAGACTTTAGATTGTTCAATAAAAGAGTACCGTTAAAATTACCCGGATCTCCGCTTATAAAAGACATTCTTTATACTGATGCAATTACATTGGACTATAATCAGAACATAATTACGTTTCAATTTTCTGCTACCGATTACAGAAGAGCAGGAAGTGTTTATTATCGTTATATGATGAAAGGTTTTGATAAAGACTGGATCAATGGGGGTACTTTTCGCGAAGCAACTTATACAAATCTTAACCCTGGCAAATATTATTTTCTTGTTCAAGCAAGCAATGATGGTGAACAATGGAGTAAAAATCCAAAGACAATTTCAATAGAAATCATTTCGCCCTGGTGGAGAACATGGTGGTTTTATACTTTGGTTATTATAACAACAGCGGCGGTTATTTATAACATTTATCAGTATAGGCTTAACCAAGTTTTAAAACTACAACGTGTAAGAAATCGTATCGCAACCGATTTGCATGATGAGATTGGTTCGTCATTAAGCACCATTTCTATTTATTCAAAAGTAGCACAGGAACAATTGAAAAAAGATGCAGCAGAGTCTGGCCATTTGCTTAAAAAAATAAGTGAAGACACAAATGAAATGATGGAAGCGATGAATGATATTGTCTGGACTATTAATGCACGCAATGACCGTTTTGAAAACATCATCAACAGAATGCGTGAACATGCAGTGCAGTTGTTTGAAGCAAAAAACTGTTCACTTCATTTCAATTTTGATGAGCAGCTTAATCATGTAAAATTTGAAATGGAAAAACGAAAAGATTTTTATCTGCTTTATAAAGAAGCACTGAACAACATTGTAAAGTATGCAGAAGCAAAAAATGTTTGGATAGATTTGATTACGGAAAATGCCGCAATAAAGCTCTCAATAAAAGATGATGGTAAAGGCTTTGATAAAAAAGTGGTGCGTAAATCTGCAAACGGGTTAATCAATCTGCAAACACGTGCAGAAAATTTGAAGGGACAATTAGAAATTAAATCCGAATGCGGAAAGGGCACAGAAATACATTTGCGGTTTCCTTACCAGTAAAACCAATAGCCTTTTTAAGCTATTGATTTAGTTTTTTTTACGATTTATTTTGCAGCATGATTAAGATTGCAATTTTCGATGACCATCAACATAGAAGAGAAGCCTTGAACTTATTAATAGGGCTTGAAAAAGAAATGCTGTGTGTTGGTGATTATGAAAATTGCGAAGATGTTATAGAACACCTCTCTACAAATTCTCCTGATGTTGTGCTGATGGATATTGATATGCCGAAAGTGAATGGCATTGACGGTGTAAAAATCATTAAAAGAAATTTTCCTTCCATCTGTATCATCATGCAAACTGTTTTTGAAGATGATGAAAAAATTTTCACCAGCATTCTTGCTGGTGCAGATGGATACATTTTAAAAAAAACACCGCCCGAAAAATTAATTGAAGGTATTTATGATGTGGTTAATGGGGGAGCACCCATGACTGCAAGTGTTGCGAGAAAAGTTCTTGAACTTTTTCAAAAACAAAACTCCCAGTCTAATGAAAAGTTTGATTTATCTGACCGTGAACTTGAACTGCTCCGATTACTTGTAAAGGGATTAAGCCATAAAATGATTGCCTCAGAACTGCATATCTCTATTTTCACAGTGAACAGCCATGTTAAAAAGATCTATCAGAAGCTGCATGTGCACAGCGTTTCAGAAGCTGTTTCAACCGCCTTGCAAAAGAAAATTGTTTAAGAAGCTTCTCAACGCCATCACCTCTTCTTAGCTATTTACTTCGCTTTTTCATAGCGACAACTATTTTACGGTACAGTTGAGTTTAGTAATTCGATTGTCTAAGCCAACCACTGCTCTAGTATGCAGTTTTATGTTTCTAAAATTATTCAAAACCCAAAGTGGAAGTTTCCTTTGCAGAAATCGGTCTTTTCGTAAACCATTGACCAGAAAACAATTTAAAAATTAATTGGCTTAGTGATCGATTAGTAGCAAAATCGGAAATCAACTAAAAACGACATACTCATATATCTCTATTAGCCTTCGTAAAATTCTCTTACACACTAGTAGAGCTCAGTTCTATTTTCGATTTTTTAGAACAGGAAGATGCAAACACATAAGCATTGACAATCAGTGCTCTAACTGAGAAATTGTTTTTAAATCCTTAATTATATGATTCGACATTTGCTCCGCAGGGTCTACAACTAAATCATACATTGAATTAATTTTCAATGATTTATTAGATTATAAATATGTTGGGGAGCAAAAAGGGGAGCAATTTGCCCCCTATTCTGTTTGACTATTGATATATAGTTTCTTACCCGACAGATCAAGAAGATTATCGCTTCGATTCCCAGTTACTGCCTTGCTCAAGCGCTATATAAAGAGGAACTACCAGCTGATGCAACGATTCAAAATGAAAATCTTTCATTACCCTATTATCTGCTTGTTCGTTACGGAGCGGCGGGGTTGCGCTTTAGCAGTAGGCCGCTTAAAAAAAATTTAATTTATAGGTGTTGGAAAATGAAATAATTCTTTATTCGTTTAAGATTAGTTGCAATCAAAACGAAAGCACGGCAATCCAAAATTGATGATTTTCAAAAAACTTTTACTTCTTTTTTGTTTCATAAGTGGATGTTTGAGTGAATCCAATGCGCAAGAGGTAACGTTGAGTGGTACTTATACTGGCGCACTTTACCAAAAATTTCAATCGAAACCACTTATGTTTACTATGGTGTTAAACATAGTAAACACAAAAGGACAGTCATTTACCGGAACGGTCAAAAACGTATCAAACGATGGTAAAAATTACTATGTTATATACAATATTCAGGGCAGTGTAGAAGGCAATGTGATTGAGTGGAATGATGTTTCAGTTGCAGAAGAAAGGAGTGGTACCGAAATAAATTGGTGTAAGCAGCTAATAGCAGGTAAAATAAAAATTACCTATGATAGTATAGTTTTATCAGGCGATTGGAAAAATGATGGAACAATGTTGTTCTACAAAAAAACACTCTTGCAGGATGCGGGCGGTTGCTATCCGGGAAGTTTTAGAGTTTCCAAAAAAAACGATACTCAATCCTTAAGTTCCAAAAATAAGGATAGCATAGTTCCAAACATTCAAGGTAAAAAAACATCGGACAGTACATTTCTTACCAGAAAAGTAGACATCAAAGAAAAATATGAGGTCGTTTCAGATTCGATTAAACTATTTTTTTATGACAATGGCATAATTGACAATGATACGATCAGTGTTTATTATAACCATGTTTTGTTACTGAATCATCAACGACTTTCATATACGCCTATAATAGTTACGATACCAATTCTAAAAAATGGAATGAATGAACTTCAAATGTTTGCTAATAATGAAGGCGAAATACCTCCTAACACAGCTTTATTAGTATTTTATGATAATCGAATTAGGCGAGAAATCACACTTAAATCGGATCTGAAAACGACCGCTGCGATCATTTTCACTAAAAAATAAAAGCTTTAGGGTATAAAGCATCAAAGATTTTTGCCAAACATAATTACAAAAACAAAGGATCAGAACTAAAGCTTTATCCACAAATGGCGAACGGAAATCCTTCAAAAATTGAAGAGAATCATTTCATGGATAAAGTTATCAAAGATCAAG